>NZ_LT629731.1:349056-994556 GCF_900104575.1 Bacillus tuaregi
CCCGCCATTGGCGGGTTTTTCTTGGGGTATTTATTCATATAGATTATATGCATACAGCCTGACTTCTTGTTAATAGTTCTTCTATTTCCATCAGGGCTAAGGGTTTGCTAAAGTAATACCCTTGGGCGGCATGACAGTGATGCTGCTGCAGAAATGCCAGCTGTTCCATGGTTTCGACGCCTTCGGCAATGACCTGCAGATGCATGTGCTTGGCCATGGAGAGAATGGTTTGCACGATGGAGGCATCACTGCTGCTGTGGGGCAGTTCCTGGATAAAGGATTGGTCAATTTTGAGTGTATGAATCGGCAGCTTTTTCAAATATTGCAGCGAGCTGTAGCCTGTCCCAAAGTCATCAATGCTGAGCCGGACTCCCATATCAAACAGCTCCTGAACCACATGGGAAGCGTAGCTACTGGCAAACGGAATATTTTCGGTAATCTCCAGCTCCAGATAGTTGGGATCCATTCCCGTTTCGTCGATAATCCGCCGAACGTGGGTCAGGTATTGCTCATCCATGAACTGATTAATCGAAACATTTACCGCCATTGTCAACGGTGGGAGGCCTTGTTCCTTCCAAGTCCGCCATTGCCGGCAGGATGTCTCGAGAATCCATACTCCCATCGGAATAATAAGGCCGGTCTCCTCGGCAACCGGAATAAATTGCTGCGGAGAAATAATCCCCTTCGAAGGATGCTTCCACCTCACCAAGGCCTCCACCCCGGTAATCTGACCTGTCTCGATTTGAACAAACGGCTGATAGACAAGGAAAAATTCCTGCCTTTCGACTGCAAAGCGAAGGTCTCTTTCCAAATGCAGCATGGCAGCCGTTCCCGCCGTCAGGGAGGAATGATAGACTGCAAAGCGGTTCCGCAGCGCCTTTTTCGCTGAATACATCGCAGTATCGGCCCGTTGAATCAAGAGGTCGGCCTCCTCGCCGTGGTCAGGAAACAGACTGACACCAATACTAGAAGTCACAATCAGCTCTTGATCTTGAATTTTTGTCACCTGTTGCAGCGATTCAAGCAGGTCCTTTGCCAGCTTGGCCGCTTTATTCTGACTAGTATTCGGGACAAAAAGGAGAAATTCATCCCCGCCCTGCCTGCACAAAATACCAGAATCCCCAACGCAGGTGCGAAGTCTGGCAGCCGTTTGCCGCAGTAGCAAATCACCGACAGAGTGACCGAAGGAATCATTAATCAGCTTAAAACGATCTAAATCGAGAAAGAGAATCGCCACCTGCTCCTCTTTTTGCTTCGCCTCCTCGAGAGTGTCATTCAGCTGCTTGTAAAAATAACGGAAATTCGGCAGACCGGTTAAATAATCATGATAGGCTAAATACTCAGCCTGTTGAATCGATTTTTTCAGCTGCAAATTCTTGTTTCGCAGCGCAACCGTACGGTCATGGACACTCTGCTCCAGATCCTTGTTCAACTCAGTCAGCTGTCCAAGCAGCCTTCTGTTCTCGGCCAACGTGTAAATCTGCCGACAAAGAATCAGCACAATGGCAATAATGGAGCCAATCGTCATGCTGTTAAAGCCCTTTTCCTGAAAAACAGTCAAAAGAAACAGCAGAAGTACACCAAAATACGGCATCACCAAACGCGGTGACAGGGCATAGGCGCCCCAGCTAGTGGTTTTTCCTATCCTTTGTGGACCCGGCATGGGCAGAAGCGCCTTACCTGTACCGAAAAAGCTCGAGAGCCCCACCAATAGCAACCCGACGGCCCACAGGAGCTCAACTGGATGTCCAGTGTAATAGCTGCCATTCGTGATCAGTGATAAATACACCGTGTCGGCCAGTAGAAAATGGAATATACCTAAGGAAATAAACCAAAACACCTGCGGCTGATATTTCGTTCGACCGGTATAATATAAGCATAGAAGTCCGAAAAGGACGATTAAATCACCAATCGGATAACTAATACCCATCAGCTTATCTAATATCTCAGGGTTAAGCGAATCGTTTAGAAGCGGTAGGAACAAAAACTCCCAGCTCGAGAAGAACGCTACTACAAATATGATACTTGCATCATAAAGGATATGATTGACGCGTAAGGTTTTACGGTTCTGGATAATTAGATACATAAAGGCCGTGAACAATAACACATTCATCAGGTTCCAGAAAATATCAGCGATAGTTGGGAACGGGTCGATGATATGTAAAATAATCTCGTAACAGCTCCAAATAAGCATAGCAACAGCAAAGCTAAGCGTAGCAAGAGCAAGAAATAACCAAAACCTCCGGTCACTGCTCTTTTCAATTGAATACCGCTGATACAACCAATAAGAAGAGATAAGCGGGATAATCGTTTGGAAAAAATCCGAAATGAATAAGAGCATCCATTCATTTTTCCAATATAGAAAATTTAGGATGATATTGACAATTAATAAAAAAGTGGAAAACGCGATCGCCCTGCTGCGTGCCGTTAAATTCCTCATATATATCCCCTTTTGTATGGCATAAACCAAGAACAAATAACAGTATAAAAACAGTTAGTAAAATCATTAGTATTATTTTACTATAAAATATTCCTCCGTTTTATACTCAATTTGAAAAATTAGCCGAATTATTGCAGCTTTAAAGAGGAAAAAAGAAAAAGCATTCCTACCCAAGTAGAAATGCCGTACAAATGCTGTGTCATCGCTGGTGTCATATCGCTTGGTCGTTGGTGTCTGATATGGTGTCAGGCACCGCGTATGGATAGTCTCTGCTTAAAGTGGACACTCCCCAGGGTTTTCATCAGGATACTTATTGATGTAGGTCTATCATATCCAGTAACTTCATCCCAAACAAAGAGCTATGAAAGGCTATTTTCAACAGCACCCTCTTTATTGACACGGCGTATAAGTGCCATGAGTCCTCTAACAAGCCAAAAAGTCAGTGTAAGGGTATAGAAGCTTACTTTTGAGCTCCATCCACGGCTGTATTTCACCAATTGGGTATTTTTTTCAAGCCAATCCTCAATGATGCTCATTGGAAAGCTGATGAAAAAAACCTTGATAAGGATGCCCACTAAGCTTGAGTGCTTGGTCAATTGATTATAGTACACACAGGCTATTGGAAATAAGAGATAATTAAATAACACGCTCGTATTGAAATGATGGACTAAATTCACTGGATATCTCACATAGCCTTTTTTATTCAAAATCGTATCGACAAAGGTAGAAATGTAGCTTTTTATGAAAAAGACAAGTAACCATTCATTCATATCCTTTACGGGTTTTCTCCTGACAAGCGGGACGAAAAGTATAAATCCAAAAATAAATAAAGCTCTCAATAAAAATACTTCAGATTTCCTGCTCAAGCAATCACCACATTTTTCAGTATGTATGCGGTTATTTTATCCTAAAAAAAGTTATTTATGTTAAATTCCAATCGGACATCCCCAGAAACACATTGAAGCGACCTCAACGCAAAAATGATACAATATTAGAAACCAGAACATGCTGAGAAGAACACACTAATACATTAAAGCGCTGGGGGACAGTCCCCCAGCAGAGCATTGCGTTAAAGCATTGGGGGACAGTCCCCCAACAGAGTAATGCGTTAAAGGACTGGGGGACTGTCCCCTAGTAGTCCCCCATTATGGTAGAACATGTTGAGAAGAACTAATTGGCCACTAATCATCCTGAGTGGCGGCAAAAGGAGATCATATGCAAAATATAGGTTTAATTTTAGAAGGCGGAGGCAGCAGAGGCGTTTACACAGCCGGGGTTCTTCGCTATCTGATGAAAGAAAATATATATTTTCCGTATACCATTGGTGTATCGGCCGGGGCCTGCAATGGATGTTCATATATTTCCCGTCAGGCTGAGCGAAATAAACAGGTGAATATTGACCTGGTCAATCATCCTGAATATCTATCACTAAGGAATTTGGTTAAAAATGGACAGCTGTTTGGAATGGATTTTCTGTTTGATAAGGTACCTAATCAATTGGTCCCGTTTGACTATCAAACCTTTAATGAGGCGGAGGAGGAGTTTGTCGTCGGAACAACCGATTGCATTACGGGCGAGCCGGTTTTTTATAAAAAGTCAGCTTATGCAAAGGACATGCTCACGCTGCTGCGGGCATCAAGCTCCCTACCGGTCTTTGCCCCAGTCGTTCCCTTTGAAGAACGTGTCTTGATGGACGGCGGAATTGCAGACCCCATTCCAATCAAGCAGTCCATAAAAGATGGAAATCAGAGAAATGTCATAGTTCTCACAAGAAACCGAGGTTATTATAAAAAGCCTCAATCGTTCAGCGGCTATATTCGCAAAAAATATCAGGAATACCCAGGCTTGGTGCAGGCCTTAGAAAACCGTCACAAGGTATACAACGAAACCCTGCAATATATATTTGACGAAGAGAAAAAAGGAAATGTCCTAGTCGTGTGCCCATCCGAAAAACTAACCGTCGGCCGCGTCGAAAAAAACAAGAGAAAACTAACCGCGCTCTACCAACAAGGAACCCAAGACATCCAAAACCTAGCCCAACCCTTAAAAGAATTCATAACACAATGAAGCATTAAAGCGATGGGGGACAGTCCCCCATTAGAGCACTGCGTTAAAGCATTGGGGGACTGTCCCCCAATAGGGTAATGCGTTAAAGCATATCTTGATTTAAAGCTTGTTGAACGTTAATTAGACCAGTCATATCTCGTGACTGGTCTAATTGATTATAGAGAATATTATTTTTGTTGCGGAATGCTCCTGTTTGAAATAGATTCATGATCCCATTATTTATTTGCTGCCTTTTTCCTTTACGGCTACCCAAATTTCGCTATAGACATTTTCATATGTCCCGGTATGCTTTGTAAAGGAAATGCCTGGTAAATTGACTAGTTCATAGTCGGACGATGGCAGCCATTCGGAATAGATTTTTGCTGTTGTTTCTTGCATCGTAGAAGGGAATGGGCCTTGATTTGGGAAAATCGCCCATAAGCTTTCGTCAATAGTAATCTGCTCCAAATCATCGAATGGATTGTCTTTGGTTGTGGCAAAGCCAATCATATGCGTTAAGTTTCCCTTTTCCTCCAGGTACCCTTCGTCAAAATCATAGGATACATTCAATACCTGCTGAGGATATAAGTCAGCTAATTGATGCATTTCCTTTCTCTGCTGCTCAGTAATCGTCTGGGCAAGCTCGAGGATCGCATTATTTACACCCTCGAATTGGATTGGTACTCTTTTTGAAACACCCACTATATTAAACTTCTCTTTTTTCTCAACTTTGAATTCCATAGATATTCCTCCTCTTATATCGATAAAAAATGTAAACTTGGGAAATGATTTTTGGATTTTGTTTTTAGCTACCTCGGATGGTAAAAAACCACTCCATTCCCGAAAGGCCCGCGAAAATCCTTCTATTGATTGATAGCCATATTTATAGGCAATGTCTGTCACCTTTGCACCATGGATTAACTCAACATTTGCCTGTGATAATCGTCTATTTTTGATATACTCATTCAACGTCATGCCCGCCATATACGAGAACATTCTTTTAAAATGATAATCAGATACGCCGACAATCCTTGAAATATTCTTCCCGGAGATTTCTTCCGTCAAATGCACCTCAATATAATCCATCAACTGATTGAATTCCTGTAACATTCATTTCCCTCCTTCACAACTACATAATAGCCTTAATAATCATGATTCACTCGATAATTTAGATACGGACTTTATCGGAGGTAGATTTTTTAAAAAAAAGATACTTCAACCCTCGATTTAAAATCTCTTTTATAAAATAGTTCTATTAACCATGAATGTTGATTTTCGTTCCAGGCACTTCGCTTTCCTGCAGGCGACCGCCGAGTTGACTCAGGCTGCGGGGTCTCGACAGCCTCGTTTCTCTCCCGCGGAGGTCTGCATGCCTTCCACTACAATCAATCTGCTTAAAAAGTAAACATTGTACTTTTAACTTCATTCAGCAAATGCTTTTTGTACCGAAAGCTTGCGACAGGTACAGAAGTCCTCCACTTCTACAAGTGGGGGATGAATGCAAACTGTACTTCGATTCAGTGGGGGTTCAAACCCCGGCTGAATGAAGTTAAGCCTCCGGCGGATGTCACGGATTTTTTTAGGGGTAATTTATCGAACGAGCTCAGGTAATCCGGACGCAAATTCGACGGGCGAATTTGATCACAGCAAAAAAATCGACCCACCATCCATAAGTCCAAAATAGTTAATGATCGTATCAGTTTCGCTAAAAACCATAGATGATAGGTTGTCATGAAGCCTTGTCTAAACAACACCCTTTCTCCTCCAACAAAAATGACGACTAAATCCGTCCACTCTCGAATAAATTGATACGAAGTCATCAAAAAGGAGTTGGAGTTTCATTTGAGTAATTATGTAGACGCTGCCGTATTTGAGCATCAATTTTGGCTCCGGGTGCTGGGAGACCACTCGCGATTTATTCATGATTCGCTGTACCCTTCACAAAAGGAGGATATCGCAAAGGCACTTCATTTTATCCAGCAATTTGATCAGCTCCTAGCCCAGGTGAATCAGTTGAATGAGGGGAATGCCGTAGCCTTTGCTTTGACAGTGGAGAGTGCTGTTAAACCGCTGAAGACCTTCAAGCTTTCCATCATTGCCAGGCATCTAAAAGGTCAAATGGGGATCCACCTTACGCCCACCTTCATCAACCACATGGTCAACGAGCTTGAAGAATACCAGTGTGTCCTAGGCTATTTAAAAGAAGGAAAAGCACCACCGGTTTTTCATGAGCTTCACCATCATTTAGTGTGGCTGGTTGACGCAGCCGGCCATGCGAACGCCATCAATGACCAGATGGACGGAGTGGAAAAAAGGCTGAAGAAAAAAAGCAAGGCCTTCACCAAGCACTTCGAGCAATTTTATCTAAAAGCGGTGGAATTAACCGGGTATCTGCGCACCAATATTCAATCCTTTCCTGCCCTGAATCGATTCACAGAGAACGTTGAGGTGGAAATGAAATTATTTATGACCTTTTTAAAAGAATTAGAGGAAATGGAATTAAGCGCAGAGGTGCTTAGTACCTTTACTCCCTCGATGGCTGACCATATGTATAGGGAGGAGCAATACTATTTAACAAAGCTGGCGGAGTCCTCAAGGTAGCTGAAGCTAGATGGCTACCACGAGCTTAAATCTATTCATTGACCTGTTCAAAGTCTCCCTTTTTTATTAATAGGTTGAAGAGGCTTGTTCGGTTTGCCACACCGACTCGCGTCGCTTAGTCTGGACATATAGGGCTATACAAGCCCACGTCTTTAGGTGTGTGGTTGATGATAGGCATAAAGGCTTAGAGTGATTTCACATCTAAGTCTTTTTTTGTATTATCTTAGCGTACAACGGACTCTGTAGTTGAAAAGCACACTAGATTAAGATTCTAATTCCGTTCTAACCTGCTCCTTCCATCTTTTTATTTTGCTTATCGCATTTTCCTCTCCACTTATATAGATATCTTCAATTGTCATCGACCAATTTTTATAGATACGTTTTCTTTTGTTATTGGGTAGGGGATTGGTGATTTTATCTATTTTTACAAGGAGTTCTCGATTCTTTCTAAGAATATAATCCGTTGGCCACTCATGATCATACGCTTCAGTGAACAAATTCACCATGAGTTGATACCCTTCTTTAGTATAGTTAGAGGGATGTTGAATCATATAACAAGAAACAAGCCAAAAATGTAAAGCATATAATTCTGGGTCATTATGCTCCCAAACCAGAGGAAATTGAAACATCTCGTAGCAGGAAAATCCATCTGTTTCCTTCGCCCCACATTCCATACATTTTCTATCTTTCATCATTGTGTTATTGTCGACCATGATAGACTCATGCCTCCGTATAAATAAATTTACCTTTTCAATATTACACTCTTACGTAACGTAAGAGTCAACATCTTATTCAATGATTCTGCGTTAGCGCATTACCAAATTAATTCCAATTTTCCTCTAAAGAGCCCTTACCGTTTCTGAACAGTCTAATAAGATATAGAGACCGTCAGAAAGGAGTGATTTCATGCTACACAAACATCATCATCACCATGATGAGAATCCTGAAAAGGAACACGACAAAAAGAAGGATAAGAAGATGGGGCTGGAAAAAGACAAGAAAAAGGATGAAAAGAAAGGCAAAGACAAAGGCAAAGGTAAGGACAAAGACAGAAGTAAGGATAAAGACAGAAGTAAGGATAAAGACAAAGATAAAGACAAAGACAAAGATAAGGATAAAGATAAAAGTAAGGACAAAGACAAAAACAAAAACAAAGACAAAAACAAAAACAAAAACAAAAACAAAAACAAAAACAAAGACAAAAACAAAGACAAAAACAAAGACAACTAACCCGAAAACAGTGTAATAAATTCCCCATCAATATAGGAATTGGCGTCCACCAAGAAGGGTACAATTCACCACCTGATTCGTACCCTTCTTTGCTATCCTAATTCTTTACCAGTTAACCTCCGAACCAGCTTTAGGTTCAGATAAAGAATGTAAAAAATAATCGGATAAAGCATGGCGGAATACCAGAGCTTCCAGGTTGTATAGTAAAAAAAGCTAGTTTGCACGGATATCCATTCAAAGGTGACCGAAAACAAGGTCCAGCAAAGGATATAAACCAGCTTTACTTTATTGCCTTTATGAAAAGGGAAATAATTTAAAAACAACGTGTTGACCGCTGGATACATCAGAAATTGGGCAATGAGTCCGCTAAATTGCAGTCCTTCTGAAAAAAAACCATACAGGTTGAGTAATATATCTAAAATAGAGTCCGTTGTTCTGCCAAATACCATGGAAAAAAAGCAGGTAGCGTAGATTTCCAGCCTCGTTAACCTCTTCGGCATCACAATCGCAAAGATATTCATCGCAATTAGACAAATAAAGATAAAGATCATGTTGAAGTCAACTACTTTCAGTAATAGATTTACCTTTTAGTCCAAGATCAAATTCGCCCCGCCGAATTTGCGTCCGGATTACCTGAGCTTGCTCGATAAATTACCCATAAAAATCCGTGACATCCGCCGGAGGCTTAACTTCATTCAGCAGGAGTTTGAAACTCTGCTGAATCGAAGGACCATTTGCATTCATCCTCCACTTGTAGAAGTGGAGGATGAATGCTGAATGAAGTTAAACTTCTACTTAAAATCACTCATTTTTACCCCAAAAATGGTTAGTAAAGAAATCACAATAATAATTGAAAGTAGCCAGGCCACTGGAGGGCGTTTGTGGTGCAACGGTAAAATCATAAAGATAATGCCTGTAAATATAACAGACCACCAAAAATTCCAGCCATTGTGGTACGTGATAAATCCAAGCCTATAATTAAAGTACTCAGCAGCCAAATAAATTCCTGACCACAGCACAAACCAAATGGACCGTTTGATCCAGCTTTCCGGAAAACGCCCAAGATAAATGAGGACAGTGACAGAATAGGTTACCACCATCGCTAACAGAGTAATCAACGTGTGATTCGGCAGAATCAGGTCATGAAAGAGCCACATTGACTTTTGGTAGAGTAGAAAATTATATAAAAAATCCCCGAGGATGAGGAAAAGAATCGTCGGATAGTACGTTTTCCAATTTCTCCAATCGCCCCATAGATAGCCTGCAATGACATAGAGGGCGTTGATGAGTAAATACATATCATCATTCCTTTTAGGTAGTATTCCTATAATTTGTGGGAATGTGATAATTTATTCGTTAGTCTAGCGGCTATAAAGAGAATCAACACCATCAAAAGGTCATTTGCTCATATGCTCACAAGACGTATCATATAATAGACACTTAATTTTCAAAATGTTTAGTCTACAAATAGGTTATCATTAGAAAGAGATTCATAAATAGTCAAATAGGGGGTAAAAATATGTTATCTAATATAGGAATGCCAGGTTTTGTGCTGGCGTCTAACTTCATTCAGCAGAAGTCCTCCACTTCTATAAATGGGAGATGAATGCAAATGGTTCTTCGATTCAGTGAGGGTTCAAACCCTGGCTGAATGAAGTTAAGCCTCCGGCGGATGTCTCGGATTTTTAAAGGTAGTTTATCGAGCGAGCTCGATAAAAATCCGGACGCAAATTCGACGAGCGAATTTGATTTTCATTTTCCTGTTAATTTTTTTACTTGTCTTGTATCTTGTGATTTCATCAGCCGTCAAGACTGGGATTAATAAGTCTGTAGTGGGCCAATTGATTGAAAAAAAATACGGCAGTAAAGAGGAGATACTATCATTTCTTGATCGTGATTTAGATAACGACAAATAACAAGGTGTAGAAGGACATGCATTGGCTCTACTATTAAGTGGGCATACTTCAGAAGGTGGGATGATTAGAACTTTAAAAAATCATCTATCTAAGATGAATCTATATATATATTATAGAACAAACGTTCTGATTGTGCAACCGTTAAGCACCATCTATTACCAACACTCAGCCCAACTAGTTACGGGCTTCAGACAGCATTTTCCCAGCTAGAGAGTTTCACGCAAACCAAAAGCCCTTAAGACCAATTAAACTCAGTCCTCAAGGGCTTTTTGCACAAAGAAAGCTATTCGAAACCCCCGGCTTCCTTCCCCAAAATTCCATACAAGGTCAGCTTCAAAATTCCCTTCTTATATTCAGGACTCGACTGAAGAAAATCGGACTCCTGCAGGATGGAAATGGTCGCCAAGAAATAGTCCAGAATCGCCTCGTCGGGAATCTCACGATCAATCGCGCCTTCCTTTTTTCCAAGCTCGATAAATTGTATATAGAGGGCCTTCGCCTTCGTATCGGCTACCTCCTGAAAGACCTGCTGTAAAGCCTTGTCCTCCCAGGCGTGCTGGCTAATATAGGAGCCGCTTACCTCAAGAATCGCCTCGTTTTTCCGCTCTAAAATCAGCTTGAGCTTTTGTGAAAAAGGAAGCTTACGCGCCAAAATGTCCTCATAGCTCTTCATATACTCGTCGACAAAGGAGCGAAGCACCTCTTTCGCCAGGGCATTCTTATCGCCAAAATAATTATAAATCGATACCTGCGAAACGCCTGCGTTTTTCGCAATCTCACTGATACTGACATCGGTGATTCCCCTCTGGGTAAATAGCTCACGCGCCGTCTCGATAATCGACTCCTTCTTTTTAGTGGTTCGTTTTTCATAACCATTCATCTTCATCACCTTCTCCTATCATACCACGGTTTTGAAATTATATAATATAGATTTCAAAACTTGTTGACACCCCAAACCTCCAGCTATATTATGAAATCAACAAATTGATATTTCAAAACTTCAACATGGGGGTTTACACATGAAGCCTTATATTTTACCTTTTTCAGAAATAGATCAGTCAAAGCTTATGGAGGTTGGCGGTAAAGGCCTAAATCTCGGTGAGCTATCAAGAATAGAAGGATTACAGATTCCGGACGGCTTCTGTGTGACAACGGAAGCCTACAGAAAAGCGATTGAGCATCATATCGAATTAGAGAATTTGTTTGAGCAACTAAGCGTATTAAAAGCGGAGGACAGGGAGCAAATTTCAGCGATAAGTAAAAGCATTCGTTCCACCATCGAAAATCTTAAGCTGTCCCAGGCTGTGGAGCTGGCAATCAAACAAGCGCTTGTTTTATTGGGGGAGGATGAGACGTTTGCCATCCGCTCGAGTGCGACGGCGGAGGATTTACCACACGCCTCCTTTGCCGGGCAGCAGGATACGTATTTAAATATCCTGGGGGAGAAAGAGGTGCTTCGCCATGTCATCAAGTGCTGGGCCTCCCTTTTTACAGATCGCGCCGTTACCTATCGAATCCAAAATGGCTTTGACCATCGGAAGGTCCTGCTGTCTGTTATCGTGCAAAAAATGGTCCTGTCCGATGCCTCGGGGATTATGTTTACCGCCGACCCGATGACCTCTGACCGAAGGACCCTGACAATTGATGCGGGTTACGGGCTTGGCGAGGCACTCGTTTCAGGCCTGGTGAATCCGGATGTCTATAAGGTTCAAGATGGCATCATCTCGGAAAAAAAGCTCGGGACGCTGGAAATGGAAATCAGACCACTTGCCGGCGGGGGAACGCAGGAAGTCAAACGGGGAAAGAGCAGTCAGCAGGTTCTGAGCGACAACCAAATCAAGCAGCTGGCGGAAATCGGGAAGAAAATCGAGGCCCATTTTGGCTCGCCACAGGATATTGAGTGGTGCTTCGTGCAAAATGAATTTTATATGGTACAAAGCCGTGCGATTACGACCCTGTTTCCGTTGCCGGATACCAAAGGGCAGCAGACGCCCCGTGTTTATATGTCGATTGGGCATACGCAGATGATGACAGCTGCCATCAAGCCCCTCGGGATGTCTTTTTTCGAGATGATTTCAGATACGTCATTGGAGCGGGCAGGCGGCAGGCTTTTCGCCGATATCACGCACGACCTCTCGTCTAAGCTGGGCCGTACCCGCCTCTTGGCAGCAACGGGACAGCAGGACCCCTTCATTCAAGGGGCGCTTCACACGCTTATTGATGACAAGGAATTCATGAAGTCCCTGCCAAAGGGCAAACGGAATGTGAAAGGGGGCATTTTCACCGCCGCATCGATGAAGGAAACGGTGAAAATCTATCGCCGAAATGACCCAACCATTTTGCAGGGCATTCTCGACTCTTTTGAAAAAGAACTAACCGACATAGATAAACAGCTTTCCGAGCTCTCAGGTGTGCAGGCCTTACAGTTTATCGAGGCTGATCGCGAGCGTTTGCTCGAGATGGCCTATAACCCAACCCTCCTCGGAGCGATTATCTCGGCGATTCTCGCCAACAATTATTTAAATAAACAGCTTGAAAAATGGCTAGGTGAATCCAATGCAGCGGACGCTCTTTCCAAATCACTTGACCATAATATTACGACGGAAATGGGGCTGGCTCTCGGGGATATCGCGGATGTGCTTCGCGAGTATCCAGAGGTGCTAGCATACCTTTCCACTGAACCGAGGGAGGAGGACTTTTTTGAAAAAATGGCCATGCTCCCTGGTGGCGAAGAGGTCAGGGAGGCCTTCGGCACGTTCATGGGAAAATTCGGGATGCGCTGCCCAGGAGAAATCGACATCACGAAGGCCCGTTTTGCGGAAAAACCAACCCAGCTGTTTCCCGTTCTCTTGAACAATATTTCGGTACTAGAGCCAGGCGAGCATCGCAGGAAATTCGAGGCAGGGAAGCTCGCGGCAAAGCAGAAGGAGGAGGAGCTCCTGCAGCGCTTGAGCAGGCTTGATGGCGGGAATAAGAAGGCAAAAAAGGTCATGAAGCGCATCAGCGTGCTTCGCCATTTTGCCGGTTACCGTGAAGAGCCAAAGTATTATATCGTCCGCCGTTATCAGGTGTATAAGAAGGCCCTGATGAAGGAAGCGGCAAGGCTCGTCGAGCAAGGGATTCTGAAACAGAACGAGGACCTTTTCTATCTGTATTTCGATGAGCTCCTACAGGTCGTGAAAACCCAGCAGCTCGACTATTCGAAGCTGGAACAAAGGAAAGAGGACTATGCTCGTTTTGAAAAACTAACCCCTCCGCGCGTGCTGACCTCCGATGGGTATATTCCGAGCGCCAGCCACGCGGGAAAAGATATTCCAGAGGGCGCCATCGTGGGGATTCCCGTTTCCACGGGAGTGGTCGAGGGTCGTGCCCGAGTTGTTTTATCCGTAGAGGAAGCAAAGCTGGAGAAGGGCGATATCCTGGTCACCCGCTTCACCGACCCAAGCTGGACGCCGCTTTTTGTCACCATCAGCGGGCTGGTGACGGAAGTAGGCGGCTTCACCACCCACAGCGCAGTCATCACCCGAGAATACGGCCTCCCTGGAGTCGTCGGAGTAGAAAATGCCACCAAACTCATTCAGGACGGCCAGCGAATCCGCATCGACGGCACAAAGGGGTATGTGGAGATATTGAATGGGTGATTAGCTATATTGGAAAAAAGACGGTATACAGAAGATTTAGCAGAGGATAAAGGGATTTCTCGTCCCTTTATCCAGCTTCTTTCCTTACATCACGGGAAAGGTGTAACCGCCCAACCAAGCACAAACATAACGACAACAAAGGCTCCTAAATAGACGCCAATCCCTAAGCCCCACAAGCCAAGGGAGCGGCTGTTTTTGTTAAAAATGGAAACCACTCCGGAAATCAGGGTAAGGGAAATCCAAAAAAAGATATCACCCACGATCGGGATATCGTAATTCCACAACAGGAAAATATTTAAAGTCACCAAGGAAACGAGTCCCATTATCACGCTTAGCCAGCCAATCGATAGAAAAATCCTTTGCTTCATCGGGCCCAATTCCATAATTTCACCTCACCTAGCTTCAAATAACGGACCATTTCTGAATTCTGTAGCTTCTCCACCTCAAGCTTTGGACCTGTCACAACGACACCGTAGGTTTTATAGCCATTTTTTTCAATAAAATCAATCCGCTCGGACAATTCGAGATTTTTATGTGAAGAAACTTTAATTGCGATATCCTCATAAGGTTTGATTTCCTTTAGCATTTTAAGGAAAGTCTCCTCATGTGAGTCGGAATCCCTGAAAGGCGACCAATAGGTTTGATCAGGTTGGACTGGGTAGCCAATGGGAGAGATGAGGTCCCCGTCCGCACTGACCATTTTTTCCTCAGTTCCGGTATAAATAGCAGCCCAGGTGACGTCTAGTTGTTTCATTTCACTCACGACTTCATCAACGGGATACAAATCCTTTAAAGAGAGATAGGCCTCGACAACCGTTTCCTCTGGCAGCCCGGATAGAACCTGCCACTCCTTCACGCTGTTAAATTCAACACTATTCTTCGGATGGGCTAACCATTGATTATTCTGCGTTGGGTATGTAGGATAAACCTTCTCTAATTTGGAATCGCTCTCGCTTTTGACAAGGTTATTCAGCACAAACTTTAAATCATAGTGCTTTGCTGGATAATATTCATCCCCAATCTGCTTGTATTGCTCGAAGGCTAGATTCATAGAAAATAAGGAAAAATCCATATCGAATTCCAGTTCCTCCAGAGTGGTGTTGGGCTCAGTGATGTAAAGTGTCTTACTAGCCACGTCCATTAAAGTAGTCGATTTAGTCCCAAACACATAATAGATATAGGTCAGCATATAGCAGGTTGGAACGATGAGCAGGAGTACCGTTAAGGTTGTCAGAATCAGCTTCCATTTCGAGGAAAATATCGCCCTTTTCAGCTTTTTCGCGCCATCGCTAGGTTGGGGCATCTCAGCCTGCTTCGCCTTTTCAATAAGCTTTTCATATGAATCCATTACGTATCCTCCTCCAAAAGTTTTCGCACCCTTTTACGCCCCCGAGCCAAATGGCTTTTAAACGTATTGAGTTTTAAATTTAAAATGCCTGCAGCCTGCTCATTCGTGCAATCATGCAAATCGCAAAGCAGGATGGCCTGTTTTTCCATCGGCTTAATACGGTCTAAATAGCCCAGTAGCTCCAAGAAAGAATCTTTTTCGATTAAAATATCCTCTGGTGTATGGGTATCAGCTTGAAAAAATTCATCCATTGTGACATAGCTTTTTTTCTTCCTAAATCGGTCAATGAATGTGTAATACGCTACTTTAAAAAGCCAGGGCTTTATCTCGGTAATTTCACTAGCAAGCAAGACGATGTGTGCCTTTGTAAAAGTATCCTGTACCAAATCCTCCGTTTCAAAATGATTACGGGTTAAGGAAAAAAGGTAGCGGTATAAGTCATTGAAATAAAGCGTATAGATTTGTTCAAGGTCCATTACTTCCCACCTTTCATTCTATCCACGTATCAATGGCATAAAAAGTTGCAGGAAAACGAAAATTTATTGCAACTTCTGTAGTAAGGTTTGATTGAAGCACGAAAAAGCGCAAACTACTATACATCGTACAACAAGAAGCTTAATTGAAGCATGAAAATAAGCATCCTGGTAAATATCCTACAACAATGTCCGAAAGATTGAACCGGCAAATATCGTAAATCCCGCTTAACCATAACCGTTAAGCCGGATTTAATCTAGGGTCGATTAACTGGAATATGCTATAGTAAAGTTACACAACGAGCCCCTAACGAGAATTCCCAGGTTAACTTCAATAGAGCATGCTTAAGCTTGGATTGGAATACAATGATCGTAAAGGCTTTATACATGCCAAATAGGCGATTCGCTATTTCGAAAAGGGCGATACTAGTGAGGCAGCTATTTTTCCGTAGAGGGAAAACAAATCCTTTTACGCAAAAAAAGAATCTTGAAACCTTACTTCAACAGAAACGTATATGTAAATAAATGGATGTCTATAAGGAGGATGCTGATGGGTCCTGCAATGGTTGCCTTCATTATAGTTGTGGCAGTTCTTGCTGACTACTTTTGGTTGGATAAGGATCGAAAAAGATGGGGCTGGATGAATAATTGGCCCAAGCTTAATAAGAGACTGTTCCTTTCCGGCTTAACTTCATTCAGCAAATGTTTTTGTAGTGAAAGCTTGCGACAGGTACAGAAGTCCTCCACTTCTACAAGTATGGGTTCAAACCCCGGCTGAATGAAGTTAAGCCTCCGGCGGATGTCACGGATTTTTTAAAGGTTGTTTATCGAGCGAGCTCGATAAAAATCCGGACGCAAATTCGACGGGCGAATTTGATTTTTGGTATCAGTATTGATTTATCTTGGCTTGAGCGCGATCTAACCTTTTTTCGAGGAAAAATCAGCAAATAGGAGGAGATGATTCCTTGGTCAACCTATTAGAAAACATATTCCAAGTGACCGCCATCCTACTACTCTTGTGCTCCATCTATTATTATCGGCACTTTAAAAAAATGAAACGCGAACGAAAGCTCACCAAATCTGAACGTACGATTTACATCATCACGCAAGTGGCCATTTTCCTTTGTGCAGGAAGTTATTTGCTATTGTTTTTGAATGGGAATATTTAGAGGGACAAGGGACCTGTCAATTGTCCCCATACGAAAGGAATGGAAAAAATGACAAACATACCAATGTGTCAAAGCTGTGGCTTACCTTTTAATGAAGAACACGCTCATTTTATTGCAAAAGAGCCCGATGGAAGGAAAAGCATTTACTGTACAAATTGCTATAAGGACGGAAAATTCCTTCACCCTAATCTTTCTCTGGAAGAGATGATTGAAATGCTTGTACCGATTCTAGGAGAAGCAATGGGCGAAGAAAAGGCAAGGAAAGAAATGACCGCTTTATTACCTACACTACAACGCTGGAAAAAAGAATAATTCATCTTAGGCAGAATTCCAAAGAACTTATTTTTTCAGAAAAGTAAATGTCTATGATCCGTGACGTTCCTACAACAGGTAGGGACGTTTGTCATTTTGAACTCTGGTCCGTGCTGTTCAATCTAATTCGTCTCACTCTCCTAACAGTGAATGTTGGGTTATCCATCCTGTCCCGCCTTTTGAATGAATACCTTTTTTACCCAAAGACCGATTTACTTGGAGAAATGTTATTTGAGAAGATAGTATTGCAAGATAGGAGGGAGTATCATTTTCATTTTATTGGGAGTCATCATTTCTTTCATTACTATTTTAGTATTTTTGATTTTAGCGGCTAACCTTATCCTTTTTTTTATGAAAAAGAATACTTTTCCCAAAAAATGGCTGATTGCAGCTTTGTCGGGGGTTGTTCTAGTATCTTCCATCTATTTGTATGTGATGTACTTTTTTACCTTTAATAAAATTAATCGGGATTTCACCCAAAAGGGACCTGGACCTGTTACCTCGCCTACTGAAGAATATACAGCAAATGCTTATTATGAACTATATGGTGGGGCAGCAGGCGGCGTGAATGTATGGGTTGAAATCACAAGCAATTATAAGAAGAATAAAGTACAAACTGTATACTATAGTGATGCCAAAAGTGATTTTTCTATGGAATGGCTCGATGAGGACACATTGTCCATTCAAAACGACGAACCGGATGACCCCCATTCGAATAGAAGCATCCAATTAGAAATCGGTAAAGAGATCTATCACGAAAATGGTTTGGCTTGCAAAAGTCTATTGCTGAAAAATACATATGAGACTTGCTATCAAAACGAATAATCCGATTCAACCAACCTTCGAATCTATCCTGCTGTCACTTACATAGGTTGTCCTCTAACGAGACAACCTTGATAAGTGGTTAATGATTGAATTCAATCGTTTCATTAATATCTATTGATTGAGCATTTTGCCCTGTCATACGTTTATAGTAAAAGGCGATATTCTTGATAAGATTTCCTGATTCCCAATATTCGGCTGCTTCCACATGTACCTTTATCAAGATAATATTAGGATCATCATAAGAGGTTTGCATCACTTTCTCGTAAACCTTGCTCCACAATTCTTTTTTCTTGTTTAAATCTTCAACGATTTCCGCTTTTCCACGGACGGAAACATAGGATTTACCTACATAGGCAACATTCACCTCTTGATTATGTAAGATTTCCTCATATTTATTCGTCGCTTTTTTAGTAAAAAACCATAAGTCTCCATCAAACTCTACTTCCTGTGTTTTCATGGGACGAGAAACAAGCCCATCTTCAGTAGCCGTCGTGAACATGGCCGTCTCTACATCTTGAATCAACTCTCTTAATGTTTCAATATCCTCTTGTTTCATCCTATTAGCCATATCAATCACCTCTTTATGGTTTTATCCTCCCCTGTCTATGAGCTTTTATTCTGGGACAACGGACCTGTCCCCATGGCCAGACTCGCCTCTAAATACATAGAAATTTTTTATGTATTTTTCGACATGTATAGACAAATTTAGATAAATAATTATTATAGTTATATAGGCAAATTTTAAGAAAGTAAAAGACGCAAAGCCACGGACCTAAAACAAAGCTTTTTTGTCATGGTAGCCGGGTTGCCAGGCTCAAACCTGAAATTATTTTTTTACCTATCCTATTTGCCTAAATCTATAGTGAAAAGGTATTAAATTATGAAAAGAATTCTGATTGCTGACGATTCTCGCTTTATGAGAACGTGGCTAAAAAACTACTTAGTGAGTTCAAGCATTTTGATTTTGTAGAAGCAGACAACGGATATAAGGCTGTTGAAATGTATAAATTGAATGCACCAGATATTGTATTCATGGACATTGTCATGCCAAAACAAAATGGAATCAACACCCTTAAAGAAATTATGAAACTCGATGCAAACGCAAAGGTGATTATGTGTTCTTCATTAGGTCAAAAACACTTAATCATCGATTCCTTAAAAATAGGTGCCAAAGATTTCGTCGTGAAACCTCATTTTCAGAATTTGGAATTTGTGGTAAACAATCATATTTAGAACAGAGGTTAACGGGGACAGGTTTGTCCCTGTTTTTTTTATAAAAATAGCCCTATCTCTCTGATCTATGAGATAGGGCTTACTTCGTATAATCTTCAATTATTTCCCTTTTGGATAACGGACCTGTCCCTGTGTCCCAACTATTCCTCTAGCTCAATCGTCACCTCTAGCTCCTCCAGAAACTCCGGCGGACTCATCGCCACTGTGACAATATACAGCTCCTCGAAAGAAGGTACTTCCGCAAAGGAAACCTGGTATTGATTAACCGTCCCGTCAACACGCACCGCTGGCTGATCGAAGTGATAGCGGGTACCAGCTGAATCCTCGAGCCAAATAGCGGTTGACTGGCTGTATAAATCCTCACCCTCAACCTGATAGGTAATCGTCGTAACGCCATCCTCCTCCGTTACTTCCAAAATGGTCAAGTGACCGATTTCCCCTTGCGAAAGGGTCATTTTCTCACCCTGCCATTGACGCCTCTCGAGCTCAGGTGCGGCCTCATTCATATCGATCAAATAAGGCTTGATGGTCAATGATTTCGGCTGCTCCTCCAATGGCTCATAATATTGCTTAAAGCTTTGCAGCACCTTCCCATCGACAGGTCCGCCGCCGCCACCCCCGCCGCTGAATGGCTGCAGCACTCGACCCTTGTCATCGATGACCTGATAATCTAGCATCATATATTTATTCGAATGGAACGCCTTCTCATCGATTAATAAGCGAAGCGCGATTTCAGTTGAAGTCGGGAAGAAGGTGATTTGATCATATAAAATCGTTAAATCCTTCTGCTGCTCGACCTTTTGCACCAGGTAGGACTCGTGATTTCCTTTTCGTTCAACAGGCAGCTCGACAGACCAGGCTTTCCCTTCGCGCGGGCGAATCCCAAGAACAAACGAATCGGGGATGTCATCGCGAACACTGACGCTGATTGTCCCGGCATACATGCCCTTTTCAATCTCCGATTCCCTTCCGCCCATACCATAGCCGCCAATCGGCTTGCCATCAATGAAGAGCTCAAGATTGTTCATAAAATGATCGTTTTGAGCCTTCTCAGGGGCCTGCATCAGGTAGCCAATATGGATTTCACCACCGTCATACAGCGTTTCCGTAAAGGTAATCAGCTGCCCGTCGATCTCCACCTGTTCCCCCATCACGGTCGTTAAGCCTTTTTCTTTGCCTTTTTTCATCCCAATATCGCCCACAAATTCAATCGCGGAGCCAATGACAGGGATGTCCTTCAGGGAGTTGGCAAAGGTAGGCGAGAAGAACGATAGGCCGAATGTCAATATAAGTGCCGCAGCGGCAGCGGTTAGTCCGTAAAAAAACCTCCGCTTCGGCTTTTTCCCTGGTAGCCTCTTCAGCGTTTCCTCGACACGTGTATCAATCATGCTTGGCAATGAGCGGTTGACGTCATTCTTTAGTTGCTTTTCCCAGTTTTCCATGTCTGAACCTCCTTATCCTTGGCCAATATTTTTTGCATTTTCTCGCGGGCCCGCCGTAATCTTGTCTTCACAGTATTTTCAGGTATGTCTAAAATAAGAGCTAAATCATGAATCGATAAATCCTCTATATAATAGAGCATCAGCAGCTGCTTCTCCGCAGCCGGAAGCATGTCGAGTAATTGCTCAACCTCAATTTTTTCATAGCCACTTTCGTTTGATGACGGTTCCGCCAGCTCGTCGATGGAAAGGAGATTCCTGTGCTTTCGAATCAGCTGGTGGCATTCATTAAGAAGAATCCGGACCAGCCAGGTCTTAAAATAGCGCGGCTCCCTCAGCGTATGAATGCTTTGAAAGGCCTTCAGAATGGCCTCCTGCATCGCATCCGCACAATCCTCATCACGAGAAAGCACCGTCCGAGCAACCCGGTACATCATCCATTTATACTCAAGAATCAGACGCTCAAACGAGGACCGATTTCCCTTAATCGCCTTCTTCACTTCCCTAGTCTCATTCACTATACGCGCTCCTTTCATGCCCTTCTATCTATTAGATACATCAAACCGGTGGAAGGTTTCAATTTTTTTGGACGGGGGACAGGTCCCATTGACAGACATCGATCTTCTATGAGAAAATAAAACTGATTGAACGACCAATTTTTTAATTGAGTAATCAACCAAACTATTTAAGGCGGAGATTCGGATGGAAAATAAACAATCTTTTATTGCGGAAGCACGTAGAGAGCAGATTATTCAGGCCTGCATTGATACGCTTGATGAGCTCGGCTATACCGATGTCAGTTTAACCAAGGTTGCAAAAAGGGCAAAGGTGAGTACAGGGTTAATTTCCTATCATTTTTCCGGAAAAATGGATTTAATCAATCAAACCTTGCTCTATTTACTCAACAAAAAACTGGCCTTCATTAGTGGCAAGGTTGTGCAAGCGGAAACGCCCATGTCACAGCTAGAAGCCTATATTGAAGCTAGTTTGGCTTACCAAGTAGCAAACTATAAGAATAATATCGCATTAATAGAAATTATTTTTAACGCGAAAAATGAAGAAGGGGTTCCTTTCTATAAAGTGGATGATGACGAGGAGAATGATCCATTGGCGGCCATGCTCAAAGAGATTTTAGTAGAGGGACAACAGCGACAAGAATTTTCGAATGAATATGATGCTGATATGCTTTGCGTCCTGATTCAAGGGGCAATCGAGGAGAGCATGCTGAAGCATAAGAATTCCTTTAGCTTTGAGAAATATAAGGAAGATTTAACGCGAATTATAACAAAAATCGTCAAGTAGCTGGAGGTACAAGCTCGATGAAACATACATCTACAATTGGTTTGAGTTTTATGGAAAAATTAGTTGCCCTATTATTTCCGATTGTTTTAGGAACGATAGGCTGGTTTCTTCCGAAGTTGTTGGATTTGGTAAAAAAAATCCCGTTCGTTTCCGATGCAAAGGTCATTCAGCTTTTAGAATCCTTTAACCCTTTTTGGGTGTCGATTATTTTAATGATCGCAGGTGTCGTGATCGGTGTTTTATTATCACTCACCGTCTACAGTGAAGCGCTAAAAATGAGCATCAGTGACCAAGAAATCCTGATCAATAAAGATGATAAAGAAAAAAGGATTGGAAAGTCGGAGGTAAAAGCAATCTTTATGGAAGGCCAAACCATCGTCATGACGGGCCATAAAGGGCAAGAGCTTTTGAGTGAAAGGACCGACATCAAGCAGGAAAGCATACGAGAAATGCTCCAATATCATCAATACCCCTGGTGTGAACAGGACCCATATGCAGATGAGTTCAAGCTTTGGACTTTAGAGAATCATACAGTGGGAGAGAAAGCCCATGCCATTTTATATGAACGCCGGAACGCAATCAGGGATGGCGATAAGAAAAAAGCCAAAAATTTCAAACTAGATTTGAATGAGCTAGGAATCGTTGTGAAAGACGAGGGGGAGAATCAGTATGTGCGAAGGATTCAGGGGTAATGGGATAAGGGACTTGTTTATCTGTCCCTAAAACGATTGATATTGGATACGTAGAAGAGCATAATCAGGGTTTGTGGTAAGCAGGGAGGGACAGGTTCATTGTCCCTCCAAGACTAGGTGGGATAATGAACCTGTCCCTCTGTCCCAGCGCAATTCGGGGTATTTTTTTAGTTTGCCTTGGAAGAGTAGCTGAAACTCCTGGCATTCTCTAAAGTCATTTGGCTTGATCAGGCTGCATGGTTTTCTATTAATGGATATTCCGCCGGCATTTAATATCGTTGCAACAAATTCAGAACAAAAGAATGCTTTTCTTGTACGGAGTTTTTTATTGATTAATACCCCGAATAATCCGATGAAATTATATTTGTACTTTTTTTGGTGCTGCTCGATTTGCTCTACTAACTGTCGCATCTGCTGATATTCACACTCCGAAACCGAGCAGCTGTAGATGGCACAAGCAGCATTTTTGAATAGCTTGCCATGCATATCTTCTTTTACAAAGCCCCCGATAAAGGGATTATTCGGCCTTTTCCTCCCGAAGCTATAGGTTGTGTCTAACTCTTTTGTAAAAGAAATGGATGCATGGTTTAGCGGCTGTCTTGTAAAAAGTCTGATCAATTTTGTAAAAAGCGTCCCTGTATCGGTAAGCACAATAAATACTTCCAGTTCGGACCCCTCCCATCTTTGAAAAATCATCTCATCCTGCAATCAAATTCTCCCCGCAAGAATTATTGAACTCACGAATCGATTTTTCTTTTATGCACAAAATAATACATACTTAACGGCCACCAAATCACAGCAAAGATGGGATAGACAGCCCAAATCGTATCGGGTGTAGAGATAATATTTAATAGAATAAAAAATAGACTAATAAACAAGCTTGCCTGCAGCGAGAAGTTGAAATATGTTTTTCTTTTCACATGATAAATGACAAGCGGCCACCATAAAACGACGAAGGCAGGGAAAATAACCCATGGATAGCCAGGTGCCAAAAATAGATTTAGGATTAAGTAATATAAAATAATGCCCGTCGAGCCAAGTAATGCGATAAGCAGCGTCCCGGCGTATTTCCCTACCGATACAAGAATCGGCCACAGGATGATGGGGGCGATGGTATATAAAACCCACGGATATTCCGGTGTATTTAGGACGTTCATTATGATCAGAAATAGGAGCGTCAACAAGCTGCATAGAAAAGAAAGGAGGAGATATTTCTTTTTATAGATACAGTAAATCCCAACCGCAGAGATTAATAGTGAAAAGGCAGGATACAAAGCCCAAAGATGCTCCGTGCTTGTTAAGAAATTGACAACGATTAGAAATAAAATCGTCATAACCGTTCCCGATAATAGAAATTCAACATGATATTTTTTCACTGAACTCACCCCTGTTTTCTTTTTACCCATTTGAAGTACATCGTTAGCGGCCACCATAACACAGCAAATGTGGGATAAACAAACCAAATCACATCAGGCGAATAGTAAAAATTAATAAAAATAAAGAGGGAAACAATCAAGATGCTGCCCCAGATGGAATACTGCAGGTTATACTTGGTGAAATCCCGCTTGCTTGACTGGATGACCTCCACGTCCAACTCTTTTTTCAAATCTTCTATATCTCCAAAATCAACGATGGCTTTATTAATCGCATCTTCTTCTTCTTTTCCTTGTTCGATTAAGTCCCAAACCTTTTCTTCCAGGTTTTGCAAAACCTCCTGCATGAGAGTGCTTTTTTTCTCACTATCCGGGATATCCTTAAATAATTCGTTGACATGTTGCTTTAATGGTTTCATTTTAATCCCTCCATGAATAAATCGATAATTTCCTTCGTTTCCTTCCATTCCTCAAATGTTTCTCTAAGAAAGGCTTTCCCAAGCATGGTAATTCTATAGTATTTTCGCTGACGGCCTTTTGAAACACTGCCCATATACGATTCAATTAGATCCTTTTTCTCCAGTCTTTGAAACACTGCATATAAAGTGGCTTCTTTTATTTGAAATCGGTTATCTGTTCGCGTACTAATTTCCTTTGATATTTCATAACCATATCGGTCCTTTTCTAAGAGCAAACGTAAAATAATTGAGTCTAAATGTCCTCGAATAATATCACTTCTAATCAAATTGACACTTCCTTACAGTTCATTTACTCTATCTGTCAGAGTAATCATACCTCGGATTACTCTATCTGTCAAAGTAATATAGTTGGGACAGAGGGACAGGTCCGAATGTTGACCTAATAGGTAAACAGATGTATGATAATAGTGGATTTACCTATTAGGTAAACAAAGCAAATATTTTTATAAAGAAGGAGATTTATATGTTCTCTAAATTCTTGAATTTGGAACCTAACAGACGGAATGTGATTTTAAATGCGGCTCTCAAGGAGTTTGCCAGCAAAGGCTTTGATGACGCGTCAACCAATGTGATGGCCAAGGAGTCAGGCATATCAAAGCCTTTGATGTTCCACTATGTTAATAATAAAAAGGACTTCTTTCTTTTTCTCTACGACTATTGTTTGGAGATTCTGGAGAGAGAATATTTTGATCGGGTTAATGTGCACGAAAAGGATATTTTCGAACGGCTGCGGGAAACATGCCTGCTTAAAATTCAAGTCATGCAAAAGTATCCATGGATTTTTGATTTTATAAAGGTGGCGGTTTTTACCGATTCCAAAGTGGTGAAGGATGACTTGGAAAAAAGGCGAAAAAGGGTCGAAGCCAGCAGCTTTGAACGATTTTATGGAGATATAGATACATCACGCTTCCGCAGCGAGTTGGATATGGAAAAAGCTAAGCAATTGATATTCTGGGCGGTAGGTGGATACGCAGGGCAAATCCTGGAGCAATTTAAGAGTTCGGATACCTTGGAGTTTGATTTTGAAAAAATCCGTACGGAGTTTGACGGATATCTGGATGAGCTGCGAAAAACTTATTATAAATGATTGGAGGGTATTAGGATGAATGCAATTGAAACATTAAACCTTACGAAGTCCTTCGGCAAGCAGGAGGCTTTACGCGGAGTTGATTTGACGGTAAAACAAGGCGAGGTGTATGGATTCATCGGCCCCAACGGAGCAGGAAAATCGACAACGATCCGAATTCTTTTAGGGATGCTACGTAAAAGTGGTGGAGAGGCAAAGCTGCTGGGTGGCGACCCTTGGAAGGATGCTGTCGCTCTTCATCAGAGGCTTGTCTATGTGCCGGGAGATGTGACCTTGTGGCCCAACTTAACCGGTGGTGAGGTGATTGATTTCCTAGGGAGCTTGCACGGCAAAGTCAATCCTACTCGCCGCAAGCAACTATTGGAAAGGTTTCAGCTTGATCCAAGGAAGAAATGCCGGGGTTATTCAAAAGGAAATCGTCAAAAGGTTGCGCTGGTCTCGGCCTTTGCTTCCGATGCCGAGCTGTTGATTTTAGATGAGCCTACGAGCGGTCTTGATCCGTTAATGGAGCAGGTTTTTCAGGAATGTGTCTCAGAGGTAAAGAAGCAGGGGAAGACGGTTTTTCTGTCCAGCCATATTCTTGCAGAGGTAGAGGCGCTCTGCGACAGGGTGGGGATTATCCGGCAGGGAAAAATGGTTGAATCCGGCACACTTGAGGAACTGCGACATTTGACACGCACAACCGTAACCGTGAAGCTTGCAAAACCCGTAAACTTGAGACAACTGCAAGGGGTTCATGATGTATCACGAAAGAATGACAAGTGGCGTTTTTCGGTGGACGCCCATGCCATGGACGCGGTTATGAATGAGCTTGCGCCAATGGGGATTCAGTCGCTTACGGCAGAGCCGCCCACACTAGAAGAACTGTTCATGCGTCACTACGGAGATACACTTGGGGGAAAGGAGCTGAACTAACATGAAAGGAAAATATTTTGCATGTATGGGTAAGCTGCTTAAGCTTTATCTGCGAAGAGACAGAATCATTCTGCCTATATGGATATTACTTCCCTCGTTGTTGCTTGCCGGACAGATGTCTTTTGTAAAAGAAATGCCGGATTGGCAGGCGTTTATCACAGAACTGTCTGCAAGTCCTCTTACCACTGCTATTCTGGGACCAATTGTTCCGCTAAGCATAGAAGGCGCCATCATGTGGCGGGGCTTGCTACAGGCTTCCATTGCCGTAATGTTCGGAGCGGCGTTTACGGTGATTCGGCATACTCGCACGGAGGAAGCATCAGGAAGAAATGAATGGATTCTTGGCAGACCGGTAGGAAGATACGCCAATCTATCGGCGGCACTGATTCTTTCATGTGGGGGAAGTCTTTTGGCGGGCATCTTAACGGTTGCAATCTTAATGGGCAACGGCTTCGCAGGGAGCGGTTCCGTTCTGGCCGGGTTGACGCTTGCCACCTCCGGATGGATGTTTGCGGGGATTGGCGGATTGTGTGCGCAGATTTTTGGGCACAGCGGCAATGCAAGAGGGAGTGTATTTGGTGTATATATGTTCACGATGGTTGCTATGGTTCTAAATAATATGGGAGGTGGGTCTACCTATTGGGCTTGGCTTGCCCCTGAAGCGTGGTTCCGTCTTACCATTCCCTTTGGGGAGAACCATGCTTGGCCATTATTGGTTTTTATCGTGTCTTCTAGCTTGCTGATGCTGATTTCCTATAGGCTGATTGTTCGACGTGATATGGGTGCGGGACTTATCTCGCACAAGGAAGGTTCAGCTGTGGCATCCACTCGTTTGAACTCTCCAGTGGGCTTGGCCTGGAGCCAGCAAAAAGGCAGTATCTTTTTCTGGACAATGAGTATGGTTTGGCTTGGAGTAAGTATAGGGGTGGCTACACCTAATATATCGAATGCTATCCGTTCTGCATTCTCCCAAATGGATACCGAATGGGCAGCTGCGATAGTAAAGTTAGGGAATCAGGAGGGGTTCATGGCCATTCTAATCTACATATTGGGACTAATGGGCGGTTTATCTGTCTTTGCCATCACGACGGTTCAACGACTGCGGCAGGAGGAAAAGGCGCATTATGCCGAGCTGGTATTGACAAGACCTGTGAGCCGGGTCAAATGGATGGGAAGCTATTTGACGGTTGCCTTCGCGGGCAGCGCATTAATCCTTTTTGTCATCGGTTTGGCTTCCGGCCTGGGATGGAGCATTGCGGCGGGAGAGTTTAGTCACTTCCCACGCGTGTTAGGCATGAGTCTTACGAAAATTCCTTCCGTCTGGACAATCATCGGCATAGCTGCATTGTTATACGGCTGGTTGCCCCGAATATCATTCGTTCTCAATTGGCTGATATTGGGCGTGTTTATCTTCATCGAGATGCTATGGGAGGTCGGAATCGTCGGCTGGTCCACACTGCAATGGACGCCCTTCGCCTACGCCCATTACAGTATTCCCATCCAAGAACTTTCCATCCTGCCACTGATTGTCTTAACAGTGATAGCGGCAGCACTCACATGGGTAGGCATTATTGGTTTCAGGCGTCGTAGCATTTATTGATGGGACAGAGGGACAGATCCTTTGTCCCGCTAATCTGGAGAATTACATAAAATAGGTTTATAATAAACGCTATCTGATTACATAAGGAGTTCTTTCTCTTGTTATACATTTTCAAAAGGAATCGTTTAAAACCAGCACAAATTATTGTTTCTTTTTATTTAATTGCTGTGTTCATTTCAGTTTGTTTGCTTAGTTTGCCTATTGCACTAAAGCCGGGTGTGGATTGGACTTTTCTAGATGTTTTGTTTACAGCCGTAAGCGCAATAAGTGTAACCGGCTTGTCTGTTGTATCAGTAGTAGATACGTTTAGTACAACGGGTATATTCATCTTACTTTTTATCCTTCAGTTTGGCGGAATCGGAATCATGACATTGGGGACCTTTTTATGGTTAGTAATGAGAAAGAAGATTGGTCTTAAGGAAAGACAATTAATTATGACTGATCAAAATCAATCAGATTTATCTGGCCTAGTCAGACTGATGAGACAAATATTAATAATTATTGTTCTGATAGAATTGGTTGGAACCCTTATCTTAGGCACCTATTTTCTTACCTATTTTCCAACATGGCAAGAAGCCTATCTACAAGGATTATTTGCCTCAGTTAGTGCAACTACTAATGCAGGGTTCGATATTACAGGTAACTCACTTGTACCATTTGCTCATGATTATTTTGTTCAATCCATTAACATAATTTTATTAACTTTAGGAGCAATTGGGTTTCCGGTTCTGATTGAATTAAAGGATTATTTTCTAAATAGAAACAAAAACAAAGCCACCCATTTTTCTTTATATACCAAGTTGACAACCATCACTTTCTTTTTATTGATGATACTTGGAACCATATTTATTTTATTATTTGAGGCAAATCACTTTTTTGAAAAAAAAAGCTGGCACGAATCCTTTTTTTATGCATTTTTTCAATCCTCTTCAACAAGGAACGGTGGATTAGCTACGATGGATGTTAGTCAATTTTCAGAACCTACCTTATGGATTCTTTGCTTTTTAATGTTTATTGGTGCTTCTCCAAGTTCTGTAGGTGGAGGTGTCAGGACTACTACCCTTGCTGTTAATGTTTTATTACTTTACTCATTTGCAAAGGGTCATAAACATATTAAGGTGTTTAGACGTGAAATTCATGAAGACGATATTAGAAAGTCCGTTGTGGTAGGGTTCCTTGCTGTAATCATTTGCTTTACGGCAAGTATTATCCTCTCGGCAACTGAGCCATTTAGCACGATGGAAATATTGTTTGAAGTAAGCTCTGCATTCGGAACTACAGGTTTATCAATGGGCATAACTCCTGAATTAAGTACATGGGGGAAAGTCGTCATCATTTTACTTATGTTCATTGGAAGAATCGGAATCCTATCATTTATTTTCTTATTTAATCGTGGAGATCAAGAAGTAAACTACCACTATCCAAAAGAGAGAATCATTATTGGATAATTACTATATGGGACACGGGGACAGGTCTCTCTGTCTAGCTGTCTTACAATGGAGGTGCAGTTCATAAACAAAAAACACCGTGTGTCATCGGTGTTTTTTGTTCAGGCTATATTCACTTCATTCAGCAAATGCTTTTTGTACCGAAAGCTTGCGACAGGTACAGAAGTCCTCCACTTCTACAAGTGGGGGATGAATGCAAATCGTCCTTCGCTTCAGTGGGGGTTCAAACCCCGGCTGAATGAAGTTAAGCCTCCATCTTTTCTAGGTACTCATCTAATTGAACAAAGGTTCCTTTATATCCTCCCTGTGCCATCTCCTTTGTAGCCTCGAAGGCCCTCCATTCTTCCTCCGTCGGAGATACGGGAGTTACCATCATGGTCAGGGTTGTTTTTCCAGCGACTTCAGTTAGCGTCATGGTATTCAAGATTTCCAGAGGATAATGTGCGTCAAAGGGTGCCCGGACAGGGTTACCCGCTTCATCTGAAAAGAAGCTACTGTAGACAATCTTCTCGGGTGCCAGCAATTCCTTGTACACAAATTTCACCCACATAGGTTCGCCGTCAACCGGCTTCTGGCTGTACAGAAAAATACCTCCCGGACTGAAATCTGCCTTAGAAACCTCAAATATCCACCCTTTTGGCCCCCACCAATTCTTCACATGTTCTGCATCCGTTAATGCTTTAAACACAAGTTCACGCGAAGCATGGAAAGTATGCGTAGTTTTAATATCAGCTGACATAGTGATTCCCTCCTAAGTGGAACATGGAACAAGGGAGACATATCCCCTTGTCCCAGATTGTAACGACTCAACTTATTATTCAGTCAACCTCACGGAATATATCCGTGAATTTCGTAGCCTATCCTGGTTTTTTTCTCCTGGGACCTGTCCCCCCGTCCCAGAATATCGCTGTTCATAGCGGGAATGATAAGCGAAATATGAAATAGAGTAACAACTCTTAAAAAGATTGGGAGGAGGAGGCTCTTGAATACGATCAAAAAATTCTTTACGAGCAGCACGAAAACCGCTAACAAGGGGCTTGTGGCCGTATATGTTGTCTTTCGTGTGATTGCAGTTGTTATGCTCCTCAGTCAGTTATTTATGCAAAGATGGGGGAATGCTTTCATCCTTGTGCTGACGCTCGTTTTATTTACGATACCGCTACTTGTGGAACGAGTCCTGAAAATTGAATTTCCCAACCTGCTGGAGCTGATTATAATCGCTTTTATTTTCAGCTCGACTATTCTGGGGGAGCTGAGCGATTTTTATGGTTACTTCAAAATGTGGGATACTGCTCTCCATACGCTCAATGGCTTTCTCGCCGCAGGTGTCGGTTTTTCCCTTGTCTACCTGTTGAATCAGAACGCCGAGGGGATGAAGCTGACTCCGCTGTTTCTGGCGATCGTCACCTTCAGCTTTTCGATGACAGTGGGTGTCATGTGGGAGTTTCTTGAATACTACGCCGACCGCTGGATGAGTCTCGATATGCAGAAGGACCGAATCGTCCAGCAAATTAACAGTGTCAGCATCGGCGAGGAAAAAAACACCGTTTTTCATATTGAGACTATAGAGCGCACCGTGATTGTGGGAACCGACGCATCGGGAAATCGGATGGAAACCGTGATTGACGGAGGTTATCTGGATATTGGCATTATTGACACGATGAAGGATATGTTCGTCAACCTGCTTGGCGCGATTGTCTTCAGTATTTTTGGCTTTCTCTACGCCCTGTATGACCGGAAAAAATATCGGTTTGTACAGAATTTTATACCTAAAAAAAGCAAGTGAAGGTCATCAGGCTTTGGTGGAGGCTGGAAGTCAGGCCTTTCCTTGCAAAAGATAGAACCTGTTTTCTTTAATCAAACGTTTGTTTAAAAAGATTTATTTATGAAAAAAGGCTTTTTTTATTTAGGCTGTGTTAAACATGAGTGTTGATTTTCGTTCCAGGTACTTCGCTTTCCTGCGGGCGACCGCCGAGCCGACTCGGGCACTACGTGTCTGTGGGGTCTCGACTGCCTCGCTTCTCCCGCGGGAGTCTTCGTGCCTTCCACTACAATCAACCTGCTAAAAATCAACAATGTACTTTAACACAGCCTTTANGCATAAGCAAAATAATTTTCTATATGCGGGTGTGGCGGAATTGGCAGACGCACTAGACTTAGGATCTAGCGCCGCAAGGCGTGGGGGTTCGACTCCCTTCACCCGCACTAAAGGTTTTCTAAATACTAACTAGCTAACAACTAACCAACTTATACGCGGAAGTAGTTCAGTGGTAGAACATCACCTTGCCAAGGTGAGGGTCGCGGGTTCGAACCCCGTCTTCCGCTCTAAGTATTGCCGGGGTGGCGGAACTGGCAGACGCACAGGACTTAAAATCCTGCGGTAGGTGACTACCGTACCGGTTCGATTCCGGTCCTCGGCACCAAGGTTTCTTACGTAAGTAAAAAAAACAGAGTTTTTTTGAAAAGCAAAATAGCTTACAATTAATGCGCCCGTAGCTCAATTGGATAGAGCGTCTGACTACGGATCAGAAGGTTATGGGTTCGACTCCTTTCGGGCGCGCCATTTATACGGGAAGTAGCTCAGCTTGGTAGAGCACTTGGTTTGGGACCAAGGGGTCGCAGGTTCGAATCCTGTNTAACCTTTTTTTATTAAAGAAAAAGAAGAAATCAAAACCTTTCGGTTATGCAAACAACAAGGAAATCGTTTTTATGGGATATTTACCATTGAAAGATATAAAACAATGGAAAANTATTAATTTTTACGAATTGTGGCGGTGTAGCTCAGCTGGCTAGAGCATTCGGTTCATACCCGAAAGGTCGTAGGTTCGATCCCTATCGCCGCTACCATATCTTTAGGATCTTTAGCTCAGCTGGTTAGAGCAGACGGCTCATAACCGTCCGGTCGTAGGTTCGAGTCCTACAAGATCCACCAAAATAGTCTCTTTTGAAGCTATTTAATATGTTTATCATGGAGGAATACCCAAGTCCGGCTGAAGGGATCGGTCTTGAAAACCGACAGGCGGGTTAAACCGCGCGGGGGTTCGAATCCCTCTTCCTCCGCCATTTTCTCAAATGGATATCTTAAAAGAATATTTTCTATTATCGCGGGGTGGAGCAGTCTGGTAGCTCGTCGGGCTCATAACCCGAAGGTCGCAGGTTCAAATCCTGTCCCCGCAATTGTATTTCTAAGGAAACTTGGAAATACTTTGGTCCGGTAGTTCAGTTGGTTAGAATGCCTGCCTGTCACGCAGGAGGTCGCGGGTTCGAGTCCCGTCCGGACCGCCATTTTTTAATATTAATATCGGAGGGGTAGCGAAGTGGCTAAACGCGGCGGACTGTAAATCCGCTCCCTTGGGTTCGGCGGTTCGAATCCGTCCCCCTCCACCATTGTTTTTTTCAAGCTAGTGAAAATAACTTTCCACTTAGGATTATTATGGCGGCTGTGGCGAAGTGGTTAACGCATCGGATTGTGGTTCCGACATTCGTGGGTTCGATTCCCATCAGCCGCCCCATTTTTGGGCTATAGCCAAGCGGTAAGGCAACGGACTTTGACTCCGTCATTCGTAGGTTCGAATCCTGCTAGCCCAGCCATCTTTTGCGGGTGTAGTTTAGTGGTAAAACCACAGCCTTCCAAGCTGTTGTCGAGGGTTCGATTCCCTTCACCCGCTCCATAAATGGGCCTATAGCTCAGCTGGTTAGAGCGCACGCCTGATAAGCGTGAGGTCGATGGTTCGAGTCCATTTAGGCCCATCAAAGTTTTTTGCGGAAGCAAAATAACTCTCCTTTATTCCGCAGTAGCTCAGTGGTAGAGCTATCGGCTGTTAACCGATCGGTCGTAGGTTCGAATCCTACCTGCGGAGCCATTTTTAACAATTAATACATAATATAGTAGAGACCTAATTCATATATTTGGTCTCTTTTTTATTAAAAAAGCACAGTAGGGGCTAGATAACTGTTTGTTTAAAATTATCCAAAGTTAATCTAAATTACTTAAATTAAGCAAGTAAATATGTTGCACTTCATCTACAAAGGTGAGGTGTTTTTATTATGTTCACAATTAGAGAAGCGGCGGAAATGTTAGGAGTGGCAACATCTACGTTAAGAAGGTGGGAAAACGAAGGAAAAATTAAGTCCGTTCGTACAACAGGCAACCACCGTCGGTATANACGGGCAAGCGAGAAGGTTGTTCTTTAACCTTTTTGATGGCACGGCTTAAGACCTCGAGCTCCTAGGCGCCGCAGCTGGACATTATTTCAATGAACTTGTCTATTATCTAGTTTTGAGGGAATAAACCTTCAAGCATAAATAGTCTGGTAACAATGGCGAGAAGGTCACACCCGTTCCCATCCCGAACACGGAAGTTAAGCTTCTCAGCGCCGATGGTAGTTGGGGCAAGCGCCCCTGTGAGAGTAGGACGTTGCCAGGCAAACCCATTATTGGGTCCTTTTTTGTTTCATTCTTTTTTAACATTTTAATATTGGCCCCTTGGTCAAGCGGTTAAGACACCGCCCTTTCACGGCGGTAACACGGGTTCGAATCCCGTAGGGGTCATCATTTAGAAGATAGTAGTTAGCTGTTAGTAATTAGAAAAGAATAGTTAGAATCATAAGTTTTCCTATCTAACTAATCACTAACCAACTAACAACTACATCAAACCCGGAGGATTAGCTCAGCTGGGAGAGCATCTGCCTTACAAGCAGAGGGTCGGCGGTTCGAGCCCGTCATCCTCCACCATGAATTTTTCACGAAATGAAAATAATCTTCCATAATGCCGGCCTAGCTCAATTGGTAGAGCAACTGACTTGTAATCAGTAGGTTGGGGGTTCAAGTCCTCTGGCCGGCACCAGAATTTCTTTAGAGCCATTAGCTCAGTCGGTAGAGCATCTGACTTTTAATCAGAGGGTCGAAGGTTCGAGTNACAAAACTTAGCCTCTTATTATATTGATAGGAAGTTAAGTTTTGTCCTAGGAGCCAGCCGCCTAAGGTGGGACAGATGATTGGGGTGAAGTCGTAACAAGGTAGCCGTATCGGAAGGTGCGGCTGGATCACCTCCTTTCTAAGGATATTACGGAAAACCTTTGGTTTATCTAAAGGTTCGTTAAAATGACTTTCTGTCTTTGTTTAGTTTTGAGAGAATAATCTCTCAAAAAAGCATTGCTCCTGCGCCGCAGTAGCTCGGGGAAGTAACTCCTCAGCTCGTCGCAAGGCAGCATGAAGTAACGCTACGAAGTCATTCATGAAGTGAATGAAGTCAGTAGCCTTGTTCCTTGAAAACTAGATAATGTAATGACAAGACATCATTGAAATAGTAAGTTCTTTTTAAAACTCTTTTAATAAGAGCATAAACCATAGGTGAATTAGCAGCGAGAAGGTCGAGGAAGCGACAGAGTGAGCATCGGAGCGTACGTAGTTGGTACGTGAGAAGCGGAACGACGAGCTGACGAAGAGATTCGAAGCTGATCATTCGCCGGTATAGGTTAAGTTAGAAAGGGCGCACGGTGAATGCCTTGGCACTAGGAGCCGATGAAGGACGGGACTAACACCGATATGCTTCGGGGAGCTNTAATCGTAAGGTGGAAATTATTTTTCCAAAAGAAACCACTTATGCCTTAGACGGTCAAAGTAAAATATGTAATTGGCTGTATAATCAATTAATTCAAGCTGCCCAAAATGATTATGAGAATGGTTCCCCTTTAAAGTTGTTAGAAGGACGAAATTTAAGAAATTACGCTACAACATTGAAAAAAATCCATCCATTCCTTCGGACCGTTCATTCTTCCCCGTTAAAAAACACGGCCTTGCGCTTAAAAGATGCCTATGACCGTTTTTTTAAAAAGCAAAATGGATATCCAAAGTTCCGTAGTTGGAAGGAGAAGTGGTTTTCTTTATACTTTGATGAGCCAAACAAAGGGTTTAAATTACTCGATTCTAAAACGATTAGGATTTCATTTGGGAAAGATATATCAGGCAAACAACTCACAGTAAACGGAACGTTACGTGAACCTTTTTTTATTAAAGAAAAAGAAGAAATCAAAACCTTTCGGTTATGCAAACAACAAGGAAATCGTTTTTATGGGATATTTACCATTGAAAGATATAAAACAATGGAAAAAGAACAAAAACAAATAGAAAAAACATTTAAAGAACTAAAGAAAAAGTTATTACATACACATTCGATTTATCACTCGAAGAAAAAGAAAAAACAATCAAAAACAAAAGAAAGGTTCCCGAAGGGAACCAAATGGGTTAGTTTAGATCCGAATCATAAAAATTTCTTTGTAGCAGTAGATTACAAAGGAGTTTCCTATGAAATGAGTAAAATTTATCAAACAGAATTCTGGGATCAAAAGATTGATGAAATCAAAAGTAAAAGAGATTTTTGCGAGAGAAAATCAATCAAAATAGAAACAGAACACGGCAACGCTTACTGGCAGCCAAGCAAAAGATGGGCTCGATACAATAATACTTTGAATAAAGCGTACCATACACGACGAGAACAAATTAAAGTCGCGTTATATAGTATCGCACATTGGTTATATAATCACTACGATTTAGTGATTATTGGTGATTATACGCCTACGAATGGCACAGCTCGTTCTAAAAATATGAAAAGAAGTATGTTGAATCAAACACATATTGGTGAATTCCGTAAAATATTACAGTGGGTTGCTTCTAAACGTGGGAAACAATATAAAATGGTAAACGAAAGAAATACAACCAAAGAATGTTGTGTTTGTGGTCATAAAGAAAAGAAAGAACCGGAGGTTCGTTTGTTTATTTGTCTTTCTTGTGGACATACCATTGTTCGTGACTTAAATAGTGCCATTAATATGGCTAAAAAGATACAAATATTGTCTGGCTCGGACTGGGTGAAAAAGTGGAAGCTCGCTTGTATCACCTATGCGGTAAGGTATGATTTGTTCGCAAATCATGAGAAACCGATTGCATCCGTTAGAAATAGCGGTGCAAATAAATTGAATCCTATGGCTTGACCAAGGGAGCAAGGTTTACTGGAAAACTTGCATCTAAGTAGTATTTAAGTAAGTTTAGGTAAATTTTGTAGAGCGGAAAATCCTACTGTGCTCTTTTGTTAATAAAACCAAAATGGATTTCTTCTGTTTTCGCGGCGTCCATCGTCATGGTCATCATGATGTTTACGATCATGATTGTCATCATCTTCATTTTTTACGATTACTACATCATCTGCGCGGATAATCACTTTATCTACATCTAAAATTAAATTACCATCATCGTCAAACACTCCAGCAACCCGGCCTTTGTCAAAGTGAATATAATGGTGTCTTCTTTCTTCCAATCAGTCCCCTCCTTTCATCCTTCTTAAAATTAAAATATGCTTCTGTCAAAAAATGGTATGGATAAGTGTAAAAAAAGGCGAAAATAAGAATGTTATAATTTCTAATTGTAGAATGCAATTGAAGCATATAGGAAGATACCAAGCATTATGGCGGACATAAAAAAAGCTCCTTTCGCAGTCAACGCTGCGAGGAGCTTTTTATACGGGAATAATAAGTGTAAAGGTGGTGCCTTTTCCTTTTTCACTATCTACTTTTATCGTCCCCTTCATTTTATGGATAGTACTGTAAACCATCAGCATGCCAAGGCCTGTTCCATGTTTTTTCGTAGAATAATATGGCTTGCCGAGCCAGGAAATCTCATCTTCTGTCATTCCGATACCGTTGTCTTTAATTGCGATGATAATTTGATTCTTTCGCCCTGATACAGCAATCATGAGTGTCCCGCCAATTTCTTTCATTGCTTCAATGCCGTTTTTACAGAGGTTAATCAAGCATTGCTGGATTTGATTTTTATCATATTTTTTAAGAAGAGAATTTTTAAAAGAGAGTTGAATTTCTACATGATGCATATGAGCGTAAGGCAGTAGAATATTTTTGGTATACTCGACTTCTTCTTTAAAATTCGATAAAACCATGTTTTCACTTTGTGGCTTTGAAAAAGCAAGAAAGTCACTGACTATTTGCTCGGCTCGATTTAATTCCTGCAAGGAAAAGTGAATATATTCTTTCTCCTTTTGGGGAATCTCATTTGACTCCCTTAGTAGCTGTAGAAACCCGTTGGTTACCGTTAATGGATTGCGAATTTCATGGGCAACACTGGCGGATAATTCACTAATGATGTGAAAACGCTCTGTGTGTAAAAAGGCTTCTCGAGCTTTTACATTGGCAATTATTTTTTCAATTAAAAACATAAGAATAATTGTCATGAAAAAATAGGTTGTCAAAGAATGAATAACAAGGAGCCAGAATTCTTGGTTTAATGGTATTTGCGGTGCAAGCGTAATGAGATAAAAGAGAATCGAGAAAAACGCGATGACACCAGCCAAACAAATTCTGGACCGTGGTTCCAATTGCCGAAACTTGTTGCTCCATAACGTAATGAACGGAAACAACGCTGTATTATATAAAAAGGCCTGTATCGAGCCGTCACCACCAATGATTAAACAACGGTAGCTAATGAGAACAAGATAGAGGATAAAGGCGTATTTATATCCTCCGTAAAGGGCTACCATGATTAACGGAATTAGCCTTAAATCAAAAATAAATCCACTTTCCAAATGAATCGGAAATGACATACTTAGGACCATAGATATTGCGGCAAGAAGGACAACAACCGGCATTCTCAAAACATATTGATAAAATCGGTCCTCGAAGAAGATCAAATAAGCTAAAACAGGCAAAAGCAAAATTAAAAAATTTAACAATAAGGATTCTAGCACAGCCGAACATCCTCCCAATAAAATATGCTATTCTTGCTATTCTACCATAATATTGAAAAGGTGGGGATGATTCTTTTTCTTCCCTTTTTTTGTTGTAGAAGGAAAAATGGCTTCTTGGTTTTCAGGAGCTATATGTATAAGGATTGAAAGACACAAGGCTTTGTCCGAGCCCTTGTGTCTATAGGTTGTTGAATATTGATAAGGTATTCTGAAAATTTGTTAGACGAAGCGTTGGTTATTCCCAATCTACTTCAGTTGCTAATTCATCAAATACTTCCTCTGGTTCGCGCCCATATCCTGATCCGTAGCCCATTCCATAGCCTTGGCCATTCCAAGGATTCCCATATCCTCCATAGCTTTGCCCGTAGCCTGAGTGAGGATAACCATTATAACCCTGCCCATACCCTGGGTTTCCATAGCCACCATATCCCTGCCCATACCCTGGGTTATATCCACCATAGCCCATTCCGTATCCTGGACCACCATATCCACCGTAGCCAGAACCATAATAACCTGCTGGACTACCGTAATAATTGGGTCCACCTAGTACCTGACCACCTAAATAATTTAATCCGGCTCCAATTAAGGCTGCTCCCGCTGGCCCTACACCAGATGTCCTATCTTCAAAAGGAAATGGATGTAATCTAAACATGATGAGCCTCTCCTCCAGTCATTCATTATCTCTAACATTACGGTTACATCCTATTCCTCACCATCAATGATGTATAGGCGTAAGGCTAGATATCATTTCCTTTTTTTGCTTTAATGCAGTAACAAGGTGGGGGACAGTCCCCCAGCGCTTTAAAGCACTGGGGGACTGTCCCCCGCTCCTTTAATGTACGAAAGTCTTTTCCCTAATTGTTTTTTATTTGGTGAAGTTTACTTTTTCTTCTTTTTGTCCGAGTTTGATGGTTGTTTGTGCTGGTTCGGTTTTGGCGATTACTTGGCCGTTTCGAATTGAGCACGTGACGGTTGCTTGCTTGCGGATGGCTTCGTATTCGTTTTCGGCCGAAAGCACAATCAGGTTGGCTGGTTTGCCTTCTTCGATTCCGTAGCGCTCCTCGATATGCATTGTTCTGGCGCTGTTCGCTGTGATGAGGTCAATTGAGTTCACAATCTGCTCATAGCCCATCAATTGTGAGGCGTGAATACCCATATGCAAGACCTGCAGCATGTTGCCGGTTCCTAGTGGATACCATGGGTCAAAGATATCATCATGACCAAAGCTGACATTCATTCCAGCCTCAAGCAATTCTTTTACTCGCGTTAAACCTCTGCGTTTTGGGTACGTATCAAAGCGACCGCCTAAATGCATATTGACAAGCGGGTTGGAAACAAAGTTAATCTCCGACAGCTTCAACAGACGGAATAGCTTATACGTGTAGGCATCATTATAGGAGCCCATTGCCGTTGTATGACTGGCCGTCGTGCGGGCACCATATCCACGTTCGAAGGCTTCCTTTGCAACCACCTCAACAAAGCGTGACTGTTCATCATCAATTTCATCACAGTGAATATCGACTAAACGATCATATTTTTCCGCCAAATCAAACGCGATTTTCATAGAATCGACACCGTATTCGCGCGTAAATTCAAAGTGGGGGATGCCGCCGACTGCATCTGCACCCATTTTTAACGACTCCTCTAAAAGCTCTGTACCATTCGGGTAGGAGAGAATTCCTTCCTGCGGGAAAGCGACAAGCTGAAGGTCGACATATGGTGACATTTCTTCTTTTACCTCAAGCATCGCTTTTAACGCCGTTAAGGTTGGGTCCGTTACATCGACATGTGTCCGAACATGCTGAATTCCTTGGGCTAGCTGCCATTTCAAGGCCGTTTTCGCTCTCGTTTTTACATCCTCAAACGTTAGTGATTCTTTTCGCTCGGACCATCTTTGAATACCTTCAAAAAGCGTACCGCTCTGATTCCATTTCGGTTCACCTGCTGTTAGCGTTGTATCAAGGTGAATATGCGGATCAATAAAAGGGGGAAGGACGAGAGAACCCGCCGCATCGATGATTTCGTGATTTCCAGTCTCTAAATCCGTATCCTGCGTTATTTTCGCAATGATACTGTCCGTCATCACGATATTCCATAGTCCAGTTGTTCCTCGAAGCGTTGCATTTTTAATAATCATCTCTTAACTCACCTTTTCATTTAATTTACGTACAGACTTTGGTGCGAATAACGGTGCACTTTTCATAAGCGCTACATAAAGGATGATTGACCCAATAAGCCCATTCACCGGCGCAATGCCTGGTACTAATTCTGCAGCGGCAACACCGCCAACCCAGGCGGCAATCGCCATCCAATTGACTGATTTAAATTCCATTTTTTCAAAGCTAGTATATTTCCCGCGATTTAAGAAAAAGTAATCTGCAATAATAATCGCCCCGATGGATGGAAGAGCGGAACCCAGCACCGTTAAGAAGCCAGTAAAGTTGTTGTAGAGCCACATCGCTGCTACCGTTCCAAGAACACCGTTGAAGACAACGATTTTATTTTTATTCCACTTTGTAATCGTTGTGTAGCCTAAGCTTGAAGCATATAAGGCATTTTCGTTTGTTGTCCAAATATTCAGTCCAAGGACGATAATCGCTGGTAAAATTAGCCCTTGTAAAAACATCACATCGGAGATATCGGCTTTGCCGTAAGTCATCGCGCCGACAGCACCGAACAAGAACATCAACGAATTTCCTAAGAAAAAGGCAATCACGGTTGCCGTTACGGCAGACTTCGATGTTTTGGCAAAGCGGGTAAAGTCTGGTGTTAAAGTACCGGCGCTGACGAAAGAGCCGATACAAATCGTTAAGGCAGCGGCAATTCCTAAGCCTTGGATCGGCTGATAGGCCATTAAGCCTTCCATCCCGCCGATTTTTTCCGTTGCTTCAAAAACAGAGTAGCTTCCAAGAACGGTAATGGCAGGTACGGCTACCATTCCAAGTATGGCTAGAGCTTTCATTCCGTAAATCGCTGTTAAGGTCATCAGCATTCCTGCGAGTACAATAAGCAGATATAAATTAATGCCGGTTGCTTTATGCACAGGGACGGCAAACATCGCGACACCAACACCGAACCAGCCGACCTGTGTAGATGCCAGCAGGAAAGAAGATAGATAGGATCCTTTTACGCCAAAAGCATATTTGGTTAAAAGATGTGTCGATAAGCCTGTTTTTGCTGAGATATGGGCAAGGGCTCCGGTATAAATACCAAGTAATAGATTTCCTGCCAGTACGACGAGGATAAAGGTTGTGAAGCTGAGTCCATTTCCAAGCGTTCCCCCAGCCCACATGCTTGCTGAGAAGAAGGTCAATCCAAGCATGACCGCGAGTATTTTCCAAAATCCATTCCGGTGTGATGCTGGTACAGGCGATAATGAGAATTCTAAATCCTTGTTTTCCATTCCAATTCCTCCAATATACTATTTTTGGAACTGGTACCGAAGTACTGGAGCATAAAAAAAGGTTTACTGCCATTACCTGACAATAAACCTCTTCGAAGTATCATAGTCTAAAAGGTATGGAAATAGAGCATACCCCGTCTATTGATACATGTCCGTTGTCCTTGTCAGCCTCTCTGGACTGAATTAAAGGTACCAGTATTTAATTGTGTTTATTATTGCAGGAAAAAGATAGAGTGTCAATAGAAAAAATCTATTAAATTGAATTTTCTATAGAAATAGTAAATAAATCAAATGATACGAAACTAAAAACAGGCAGCCGTGATGGCTGCCTGTCCTGCTATCTAACAGCCTTGCATTCCTAATAATGCAAAGCCCCGGTACTCGTCATAATCTAATGTAAGGTGTGTCGCATATTCATGAATTCCTTGTTCAAAAGCGATTTGAATTCCATTGATCATTTCTACCTGATCATTCTCTTGTGCCTCATCCAGAGACACTCCAACCTCTGGGCCTCCTCAGCCAAAGCCTGCAAAATACAGGCGAACTCCCGCTTTATTCTGTGACTCTAGTAAAGAAGTAAGTTCATCACGTGCAGTATCCGTAACCTTCAACCTTCTCCATCCCTCTCCTAAAAAAGTAAAAATTATTTTATGAACCTAATAATATACCACACAGGGTATTTTGTAAAGCCATTTACCTAAATCAAGGCCTACACTTTGGCACATTAAAGCGCTGGGGGACTGTCCCCCGCTGCTTTATAGTGCTAAAGCAGTGTTTTATTCACATTTTTGCTGTGCCGGCATAGGATATAGTGGAAAAATTCTTGGCTGGGAGGGAAGAGTATATGGTGGAGCGTAAGAAGAATGAGGAAAATGATCACTTTGGAGAGTTAATGAGACCTTTTAATCAGTTTTTCAATGAGAAACCGGTAAAGGGATTTCTACAGCAGATAGATGAGCTGTTTCATAAGCCGTTCTTTTTAGCTTCTTCATTCAATGTGGATGTTACCGAAACGGAAAAGGAATACCTGATAAAGGCTGAGCTTCCGGGAATCAAGCGTGAACAAATTGATATTGATATTTTGAATCATTACGTAACCATCTCCGTACAATCATCTGAGTCTTTAACAGAGGAGGATGAGAATCACGATGTGGTAAGAAAACAGCATTCGATGCAGCGGTCGAGCAGAACCATTCCACTGCCACAGCCAATCAATGAAAAAACAGTCAAAGCTAGCTACGATGACGGTCTGCTCCAAATTATCGTACCGAAGCAAAAAGGAAAGAAAATTTACTTAGAATAGGAACAAAAAACAAGCAGGAATCCATCCTGCTTGTTTTATTTATTCTTTCGCTATGGAGTAAATGCGCTTAATCAAAATGAATGAAGCATACCGAGCAGCAAGATTCAGCCTAAATAATTGTCACCAAATACCCAAAAATGTATAAACTGCCATAAAGGATGAAGAAGGTGATCGGATGTTACTGCAAATAGCTCTTTATCTTTTAGTCGGCTTCACCCTCCTTTGGTTTTTCAGAGCACAGCCCCTCAACACCATCTTAAAAGAAATCAACCTCGTCCTCCTATGGCCCTTTTTTCTCCTCCTCCAATTCATCGAGCTCGTCGATAACGTCAAACGAAACCGAGAATGATCAATCGAACCATTCGCCTTGCTTTCCCATAGCTTTTTATAAAATATTAGACTACTTTAAAAGGATCTGTAATCCCTTACAGGTCTTTTTGTCTGGTAACAAACTGATCGACGGTCATGTCGAAAAAATGTCACTCACAAAAAGGTCGTTTTATCCTTTTTTAATCCGGAAATATGTTACTATTTTCTTTATAACTCTGTATTAGAAAGGCCAGTGCAGCAATGAAATTACATAATCTCCATCATATTGCCATGATTTGTTCAAACTACGAGAAGTCAAAGGACTTCTATGTGAGAATTCTTGGGCTTACTCCCATCCGTGAGGTCTACCGCGAGGACAGGGACTCCTATAAATTGGATTTAGAGGTAAATGGACTGTACCAGATTGAATTATTCTCTTTCCCAAACCCACCCGTACGTCCGAGCTACCCGGAAGCCGCGGGCTTACGTCATCTAGCGTTTGCAGTTGAAAATATCGAAGAGGCGGTCAGCTATTTAACTGAGCACAAGATTGAAGTTGAAAAGGTCAGAATCGACCCGTATACGGAGAAAAAATTCACGTTCTTTTCTGACCCAGATGGATTGCCGATTGAGATTTATGAACAAGCAGAAGTGAACTAAAACAATGAAGAAATTTTGGTGATAAAAAGCCACAAAAAATGAAATATGGAAGCTGAAGCACCAACTCCGGCTTTCAAGGGGAGAGTCAGATGAAAAAGGTAACAAGTGAGAAGTGGGTCATTTGGGCGTTGTTAATTGCGACGTTCCTAACGGCCATTGAGGGAACGATTGTGAGCACAGCCATGCCTGTGATTGTCAAAGATTTAGGAGGCAGTGAGCTTTATACGTGGGTGATATCTGTCTATTTATTAGCCATGGTCATTGGGACACCGGTGTTTGGAAAAATGGCCGACCTGTATGGGAGAAAGCTTATGTTTACGCTTGGCGTCATCATCTTTCTTGCAGGCTCGATGCTGTCCGGTCTAGCGCAGACAATGGAGCAGCTCGTTTGGTTCCGTGCCATTCAGGGAATTGGAGCGGGTGCGTTAACAACGATTCCGTTTACGATTATCGGCGATGTATTCGCCTTTGAACAGCGCGCGAAAATCCAAGGCATGATCAGCTCTGTCTGGGGGATATCTGGAATTATCGGTCCGTTAGCAGGCGGTTTTATCGTTGATTATATTTCCTGGCGTTGGATTTTCTTTATGAATCTGCCATTTGGAATTGTATCTCTCATTCTATTATGGGTATCCTTACACGAGCACCTTGAAAAGAAAAAGCAGATTATCGATTATCCGGGCATTTTCACCTTTGCCATCAGCATGACCTCGTTTCTCTATGCACTGACCATGCTGAAGGAGGAAAACGGTCTAACAGGCAGTATTATGCTGCTCTTGGCCGTTGCAGTAGCCGGAATGGCCCTGTTCTTTTGGATTGAAAAAAATTCAAAGGAGCCAATGCTGCCATTATCTCTATTTAAAAATAAATTACTTTCAGTGGCCAATACAGCTGGATTTTTATTTGGATTTATCCTTGTGACCGTCACGTTTTACATTCCCTTATGGGTTCAAGGTGTAAGCCAATTAAATGCGACATTGTCCGGAATCTCGATGCTGCCAATGTCGATTACATGGCCAGTGGCAGCGATGCTTTCTGGAAGGTGGCTCGCCAAGACACCAATTGGTAAAATTGCTGTTACGGGAATTTTCTTTGTCGTTGCAGGGACCTTTGGATTAACGTTTATGAAGGAGGACACGACCATCGCCTTCATGATGATCATGACAGCGATTATGGGGGCTGGATTCGGATTAGCTCTCACCGCCTTTACCGTAGCCGTTCAATCAGCGGTAGAATGGAGACTGCGCGGGGCTGCCATGGGTACCTTTAACCTGCTGCGTAACCTTGGTCAGGCAATCGGTATCGCCGTTTCCGGACTATGGTTAAGCGAAGAGCTATACGGTCATGCCCTGGCACAAAGCCTGCACACCGTATTCATTATTCTCGTCATTCTAGCTGTTGCAGCCCTTCTCACAGGCAGCCTGCTGCTAGGGAAAAACGCACTATCCCTATCCACAGAGGAAAATTAGTATAGGGTCTATGATTTGATTTTAAAGGGGATGGTGCTCTTGCTTCTGCAAAGAAGGAAGGAGCATCATCCCCTTGTTTTTGTATTCGACAAATTTTTGTAGAAAAATGTCGGTAGTTTGAATTTTTTTAAAATAAAAGTGAGGAGAATCAATGTGATATACTAAATCCAACATAAGCAAGGTGATAAAATAATTAATGAAATGAGTGGATGAATGATGATGCTAGAAGAGTTAACTAGACGTTTTGAATCGGTAAAAAAGCGTAACCCATTACATGCCAATGAATTATTAGATTATCTGCAAAAAAGCTATATCTATGAAGAATTATCTATTGTAGAATACAAAAAATTCTTCTCGGAGCTTCACAAGCTTGAAGCGCAAAAGCCAGAGCAATTTGTTTTTTCAGCAGCCATGTAAGTAGGGAAAGTCTTCAATAATGCGATCCACGATATTCTATAGGTACAAAAAAGAGAGAAAGACATGTTCTTCCTCTCTTTTATTATATAAAAATACCTATTCATCACATGTTTGGATTTCACTCTTAGTCAGCATCCACTCAAAAAACAAGACAATCCTAGTTACACCACATTTTCCCTGCCATAAAGGCTTCTAAAATACGCCTCGCTTTTTTCTTTGGCAAATTGAAAGGCATCGATTTCGGTCTTGCGTTCCTTATAAGGCAATTTTTTATCACTTTCGAAATGAAGTCGGAAGACCGGGTCCTCATCCTGCATGACATGACGAAATTCATGGAAAAGGGTCTCAATTAACGTTTCATACTCCTCGTATTGGAAAATAAAGATAATCCCCAGCTCACGCCAAAAAATCCCTGCAGCAAAGCGCAAATACTCATCCTCTTCGTCCCCTAAATCGCTGATGATTTGGTTCGCTTCCCGAATGGAGCAAAAAATCACCGGAATATGGAAGACATTCTCTAAATAAGCATCCATCGTATGATAGATGGAGCGGAGATTCCAGGAAAACTCGCTATCCAAGACATACCAGTTCTTATATCGTTGAAGGATGGTACGCTTCTGCAGTACTTCGGTTAAGGTCATGAAGACAGCCTCCAATCCAATTTAGATCAGCATGCTACTATCATATCGCCTATAGGTGCAGGATTATACCTATTGGGTATTATTTCCATTCTTAAAATAATTCTAAAAAGAATGAATAGTAAAAGCTGTACTAAGAGTAGGAAGGGCTGCTGTTCATCTTTTATGAGGTAATGTGTTTCATTATGCTGACACCCAAAGAAGACACTAAAAAGCGTTTAATCAGAACATTTCAATAAACCGCTGGGCACCCTTCGATAGAGGACGGTTTTTGTCCCAGATTAGAGAAATTTTATTTTGCAGAGGACAATCCTCTATTTCAACAATTTTAATATCGTCAGACGGGTGGATGGCAAAGGTTGATCTTGGCAAAACAGCTCCTCCCATCCCGGCTGCGACAAAGGAGAAGATAATCGCAGCGTCATGAGATTCGCAGATAATATTTGGTTTGACCCCTAGTTTGTTACAGGTATCTTGAAAGGCGGTATACTTTCCATACTTGTTTTCGCGTACGAACATGACAAGCGGGATGTCTTCCAAATCCATCATATGAATGGTTGCTCTAGATGAATCCCACTCCCATTTACTTGGAATGAATAATACATAGGGCTCCAGCAATCAAGGTGTTGGAATTGCAGGAAACGGAAGAAGACAAGCGTCTTAATCGAAGATTAGCGGTAGAAATTCAAATCAAAACAAAGAATGGGCAAGTGTATGAAAAATCGGTTCAGCACGCACCGGGCTCGAAAGAAAAACCACTGAGTGAAGCCGAGCATCGTGAAAAGTGGGTCAGCTGCTTGAGCCATTATGGAGAGCCATCATCGGCTCCTGGCAGCATAGAGTCCATCGCCCATGACCTGTATGATCAAGGTTTACGAATGGACACATACACCTGCTTCAGTGATTGGATGAACGAGATACACAAACAATTGAATGCTTATAAACCAAAACAGATGATTTGATTCCAGAAAGGAATCGAGTGGAAGGAGTATCATAATGAAATTCCGTATCTGTGGAAAAAGAAGCTGATTCTTGAGGCCTTGGACAAAGCAAAGGAGCTACTTCAGGTAGGCACAGGCTCAATTGATAGAAGAGCGGTCTATTTAGTGAATCCAGGTATGAAACAGATGGAGCCACACGGCTGGGGTGGCGCAACACAAACCTTATATGCAGCCGTTCAAGCGCTTAATCCTGGGGAAGTCGCTCCATCTCACAGGCATATGACATCAGCTCTAAGGTTTATTATGGAGGGTCACGGTGCATCCGGTATTGTGAATGGTGTGAAGTATCATTTTGAACCGGGAGACTATGTCATTACACCAGAGTGGACTTGGCACGATCATGTGAATGAAGGAAACGAAACGGTACTATGGATGGACTGCTTAGATATTCCATTCACATCAGCACTGACAAGCTCCTTCTTTGAGCTAGCAGGGGCTGTTCCATGAACAGGATACCATTGGGAAAGGTAAAGCATATTCTGATTATATTCAGTTTGACTTACAGACGGTGGAAGCAAGTGTTTCCGGTCCCAAGCGACCGCAGGACAGAATGCCGATTTCAGAGGTAAGACAATCATTTCCAAAGCCACTTTCAGCTAGCGAACCAAACGAGCTGGATGCTCAGGGAACGGAATTGCAGAATGGCTCCATTGTCATAGCAGCCATTACAAGCTGTACGAATACATCCAACCCCTTCAATATGATAGGTGCTGGATTATTGGCTAAGAAGGCTGTTGAATATGGTTTAACCGTACCGAAGACGATTCAGACTTCTTTGGCGCCTGGATCAAAGGCGGTTACAGCTTATTTGCAAAAAGCAGGATTACTTCCGTATTTGGAAAAGCTGGGCTTTTATCATGCCGGCTACGGCTGTGCCGTATGTGTAGGCAACAGCGGGAAGCTTAATGCTGAAGTCGAGAAAATGATTCAGGAGAATGATCTGACGGTCGCTGCTGTATTAAGTGGCAACCGTAATTTTGAAGGACGAATTCATGCCTTAGTAAAAGCAAATTATTTAGTTTCGCCTCCGTTAGTCATCGCCTTTGCCATTGCAGGCACGATGAATATTAATTTGGAGAATGAACCGCTGGGTCGAACTTTATCAGGTAAAGAGGTCTATTTGCAGGATATTTGGCCGAGCTCAGATGAAATTGCTAGCCTAGTAGAGTCTGCGATTTCATCTGATATTTTCCGTGAAGCCTATGAAAATGTGTTTGAAGGCGACGAGAAATGGCGGGAACTGGAATATCATGATTATCCGATTTTTAAATGGGATGATCGGTCCACCTATTTTAAAAAGTCTCCTTTTCTCGAGTCCGGACAAATCCAACGATTCAGCGCTTTCTCCAGGCAAGGGGAACCTTTGCCCATCCAAGGCTGTAAAACCCAATGGCTCAAGGACATCATTTGAAGCCGTACTGCGTCTGGATACGAAAATGGAGATTGAGCTCTATCAGAAAAAGGGAGTCTTTCAGAATATCCTCGACCAATGGGGAGAAACACAAAAGGTATAATACATGTTACAGAAAAAAGGAGAATCTTCTAGTAGATGTTCTCCTTTTTTCTATGCAAATGAAAAGGCCAAAGAATAGAAAAATTCTATCAATAAATGGAAAAATGAAGGTAATCGATTATTATAAATCCCCTTTCGCTCAAAGGGAAGAAAAATCGTTATTGTTCAAAATAAGGACAAGAATTTGTGAAAACTATATAAAAGTGATCTGGAATCCATAGAAATTCTCCATGTATTTTATGTATGATAGGTACGTACTAACAAATGTGATATTGTTCACATATATAGGAGATGACAGTATGAAGAAGAAAAATTGGTTACTAATGCTCATCATGAGTATTTTTATGCTATTTGCTGCTGCTTGCGGAAACGACTCTGCAAGTGAACCAAAGCAGGAAGAGCCAAAAGAAGAGCAAAAGGAAGATGAGGTAACAGGTGCTTCTGAAGGAGCAAGCTACACACCTCTTGACGAGCTTCAGGATAACTATGACATCGTCATTATCGGTGCTGGTGGTGCCGGAATGACAGCTGCTCTTGAAGCAAAGGCAAACGGCATGAATCCAGTTATTTTTGAAAAAATGCCAGTTGCTGGAGGAAACACATCAAAATCCTCTTCTGGAATGAATGCATCAGAAACAAAGTTCCAAACCGAGCAAGGCATTCAGGATAGCAATGATAAATTTTATGAAGAAACATTAAAAGGCGGAAAAGGTACAAATAATCCAGAATTACTTCGTTTCTTCGTTGATAATTCAGCTGATGCGATTGACTGGTTAGATTCAATCGGCATCCGCTTGAACAATATCACGATTACAGGTGGAATGAGCGAAAAGCGTACACACCGTCCTGAAGATGGTTCTGCAGTAGGCCAATATCTTGTGACTGGCTTAGTAAAAAATGTGGAAGAGCAAAAAATTCCTTTATTCGTTAATGCGGATGTAAAGGAAATTACGCAAAAAGATGGACAAGTTAACGGCGTTAAAGTTGTATTTGATGGAAAAGATGAGAAAGCAATCTCTGCAAAGGCTGTTGTAGTCGCATCAGGCGGTTACGGAGCTAATATGGATATGATCACAAAGGTTAGAAGCGATTTAGAAGGCTATGTAACAACAAACCAAGAAGGTAGCACAGGCGATGGTATCACGATGATTGAAGCTCTTGGCGGCACAGCGGTTGATATGGATCAAATCCAGGTTCACCCAACTGTACAACAGGAAAAATCTTACCTAATCGGTGAAGTGGTTCGTGGAGAAGGTGGAATCCTTGTTTCTGCAGAAGGAAAGAGATTCCATAACGAAATGGATACTCGTGACAATGTGACAGCTGCAATCAACAGCCTACCAGAAAGATCAGCATGGTTAGTATTTGATTCTGGTGTCAAATCTCGTGCGAAGGCCATTGATCAATATGAAAAAATGGGCTTTACAGTAAAAGGTGAAACGATTGAAGCATTAGCAGCAGAAATGAAGGTTCCAGCAGAGGCATTAAGTGCAACGCTTGATACTTGGAACACTACTGTTGCCAATAAAAACGATGCTGAATTTGGCAGAACAACGGCGATGGACAACGATTTATCAGGTGCTCCATTCTACGCCATTAAAATTGCTCCTGGAATTCACTACACAATGGGTGGCGTGAATATCAACACAAATACAGAAGTAATCACTGAAGCTGGTCAAGCAATTCCTGGTCTATTTGCAGCAGGAGAAGTAACTGGCGGATTACACGGTCAAAACCGTATCGGTGGAAACTCTGTAGGAGATATCATTGTATTTGGTCGTCAAGCGGGTGTGAAATCAGCTGAGTTTGTAAAAGCACAATAATATTTGTCTGAATGGCTGGTCAAACAGCTATGGTTAAAATAAAAGATTACTAGAAAAAGAGTCATCCTTATGGGATGGCTCTTTTCTTGTATGAATGGTGTTTATGGAAAAAGAGGGACTTGTTTGGTGCAACTAATATATGGAAGGAAGTGAAGCAGGTTTGGTGGAAATGGACTAATAAGTATTTTACAATAATAGTAGAAAAGTATATTTAAATATTCAGATTTATAGTGGCTAAATACTCAGTGTACGGTAAAGGGGGAGTTTTAAACGTAATCACCTAGAAATATGAACTTTTTTCACATTTAAGATTGGATTTGATTAACAAGTGATGAAAGGGTGCTTTGTATGCTGAAGGAAATTGAAAAAAAGCTGATCGATCATGTTTTTGACATGAGTGTGAAAGGTGGGGAGAAGCTGTCATTAGAACAATTTGAGTTGGCGGAAAAGGATAACCCAGATTACCGGGTCAAATGGAGTGAGCTTGGCTCCTATTTATTGAATTTAAGGTCGCAGGATTATTTGCGGTTTGATGACAGTATTTTAACCTGTGGCGGTGAAGTAAACCAGAAGTATGATAATAATATTAGCTTTGTCTGGACGGATAAACTAGAATTAGGTCATAATGGAATCACCTTTATTTTAGATGAGCTGAAGGCTGTTAAGGATAAGGAAATTCAGGCCTTACTGGCTGCCGGACAATCCACTCGAAGCAAATGGACGAACGCTCTTATCTTCTTCGTGCTTGGCCTGATTGTTGCCTGGATGATAAGGTTTTTTAACTAAGGCAGATAGGGGAAAACCAAAATGTTGTCAACTTATGGAAAAAATAACACGCTAAAAAATGTCCTTCAAGGGTGATGAAGGACATTTTTTTAACTTCATTCAGCAGTCGAAAATTAGACGGGCGAATTTGCTTGTTGAGCTATTTAGTGAACTCTTACAGGAGATTTTTTACAAACCTGAGATTCTAGCACATAGGCTAATTCAAACGCATCCTTCACGGCAGTCGATAAGGACCCAGGATGATTAACGGCATCGCCGATGACAAATACCTGGTCAAAATGCTGACGGAACGACTCTTCTAATGGATTATAGGCTTGGGTTCCCATTGCAATCACCACATTGTCCATATCAATGGACGTCTGCTGGCCTGAGGCAGGATCCTCAATGACGACAGCATCCGGCTGAATCTCTGATACCCGGTGGTCGCTAATAATCTTTACATGATTCTTCTTCAATCGATTCATTAATCGTGCTCTTGTCGGTGGACTAATTCGTCTGCCGATGGCAGTAGGAAGTTCGATATAGGTTACGTCATTTCCCTTTGCTGCCAGCTGGTCTGTGATACTAAAGCAGATCATCCCGCTGCCCATCACGACGATTTTTTCCTGATTAAAATATTTATGATGTGAATAAACATATTCATAGCCATAGACATTTGGCTGGTTAATTCCTGGGATATCAGGCATATAGCCCTTTGCACCGGTGGCTAAAATGACCGCATAAGGATTCATCGCTTGTATCATGCCAATCTCTGCCTCTGTATTCATATGAATCTCAACGCCTAAACGATTCAATTCATTGCGATGATAATCAATAAACCAGTTCATTTTCTCCTTATGGAGCGGCTTGCTCACAAGCGGCAGCTGTCCGCCAAGCTTGTTATCCTTTTCAAATAAGGTAACTCGATAGCCTTTTTCCGCAAGCACTCTTGCTGCTTCCATTCCGCCAGGACCACCCCCGACAATCACTACATGGCGCTTGTCTTGAATTTGAGGAAGCTTCTGATCAAATTCAAGCTCACGTCCTGCTCTTACATTAATCGCACATTGGACATGCAGTCCCTTTCCAACCGAGCGGATGCAGTGCATACAGCAGATGCATTTGCGAAGTTCGTCTTCGCGCTCCTCCATTACCTTATGAACCCATTCCGGATCGGCAATCTGACCACGGCCAATCGCAATAAAGTCTGCTTTTCCATCTGCTAAAATCGACTCGGCAAACTCTGGCTCACGAATCACACCAACGGTAATGACTGGAATGCTAACAGCCTTTTTCATTTCCTCGGCAAGATACACTCTCCAGCCCTGCTCATAAAGCGGCGATTCGACGATAACCTCGGAGGAATCATAGGTGCCGGCACTTGCGTGAAGTGAATCAACTCCGGTCTTCTCCAAATGGGCCCCGATTCTTAAACCCATTTCAAGGTCAATTCCACCCTTTACGAATTCATCGACGCTAAGGCGGACGGAGACAGGGAAATCTTGACCGCAATGCTTCTTAATCCCAACGATGATTTCGTCAATAAACCGCATGCGATTCTCAAAGCTGCCGCCATATTCGTCGGTCCTTAGATTGGTATAAGGGCTGAGGAATTGGTTAACTAAATAACCATGGGCAGCGTGTATTTCAACACCGTCAGCACCAGCAAGCTTTGCGCGGACAGCTCCCATGACGAATTTCATTACAAGCTCCTTCACCTCAGCAGTCGTGAGCTCTCTAGGCTCCTCACCGATGGACGGACAGGTGACAGGACTTGGCGCCACAATTTGTTTCCCGCCAATCAGAATTGACTTGGATTCACGCCCGGCATGGTGCAGCTGCATAAAAATCTTCGCTCCATGCTTGTGAACCGCATTAACCAACCGGTGGATACCCGGAATGAAGCGATCCTCATCAACCCGCGGCTGAGTAACCGCTGCCTTCCCATATTCATAATCAATAGAGGCAACCTCTACAATAACCAACCCTGTACCACCTTTTGCCCGTTCTTCGTAATAGGCAATCATATGATCAGTAATTTCACCATCAGGACCGGATAGGTTGGTTCCCATCGGCGGCATAACGATTCGATTTTTCAATGTAAGGCTGCCGATTTTTCCTTTAGCAAATAAATGCTGATATTTCATCTCAAATTCCCCCTTTTTAAAATGATCAAATTCGCCCGTCGAATTTGCGTCCGGATTTTTATCGAGCTCGCTCGATAAACTACCTTTAAAAAATCCGTGACATCCGCCTGAGACTTAACTTCATTCAGCCGGGGGTTGAACCCCACTGAATCGAATGACCATTTGCATTCATCCCCCACTTATAGAAGCGGAGGACTTCTGCTGAATGAAGTTAAATAATTCACATAACGATACAAAAAAATAATTCCAATCCCTATTATAAAGGAAGGGAGGGGCAATTTTTTGTCATAAAACGGACAATTGAGTGACATAAGTAGGTCGATTAAGGGTCAAGTAAAAATGTTATTTTACTAACTATAATTCTCTTCATCTGGATTATTGTAAAATAATTTTAAAAATGACAATCTGTGCCTAATAATATCGAGATTTCAGACATACTGTGTCGTTGTTATATGATTTTATAAACGATATCATTAAATCGTAATAATTAATTTCATAGTTGTTAGATGAAGATACTCTATCCAGAAGATATCGGGAAATAGTAAATGGAGAAGGATAGGCTTTTTTAATAATCAGGATTGTTATTGCATTCACATATTTTGTCGTACACCTATGAAATTAATGAAGGCTATTAAAATCATTGTAAGGGGTGTTATTCGATGAATGGTAATGGAATTGAAAGATTAGGTCGGATTCAGCTTCGAGTGTTTGATTTTGAAAAATCAGTTGATTATTACACAAATGTGCTTGGCCTTGACATTACAGCCCGAGATGAGAACAGAGTCTATTTAAAGGCATGGGACGAATGGGATCATCATAGTGTGATTCTCGAAAAGTCTGATCGAGCCGGCGTAGACCATGTTGCCTTTAAAGTAACAAATAATGATGTATTGGATACATTAGAAAAGAAAATTGGAGATTTTGGCTGCACGATGGAGCGTGTTTCGAATAAGGACCGTATTGGCGAAGGTCAAGCGATTCGGACAACACTGCCAACCGGCCATAAAATTGAGTTCTATCATGATATTGAGTATGTAGGGGTTCCGACTGGCACATTGAATCCACATCCATGGCCAGAGGGACAAAGAGGCATTTCCCCACATCGTCTTGATCACTGCTTATTATCAGGTGATGATATTGTCTCTACTAAACGCTTATTCAAGGATGTGCTCGGCTTTGTAGAAACGGAAAAAGTCGTGACCGTTGATGGTGAATCGTTAATTGCGACTTGGTTAACAACGACTATGACGGGACACGACATTGCCTTAATTAAAGGACCGGAAGCAAAAATCCATCACGTCGGCTTCTTTTTAGATAACTGGTATGATATTTTAAGAGCTTCCGATATTCTATCTCGCTATGAGATTGAAATCGATGTAACACCGACTCGTCACGGAATTACTCGTGGTCAAACCATCTACTTCTTTGACCCATCAGGTAACCGTAATGAGGTGTACACCGGCGGCTATGCAGTATATTCTGACTTCCCAACGATTACTTGGACAGAGGACAAGCTTGGACAGGGTATTTTCTATCACCGCCGTCAGTTAAACGAAGCATTTACAGCTGTATTTAGCTAAACAAAACCATCGATAAAAAAAGGGAGATCCTTACCATGAGGATTTCCCTTTTTCTAATTGAAATTATTATTTATTTTATTGTGGCGTAATGACCTCAATATTATGTGCTACAAGCTCTTGATACATTTCAGCGCTTACCTGTTGATCTGTAATCAATGCATCAATTTGATTAAGGCCCGCGAAAGCTGCGCTGGAGTTACTTCCGATTTTCGTTGAATCTACTAGGGCAACCACCTTATTAGACCTTTTAATCATTTCCTTTTTAAGCGAAATTTCATAGAGATTAAAGTCCGTTAAACCAGATTCTACAGAAAAGCCATTGGCCGATGTGAAAAATATATCAATATTGACATTATCGAGAATACTTACTCCTAAGGTGCCTTCAATGGAAGTAGAGCCTTTAGTTACTAGACCACCGACTAAGATAACCGTTATATCTGGATTGTCCTTTAACTCTAAAGCAGTTTGGAGTCCGCTGGTAACAACCGTTAAGCGAATCGGCTGCTCCTTTAAATAACGGGCAAATTCTAAAACCGTTGAACTGGCGTCTAGGAGAATACATTGCTTTTCCTTCACAAATTCTGAAGCCAGCTTGGCAATTTGCATTTTTTCTTGCTTGTTTTTCTTTTCACGGGCTGAGAAACTCATTTCATTATTGGACTCTTCATTTAGTACTGCCCCGCCATGAGTTCTGGTTAATAGACCTTCCATTTCCATTTTACTTAGGTCGGTTCGTAATGTAGCTTCAGATACTCCGATTTCTTTAGCCAAGTCCTTTACGGTGATTCGTTCCTGTTCCTGCAGGATTTGCATAATTATGTTTTTTCGCTCACTTGCAAACATTTTCATTTTTATTCATCCTTATAACTTGGTATATTATTTTTATCATATTTTATTTTCGTTTATTTTTCAATCTAATTCTCGTTTTCTTTTCTAATTTTAAAAGAAAACGAAAATGAATAGATATATGAATATAAAAACTGTGATATATAGGGTATTTCCTAAATATATTTGGCTAATTCAACTTCTTTACCTTCTTCACAGGTAACAATGTTCAGCCGCATTCTCCCTCTATATAGTATGTACTCATTTCTAAACCCAATATATGGTGATTTCACCAATAAAATCAAACTGGGCATATTTTCGTTTATTTTCGTATGAAAAAAATTAAAGATAAACACAAAAAATAATTAAAACTAAGTTGACAAAACAAAAATAAATGATAATATTAAAAGTGTAAAACGAAACCAAACGAAACAATAGAGAAAAGGAGTGGAAAGCAAAAATCAATAAATTGAAACCGATTTCTCTAATAAGTAACTGTAACGAAGTATTTGAACTCAAAGATCAACATAGTAGAATGGTAGATTCCTAGTATAAGTGGTTTTATCTTAGCAACTGTAACGGAAGTCACGGATAGTCAGAATGAAATCAGGTAGTATAAAATGGTCTGTCTATTTATAATAGAAGGTTTCCTTACATTCGCAGGTGAGTTTTTAAAATAATATACATCTTAGATTATCCTCATCTTATAAGATGAAGGAAATAAGTATTTAGGAAAAGGAGAATACAAAATGACTCAAACTCTTAAAAACGAAACAATTCAGGGAAATGAACTGCCTAAAACAATGAAAGCGGTTGTAGCTTATGCACCTGGTGATTATAAATTTGAAGAAGTACCAGTACCAACGATTGAAAATGATAAAGAAATCATCATTAAAGTGGAAGCGTGTGGAATTTGCGCAGGAGATGTAAAAGCATTTGATGGAGCACCGAGCTTCTGGGGGGATGAAAAGCAGCCTGCATATATCAAGGCTCCTATGATTCCAGGTCATGAATTTATTGGACGTGTTGTGCAAAAGGGTTCAGCCGTTAAGGATTTTGAAATTGGCGATCGAATCATTTCTGAACAAATTGTTCCATGTGAAGAATGCCGTTTTTGTAAAAGAGGTCAGTATTGGATGTGTGAAAAGCATGATCTATACGGATTCCAAAATAATGTAAACGGCGGTATGGCTGAATATATGAAATTACCGAAGGAAGGCCGTAATTATAAAGTTCCTGAAGATATGCCGATTGAACAAGCTATTTTAATTGAGCCATATGCTTGTAGCCTTCATGCTGTACAGAGAGCCAACATCCAACTTGGAGATTTCGTTGTCCTATCTGGTGCAGGAACACTAGGTTTAGGAATGGTTGCTCCAATTAAGAAGTCAGGTGCAGGAACATTGGTTGTATTGGACCTTCAGGATGACCGACTAGAATTAGCAAAGAAATTCGGTGCGGATATTGTTTTAAACCCAAGCAAAGTGGACGCAGTGCAGGAAATTAAGAATATGACGGAAGGCTATGGCTGTGATATTTACATTGAAGCGACAGGACATCCGGCATCAGTTGAACAAGGCTTAAGTGCGATTAGAAAGCTAGGTACATTTGTTGAGTTTGGTGTATTTGGTAAGCCTGTAACGGTTGATTGGAGCATCATTAGTGACCGTAAAGAACTTGATTTACTAGGTGCGCATTTAGGACCATACTGCTACCCATTAGTAATTGATGGAATTGCTAAAGGCGAAATTCCAACTGAAAGCGTTGTAAGTCATGAATTTGGATTAGAGCAATTCAAAGAAGCCTTTGATTTAGTGAAAAAAGGTTCAGAATCCTTAAAGGTTATTTTAGTACCATAAGCTAAGTAATCCGGACGCAAATTCGACGGGCGAATTTGATATATCCCCCCTGAATGGTAACGCTGCACCAAATGCTGCGTTACCATTCAAAATAGCAACTTCCCTAGTAATTTTTCTAAATCATTAGGAAAGTTACTTAAAATGAAAGCGTTTTATATGAGTGTGTGACTTAGAAAAAATATATGTTGGCTTTGGGAGGGTTAGGAAAATGAATGATTTGAGGCAGCAAGGCAGTTTTTTAGATAAAATAGGCATTCCTTCAAATCTGGTGTGGGGTTATATTGGCGTTCTTATTTTTATGATGGGGGACGGTCTCGAACTCGCATGGATCAGCACATATCTTGTTGAACAAGGATTAACAGTCCAACAGGCAGCGACTCTTACCACTGCATATGGAGTAACGATTGCCATTGGAGCCTGGTTTTCTGGTGTGATGGTCGAAGCCATTGGGCCGCGGAAGACGATGACAATTGGTGTCTTATTCTATGTCATTGGACATGCATTATTTGTGGGTCTTGCTTTGCCTAGTATTAAATATGGACTCATGATACCCACTTATGCAATAAGAGGTTTTGGTTATCCGTTATTTGCTTATTCATTCTTAGTATGGGTTACATATAAAACACCGCAGCAAAAGTTAGGAACGGCGGTTGGTTGGTTTTGGTTTGTCTTTACAGGTGGGCTCAGCGTACTAGGTGCTTACTTTTCTAGCTGGGCGATTCAAGCGTTTGGGCATATGGCTACCCTTTGGAGTGCGATTCTATGGGTATTAATTGGATGGCTATTAGCAGTCTTCGTAAACCGAGATTCATTCGAGGTAAAGGCAAAAGGTGATAATCAGGCTTCATCAAAATTAAAAGAGTTATTAAATGGAGTTACAATTGTAAAAAGAGAGCCAAAAGTTGCGATTGCGGGAATCGTAAGGATTGTCAATCAAACATCACAGTATGCATTCCCACTATTCCTACCTATTTACTTATCTAACTATGGAATCAATATGACGGTATGGTTAAATATTTGGGGAACGATTTTCATTTCAAATATCGCCTTCAATTTAATTTTCGGTGTGGTTGGAGATAAATTTGGCTGGAGAAATACCGTTACATGGTTTGGCGGAATTGGATGTGCTACTTTCACACTATTACTATACTTAGCACCACAATGGTTTGCGGGAAATATCGTCGCTCTTTCAATTATCGGTGTGCTATGGGGCGCATGTCTAGCAGGATATGTACCACTTTCTGCCCTAACTCCATCATTAGTAAGCGATGGCGACAAGGGTGCAGCGATGTCGATTCTAAACCTAGGAGCAGGCTTATGTGTTTTCGTAGGACCAGCACTAGTTGCTTTATTCTATAACTTTGTTGGAGCACAAGGGATTATCTTTATCTTAGTAGGTCTCTACTTATTAAGTGCTGTTTTAACAAGATTTTTAAAATTACCTTCTGAAGTTCAAGTAAAAGGAGAAGGAATTGAAGAAAAAGTAATCTAGTTTTATAGATATTGTCAATTAAAAAAATGACAATATTAATCTATAAATATATGTCATAGATTCCATTGATATGGGAAAATAAAATGGATTATCTAGTTGAACATCAGAATGCTAAAGGAGTGCATCAGCTATGAAAAAACTCATTAACGATCCAAAAAATGTAGTAGAAGAAATGCTAGAAGGATATATTAAAGCACACCCAAATTATATAAAAGTACTACCGGAAAATGACCGCGCACTTGTAACAACAAAAGAGACAAGAGAAGGAAAAGTTGGCATATTAATTGGTGGAGGCTCAGGCCATGAACCAGCGTTTATGGGTTATGTAGGTGCTGGAATGGCTGATGGCGTTGCTGTTGGGAATATTTTCGCTTCCCCTTCACCAGACCCAATAGTAGAAGTGACAAAAGCGATTGATAAGGGTGCAGGTGTTGCCTATTTATATGGAAACTATGCCGGCGATGTGATGAACTTTGGAATGGCAGCTGAAATGGCTGATTTAGAAGAAGATATTAAAGTAGAAATGGCTTTAACATCTGATGATGTAGCGTCAGCTCCGAAGGCAGAAAAAGAAAAACGCCGTGGAATTGCGGGATCATTATTTATTTGGAAGGCAGCAGGTGCCGCAGCAGACTTTGGCTATAGTCTTGAGGATGTTATCCGCATGGCGAAGAAAGCAAATGAAAATACCCGCTCAATGGGTGTCGGTTTATCTCCATGCTCCTTGCCGCAAACGGGTAAGCCAAGCTTTGAATTAGGCGAAAATGAGATGGAGATCGGTCTTGGCCACCACGGAGAGCCTGGGGTTGAAAAGGGACCAATTAAAACAGCGGATGAAGTAGCCGATCGTCTTGTTCAAGATATTTTAGCTGATATTGAGATAACAAAGGGTGACAAAGTAGCTGTACTGGTGAATGGTCTTGGTTCCACACCTAGAATGGAATTATATATTCTGTTTAGAAGAGTGGAGCAAATTCTTAACGAAAAAGGAATTGAAATTCATCGCTCCTATGTAGGCGATTATATTACTTCTTTAGAAATGGGCGGTTGCTCGGTAACCTTAATGAAATTGGATGATGAGTTAATGAAAGCGGTTGATCATCCGGTTGATTGTCCTATGTTTGTTCAAAAATAAAGGGGGGTTATGAGAATGGAATTAACAGCAGTAGATTTGAAACAATTTTATAAAGAGATAGTGGAAATGATTGAAGTTCAAAAGGATTATCTATGTGAACTGGACCGTAAATTAGGCGATGGTGACCATGGTGTGACGATGTCTATCGGCTGGCAGGCGATTAATAATAAATTGGAAAATGAGCTCCTAGAGGAAGAGGATTGCAGCAAGATTAGTATTACGGTAGGAAAAACGTTTTTAAGTGCGGTTGGCTCCTCTGTGGGTCCGTTATATGCTACAGGATTTTTACGGGGGGCAAAGGAAATTAAAGGTAAAACCGTTATAAACGATCATGACCTTGCGCAATATTGGATTGCCTTTGCTAAAGGTGTGAAGGAGCGAGGTCAGGCAGAGGTCGGCGATAAAACTATGATTGATACACTGGAGCCTTTCTTCCAGACATTAGAAGCAAGCTATGGTGAATCACAGAATTTCGTTAGCTCGTTCCGCTTGGCTGTGGAAGCGGGTAAAAAAGGCATGGAGTCTACGAAAGATTTATTATCGAAAAGAGGACGTTCCAGTCGTTTAGGTGAAAGGTCTCTTGGTGCACAGGATCCTGGTGCTACATCAGCCTACTACATCCTATCTACTTTCCAGAGCTTTATTGAGAAGTACAGCGTAGCCGTATAATAGTCATTTGAATAAAGAATAACCACATAACATCCTAGAATGAACAGAAAAAAATAGTAGTATTCAAAAAAAGGAATCAGGAACCTTTATTTCTGGTTCTTTTTTTTAGAAAAAAACGGTTAGTATTTTTAAATGAAAATTAAAAATGAAATAAAACGATAAAAAACAAAAATAAAAATTGAAAAATGATAAAATAAGTATTAAAATGAAAATATATAAAAGAATATACGAAAAACCAAGGGGGTTTACGAAAAATGAAAATTGGTATTGGCAGTGATCATAATGCGTTTCAATTTAAGGAAGAGCTTAAAAGGTTCTTGGCAAATACAGAGCATGAAATCGTAGACTATGGATGCTACAGTCAGGATGCAGTTGACTATCCGGATGTAGCCTTTGAAGTGGCAGAGGCCATTAGTGAAGGAAAGCTTGAACGCGGCATCTTAATTTGCGGGACGGGTATCGGTGTTTCGATTGCTGCTAATAAATATCCAGGCATCCGAGCAGCGCTATGTCATGATACCTACTCTGCTGAAAGAGCGCAGCTCAGCAATAATGCGCAAATCATTACGATGGGATCACAAATTATTGGTTTAGAAACGGGGAAGAAAATTGTGGATGCCTACCTAAATTCTGAGTGGGCAGAAGGTTCTAAAAAGAAAGTAGATAAAATTATCGAAAAAGAAAAAGAATTTGTAAATGTAAATTTTAAAGAAGTAGTTGCTTGCAGCTAAAAGAGCAAAATCCAAAGGGGGCGACAACATGCAATCATTGTTGCTGGATATAGTAAAAGTAACCGAATCAGCTGCCATTGCAGCACTGCCTTGGATTGGTAGCGGCGATAAAATGGCGGCAGATGGTGCCGGGACTAACGCAATGCGTGCGTCATTAAACAGGTTAAGGATGAACGGTACTGTCGTGATAGGCGAAGGAGAAATCGACGAGGCACCAATGCTGTTTATCGGTGAAAAGGTGGGAGCTGGAAATGGTCTGGAGGTGGATATCGCCGTTGATCCGATTGAAGGGACGAATCCTACCGTTAATGGACAGAGCAATGCCAGCGCAGTGATAGCTGTTGCGCCGAAAGGGACTTTGCTTCATGCTCCAGACATGTATATGGAAAAAATCGCGGTCGGACCAAAAGCAAAGGGCAAGATCGATATTGAAGCACCATTGCTAGATAATATTCAGGCTGTCGCCAAGGCAAGCGGCAAGGATGTAAGAGAGTTAACCATCCTTATCCAAGATAGACCAAGACATCAGGAATATATTGACATCATCAGAGGATGCGGAGCCAAGGTCCATTTATTCAATGATGGCGATGTGACCTACACAGCAGCAACCTGTATTGAAAACTTGAATATCGATATGTTTCTCGGCATCGGTGGTGCGCCAGAGGGCGTGCTTGGTGCTGTTGCCGTAAAAGGTCTTGGTGGTGAAATGCAGGCTAAGCTACTGCCATTTGATGAAGAAGAGTTTAATCGATGCAAGAAAATGGGAATTCTTCATCCGACCAAACCACTTAGGCATGAACAATTAATAAGTTCAGAAGACTGCATTTTTGCCGCAACTGGAATTACAGATAATCTGTACTTAAACGGAATTAAAAAGGAATCTAACCAGTATGTCACCCATTCCATCTTAATTTATGGAATAGAGCAGCGAGTAAGATATATCGAAAGCTTATATCCAGAGTATGAGTTTGCTAGATAAAAAGATAATTATATTAATAGTTTAAAGGGTCAAGAATATCAATAAAAACCAATATTGGAGGCAACAAGCATGGAATTTTTCTTAGATACAGCAAACATAGAAGAAATCAAGCGTATTAACCGCTTAGGTCTTGTGGATGGAGTAACTACGAACCCGACGATCATTGCAAAAGAAAACAGAGATTTTGAAGAAACCATTAAGGAAATTTGCAATCTTGTTGAGGGCCCTGTTAGTGCGGAAGTGATTGGTTTAACCGTTGATGAGATGGTGACGGAAGCAAGAGTAATTGCGGAGTGGGCTCCGAATGTTGTTGTAAAAATCCCAATGACAGAAGCTGGTCTTGAGGCTGTGAATATTTTATCAAAAGAAGGCATTAAAACGAATGTAACGTTAATTTTCTCGGTTTCGCAAGGATTAATGGCGGCAAAAGCTGGGGCAACCTATGTCAGCCCATTTGTTGGAAGAGTTGACGATATTGGAGTTGACGGCTTAGAGCTTATCCAAAACTTAAAAACAGTACTAGTAAACTATCAGTTAGATGCAAAAATTATTACGGCAAGTGTACGAAACATCGGACATTTAGAAAAAGCTGCGATTGCCGGTGCAGATATTGCTACAATCCCAGGCAATTTATTCCCTAAATTATGGAGCCATCCATTAACAGACAATGGAATTAAGCAATTTTTAGCTGATTGGGAAAAGGTGCCGAAGAAACAAGAGGTAAGATAATTCGGGAATAACCCCAGTCTTATCAAAAGAAAAAGGAGTGTTCCATTTGACTGCTATTGCGACATCTGTTGAACAATTATCCATTAATGCCGTTCGTACACTGGCAATTGATGCGATTGAAAAAGCAAATTCAGGACATCCCGGTCTGCCAATGGGAGCGGCGTCTATGGCTTACACATTATGGACGGAGCATATGACACATAACCCTAAAAATGCCAAGTGGTTTAACCGTGACCGTTTTGTCCTATCTGCCGGCCATGGTTCCATGCTTCTCTACGCATTGCTTCATTTATCAGGCTACAATGTCACCATGGACGATTTGAAGAATTTTCGTCAATGGGGCTCGAGAACCCCAGGTCATCCGGAATATGGCCATACAGATGGAGTCGAAACAACAACAGGACCGCTTGGGCAAGGGATTGCTACAGCCGTTGGGATGGCAATGGCCGAAGCGCATCTAGCTGCAGCGTACAATAAAGAAGACTTCACGGTAATTGATCATTATACATTTACACTTGTTGGTGACGGTGATTTAATGGAAGGAATCTCCCATGAAACCGCCTCGCTTGCCGGGCATCTTGGATTAGGAAAATTAATTGTTTTATATGATTCCAATGACATCTCCCTTGATGGCGACTTGAATAAATCTTACTCAGACAATACAGCGGAACGCTTTAAAGCCTACGGCTGGCAGGTGTTGCGGGTAGAAGACGGAAATGACCTAGGTGCTTTAAACCAAGCGATTCATGAAGCAAAAAGCAATACGGCTCAGCCGACGTTAATTGAAGTGAAAACGGTCATTGGTTACGGATCACCGAATAAATCAGGCTCCTCTGCATCACATGGTGCACCGCTTGGAAAGAGTGAAGTGGAATTAACAAAGGAAAGTTACCAATGGAGTTATGAGCCGTTCCAGGTTCCAGAAGAGGTTTATCACGATTTTAACGAAAAAACACGGGAAAAGGGTGCTGTTGCAGAAGAGGCATGGAATCATGTGTTTTCTGCATACAAAGAAAGGTATCCTAAAGATGCGGAAGAGTTAGAGCGTGCGATAAAAGGTGAACTGCCGCTGAATTGGTCTGAAAATCTTCCTGTCTATGAACTTGGTGAAAATAAAGCAACCCGTGATGCATCTGGCCAAGTGCTCAATGCCATCGCAGAAGCTTTGCCACAATTTATCGGTGGAAGCGCAGATTTAGCAGGTTCAAACAAAACAACAATTCTTGGACAGACAGATTTTTCAAAGAATGCCTATGAAGGTAGAAATATATGGTTTGGCGTCCGTGAATTTGCCATGGCTGCAGCGTTAAACGGAATGGCCTTGCATGGAGGATTAAAGGTATTCGGTGGGACATTCTTTGTCTTCAGTGACTATCTCCGCCCAGCCGTACGATTATCTGCCCTAATGAAATTACCTGTCACCTATGTCCTTACACATGATTCCATTGCTGTAGGGGAGGACGGTCCTACGCATCAGCCGATTGAACACTTAGCTTCTTTCCGTGTGATGCCTGGTTTATCCGTCATCCGTCCGGCAGACGGAAATGAAACGAGTGCAGCCTGGAGACTCGCGGTAGAATCTACGAATAAACCAACTGCTTTAGTACTGACAAGACAGAACCTGCCAATATTAGCAGGGACGAAGGAACAGGCCTATGAAGGTGTGACAAAAGGTGCTTATGTGATTAGTCCGGCAGTCAAGGATACAGCGGATGCGATTTTAATTGCAACCGGATCAGAGGTCCATCTGGCCATTCAGGCACAGCAAGCGTTAAAAGAAAAAGGGATTGCCGTGAGTGTGGTCAGCATGCCGTCATGGGATCGTTTTGACGAACAAGACCAGACGTATAAGGATGCTGTCCTGCCTCCACAAGTAACCAAACGGTTGGCGATTGAAATGGGCTCCCCATTTGGCTGGGAACGCTATGTGGGAGACAAAGGCAGAATAATTGGAATTGATACGTTTGGAGCATCTGGAAAAGCGGAGAAATTAATGGAGGACTTTGGATTTACGATTGACAATGTCGTAAAACAAGTGGAAGGCTTATTGTAAGTGACCTTGATTAATAAATTACTTTTATTGCTAATTTGTTTACTACCCATTTTGAAAAGATAGATAGAACATGTTAACTTCATTCAGCAAATGCTTTTTGTACCGAAAGCTTGCGACAGGTACAGAAGTCCTCCACTTCTACAAGTGGGGGATGAATGCAAATGGTACTTCGATTCAGTGGGGTACAAACCCCTGCTGAATGAAGTTAAGCCACCGGCGAGTCTTGCGATTTTTTAAAGGTAGTTTATCGAGCGAGCTCGATAAAAAATCCGGACGCAAATTCGACGGGCGAATTTGATTAAAAAAACCGGAACAAACTTTGGTTCTGCCCCAAGAACCGTGACTTTATTGGAAGGGAACGCCATAAAGGTCTGTGGAAAGATGCCATTTCTTACTGAAGAAATGGCATCTTTCCTTTGGGTGCGGATGCTTCGGAACCAGCCTGCGAAACGTCCTCGTAAGGAGGTTCTGAATGCCTCGGAACCCCTAATAATTGGCTTTACATCAGTCCGGTTACCTGTAGGTCGGTAATGAGAAACACTCCGTATGGAAACTTTTTTACGGTATAGATATTTTCAAAGTCCATGACGGTTTCTCGCGCCTCATCCCCGAAATAGACTCCAAACGATTCTTGGACGGTTATCTGATAAGTATCCTCTTCAATCGGAGTAATTTTGCTAACCTCATAATAGAGCAGGGTTTCCTTTATGTTACGTTCATACGTATCAAGAACATATTCAGCCTGTGCATGATAGAAAACACTCGTCGGGTCAATGAGATGCATGATATAGATGAAGGCTCCCTCGTTGACCGCCAAAGGATAATTGGTCATATATTCGTCCATCAGCATCCTTATTTTCTGCTCCTCCAGCTCGGAGGGTCCCTCCACGTCTGAAGTGGTAGCAGAAGGTATTTCAGCAGGTGGTGCTGGACCGTCAGCTTCTGCTCCAGTAGGCGGTGCAGGGCGCTCACCCCCTGTTTTTGTATCATTAGGCAGCTCCTTTGTTGGTTTCGTTTGAGTGGGCGCTTCCTCCTTTGGAGCCGTTTCCTTCCGGCTGGCCTCCTCAACAGTTTCTTGACCCTGGACATTCTCCACGGGTGTCTCCTCAATTGAAGCGTCGTTAGAAGTCTCCTTATCAGAGCAGCCAACCACTAATAGGAGGCAAATTATCCATAATAGGATCAATCCATACGGTTTTCTCATCATCTCACCTCTGCAGAATATGGACGTGATTAAGATAAATAGTAAATAAGTGATAAAAAAAGTCCCAACTCTATCCTATTCAGCTTGGGTGAAGAAATATGCTTCGTCCTTCAAGAAAATTTGCGGGGAAAGCGACCGGAAAAAGGTCATTATTGTTTGGTTATGTGGCATGGTCTAGAAGGATAGCGTAAAACGGCTAAGTAAATGGAGAATTTATAAATGGTAATCTATGAGATAAGAAATATTGATAACGAAGCCTATGAACATGAAGTGGTTGAAGAGCGATAAATTAAGCGGGATATCTGATTGAAAAAATATATCCGCGGTTTTGGGAGACTTATCCGCGGATTTCAGCGGGATATCCGCGCTTTTTGATAAGATATCCGCGCTTTTTTAACACATATCCGCATATATCCATTTTATACCAATTATTAAAGGCTTAATTACCTCTTTATATAAAAAAACAAAAAGAGTCAGCCCCCTACCGTTGAGAGGATTGACTCTTTTCTTATCTTATCTTATTCGTTCGCTTCGCTAGCCTTCACTTCTTTTTTCATCGGCTGAACATATCCGTATGTCATTGTCCGCCACAGCCATTCAAACGGACCAAAGTGGAAGCTTCTCAGCCAGATATAGCTGAACAGAGTTTGAGCCGCATAGATGGCGAGACAGATAAGTGTTCCTGCTGCGAGGCTGACCTTTCCATAATAATTCAGCCCTAAGAATATCCCGAGCGAGATAAAGGTCTGCAATAAATAATTTGTTAACGCCATCTGTCCGGTATAGCCAAGCGGACGCAGCAGTCTTTGCCAGAACGAACGACGCAGTAGCAGCACTAATGATGACATATAGAAGAAGCATAGGACCACTCCGCTTAAGCTAGTAAGGAGGAAGATGGTATTTTGCTGATAAGCACCTGTGTCGATGGCACCTGTTTTAAAGGAAGCCAATAGAGCAACAAGCGGAAGACCTAATAACAGCGTAATCCACCATACCTTTTTAAGCATTCGCAGATGGTCTGAGACCGCCCGGAACACACCGATTTTTCCGGCATAAAGTCCGAATAAGAACATGGCCAGAACCGTGATAATCGTAAAAGGGATATTTGCTAGTACCATGCCTATTTCGGTTTGCAGGCGGTACGCAACCAGCTCTAAATATGGTGCATTTTCATACATCTCTACATATTCGGCAAGCTTACCCGATTCAGTCTCGTCTATCTCTGTGTAAATGGTTTCCATCTTGGATGCAGGAATTAGAAACGGGGCAGATAGTGAACCACTCCCACCACTTACCACCCTTACGGGTCGCTTGAAGTGGGGGCTTCTCGACTTATCGTTACTTTTACTAGCTAACGAAAAATGACCGAGCTAACCCTCTTGTTCCAAGAGTTCTTGTTTCTATGATAACGCCAATAGGCGAATACCTTCATTTTTGATATTGATTGCTGAATTGTAGTCACGCTCTGCCACGTAACCACATGAACAACGGTAGGTGCGTTCAGATAGTTTCATTGGTTTTTCTGCACCACAACAAGAACACTTCTTAGTGGAAGGGAACCACTTATCCATTTTCACGAGTTGTTTTCCTTGTTCTTTTAGCTTGTACGCTAAGAAAGTAGTGAACATACCCCAACCATTGTCGTGAACGCTTTTTCCAAAGTGAAGGGCTTGAGACATTCCCTTCATGTTCAAGTCCTCAATCACGACAGCATCAAAGTTAGAAGCTAATTCTTTTGACTTATGATGAAGAAAATTCATGCGTTGGTTCGCCACTTTCTCATGTAACTTAGCTACTACTAGTCGTTGCTTGTTCCAACGTGCAGAACCTTTCTTACGTTTGGACAGAATGCGTTGTGCTTTTGCTAATTTTTCTGACATGACACGATAGTAACGAGGATAATTGGCTTTCTCATTCTCACTACTCACGTATAATTCATCCATAGCAAAATCTAGCCCAACGACATTTTCTATTGTTTTAGGCTGTATGTCTTTTTCGTATTCTGTTAGTACAGACACATAGTATTTCCCTGACTTCGTTCTCGAAATGGTGCAGGATTTCAGTTTGTAGTTCTCAGGAATTTCTCTATGCTGTTTGATTTTCACAAGTTTTAGCTTAGGTAATTTGATATGACCGTCTTTCAATTCGATGTTTCCATCGACTAAGTTAGTCGTGTAGGATTGTTTTGCTTTACGGTTTTTGAACTTTGGAAATTCCGCATTTCCTACAAAGAAATTCTTATAAGCAGTCTGCAAGTTGATTTGTGCGTTCGCTAAGGCTAATGAATCCACTTCTTTTAGGAATGGAAACTCACCTTTGTATTTTGCAGGAGTCGGAAACTTTTGCTTTTTAAGCATTTCTTTATCGTCCTTGAACTTTTCATAGGTTTCCTTGCGTTCAGCTAACATCTTGTTATAGACAAAACGAACACAGCCGAAAGTTTTGGCTAATAATACGGCTTTTTCTTTGTTTGGCAACAATCGAAATTTGAAAGCTTTGTTTTGTTTGGTCATATCAATTCACCTCACTTTTGACCTTGATTTTCGATGTATTTTTTGATGGTATCAATTGGAGCACCGCCTGTTGTAAGTAGACAGAAACTCCTTGACCAGAACATTTCTTTCCATAGCTTTTTTCTGATATGCGGAAAATCTCTCTTTATCAATCGAGAACTTGCACTCTTATAAGCATTGATGAACTTTGATAATTCAGAGTTGGGATGTGCTTTGAATAAGATGTGGATATAGTCTTTATCATGATTCCATTCCACTAAAGAAATATTGTACTTACTTCCAATCTCAGTGAACATCACCTTTGCAAAATCAGATATTTCACTGTCAAACACTTGTCTGCGATATTTCACAACCAGTACAAGATGATAATACATCAAGAACACTGAATGATTATTACTATCTAATTTCATTGTTATATCAATCCTTTATTCTACCTAAGACTGATTATACCAAAACCTTTGGCTAAAGCCAACCGAAATTCATCTCCCACCTACTCATTGGGCTATCGCCCTTCACAATTCTTGAGGATGGGAGACTTCTTTCGGAAATCCGTTAAAGCATGGAACGCAATTAATAAGCTGAAAGCCCAAATCAACAGTGTTTTAGGTTTTCTCTTATAAAAAAGCAGCAGTAGAAAGCCGGCAATGGCGTAGGTATGGAGGATATCCCCGTACCAAAGGAGCACGAGATGAAGGGCGCCAAATAATAGCAGTGCGAATAGCCGTCTGGAAAACAAACGGTTGATCCTGAGCCCCTTCTGTTCGGCACGGCTCATAAAGATGTAAAACCCAAGGCCGAATAGGAAGGAAAAAATCGTATAAAATTTCGTTTGAACAAACATCTGAAACAAGAGGTCAAGCCAGTAATCCATGCCGTTATACTCCGGAGCACTCACCATCAAAGCCGGTGAATGGAAGGCAGGCATATTCACCAGGAATATCCCGAGCAGCGCAAAGCCACGAATGATATCGATTGTCAAAATCCTCTCCTGGCTGGATATCGGTGTTGATTTCATCCCATCATCTCCTAATCAAATTCGCCCGTCGAATTTGCGTCCGGATTTTTATCGAGCTTGCTCGATAAACTACCTTAAACAAACAATTATCAAGATGAAATATCGATAGGGTCAATCAAGAAAACATTAGTCCCATAATTAATATGTAGAAATTAAACAGGGTATACCGGAATATTTGGATATAATATCCAGAAGTGGTGTCAGGCATCATTTAATCAGACTAGACCTCCATCATAGGTCCACACTCGGTGACTTGCTCAAGGAAGCTTGTAAAGAAAAAAGAGAATGAGATTGACGTAAATAAGGAACTACTATAAGAAGTGATAGGACTAATTTTCTAAATCAAGGAAATCGATGGTTTTGGGGAGGTCTACATGGATAGAAGAGTATGGAAGAATCCTGTTTTTTCAGTATCGGCGGTCGTTATTACATTGCTGGTGATATTGGGGGCTGCTGTTCCAGAGCGATTTGGAATCGTTGCTGGGCGCTTATTTAATTACACCACCATCAACTTTGGCTGGTTTTATTTGATTGCTGTATTTATATTAATCATTTTTTTAGTAGGACTTGCCATTAGTAAATATGGGACGATTCGTTTAGGAGGGGAGGATGAGCGTCCGGAGTTTTCCTTTTTTACGTGGATTGGCATGCTGTTTTCTGCTGGCTTTGGTGCTGGGCTTGTCTTCTGGGGAGTTGCCGAGCCGATGAGTCACTTTTTTACCTCACCTTTTCCGGGAGTGGAATCGCAGAATGAGGAAGCGGCAAGGGTGGCCATGGGCTATGCCTTTTTTCATTGGGGTGTCAGCCAATGGGCGGTGTTTGCGATTGTCGGATTGGTGATTGCCTTTTTACAGTTTCGAAAACAAAAAAATGGCTTGGTGTCGACAGCCCTCGAGCCAGTGACGGGCAGTAAACCAATAGTGAAGGGGACGATTGATACGCTGGCTGTTATCGCCACGGTTATGGGGATAGCAACCTCAATCGGCTTAGGTGTTCTGCAGATGAATGGCGGAATTAATGCGGTATTTGGGACGGAGAACTCCTTTGGAATTCAGCTAATGATCATCTTTTTCATTTTTATCGCCTATATGCTGTCCTCAACCACTGGACTCGATAAGGGGATTAAATTTCTGAGCAATTTAAACTTAGCTTTAGCGATTGTCCTTTTGTTGTTCGTCCTAATTGTAGGTCCGACGGTGTTTATTATGGAAAGCTTTACGCTGGCAATCGGAGATTATTTTTCTAACTTCATTCAGTACAGCTTACGGCTGCAGCCTTATCGCGGCGGGACTTGGGTACGAGATTGGACGATTTTCTACTGGGCATGGGCCATCGCCTGGTCACCATATGTAGGGGCGTTTGTAGCGAGAGTTTCAAGGGGGCGGACGATTCGAGAATACATCATGGGGGTGATGGTCATTCCGCCGCTGATTGCTTGTCTCTGGATTGCAGCTTTTGGGGGGACGGCGTTATGGAATGACCTAAATCGCCAGGCAGGTATCGCGGAGGCAGTCAATGCGGATATTACCTCGGCCCTGTTCGAGACCTTTAGCCAGCTGCCATTTACGGCCATAGTGTCATCACTTTCCATTTTGCTGATTCTAACATTCCTGGTCACATCGGCGGATTCTGCTACCTATACATTAGCGAGCATGACCAGTAATGGCACGCTGACACCGCCAACCTTTGCCAAGCTGGTCTGGGGTGTCTTGATGTCAGCGATTGCAACCGTCCTGCTTTATGCCGGCGGTTTGGAGGCCCTGCAGACGGCTTCCTTGATAGCGGCTTTGCCGTTTACCATCATATTGCTGATGCTAATTTTTGCAATAGTTAAGCTGTTAAAGCATGAGCCTCTGCCCATTCGTAAAGCAGACTTACGCCGTTTTCGCCGTCTCGAGATGGCAGCCGCGAATAAAAAGGGTAAGAAATAAGGAGCAGGTGCGGTTTCTATCGATTCTAATACCTGAAAAAAGACAAACTCGGGGAGTTTGTCTTTTTAGCGTTGCCTGACACTACAGCTGCATTTGTTTGTTTCTGCGTTGAAGGATGAGGGCTTCTAGTGTTCCAGATCCGAGGAGGACTCCGGAAACAATGAGAACTAATCCGGCATAGTGTGCGGGTACGATGGCTTCATTCAGGAACAATGCTGCACCTAGGACGGAGAAGAAGGTATTTAAGTTCAAGAATATGGACGCTTCGGCAGGTCCGACCTGGCTGATGCAATAGTTATAGACGGCGTGTCCAATGCCCGTTCCAAAGACGGCTGAAAGCAGGAAGACCACCCATAGCGACGGCGTTGCCCCTGGAATCGTCGCTAGCCCATTTGGTTCTAGAAGTAGGCTGAAAAGAAATAGAATCAGTGAGCCGAAAAACAGCATATATCCGGTAAACAACACTGGATTCATCGTTTTAGACACTTTGCTGATGATAAGAAAGCTGAACGCCTGCGATAATATGGCAAGGAAGATATGGAAATCCCCAATATTAATCGTTTCGAGTGCGCCATTGCCAAATAGGACAGTAACTGAGACACCGGCACCACCAAGGAAAAAGCCTAGTAATGCAAGTGGTGTCGGTCTCTTCTTCAAAAAAATCATTGACAAAACAACCGTTAGCAGGGGTCCCATCCCTAGAATTAAGCCGCCATTGGCAGCGGAGGTTTTCGATAATCCACTGGCTAAAAAGTAATGATGAAGAATGACGCTCAGCAGTGACCCAGCCCCGATGTACAGCCATTCCTTTTTCACCGGTAGACGGAGCTTCCGAGTGAAGGCCAGCATGAGCAGAACGACAAGCGAGGCAGAAAAGATCCGCAGTGACGTAATCGTAATAGGCGCCCAATTCTCAACAATGGTTTTCACCATTGAAACGTTAAAGCCCCAAACAATCATCAATAGGAACAGAATCATGTATATTTTCATTGCATTCATAGTGAATATAGAACCTTTCAGGTGTATTTCAATCATTATAACATTAAGCAGTTATTTTATAATTATAATGGGGCTTTTAAAAAGCATATTTACCATTAAATTTCTTTGTTGAGATTTACAAAATTATAGTATAATAACTTTTGTGATTCAGACGGAAGTATGAAGCTTTTCGTAAAGTATGATGAGGCAGAGGTTCCTATGATAGTAGTCAAAGGCAGTTAAATTCATGATTTGAAAAATGAGGATTTTTCCAGAAATTTGCCATCAGGAAAGTCTTTGGTTTTTCAAGTTTTTCAATTATAATAGAAACTATTGGGAATTTGCAGCAACTTTTGGCTTATTTTGTAGAATGATAGCTGATGAATCTTTTTTACCTTCATTCAGCAGAAGTCCTCCACTTCTATAAGTGGGAGATGAATGCAAATGGTACTTCGATTCAGTGGGAGTACAAACCCCGGCTGAATGAAGTTAAGCCTCCGGCGGATGTCACGGATTTTTATCGAGCGAGCTCGATAAAAATCCGGACGCAAATTCGACGGGCGAATTTGATTAAAAAAGAGCGGAAGCATTTTACTTCATACACAATTAGGAGGGCAAAATGGAAGAGGAAACAATAAGTTTAAGGGAATTATTTGCTGTTTTGAGAAAGCGATTATCGATGATAATCATCATAACGGTATTAGCAACGGTAGCTAGCGGTGTTGTCAGCTATTCATTCTTAAAGCCTGTGTACCAGGCTTCGACGCAAATTCTAGTCAGTCAGGCTGCAGCAGGATCGCTGGCATCAATTGCAGGCATGTCATTTGATAATGATGCAAAATACATTGAAACTTATAATGTGATTTTAAAAAGTCCATATATCTTGGACCAGGTTATTGATGAATTGGACTTGAATACATCGGCACAAGGCTTAAACAGCCAGGTGAATGTAACACAGCAAGGAAAATCACAGGTTGTGACGATTGCTGTACAGAATAATAATCCGGCAGAGGCCGTTACGATTGCGAACGAAATCGCTAGTGTTTTCCAGCGGGAAATTTCTGCTTTAATGATGATTGATAATATTCATATTCTTACACCGGCAGAGCTGCCGGAAAACCCATCCCCAATCAAGCCACAGCCAATGTTAAATATGGCAATTGCTTTAGTGGTTGGATTAATGGCATCAGTCGGAATTGCTTTCTTACTGGAATATCTTGATAATACGATTAAAAATGAACAGGATATTGAAAAGCTCTTAGGAATCCCAGTCCTCGGAACGGTCAATACAATTGAATTAGAGGATGAAAAAACATCGACCAAAAAATCATCCATGATGAATAGTAAGCGGGGTGCAAAGGTTGTTTAAGAAAAAAGAAAAAAACAAGGTTTCAAATAAAAAGTCTTTAATCACCTTTCTAAATTCCCGTTCACCGATTTCAGAGCAATATAAAACGATTCGGACAAACATTCAATTTTCGTCAGATTTAGGTATTCGTTCGATTGTTGTGACGTCGTCAGCACCTGGTGAAGGGAAATCAACAACCGTTGCCAATCTGGCAATTGTTTTTGCCCAGCAAGGAAAAAAGACACTCCTAATTGATGCTGATATGCGTAAGCCGACCGTTCACTATAAATTCAATATTGATAACAGCAAAGGGTTAACCAACGTTTTAACAAATCGTAATGATTTGGAAGATTGTCTTCAGGAATCATTGATTGATAACTTATCTATTCTTACAACAGGACCTATCCCGCCAAACCCTGCAGAGCTTCTTAGTTCAAAGGTGATGGATGATTTAATAGCGAAGGCTTTAGAGGAATTTGATATGATTCTAATTGATACACCACCTGTACTAGCTGTTACAGATGCGCAAATTCTAGCTAACCGCTGTGATGGGACTATTCTTGTTATAAAAAGTGGTGAAACAGAAGTTGATGCTGCGGTGAAAGCGAAGGAATTATTAGTAGCGGCAAATGGAAAGCTTTTAGGTACTGTGTTAAATCAGAAAAAGGTAAATGAAAGTCATTATTACTATTATTATGGTAATGAATAAGTAATGCAAAAAAGATGGCTCACATGGGTCATCTTTTTTTGCATGGACTGAAAAAATTTGCGCTGTTAATTGGCCAATTAAAATATGAGAATGACATCTTCTTTTTCAAACCATAATAATGTGAAAAAGGAGTGTGTTGTTTTGAAGGGCAAAGGGATTTGGATTTGTTTCGTTTTATCTATGGTAATAATCATGATTTGGCCTAATCAGGCTAATGCAGGAGAACAGGCAAATGAGGTTTCTGTTCGACAGGTATTTGAATCAATGGGCTATAAGGTGGTTGGAAAAGGTAAAAATATTCTTATCACTCGCGAGCAGGATGATGTAATTAGACTACAAACAGATTCAAAAGTGGCAAACAAAAATGGGAAAGCTTATCCGCTAACAAAGCCGATTCGCTTTGATAAGCCTAGCAAAAAGAATATGATTCATGTCCTGGATATATATAAGCTGGCAAAGGAGGATAAAAAGGAAAAGCATTATCGAGTCAAACCAGGTGACACGTTATTTTCTGTTTCACGAGCATTTGCTGTCACGGTTAAGAATCTAAAAGCATGGAACGGGTTATCGTCAGATGTGATTTTTCCGGGACAGCATTTACATACCCAGGATCCTTATTATGTTGTGAAAAAGGGTGATTCTATTTGGGAGATTGCCCATAAAACGGAAAGTACCGTAAAGGACCTAAAACGAGAGAATGGTTTGCTAATCGACATCGTTCAGCCCGGTCAGCGCCTACGGCTTCCAACCCAGCCATCTTTGAAACCGCCCAAACAGTTCGCTGATGGTGTGTTCCCGTTAGCCCAGGAAACCTATGACCCGTTTATTGACAGCTATGGTGACGGCCGGAGCTTTTCGACGAATGGTCAGTCTAGAACGCATGAGGGAGCCGATATTATGACAGTGAAGTGGGTTCCTATCTTTGCTGCTGTAGAAGGAACAGTCATCAGGCACGGCTGGAATACCTATGGCGGCTATCGCATCACGATTAAAGCCAAGGACGGAACAACCTTTTATTATGCTCATTTAATGGGCTATCCTCCTGGTTTGAAAAAGGGCCAGAGTGTTTCCAGAGGTCAGTTGATTGGCTATTCAGGTGATACGGGCTACGGGAAGGAGGGCACGAGTGGAAGGTTTGCTCCGCATCTCCATTTTGGCATGTATGATCCAAAGGGCAAACCAATGAACCCTTATCCCTATTTAAAATGGTGGGAGATGCAGCCATAATAAATGAAGAAAGCTCAAAACCGAATTTTGGTTTTGAGCTTTCTTTTTTTGTTGGTTATGTTAGACATGTGTGTTGGTTCCAGGCACTTCGCTTTCCTGCGTGCGACCGCAGGAGTCTTCGTGCCTTATACTACAATCAACCTGCTAAAAAATCAACCATGTACTTTAACACAGTCTTTTTGTTAAAAGTCCTCTAATTCACTAATAATATGTGCCAAACGCTGAGCTTTCTTTGTTTGATATTCGGTCTTAAATTCAGCTGCTTCATTTGTATCATGACCGTATTTTTCCAAATCTACCAGCAGTTGATTGTAAATGGTATTAAACATTTTATCTGCATTTTGCTCGAGTGTCATGGCGGCATCCTGATACTTAACGGCAAGGTCTGCTTTAGACAGCTTTCCGCTGACATAATCGGCCTTTGCCTTCACAACTAATTGATCGACCCTACTCGTTTCCTGAACCTCTAAATCTGAGAAAATCTTGCGGTAATTACCTTTGATTTCCTCTAGAGAAGTACCTTTATATCGAGATGAACCAGTAGTGTCCTCCGAACCGGCTTCTTCATTGCCGGTACTATCATCGATCACGGATCCGTCGCTTTGAGCTCGATCAGGATCATTCTCAGAGTGGGTACCTGTTGCGGAGTGATTGGTTCCATTTGTTTGGGAACCAGTGCCTTCTGCGTTCTCTGAAGCATCTACATTTTCCCGCTTCTCGATCCTTTTTTCCTCTGCCACTTTTATATCTTTCTTTGCCTTCTCAGTGGTTGTTTCCACCTTTGAATTCCATTGGGCCACACTGAAGGCAATAAGCACAATCCCTAGGATAATACCGCTGATTAATAAATATTTCTTCATATATAATCCCTTCTTTATTTCGAGTCCATTTTTTGTTATCATTTGCCCTATGCGCCTGCCAAATAGTCAGATGCCTAGGAAAGTAATCAACAAAATTCATTATAGAGAATGCCTTGTGAAATTGGAAACAATTTTTAGTTTCTAAATGTTGGATTCTCATTGAAAAAACCATTCTAGTAGTATAGTATTATTTTATCAGACTTCTGCTATTTTTATACATATGTAGAAAAATGATTAGGGTCGAAATAAGAAAATAATTTTAAGAGGTGGAATTATGAAGAAATATCCATTTAGTAAAAAGGCTGTACAGGCAATGCTAGCTGCAGCGATTGCGTTTTCACCGGTAGCAGGATTTGGAGCGGCGCAGGTGCAGGCAGATGTGACTGTGGCAGAAGATATTATTCCTGAGTATACTATGGAAGAGCTAATTGAGAGATTGGATCAAGTCTATACAGTATTAAATGAAAAAGGGGAATATAAAACTCTAATAGAACCTATCAAAGAAAAGGTAGCAAATAAAGAAATTAATTTAGAATCCTATGCTAATGAAATAGTAAAGGATGAAGAATATAAAGGTCTAATTGAGGATATGTTAGCAGGTATTGTTGATATTTCACTTAGTACTTCTAAAGTAGAATTAGAAGAAAGTATTTTAAATCTTAGAAGTAAAATTTTAGAATCGGAACAATTGTTTGGTGAAAATGGGTTAACAGTTGATCAGGTTCAAAACCTTTATTTTTCAGCAATATCTGAGTATAACAGTGCAATTTCTCAACTTGATAGCGCTAATATTGATAAAAAGACACTTGATAGTGTTTTAAAAGTATCGTTAAAAAATATTAAGCTAGATATAAATACATTAATTCAAATCGAATCTATTATAAAATATGATGAAACAAAATCAGCAATTATAGAGTTAGTTCATGAACTAGATAGTACTGGAGCAGCTAGAGTTGCTTTTGCGAAAGCTGTCAAAAGTACAGAACCCGTTACTCCACCACCTGGTGGCGGATCAGGTGGTGGAGCACCAGTAACACCACCAACACCACCTACACCTGAAACAGGTAAAGACGAAGTTGCTGTACCAGAAAAGGCTGCTGAAGTAGTTAAAGAGACAAATCAAGCTGGTAAAACAGAAGTAGTAACAAAGGTTACAAAAGAAAAGGTTTCAGAAATTGCTAATCTAGTAACTTCACAGAAACCAGTTGTTGCGTTACAGCTTGCAAAGCCAGAAGCAGGTGAAGTAGCAAAAGCTCAGGTTCCTGCTTCATTATTCACAGAAGCTGCTAAGAAGAGTGCGGATGCTGCTATCAACATTAAAACTGAAGAAGCAAGCTACAAGCTTCCTGCAAGTGAAATCAAAGTAGACGAATTAGCAAAAGAACTAGGTGTGACAGCTGGCGAAGTTGAAATCACAGTAGCAGTAAACGTTGTTGAACCAACTGCTGAAGAAGTAGCTGATTTCGTTAAAAACAATAAACCAGTATCTAAGATTATTGAGTTTGAAGTAAAGGCTGTATCTGGCGATAAAGAAGTCCATGTAACTACTTACCGTTACTATGTTGACCGCGTGATAAATTTAGACTCTGAAGTGAGCACAAGCGCAGTAAATGCAAGTGCAGGAGCTAAATTAAATGCGAACAATTTAGCTGGTGTACGTATTAATGAAGATGGCACATTCAGCCCAGTTCCAACTGTATTTGATGGTGACAAAGCTACCATTAAATCATTAACAAACTCTAAATACACAATCGTTGAAAATAGCAAGACATTCACAGATGTTGATAATGGTGCGAACTATTTCGAGGCGAACATTGAAAAGCTAGCATCTAAATATATCATCAACGGTAAAACAGACAGCACATACGCTCCAAGTGCAGACATTACTCGTGGTGAATTTGCTGCCTTAATTTCTCGTAGCTTAGGTTTAATCGCTAAAAACCCTGCTGAAGTGAAATTCCCTGACGTTCCAGCAACTAAAGCTGTGAACAAAAATGGTGAAATCAATGCAGCTGTTGAAGCTGGTATTATCCAAGGCTTCCCAGATGGAAACTTCAAGCCAGATCAACCAATGACTCGTGCAGAAGCAGCCATCATGATTGATCGTGCGATGAACTTTACGAAGGTAGCTGACTCTAAGCTTGATAAAACGAAAAAGATTACAGGTCTAGCAGACCATGCATCTATTAGTAATACAAGCCGCGATAGCATCTTAAAGGTGTACCAAGCTGGTATCATGGGCGGATTCAAGACTGGTGAGTTTGGTCCGTACGAAAATACACAACGTGACCAAATGGCTAAAGTACTTGATGAATTCCTTAAAGTAGCAGGAATGATTAACTAATTTAGCTTAGTTAATGAAATTGAATAGACAAAAAAGATGCCGGAGATTCTTCGGCATCTTTTATTTTTTTGCTAGAGGCAGCCGGTTTGTTTTATAAACCGGCTAACTATACTTTCTATCAAGGTGGGTGACTAGCTAGAAAACTATTAAAGTATTTTTCTTCTAATTTATGTCGAAGTGATCTTTTTACTATCTAGCATACATAACCTGTAGAACTTAAAGGCAATTATGTTCACATTTCCATAAATTCCTGATTTAACAAGCTTCTTCTCTCCGTTTCCCTGGAAAGGTATAATAGCGAACTTAACTAAACAGCTTTTTCCGCGGTCTGCTTCCTAGTTTAAAGTAAATACCACCTTCTCTTGATCTGAATAATTTTATCCCTAGAAGCTTAAGTGGTGTACTGATTTCTTTCATCTCAATTAAAGGCATAAAATAACTCTCCTTATATAGTTAGGTGATGTGATGATTATCACACTAATTATACACGAAAAAGTCGATTTATATATTTTAATATTTCAAAAAGTGAAACTTTACATGTCCCAATTTTACCCAAATATCTTTCTCCGTGGTCGATTCCCTACTTTAATATAAAAATCGCCCTCACTTGATTTAAATAAACGTATTCCTACCAATTTAAGGGGTGTAAAGATTTCCTTCATGGCTATCAATGGCATAATAGACATTCCTTATAGATTTAAATATTCAAATATTTCTATCATTATAACTTAAAAAGAACGTAAAAAGCTATAAAAATTCTTTATAAGGAACAACGAATGGTATAATAAGGAATTTATCTGAATATCTATAAAAAAATGTCTAGGGGGAAGCTCTTAAATGGGAAGAATCGTATTGAAGATATTCAGTATTCTACTGGCTTTGCTTGGGACTTTTCTCTTTATAATGGAAAATGAAGGAATGGGGATTGCTGCGGTTGTGGTAGCTGTTATTATCTTTCCAACAGAACGCAGAGGTGTATCACAGCAGGTCTATCGTCATCATGAACATCATGATAATGAAGAATATAATAACCGGCAGGATATCGACAGCAAAGATTCTTCCAATATTAGTGATCAAGACAATGGGGGAGAGGACTAGAATATTTATGCAAGAAAAGCTCTGTAGCATACAGAGTTTTTTGCGTTTGCTGTGTTAAATCGGTAGTGGATACTGAAATAACCTGTGCTGAACTTGTCCATTATGTGATTTATGTAAATCAAGACCATGACCACTTTACACACACGTCATTTTAGATTTAACTTCATTCAGCAGAAGTCCTCCACTTCTACAAGTGGGGGATGAATGCAAATTATTCTTTGATTCAGTGGGGTTCAAACCCCGGCTGAATGAAGTTAAGCCTCCGGAGGATATCTCGGATTTTTTAAAGGTAGTTTATCGAGCGAGCTCAGGTAATCCAGACGCAAATTCGACGGGCGAGTTTGATCATAGCTTTGCTACTAATTAAGCGTACAGCTTCATAGATTGTTTTTCGTATATTTGCATTATTAATAATAGAAATTCTCAGTCTGTATGAAAGAAACGCCTTTTATACTCCAGTTTTACGATAATCTACGAAAAGGCTATAATAGTTCTATCTGGATTTTTTATAAAGGAGATATCTCTATGATTTTAGTCGTCGGCGGAGCCGGTTATATCGGCAGTCATTTAGTAAAAGAGCTAGTAAAAGAAAAGGAAGTTGTCGTGCTTGACAATCTGTCAACAGGTCATCGCTGGGCTGTTGATGAGAGAGCGGTGTTTGTTGAAGGAGACTTAGGAAATTCTAAGGATTTGGATTCTATTTTTTCTACATATAGTATTGAAGCGGTAATGCATTTTGCGGCCAACAGTCTTGTCGGGGAATCGGTGGTTGACCCGATGAAGTATTATCAAAACAATGTGGCTGCAACCTTGACGTTGCTAGAAACAATGAAGAAATATAATGTGAAGAACTTTATTTTCTCTTCCACTGCGGCAACCTATGGAATCCCTACGGTTGAGATGATTACGGAAGAAACTCAGACGAATCCAATCAACCCATACGGTCGTTCCAAGCTAATGGTTGAACAAGTATTAGTGGATTACGCGAAGGCGTACGGCTTCCAATATATTGTGCTGCGCTATTTCAATGCGGCTGGTGCCCATGAGTCCGCGGACATTGGTGAGAAGCATACCCCGGAAACACATTTAATTCCAATCGTGCTGCAGCAGCTGTTAGGGGAGCGAGAAAGTATTTCCGTGTTTGGCAGTGATTATGACACGCCGGACGGCACCTGCATCCGTGATTATATTCATGTGACAGATTTGGCTCGGGCTCATATTTTAGCAATGGAAGCATTACTTTCTGGTAAAAAATCAACAGCTACCTATAATCTGGGCAATGGCTTAGGCTATTCTGTAAAAGAGGTCATTGAAACCTGTGAAAAAGTGACCGGCAAATCAGCGAACGTCATCATGGCCGAGCGAAGAGCAGGAGACCCGGCAAGGCTTGTCGCGTCCTCCGAGAAAATCTATCATGAGCTTGGTTGGAAAGCAGAGTTTTCGTTAGAGGATATTATTGCGAGTGCGTGGAAGTGGCATTTGAGAGGGGTATAAGTATTTGGTAGGCATCCGTTTTTGTGGCGGGTGCTTTTTGATTTGGGGTTGGAATAGATGAATTTTTATGTGTGTCTTCTATTATATTAAAGTCTTTTATGGAAGTTAAAAATGGGCCACGTGCATTATGGGGGGATAGGCTCATGCGGATGTAGAAATAGGATCAGCGCGCATATGGGGGATTGATATTGCCCATGGTGAATCTGGGGAAGCAAAATGGTCGCAATAGGGTTATGATAGTGCCCACGGGGAATCTAGCGAAGGTGAAACGGTCACAATAGGGTTATGATAGTGCCCATCAGGAATTCATCAAAGACAAAAGGGTCACTATGAGCGTTTGAGATGTCGATGAGTAAGTCGACAATGCAACCTTGGGTAATAGGGTTATAGAAAAGTAGCAATGGATACTAGGGTATACTGATAAGCAAAAAAATTCCCAGTTAATAACTGAGAAACTTTCATAGGACTATTCAACTTTTACAGAGCAACAGATACCTATTTTCCAAAAAAGAGTAGTAGTCTGGCTACTACCCCCGAAACGTCTTCGCCTCAACCGTATAATAATCGACCATTTTCCGGTTGACTTCATACCCAATCCCTGGCTTGTCCGGCACCGTAATCCTTCCGTCCTTAACTACAACCTCTGGATCAATGATATCGCGCTCCCAGTAATGAGAGGAACCGGCGGTATCACCTGGCATCGTAAAGTTCTCCAGCGAGGTAATCGCAATATTATGCGCCCGGCCAACGCCCGCCTCAAGCATGCCTCCGCACCAGACGGGAACACCCTTTTCCTTGCATAAATCATGTATCTTTACCGCCTCGGATAATCCACCGACACGCCCGATTTTAACATTAATCACGCCGCATGCCCCTATAGCAATGGCCTTTCGGGTGTCCTCCAGAGAAAGAATACTCTCATCCAAGCAAATCGGCGTCCGAAGCTGTGACTGCAGCTCTGCATGGTCAATAATATCATCAGACCCTAGCGGCTGTTCAATCATCATCAAACCATACTGATCCAGCTCCTTCAGACGGGCGATATCCTTCAGCGTATAGGCAGAATTAGCATCAGCCATCAATGGAATCGTGGGAAACCTTTTTCGAATAGCCTCAATCAGCTCCACATCCAAGCCTGGCTTTATTTTTACCTTCATCCGGCGATAGCCCTCTGTCGCATATTGATCAATTAAGCGTAAGAGGTCATCGGTCGTTTTCTGAATTCCAATGGCAATACCGACCTCGATGGTCTTCTTTTTACCGCCAAGAGCCTGACTTAAGGAAATGCCCTGTCTTTTCGCATATAAATCCCAAACGGCTCCTTCAATCGCAGCCTTTGCCATGTTATTTTTCCGGATAAAAGAAAAACGCGCATTCAGCTCATCCGGATGGTCAAAGGGAGCTTTGAGGGCGATGGGCAAAAGAAAGTCCTCTAGCATGTGCCAGCTTGTCTTCACTGTTTCCTCTGTATACCAAGGAACAGGAAACGCAACGCCCTCGCCCCAGCCTGTGACGCCGTCCTCATCAATCGCTTCAACCAAGATGAGGTCCTTAGTCTTAAACGTTCCGTAGCTTGTGGAAAAGGCTGATTTTTGCTCCATTTGTAAATGTTTTAGGACGACTCGATTTAGCTTCATCATGTGCCTCCAACGTACCAATTCTTATATCATAAGGTGTATCGATCCAATGTTTATTTGGGTTGTCTACACCTTTTAACTTCATTCAGTAGAAGTCCTCCACTTCTATAAGTGGGGATGAATGCAAATGGTACTTCGATTCAGTGGTGGTACAAACCCCGGCTGAATGAAGTTAAGCCTCCGGCGGATGTCACGGATTTTTTAATGGTAGTTTATTGAGCGAGCTCGATAAAAATCCGGACGCAAATTCGACGGGCGAATTTGATAGTTACCTAAAAAAATCATACCCTTATTTTTTACCACGTTCAAATGTTTTCATGACGGTCGAAGCCAAAATCAGAACTCCGTTCAGGAGATCATCACGGTTAAACGTCATATCGGGATGGTGTAGTCCAGGCTTCAAGTCACAGCCAAGGCCAAGCATCGTTGATTTCAAATCTTCCTTCATTAGCGAATAAAAGTGGAAATCCTCGCCGCCTGAGGTGATGACCGGTGGTGTGCAGTATTCTTGTCCCATGACCTCAATAATAGCACTTTCCATTAGTTCCTGTGCTTCAGGATCAACCGTTGCTGCTGGAAGCTTGATTTCGGATTTTAGCTTAATTTCCGTGTCATAGATAGCAGAAAGTCCTTCAGCAATCTGGATCAGCTTATAATCCATTTCACTCATGACCTCGTTTGTTTGAGCTCTTAGATCGAGCGTAAACTCAGCGCGGTCGGGGATCACATTACCGCTAGGGCCCCCTGCATGGAAGGCAGTCATTTTGATCGATGACGGCACCTGAGGGTCAACATGGATCTTACTGATTTCTTGAATCAGGCTGCTGCCAACTTCAATCACATTAATGCCAAGATGAGGGCGGGCACCATGTGCTGAAACGCCTTTAATGACTCCTTTTACAAGCTGTGAAGCGCCATGGCAGATGGCAGGAGAGGCATAACCGCTGCGCAGCTCCTGGATGGGGCGGAGGTGGACACCAAACAAGTAGTCAACATCATCAAGAAGCTTCTTTTCCATCATTTTCAGGGCACCTGACCCTTTTTCCTCTGCCGGCTGAAAAATAACCTTCAGTTTACCTGGTGGCTGATAACCAAGCTTATTCAGCAGTTTTACAACGCCAAGTGCCATTGTTGAGTGGGAATCGTGTCCGCAGGAATGAACAGCCTGCCACTTGCCATCCTTTTCCTGCCAAAGTGCATCCATATCAGCCCTCAGCGCGACAGTAAAATCTCCTTCCCCGATTTCCCCAACAACCCCTGTACAATCCTCAAACGTTTGGACGCGAAAGCCTTCCTTTTCAAGCTGCTCTTTTATGAATTTCGTGGTTTGAACCTCTTCCCAGCTTATTTCCGGATGACTGTGGAGATGATCAAACACAGCAAACAGGTCGTTCTCAATCTCTTTCAAGGCTTGTTTCACGGTGCCACAGCTCCTTTTGATTGGAGGTATGTGCCTCCAGAAAGTTATTTAACTACGTTTATTAGTTAATTAATAAGCAAAAGAAAATTACGAATGTGTTCCTACTATAGATTATTTTCATATTGCAATGGATGTGAAAGAAAGGAGACTCAAGAAGCAAGAAAAAGTCCTTATCTAAAGCAATTTAGCTCGCTAGTAGAATCAAGAGGCTAATAAAAATAAAAAACAATTTATATTTTACAATAGTATAACGGAATGAAGACTCATTCAAGTTTTTTGACTGAATGTTCAGTATTATCGTCATGCACGATAAATGTCTATATAAATAAAAGAAAAAACAGCCAACATACACCTCATACATATCTATGTACGCTAAACACTGCTATGCATTAAAGCACCGGGGGACAGTCCCCCAACGCTTTAATGTGATAAAACTCTAACGTAATGGGGGACTGTCCCCCATTACGTTAAAGCATAAAAATACCTGCTTCGAATGCTTTCGAAGCAGGTTAATAGTTAAATATTGAAACAATTCTTATTTTATACCCTTCATTAGGCTTTGGATCTTTGGTGAAATCGCGAAGAGGATGATACTTAGAACGATTGACGCTCCACCGATTGCACCGAAGTAAACCATTTCTGTTGCAGGTGAATAGAATTTAACTAATTGTGCGTTAAGTGCTTGTGCAGCAGCACTTGCTAGGAACCATAAGCTCATGGTTTGTGCAGAGAATGCAGCTGGTGCTAGCTTTGTTGTGGCTGAAAGTCCTACAGGAGATAAGCAAAGCTCTCCAAGTACGACAATGAAATAACTTAGTACAAGCCATAATGGGCTAACTAATGAATCTGATCCGCCAAAGTAAGCAGGTAATAGAATCACAAGGAATGATAAACCAGCGAATAATAAGCCTAGAGCGAATTTTTTCGGAATCGAAGGCTGGCGGCTTCCAAGTTTGACCCATAACCCAGCAAAAACTGGTGCAAAGATGATAATGAATAATGGGTTTAAGGATTGGAACCAAGCTGGTGAAATAGTTAGACCAGCAAATTCAAGTTGTGTACGCTTATCGGCAAAGTTGGCAAGAATTGTTGAACCCTGCTCTTGAATCGCCCAGAACATAACCGCTGAAATGAATAACGGAATATAAGCGATAACGCGTGAACGCTCCTCTGCTGATGTTTTTGGACTGCGATACATCACTATAAAATATAGAGTAGGGATAATAATTCCAAGAACAGCAACAAGATTAATAAAACTGCCAATAGTCAGATAACCAGTTGGAACGGCCACTGCAATAAAGATAGCAAGAATAATGATTCCAATACCAATTCGAGTGAATACTGTTTTCTTTTCATCTGGCGCAAGTGGGTTTGCTACATAAGTACCAGCAAGACCAAGATTTTTTTTCTTCGTTAATACAAACATCACTAATCCAAGGAACATACCAATGGCAGCGAAGCTGAATCCTAAGTGGAAGCTAGTATCCATGACAGAACCAACAACTAGTGGTGAAATAAAGGCTCCAAGGTTAATACCCATATAGAAGATACTGAAACCTGCATCACGGCGCTCGTCGCTTGTTGCATAGATATCGCCGACAACACTAGATACGTTTGGTTTAAGAAGACCTGTACCAAGCACGATTAATACCATGGAAACAAAGAATAGAGAAACATTACCCGGGATCGCTAACACGATGTGTCCAAGCATAATCAAAATACCGCCGTAGAATATGGCCTTTTGCGTACCGAATATACGGTCAGCTAACCAGCCTCCAATAATACCGGACATATAAACAAGTGAACCGTAAATGGATACAATGGCTAGAGCTGTTGACTCTTCAAGTCCTAAGCCGCCTTTTGAAACCTCGTAGTACATATAGTAAACAAGGATGGCACGCATACCATAATAAGAGAAACGTTCCCAAAACTCAGTGAAAAAAAGCGTAAATAATCCTTTGGGATGTCCAAAGAAACCTTTTTGTGGAACGCTTTCCACAATTTTCTGTTTATTTATACCAGACACGTTGTAACCTCCTTTTATTCTTTTACTATAATACTTTCCGTGTAATAGCTTTGTCAAAGCCTCTGAAAGTATTCATATTAGCAAAATAATAACGATAAGTCATAAAATTTTTATAAATTGTTTCTATATTAAAATAATAATAACAAAATAGAATTTAATGTCAAAGGTTTTACTTCATTCAGCAAAAGTCCTCCATTTCTACAAGTGGGGGATGAATGCAAATGGTTCTTCGATTTAGTGGGGGTTCAAACCCCGGTTGAATGAAGTGAAGCCTCCGGCGGTGTCTTGTGATTTTTTAAAGTCAGTTGATCGAGCGTGCTCAGGTAATCCGGACGCAAATTCGACAGGCGAATTTGATTGTTTGGAGCAGAGGAAAAAGATAATACTAGCAATTAAAGCATGCTCGAAATAGGCGGAAAGTATTCAAACAAAAGATTGACTTCCATCATGAAGGATTATCACTTAAAATAAGGAAAAAGTCTGGAAATCCCTTGCCTGCTTTAACGCAACGGGGGACAGTCCCCCGCCGCTTTAAAGCGCTGGGGGACTGTCCCCCAACACGGTAATGCGTTAAAAGGGAGGGGGTCTTTCCTCGCAAGACATGGTTTCATGTTGTATGATACAGTAATAATGTGTTTTTTTACTGGCATTTTCTTGTATACTAGATGGTATGAAATGTAAGAGGTGTTTATTGTGGAAGTAGGAAGAAACGATCTCTGCCCTTGTGGTAGCGGAAAGAAATATAAAAAGTGTTGTATGAAGAAAGCTCAAGTTATTGAAATCGGGCAGGTTAAGCGTGAACGATTTTTTCAATTGAAATATGAGCTCGTCCAGGGATTGGTCCGTGAGGTTTTCCCGTCCTTTTCCATGGATGAGCTGAAGGCTTTAGAGAAGGAATTTGAAGCACGAGTGGAAACGGAAATTCCGGATTCCTTTTTTCAACATTGGCTTTTGTTCTTCCACCGCGATGCGCAGGGCTTGCGTGGAATTGAGAGCTATAACAGGGCAATCGGCAACCATCGCGATCCAATTTTAAAGGAGCTTGCGCTTGATTGGGAAAAGATGATTCCGCGGCTGATTCAGCAGGTGGATTATGATGAGCATGGTGTAATTGTGGAGGATTTGTTTTCCAACGAAAAATTCTATATGCCGTTCTGTGAAACGATGCCAGAGTGGATACCATGGGCTGGGACAATATGTATGCTGGAGGAATTTGACGGCGGCTACTATATCAATGGAGTTGCGACATCTGTTGGTCCTGACTCATTGAAGAATGCGTATGAATACATAGAAGAGAAAATGAAGGAAAATCAATCCACTCCACATGAAGTGGCCTTCGAGCACTACCCGGAAATTCTAAGAGCATTGCTTTTAGCACCGGATTATTCTAAGGATGCGGTCGAAATTATTCAAACAGAGCTGCAATATGAGGTTCAAAATACCGATTCGGTTTTCCAAATGTTACAGGCAGACGATCGCTTTTATATGGATGAATCGAAGGGCAGCAACGGAAAAGGTGCCTATTTGAAAAAAATCTACCATTACATAGATAACTGTGCTCCAGGGCCTGTCCGCATTGCAGAGGTGGAGGGCAGTGTGGAAATTACCGACAAAAAGCTCGTGTACTCAACGCTTTCGGTGGATGAGGCGGTTTCTTTTAAAAACAAGCTTTCATCCATACAGGGAGTGAAGCTTGTAGAGGAAAAGGCTGATAGCATGATGGCATCTCCTGATACCAAAGTGGCCTTTTATAGTGTCATGCTGGCAAATGGAGTCCCGCAGGAGTTTGCGACCATCGCACAGCGGGCTCTATTATTAGAGGAAATGGATCAGCCGATGCCATTCTTTGCTGGCCGCTCTCCAGTGCAGATGGCTGCTGCTGGAAAAACTGACGAGCTCGAGCAATGGCTTCGTAAGCATGAATATGGCAGCTATGTGACTATGAAAAATACCGCAGGTCAGGTAAAGGTAACGGCAGACTTTAATACGATGAGAAGAAGATTAGACCTTGAGCTGTCGCCGTTTGTGACGCTTCGTGAAGAGCGAAATTCAAGACTTGTTCCGGAGCTTCCAGCCGAAGCTCCAGTTGAAGTTCCAGAGACACCAGCTATGTCTGACACTCCAGCTCCAGATGTAAATATGCCGGTAAGCTCTTCGGTAACGGAAGAAGACCTTAAACTCATGGAGGAAATCGGAATTCCGTTTGAAGAAGCGGAGCAATTTTATGTGAAGGATATTCTCGAGTGCTTTAGGGAAAAGGGCGAAGGGAAATCGCAGAGTACCTATTATAAATATCGTCTCGGTCTCCAAACCATCGGTTATTTCTTAAGTCAAAAAATTATCTATTCCTGGAATGACGTAAACGAAGACGATTGGAGAAAGTGGCTGACCTTTAATTACTTGGCTTTCAATATGGATGCAACCGTTAATCAGGTAAAGGGCTTTATGTCCGTTCTCAAGAACTTCATTGATAAAATCGATGGCACTTACGGAACGAAGCATGCCCCAGTTGTGAAAAAGCTAATCAAAGAGCTGGAGCCTTCGATTCTCGCTGCGGTAAAGGTAATGGATTCATACGCATCTTATCAGGAGCGTCGAAATGAGCCGGAATATGACATGGACCCATTATTCGATACCATTGCATCAGGTCCGGCTACTGCGTCAGATAAAGCCACTGGTCTATTTGAAGTAAAAACGGTTAATGAAACAGGTGTCACGATGAGACTGCTAGGTGCAGGTCAGAGCGACTACACCACATTGGCTGACGCCAAGTACCTCGAACACCTAGAACCAGGCATGGTCATCTTCGGACAACTCGAAAACCAAAACCAATGGCAGCTAAGTAAAATATATCGAACATTCCCATCACAATCTGTTCAATATATAGACATGCTAGTAACGAACTAAAACGGCGGGGGAACACCCCCCCCGCTAAGGTAACGCGTTAAAGCGCCGGGGGACAGTCCCCCGCTAAGGTAATGCGTTAAAGCACCGGGGGACTGTCCCCCATTTGGGTAATGCGTTAAAGCGCTGGGGGCCTGACCCCCAGTGCTTTAACGTGGAAAAGGAAAATCTCTGGCCAATAGTGAATTTGGTGGGAGGTTTTCTTTTTTTTGTTATTGGTGGGGAATGATACGGGGTATCTGCCTGTTTTGTCATTTAGACTTGAGATGGTGTACCATTCCATATTTCTGTTTCATAGAGTATAAGGAACAGCTATGCAATGCTTAGTGACTAAAACTAAAACAGAGAAAGAGGTGGAGTCGTGCCGAAGGTATCTATTATCTTAACCAGCTATAATAAGCATGAGTATGTTGACAAGACTCTTCAATCCATCTTGAATCAAACCTACCAGGACTTTGAATTGTTTATTATGGATGATAATTCAAATGAAGAAACCTTGGAAAAGATAAAACCTTTTCTAGAGGATGAGCGAGTCCATTTTTTCAAGAGTGAGATTCAAACCATCGATCAGCGTGTAGCCAAGACAAGATACGCTGTATTGATTAATCAAGCGCTGGAGTCAGTAGCCGGAGACTATATTGCCTATGCTACGGATGATAATGTCTATGACAAGCAAAAGGTTGAGAAAATGGTGGATTTTCTGGAGAGCCATCCGAAGGCAATGGTCGTGTATTCTGCCTCGCAGACAAACTATATCAATGAGAATGGGGAAGTAACAAAATCCATTGTCAGACCTGCTAAGGCGATTCAATGGAATGCACCTTGTGTAACCGATCATTGCTCAATTATGCACAGAAGAACGGTATTACCGGTGATTGCCGAAAAATTTGGCTCGATTTGGGATGAGGACCCGCAATTTTACAGGATTGGCGATGCTCGCTTCTTCTGGAAACTGAATCATTATTGGCCGTTTTACCCGATAAATGAAGTTCTCGACTATAACACCATTACGCCCATTTCCATTCACGCCCAAATTTTTGACGACAAGCCAAGTGAATTTGCAAGTAAGCTTCCAGATCAGCGAACCTGCAAGGAGCTTAGAGACTCGATAAGAGCCATGAGAAAGGACCCGAGACCATGAATACGTACTTGGATCATTACTGGGCTCTCTATCGTGAGTTTATCGAAGCCTTTAAGCACCTTACCTTCAAAAAGATTCCCATTTGCCTGTTAACCAATTTTTATCAGCATATCGACCAAGAGCTGAAAGTGAAGCTGGAAGCCGAACATTTCCCTCTCCCGGAATTGAAGCAGGATACGATACAGCCTTATTTTGAAAAATACCTGCCCAAAACTCAGACCATCAATAAACCAACAACCAACGGCAAAATACTAGTAAACTATGACTATACTCGGATTCCAGAGTCCAGCTATCAAGCTTGGTTTGACCCCAACAAAACCATCATTCTCTCTCGCTCAAGAAACAGTCATGTCTATGGGATTCCCAATGAAACAATCGCAAAATATGAGGAGCCAACGGAGGAGATCTCTGAGCAGCTGGTCGAGGAGGCGAAGCTGGTATTTGCCCAATTCAAGGACCATATCGCCTTTGGCAATGATTTCTTTCAGCAGACATTTCTGAAACGGATTCCCCTCATTGTCAAAACCATTAATACCTGCTTCAATTTATTCAACCAGCACACTATTTCAGCGATTATCGTCGGGACGACAGAGGACGTGGTCAGCAGGTCGCTTGCTATCGTGGGTTCTCTTCATGGAATCAAGAGTATTTGTCTTCAGCACGGGATCTTAATGGGGGAAGAGGCATTTATGCCGATTTTTACAAGTGCCGCCGCAGTTTATGGAGAGTATGAGAAGAATTGGTACCTGCAAAGAGGACTTGCCCCAGAGCGGATTCTGGAAATCGGACACCCAAAATATGATGAAATATTTACAGGCCCATATTTGCATCGTACATCTTCAAAGGAAAGCATTAATCCAGACCAGACAACGCTATTAGTCATAACCGGTCCCAATTTGGATCCCGACCGATTTACAAAGCTAATCAAGTCCCTCGCGGATTCGCGGCGCTATCAACTAATCATAAAGCCACACCCATGGGAAATCGCCAAGAAAAGATGTGACCTTTATTATAAGCTGGAAAAAGAGTACAAGTCCATTAAGGTGCAGGCATCGCGGGAGGTGAACCTGTACGAATTAATTGGCTCTGTCGATGGAGTGGTTGCGACATTATCGACGGTTGTGGTAGAAAGCATCCTGTTGAATAAACCGGTATTTCTGTTTGACTTTTTAAAAAGCAACCGAGTTTATGATTATTTTAACGGCCTGGGAGGATATGTCCAAACTAACTCAGATGAGCTTTATAGGATGGTCCATCAATATTATTCCTCTCCGAAGCAAAAGCTGGATTATGCCAAAGTGAGGCAGCGCTATGTGGACAGTCTTTATCTTGATGGAACCTCAGGACAAAGGCTTCTTGAGGAATGTGGCAAAATCGAAGGAGATTCATAAGAAAGGAAGGACCTGCCATAGAAATAGCAGGTCCTTCCCTTTTGCACGGCACCAAAAAAGCGGAGGCTCATCACATAGTCTCCGTTTTTACCAATTTGAAAAAGTGACGGGTCTGTCTGTTCCACAAGTTAGTCGGCCTAGTGTCTACACTTCTTGTTCGTTGCCTCGATGTGCACTTTTCATCCACGAACCCTTTAAGCACCAAATCTAAACAAACGACCAATCCGCAGGCGTTCCTGCCTTCACATCCACTCGAGCCTTTTTCCCCAATAGTTGCTCATAGTATTTCGGGGCCAAGCCGAAGCCAGGCCGGATGACTTTTAAATGCTCCTCTGTTAACACATCTCCTGCCCGTACATCCTTGACAATATAAATCGATCTGCGGAATTTTAAGGAGCTTTGTTCAGCATCAGTCGGACCGTAGCTCACGTGTCCTAAGGCCTGCCAGACCCGTTCGGTTTCCGTCACCAATGCTCTCATTTCCTCAGGCTCCATCGAAAAAGCAGAGTCAACCCCCTTGTCAGCACGAGATAGGGTAAAGTGCTTTTCAATCACCGTCGCACCTAACGGAACACTTCCGACGGCAACGCCAATCCCCATCGTATGGTCCGACAGGCCGACCTGGCACTGAAAGGTCTCGCGCATATGAGGAATGGTGACGATATTGGTATGCCTCGGTGAAGCCGGATAGGTACTTGTACATTTCAACAAAATCAGATCCTGACACCCGTGTGCCCTTGCTGTTTCAACCGTCTCCTTGATTTCCTCCATCGTCGCCATCCCAGTCGAAATAATCATCGGCTTGCCTGTTGCCGCTACCTTTTTAATCAAGGGGATATCATTATTTTCAAACGAGGCGATTTTATAAAAGGGTACGTTTAGGCTTTCTAAAAAATCAACCGCCGTGGCATCAAAGGGGGTGCTAAAGGGAATCATTCCCAGCTCCCGCGCACGTTCAAAGATTGACTGATGCCACTCCCACGGCGTATAGGCCTGTTGATAAAGGGTATAAAGATTACTGCCATTCCACAGACTCTGCCCGTCATTGATTTGAAAATCAGCTGTATCAAGATTAATCGTCATCGTATCAGCCGTATAGGTTTGGATTTTCAAGGCATGCGCTCCAGCCTTTGCTGCAGCCTCCACAATCTGCAGGGCACGTTCCAGGGACTGGTTGTGGTTCCCAGACATCTCCGCAATAATAAAAGGAGGATGGTTCTCTCCAACCATTCGTCCTCCAAGATTGATTTCCTTCAAGTGAAACACATCCTTTTATGTCATACTCAAGTTGACTTTCTCTCTATGAAGCTCCCAATCTTCTTTTGTTAAAATAAACCGCAGGACCTGAAAGGGCTGTTCCTTTCGAAAAAATGTATGCTGATAAGGCAAATCCTGCTGAAAGCCTAGCTTCAGATGAAACGCAGCACTTTTTTGATTAAAGTCAAACACCTCACCAACAATACAGTTGGCTCCTAACGTATGAAAGGCATAATCTAAGCCTAAATAACCCATCCATGTACCGGAGCCTTTAGGTGTTTGAGTCTCGCCAATATAAAATCCCCAGTGAAAGACCTTATTTTGGCCAACCTCCTCTTTAAAGGAAATAAGCCCTAATGGCCTGTTAGAATCACAAAAGAGGCGATAATACTCCTTTTGATTCAGCAAAACCTTATTAAACCACTGGCAATGATGTTCATAGGGAATGACTTCATCATGGTACATATTGACCCGGATAAATTTGGCATTGCGCCAGCTATAAAGCAAATCTTTATCCTGATTGGTTAATGCACGTAAAGTATAGCTCATTCTAATCACCCATTTTTATGATGTACTTAATCATTAATTGAATATCAACTGAATGATTCTTCATTAAATCTGCAGACCTCTGTGACATGGCTGCCCGTTCTTTTTCATCTGCAAGAAAGGCCTTAAGCTGCTCCGTTAATAGGATAGGCTTCACTTGATGACTCTCCCCAAGATAATGGATGATGCCTCTTTTTCCTAAATATTCACACATCGACCTCTGATTCTCGGCCAGACTCCATACAATCGACGGTAGCCCTAGATAGCAGCGCTCCCATGTCGTCGTTCCTCCAGCGCCGATTGCGATGTCTGCCTGTCGCATGAGGAGGGCCATATGATTGATTTGGCAATGAAAATGAAGCTGATCATGCTGGTCACAAAGAGCTTTCAGCTGTTGTTTATGAAGGTTGGATTGTCCGACCACTACGTCTACCTCGATGTCAGTTCGATTCAATTCTAAAAAAGAAGTGAGCGCTTTTCCTGTTTCATTCGTCGGATCGAAGCCGCCAAAGAAAAGGAAGATTCTTTTAACAGAGCCTGTTCGATGCTTCATGTGACTCCTTTGCTGTACGAATTCAGGTCTCAATAGGACGTAGCTAGGACCAAGAAACAACCTGCAATATGGCGGAACGAGCGAACGATATTTGAGGGGGGCATCGAGTGCGGTTGGATCCATTAACAAATCACAATCATGCTTTCGATCCCCCAAATCATCTATCACCATGATTCTTTTGGCGATCCCTTTCAGGACGTGTTCCCATTCGAGAGAAATGGCATAATGATCCACCATCAGCCAATCAACCGTGTATCCCTGCAGGAGGGCTTTGGTTTGCTCTGCATCAATCTCCCAGGGAACACCGAGCCAATGGGAGTGGGACGTTAAAGCTGAAAGAGGGGCATCACCCGTTGGAGGTGGGAGCCTGGAGACGATAAAGCCCTTTGCTTCAATGAAATCACAGAGATGTCCGGCATGCTCTCGGCAAATAAAGCTGACAGTCGCCCCATGAGAGCGGAGGGTTTCTGCGAGCGTTAAGCATCTCATCACATGTCCGGTTCCAATCTCCTTAGAAGCGTCTACCCGAAAAAACACCTTCATAACGAGTCATCCAGCTTCTTTTGCTCGATATGAGCATTGATCAAGGTCCAGTCAGGCTTTTCCTCTAGCACACGCAGGATGTCTTTAAAGGGGACAAAATCCATCCCTTTAGTAGAAAAGTGATGGATGAGCCTGCTGATGAGTTGGAAATCCTCTTCGGTATCCACGGTTAGCCGATATTGGCTCGCATCAAAGGAATTTTTGACAGTGCCCAAGGAGAATTTCTCGGGGTGGGAATAAAGATAGGAGGTCACATGCTCACGATGTACACCGCTTCGTGCTTCGTGATGGGCCTGCTCTAGAGCCTTCATCGACATCACCTCAACATCGAGGCCTCGCGGAAAGGTTCGTTCAAGGGTATTGGACACATAATCATAATCGTCTAGATTTGATAGATATTCGCTAATGACCGCATCGATAATATCCGGGTCGATGAACGGACAGTCAGAGGTCAGACGGACGACAACAGTCGCATGGTACTTCGTGGCAGCCTGCCAGTATCTTGCTAAGACATCCTCCTCTGAACCACGGTAGTAAGCAAGGGAGAGCCTATTACAAAGATCAATAATAGGCTGGTCTACCTCCTTGCTTGTGGTGGCAATGACAATTTCATCAATTCGTTTCGACCTTTTGACTCTTTCAATTTGATATTCAAGCAAGGGCTTGCCCAGTACTTCCTTGAGTACTTTACCAGGAAGCCTGGTTGAACCCATTCTCGCTTGAATGATGGCAACAATCTTCAGAAGAATCACCTTCCTATGCTTTGCGGTAGTGACAGATGACTTTTTTTACAGCCTGAATCACGTCATGAACGTCCTTCTCAGTCATAGCTGGGAAGAGGGGGAGGGTAATGATTTCTTCATACAGCTTCTCAGCTTTAGGGCAAAGGCCTTTTGGGTAGCCGAGACTTTGATAATAGGGCAGGTAATACACGGGAATATAATGAACATTGACCCCGATATTTTCCTGGCGCAGACGATTGAAAATATCCTCCCGAGTCCCGCTTAATTGATCTAATTGAAGGCGGATAACGTATAAATGCCAGCTAGAGCAGCGATTGCTGTCCTGAAACGGCAGGGTGATTGCTTGCAGGCCCTGAAACGCTTCGTCATACATGGTGCGATATTTCTTTCTTCGTTCGATAAAAGCATCAAGCTTCTTTAATTGGCTGAGCCCAAGCGCTGCCTGAATATCGGTCAAGCGATAGTTATAGCCAAGGAATTGCATTTCATAATACCAAGGGCCATGATTTTCTGTTAGTTTATTGACATCCCTTGTGATTCCATGTGAGCGGAATTGCAGCAACTTCTCGTAGTAATCCTTATCGTTAGTGGTGATAATCCCCCCTTCACCAGAGGTAATATGCTTAACCGGATGAAAGCTAAACATGGTCATGTCACTAATCGAGCCAATCTTGTTTCCTTTATAAGTGGCCCCAAGTGCGTGGGCGGCATCTTCAATCACGACTAACTGATGCTTTTTGGCGATCGCGGCGATTTCATCGAGCGGTGCGGGCTGTCCGGTAAAATGGACCGGGATAATCGCTTTTGTCTTACTCGTAAGCTTTTTTTCGATTTCGGCAGGGTCTAGATTGTATGTCTCCTCATCGATATCGGCAAAAACAGGGGTCCCGCCCTGATACAAAATGCAATTCGCACTTGCGGCAAACGTCATCGGACTGGTAATGACTTCATCACCGTCGGAAATTCCAGCCGCAAAGCAGGCACCGTGCAGGGCTGCGGTGCCATTGGCAAAGCTAACGGCATATGTGGCTCCAACATAGCTGGCGACAGCTTTTTCAAAACGAGTAATATAGGGTCCTGTTGTAAGATATTCGCCCTTTAAGACTTCTACGACAGCTTGAATATCCTCTTCATCAATCCACTGTCGACCGTAGGGAAGAAAGGAATCTCTTGTTGGCTTCTGTTCCATTTTATGCCTCCTTCCGTTACGATATGGTTAAATTTTGATCGTTAACTAGCTTGCGCAGCTCGGCAACGCTAAGCCAATGATGATTCGTATGGCTTGCATAGATGAAGCCTTCGGGCAGAAGGTCTCCATCCTTCGCACGGGAAGCATCCCACCAAGGAAATTCAGGCTGAATCACATAATAGCTGCCGTAATCTATGGTATGGCGGCTATCATCCTCGGTAATCATCGTTTCATGCAGTTTTTCCCCCGGTCGAATGCCGACAATTTCGATTTTGCAATCTGGTGCCATGGCAGCAGCCAAGTCAGTCACCCTCATACTTGGAATCTTCGGAACGAAAATTTCTCCGCCCTTCATTCTGGCAAGATTGTCTATGACAAACTGTACCCCCTGGTCTAACGTAATCCAGAAGCGGGTCATTCTTTCATCAGTAATCGGGATTTTGCCTGTTTCCTTTACTTTTTGAAAAAAAGGAATCACACTGCCGCGGCTGCCGGCAACATTTCCGTACCGCACGACCGCAAAGCGGGTTTTCTTCGAGCCGCTATAGGAATTAGCAGCGACAAATAATTTATCCGAGGCAAGCTTGGTGGCACCGTAAAGATTGACAGGATTGGCGGCTTTATCCGTGCTTAAGGCGATGACCTTGGAGACCCCGCGATCAAGGGCAGCTTCAATGATATTTTGCGCACCTAACACATTCGTCCGGATGGCTTCGAAGGGATTATACTCACACACGCCCACATGCTTTAAGGCAGCGGCATGGACCACAATATCGACACCGTCAAAGGCTCGGAATAATCGCTCCTTGTCACGCACATCTCCGATAAAGAAGCGAATTCGCGGGTCGGTAAATTCCTGCGCCATTTCATATTGCTTTAATTCATCACGACTAAAGACAATCACTTTTTTTACCTGATTAGCCAACATTCTCTTAACGAACTTTTTCCCAAACGACCCCGTTCCACCTGTCACAAGAATGGTTTGATTTTTAAAGGTTAACAATTTTCCCTCTCCTTTCTGTTATTTATTGTAAAAAGTCGATCATCCTCTGCATGCGGTGATGGAAGGTATGGCTGCTTAGGACTCTCTCCATAGCCCTCCGGGAATAATTAGCCCTTTTCTCGTCGTCATGGATAAACGTGTGTATGAGCTTTAGACATTCTTCCACTGTTGTATAGCTCACCAATTCACATTTGCTGTCAAAGTGTAAGACGGTATCCGGCTTTGCCGTGATCAGCTGAAATCCACCACAGGCAGCAATGTCAAAGGTCCGATTATTAAGGCTTTTGTTTTCAATCCCAAGCGAGTTTTTGTTTTTGTGAAAAAGGTGTGACCGATGAGGATTTAGAATCATCCTTGATTGATGATATAACTGGTTAACGATGCCAGGGTGGATCCATTTATTGATGACCATGACTCTCTGGTGCGCAATACCTTGCATGGCACGTCTCCATAAGGGACCTGCAACCAATAACTGATAGGGGGTTTGTTCAGCTATCAAATGGGCAAGCTGAACTCTTTCCGGGTATGGATAACCAATTAGACATAAATCATACAAGACTGGATGGTTTGATTGAGAAGGGAAGTACTGTGCCGAATCGGTTCCTAAAGGAAGATGATAAATTTTTTTGCCCTGAAGGACTTTTGTATAGTATTCATAGGCGCCTAAATCAATGGTGAAGATATTGTGGAACATTTCAGCTAAACGAATCGATTCGTCTAGATAAAAGGGATCCTCAGTAAACCAAATCCCGAGACGATATCCTTTCTGCTTGAAGAATGGAAGGAAGTCCTGCTGGAGCTTGTAGCCAACAAAGACAAGGATAAAATCCGGCTGGAAGTTTTCGATTTGTTCAACGCTTTGTGTCGTATATTCTGGAGCTATCGTGATAAAAGGGTGGTCAAGGGCTGTAAGTGCAGCTTGAATCGATTTTTCTAAAAAAGGATAGATGCCTGCATATCCCGATGTGATCAATACTATTTTCATATCATACCTACATCCTAAGGGGAAAGTGGACATTACGTTTCCATTTGAACCGTTACAAACAAGACATCCTGACATCTCACCATGGTCCGCAATTGTGTGGCAAAGGGGCTTAGGACTTCTGTTTCCTGTATGACCATCAAACCATCCCTTGTCATATCCATTAACTCCCCGGATAATACTTGTCCGGATTCAAGTGTAAAGGTTACCTCGTGGCCCATATAGTTAGTAAGATAACGGTACATGGGGTCATGATATTTTTTCTTCTTTTTCTTTTTACCCATTTGTCTCCACTCCTCCTAAATATTGTATACAGAGGTAGTATATTCAAAGCCTTTTGAATGGACAGGGCATCTGTCATGAAAAAAAGACCTAAGTGCATTTGATATACGTAGGACAGGGCTTATGCCACGAAAAAAAGACCTAAGTGCATATGTACACTTAGGTCGGGGATTAAAGCGGTGTTAACGATACTAATTTTGCTTAAGCGCAAGCCAAAAAGCAACGCAGAGCTTCAACTCAAGTCTGTACCGGCACAGCTTATTTCATTTCTAAATGGGTCTTCAATTCAGTCTGCACCTTTTGGATTTCCTCATCAGGCACAATGATATAGAAGATTTTATCAATCTTCTTGTTTTCACCTGTCATTTGAATCTGCTCCACACTTCCGGCAGCGGCTTTATAGTTCTTCTGAATATTCATCATCTCATTAAAGGTCAGGTTGGTGCGGACATTTTTACCTAAGGCCGCAAATATCTCATCAAAGCGGGTCAGGGAGCTAAAGCTTGCTCCTTTACTGATAATCCCCTGAATCACCTGTCTCTGCCGTTCCTGGCGCCCGTAATCACCGTTAGGGTCCTCTTTTCGCATCCGGACATAGGCCAACGCCTGTATACCATCCAGTTGATTCAAGCCCTTTTTAAATTGATTCCCTTCAATGGTGAAATTCAACTCATTTGTCACTTGAATCCCACCAACAGCGTCCACAATATCCTTAAAGCCCTCCATATTGACCTTCACATAATAATCAATCGGGATATCCAAGAGGTTTTCCACCGTGGCCATCGACATTTCCTCACGACCAAAGGCATAGGCATGATTAATTTTATCCTCCACACCGCGCCCGACAATCTCCGTTCTTGTATCACGCGGAATGCTGAGCATCTTAATCGAATTCATCTCCGGATTCACGGTAAGGACAATCATCGTATCGGAACGACCGCTGTCACCTTCACGCTCGTCAACCCCGAGCAGCAGGACGGAAAAAGGGTCTGGGTCCTCTTCCTTTGTCAGGGTAATCACTTCCGGACGTTTTTCGGATTTTTCCCTTTTGATCGGCTGGTGCATCGTATCCACCGCAGAGGTCAAGGATTGATACACATTGTAGGCATAAACTCCGCCACCTGCAATCAGCAGTACCAGCAGTAGCCCGAGTATTTTCAGCCAACGCTTTCCATTCTTTCGCTTCTTCTTATCAGATCTCATTGCAATTCCCTTCTTTTATCCATTTATACCAATCATTTCATTATAATGGAATTAGTTGTTGAAAAATAGACCTTTCTCTCTATTGGATTAGTATGTCCGTAAGACACCGACTGTAGGACGAGACTGAGCCCATGGAAGAAACTAGAATCCACAATCCACAACAAAATGTGGATAAGGTGTTAAAAAGTGTGGATATGTTACTAATTCCTGTGGGTAAAACCAATGTTTGCTAAAGCGAAATCACCACCTTATTCCGCTAGTGATAAAACTTTACGCAAAATGAACCATTGTTGATAAAGTTATCAACAATTATCCTTAAATCACCATTCTGTTCAATTCGTCACAAAACTCTCAAATGTGACCTGGTACTAATTTCATTTTTCGACATTTTCATTGGGCTTACTATCACATTTAAGCTATAATGGGATTATTGTGTTTTGAAACTATCGGACTTAAAGAAGGGATTTACATGAAGATAACGATTACTGGAACGGGCTATGTGGGGTTGGTTACCGGGGTCTGCCTTTCGGATGTCGACCACCAAATCACTTGTTATGATATCGATCAGGAAAAAATAAACCTACTGAACAGTGGGAAATCTCCCATTTATGAGCCAGGCTTAGATGAACTTATTCAGAAGAATATTAGCGCAGGTAGACTGTCCTTTACAGCTGATGTTAAAGAGGCCTACAGCGATGCGGACTGTATTTTTATCGCAGTTGGTACGCCGCCGAACGAGGACGGCTCAGCGAATTTAACCTATATTGAAAAAGCAGCGATTGAAATTGCTGAGCATATAACAAAGGACTGCATTGTCGTAACGAAAAGCACGGTGCCGGTCGGGACAAATGAATACATCGGGCGCATTATTGCGGAGCGGGTGCCGGCAGGTTTAACAGTCAAAATCGTCTCCAATCCGGAGTTTTTAAGAGAGGGCTCTGCCATCCATGATACCTTCCACGGTGATAGGATTGTCATTGGTTCGAACGACCAGGAGGCAGGGAAGGTAATAGCGGACATTTACGCACCTTTCAAGCTGCCGATAGTTCATACGGATATTCGCAGTGCAGAAATGATTAAATACGCTTCAAATTCCTTTCTCGCGTTAAAAATAAGCTTTATTAACGAAATCGCCAATCTTTGTGAAAAGGTCGGCGGTAATATCGAGCATGTCGCAGCAGGCGTTGGACTGGATAAAAGAATCGGCAGCAAGTTTCTCCAGGCGGGCATCGGCTTTGGCGGCTCCTGCTTTCCAAAGGATATTAACGCCTTAAATCACTTAGCAAACGAATACGACTATGACTTCAAGATTTTGAAATCGGTCATTGATGTGAACCGACTGCAAAAAGAGCGCCTATTTTATAAAGCGAAGGAAGCCGTTGGTTCGTTAGCTGGCAAGAAAATAACGATATTGGGATTAACCTTTAAACCCAATACAGACGATATTCGTGATGCGGCATCCTTGAAATTGATTCAGGATCTATTGATGGAAGACGCAGTTATTACGGTTTATGATCCAGTAGGGATGCCAAATGTAGAAAAGCTATTCGGCAACAAGCTTCAATACGCAGAAAGTGCGGAAAAAGCACTAGAGGATGCGGAAGCTACCTTTATTTTGACAGAGTGGGATGAAATCAAAAACCTATCGCTCGAGCAGGTAAAAAGGTATATGACAAAACCAATTTTGTTCGACGGAAGAAACTGCTTTACCCTCGAAGATGCTGAAAAACAAGGGATTCAATATTATTCTATAGGTCGAAAGGCAATAGTGTAATATTTTCCTCAAAAACGGTTAAATAGGAAAAATGTAATTGAGATAATTAGGTAACGGTGGTAATATATAATTGTAAGTGAGATAGACTCCTTTATATTTTATACAATAACCAAGGTTGGTAGCCGGGAGAAAAAACACCTATCAGTAATGATAAGTGTTTTTTCTCCCCCTTTTTTGGCGATTCATGCTACCAACGATTGAGATAACGCTAAAGCACGAAAAGAGGATAAGCCAATGGCTTATCCTCTTTTCGTGCTTTAACGCATTACCCAGATGGGGGACAGTCCCCCAATGCTTTAGCGCATTACCCAGATGGGGGACAGTCCCCCAATGCTTCACCGCATTACCCAGATGGGGGACAGTCCCCCGATGCTTCACCGCATTACCCAGATGGGGGACAGTCCCCCAATGCTTCACCGCATTACCCCACCGGGGGCCTGACCCCCAGCACTTCACCGCGTTACCCTTGTGGTACGTAGGCTTTCCATTTGCTTAAGTCGACATTTTCCTTCAGCACTAGCTCTTTAGGGAAGATGAAGGTCCATGGTTTGCTGGTGTTGGCTTTGACTTCGAGCTCTGCCATTTTGAAGGCTCCCTTGGCGATAACCTCACCAGTGGCATCCTCAATATTAAGCGGTAGCTGCTCGAGCTTTACATTTTTCTCGCTTCCGTTACGAATTAACAGTGTGACATGAAGTGCGCCTTCATCATCCAAACGTGATTGAATGCCCATGAAGTTCACTTCACCCGGCTTAGGAGGCGTTACCGATTTAACAAGCTGCTCAAGCTTTTCCTTATCCTTATCCGCTAAGCTCTTTTCCCAGCTTTCCTCTAAATCAAGCGCATGTGGACCCTTGGCCTTTTTCAGCTCAAATGCCAGCTTCCAATCTGTTTGCGGGATTTCCTCAACCGATACATTCTGCTTGTCAAACACAAACACCCAAGGCGTACTGCTCTCAGGTGGCAGTTCTCCCAAAACCGTTAAATCAAATACCTGGCGGGCCAGCTTTTCTCCATCAGGTCCAAGTAACAGCAACGGAATCGGCTCCTGCACCTGTACACCTTTGGCAATACTATTCCGGATAAACGCCTTCACTAACACCCTGCCGTCTTCTTCCGTATGTACCTCAATCCCTGACAATGAAATCTGATTTTCCTTCAGTAATGGAAGCTCATTATTTAAAAACTGGTAATAATATCGCTCCTCCTGACCGATTTCCACATTAGGAGGGAAGTGGAGCTTTGTCTTAACTTCCTTCCCGGTTTCTTCGGCTTGTTCCCCCAAAAGCTCCATTGAGTCTACTGTATGGTCCTCGCCATCCTTGGCTATTTTCTTTTTATCACGCTTGAAAAATCCTAGCATTTTTACGCCCTCCCGATTTGATTTTCGATTGCTCTCACAATCCCGGCACATTGACGGCCGATTTCTCTTTCTATTTTATGATACATGTCCGTGAACAACGCATAGCCTTCTCGGCCATATTGGCGCATCGGATCCTCCTGGCTGTAGCTTCGTAAGCCAATACCTTCCTTTAAACGCTCCATTGCTTCCAAATGGGCAAGCCAATGATGGTCAACGGCTGAAAGAATATAGCGAGGGAAGGCAGCTAGAACCTGTGGGTTTTCTGTAATCTTGTCTAATCGGGTAAAATAATCCTCAAGCTCAGCTGTGACAATACCTGAAATCTTATTCTGATCCATCAATCCCACAATCTCAGATAATTCTCCGCCAGGCAGCACCTCAGATAGATTGCCCACCAGCTGTTTCGTATCCCATTTCTCCGGAATAATCTCTTCAGAACAAGTCATCTCAATCTCACTCTTCACAAACGATTCCACAGCTGTTTTAATCAGCGGCACCAAATCACGGCCTTCAAGAATCCGTGTTCGCAGCTCATAAACCGTGCTGCGCTGCATATTCAAGACATCATCAAGCTTAATATTATATTCCCGGATGGCATAGCCAGAGCCCTCACAAATTCGCTGCGTCCGATCAAAAAACTCGATGATTTTATCATTCAGTATTCTGCCTTCAGCATCCAGCTTCAATTTCTTCTTTAATTTCTCTGCTTCCTCGCGAGCAAAACGACGAATCAAATCATCCTCAAGGGAAATAAAGAACTCAGATACCCCCGGGTCACCCTGACGTCCGGAACGGCCCTTCAGCTGGTTGTCAATCCGACGCGATTCATTTCGCTCAGTACCAATCACATAAAGACCGCCAAGCTCTGCCACACCTTCACCAAGCATAATATCGGTCCCGCGCCCGGCCATATTAGTCGCAACGGTAATTCGACCCTTTTGTCCAGCGATACTAATCAGCTGAACCTCCTGCTCAACCGTTTTTGCATTGAGCACTTCAAACGTCAAATGATGCTCGCGTAAATAATCGGCCACTTTTTCTGACTGTAAAATAGAAGTCGTTCCAATTAACACGGGCTGACCCTTCGCGTTCAATTCCTTAACCTTTTTCGCAACCGCTTTGTATTTATGGTCGATCGTATCAAAAATCTGGTCAGGCAGATCCTTCCTCATAATCGGTCTGTTCGTCGGTATCTGGATTACGTTCATCGAATAGATTTCCTGGAACTCTTTTTCCTCCGTCTTTGCCGTACCTGTCATCCCAGAAAGAACCGGATAGAGGCGGAAATAGTTTTGAATCGTAATCGATGCCTGTGTCTTATTTTCCTCTGTCAGCTCAAGGCCTTCCTTTGCCTCAATCGCCTGATGCAGCCCATTGCTCAGGGAGCGACCCTCCATGGTTCGTCCGGTAAAAGCATCTACCAGAAGCACTTTTCCTTCCTTTACAATATAATCAACATCACGCTCAAACATAATATGGGCACGCAACGCCTGAATTACATAATGGTAGAGGGTCTGATGCTCCAAATCGTATAAATTATCAATATCAAAGCCACGCTCAATCTTGGCAATTCCATCGTCGGTAAAATTAGTCGACTTGGTCTCAGGGTCAAAAACAAAATCTTCATCTTCCTTAAACGTTTTAATCACACGAGCACAAAGGTAGCTCAGCTCATTGCTGACCCCAGTTTTCCCGGCAATAATAAGCGGTGTTTTCGCCTCGTCAACCAGCACGCTGTCCGCTTCATCGATAATCGCATAATGATACGGTCTCTGCACCCGTTGATTAGGGTCATAGGCCATATGATCACGTAGGTGGTCAAAGCCAAATTCATTTCCAACACCGTATGTAATATCAGCCTGATAGGCAGCCTTTTTTTGATTCTGGTCCATCATCGGGAGATTCAATCCAACCGTTAAACCAAGAAATTCATGAATTCCGCCAATCAACTCACGGTCACGGCTGGCAAGGTAATCGTTCACCGTAATAACATGAACACCTTTTCCCTCAAGAGCACGTAAATAACTAGATAAGGAAGCGACAAGTGTTTTTCCTTCACCTGTAGGCATTTCGGCAATATTTCCCTCTGAAAGCACCATTCCACCAATCAGCTGAACATCAAAATGGCGCATGCCAACAACTCGTTTCGCAGCCTCTCGTACAACCGCAAACGCTTCAATTTGGAGATCCTGTATGGTTTTTCCCTTTTCAAGCTGTTCTTTAAAATAGGTAGTCTTCGCTTTTAACTGCTCATCTGTAAGCTTTTCCATTTCAGGCTCCAGCTTGTTGATCTGCTGGACCTTTTTATAATAGGTATTCAATTGTTTCGTTTGCTTATCACCGGTAAGCTTCTTCATAAAACCAAGCATATTTTTCTCTCCTCGCCATGCATTCCAGTTTCTTGCATTAGTATAGCATTTATTATAAGGACTTTCAGCACAACTTCTTTCGTGTAAAAAGAGATAGATTCAAGTATGGATAAAAAAAGTAGGACTGTTAGCTTCTTTCTATAACTAAATATAAATAAAAGAATGGTTTTCCTATTTTGTGTGAATCTTGTAAAAATCATACAACAGTCCCAAAAGATAGAGTATTAAATGATAAAAGTTCGCTTAATAGAACGTAAATGCGACAAAATTCGCCTGCCTTACGACAAGAAAATGACTTATTAACTATGTCATAAGATAGAATTAATGGCTGTTTGTCGATAATAAATGATTGATATATCTATAATCCTATCTTATAATGAGGACAGGTAAATGAAAAGTATGAATATTCATTATACTCATATCGTTCTTTAAAGAGTACATTTAGGTGGGCTTATACTTGTTGGTGTGGTGAGTCAGCGCTCATAAAATGCTTGTTTTACTTGTTATTATGAGTTTTTGCAAATCGTTTCGATGAGTTAGTGAAGCTTTTCATTTATTATACAAATCTTTATAAATGCTATTGTAAAAATATTGTAAAGATTTGTAAATTATAGAATCTATAAATGAAGGAATATTGACAATATTCTGATAAGGTTCTATACTGAATCTCGGTGTCAGGCTCATTTTTAGGAGTTACATAACTTACCATAGTACGAGACTCTTAGAATGGCTTTGATTTATATTTATACTTTTTTATAACAAGGGGAGGAAATATCTCAATGGCTAAATCTTACCGTAAATTTATCGCTGGAGCTGCCACTGCAGCAGTAGTAGGATCTGCATTCGCAGGTGTTGCTGGCGCAGCTAGTTTTTCTGATGTTGATAGCAGTACAACTCACCAAGAAGGAATTCTTGCATTAGTTGATGCTGGTGTAATTAAAGGATATGAAGATGGAACATTCCGTCCATATGCACAAATCACTCGTGGCGAAGCAGCCATCATGGTTGCTCGTGCAATTGGCATCCTTGATGGTAAAAACATTCCGGCTAACCCATTCAAAGATGTTAGTGAAAATCAAGTAGCTTATGAAGCAATCGTAAAATTAGCTGACAGAGGAATCGTTAGCGGATTTACAAGTGACACTTTCAAGCCTTACGATAAAGTAACTCGTGCACAAGTTGCTAAATATGTTGCTTTAGCATACGGCTATGAGCCAGCTGACGGCATCACTAAATTCCCTGATGTAAACGAAAATGCTGCTCTTGCTGCATATGTTGATGTTCTTGCTGATGCAGGTATCATCCAAGGTAAAGCAAACGGTAACTTCGGTTACAACGATGCTTTAAGACGTGCTGATTTCTCTGGTATTGTTTTCAGAGCTGAGGAAGCAAAGAAAAAGCCTGATGAGAAACCAGTAGTAAAAAATCCAATTACACTTGAAGCAGCAGATAACAAAGGTAACAAACTTAAAAACGGTGAAAAGAAAACTTTCACTGCAACTATTACAAATCCAGTATCAGGTAAACCAGTACCAAATGCTGCGGTAAATGTTACATTTGCTGAAAATATTGGCACAGATGCTGGATCAAAGAGAAATGTAGTCGTTACTGATGCATATGGTAACGAGGAAGGAATTCCTTACCAAGCCGATTTAGAAGATGGTGCAGTTGAATCAGTTGTCATTTTCACAGATCAACATGGTAAAGCTACATTCACTATCAGCGGTTCAAATGCTTCTGTAACACCAATCGTATTCCTTGATGGAACAAACCAAGAATGGGATACAAAGAGCGGTATTCTTGACGAAATTCTTTCTTATAAAGATGGCCGTTTTGATAAAAACGTTGAATTCTATGCAGAAGCAAAAACAGTTTCATTTAACTTAGAATCCTATGACCTTTCAGTTTCAGCTAAAGGTACTAAATTCGCTGCGCTAGCTGAAGGAGATTGGGATGAAGAAAAAGCTACGCATGAGCGTCCTAACGGTCGTGAATATACAGTTACTGTTCTAAAAGAAGATGGCAAACCATTTGCTGGCGGTACTGTAAATGTTGGTATTAACGAACTTCTTGACCAAGAACCTGGAAATGACCCATCCAAATCATACTTAGTTGGTGCTAATAAAAAAGGTATTGTAACTTTGAAGCTTGATTCAGAAGGAAAAGGGAAAGTTGTTTTAGCAAGTACTGCTGATAACGATTTTGCAAGTCCCATTTTCTGGCTTGACGAAAATGGGAATAATGTACCAAATACATTTGAATCTTCAATAGTTGGTGAATTAACTAACTTCCAATTAGCTCGTGTGCAAGCAGAAGCTAAATTAGATGTGAAAGATTCAGGTCTACGTGAAAATGTAAAAGACTTCGAATTTATTATTCTGAACCAAAGTGGTCAAGAGTTCGGTGACGAGTGGTATGAAGATAAAGATGCACAAGCAACTTTTGAAGTGAAAAACACTGGTTCACATGCTGTAAGAGTTATTGACCGTGACGGAACTGAGAAGTATAGAATCGAGCCAAATAAAGTTCTATCAATCCCAGTGGAAGATGTTGAAAATGATCGTACACTTAGAGTAAGAGCAATTGACGGACCTTCTTCTGTTGAAGTTTCTGCTAATGCTGTTATCAAGTGGTACGAAGAGGGTAGAAGTCGTAATGTAGCTGTTACAGCCCCAACAAAATCTGCTGATCTTCAGTACAGTGTAGATGTAGAAGATATCAATTCAGAGTTTAAACTATTATCTGTTACTCCAGAAGATAAAAATAATAATGGCACTCCTGAATATTTTGTATTTACTTTTAATAAGGCAGTTTCTGGTGCTGAAGAAGGAGACTTCCGTTTAGGAGGAAAGCCTAATAAAGCTGCAACTGCAGTAGAACTTCGTGATGGAGATAAAGAAGTTGTCGTTAAGTTTGCTGAATCATTAGTTGGTAGTGAATCAACAATTAGCTATGATGGTGGTTATGTAAATGCCAATGAAGTGATTACTGATGGATATGGAAATACAGCAAGACCATTCTCTGTTGAATACTAATAAGTAAAAAAATTTGTAAAGTACTTAAGTTTCTAGAAAGGCCTTTGTATAGAGAAATCTCTACAAGGCTTTTCTTTTTTATTGATTTCTCAAAGAACGATATAGAAAATTGTATGTTATCTATAGGTAAAACAATATTCAAGCAATTAAATAACTACATGCTTTTCCTTTTTTACTATATAAATACACAAAAATCTATCCTAAATTATCCTCCTCTTGTTCAATATATCGAAAGTCCTTGTCCTTTATAATTCCCTCAAAAAAAATAAGACCAATATACTGAAAAATACAAATAGATTGAAATATTAATATTATTCCCTTAAACTTTTATACTAGCAATATTTAAAAGTATATAAGGAAACTAAAAATTTATGGTAAACAGCGGGATGGTTTTCGTGTTTCACTGATATGGCTGACTCTAACGTGCAAATCTATGTAAGATTTCTATGATACATAAGAACCGTCCCTACGTTGCATATTTGGTCACTATGTACATATGATAAAGGAGGACATAAATCGATGTCACACCAACCAAAATACTATCGCCAAATTGCAGCCGGAGCAGTAACCGCTGCATTGGTTGGTCTTTCCGCTACCCCGATTACATCATTAGCAGCAACCTTTTCAGACATCGAAGACAATTCACATAAAGAAGCGATTATATCATTAACAGAACAAGAGATTATCAAAGGCTATCCAGATGGAACCTTCAGACCCTATGCTCAAATTACCCGAGGCGATGCGGCTGTCATGGTGGCTCGGACACTTGGTCTGCTTGACGGGAGAAATATCCCAGCAATCAACTTTACAGATTTACAAAATACCAACTCAACCACTCGGGAAGCGATTGCCAAACTCGTTCAATTAGAAATTCTCAGCGGCTATTCACCAGAATCATTCCGACCGCAGGAAACCATCACCCGTGCACAAATGGCGAAATATTTGGCAAATGCCTTTGATTTGCCAATCAATGACGGTACTACTTCTTTTTCTGACGTTAACCCAAATGCTGTATTAGCACCGTTTATTGCAGCTATTGCCAAGGCAGGGATTACAATCGGAAAGACAAATGGAACATTCGGGTATCATGACCCTCTGAACCGAGGAGACTTTGCCGCCATGATCTATCGGGCACAAAATCATAAACTTGATCCGGAACCGATTCCAGATCCTGAACCAGCGTTCAACCCTATTAGCATTGAGGGTGATGACAAGGGAAACTCGCTAAAAAACGGCCAAGCGAAAACCTATACGGTTACATTAATCAACCCTGTTTCAGAAAAACCAATTGAAGGGGCCAGGTTAAATATTACGTTTGCCGAAAATATTGAAACCGATTTCGGACCGCAAAGGAATGTTAGTGTTACAAATGGTTATGGAGAGTCCACGATTCCTTATCAATCTAAGGATGGTTTTGAATCAGCGATTTATATTGTCACAGATAAAAATGGTAAAGCAACCTTTACGATTACAGGATCAAATGCAACAGTCACACCTGTTGTCTTCCTTGATGGCAGCAACCAGGAGTGGGACACAAAAGGTGGTATTGGAATTGAAACACAGGACGGTCGATTTGACGAAATCGAATACCATGCCATTGCAGATCCGGTCACATTCACCGTCACACCGTACCAAATTACAGTAGAAGGACAGCGGACCAACTATGCGGCAACGGCTGAAAAGGATGAAAATGGATTCATCTCTGAACACAATGGCCGAAAATATAAAATCCAGGTTAAAAAACCAGATGGTTCTCCATATGCAGGAGGAACTGTAAATGTTGGAATCGAAGAATGGCTAGACCAAAAGCTAGGAAATGAACCAACAGGTGCGTATTTTCCTTCCTTTAAAGACACAGAAGGTCGCTACTTAAGACAAGGACAAGTAAAATTGGATGCAAAAGGTGAGGCAACTATCACTATATCTAGCACAGATATTAATGATTCAGCCAAACCTATCGTCTGGATTGATCAGAACTACTCCAATAATTACCAACCGGGAACGCTTGAAAGTGGGGAGCCAATGTCAGATCAAGCAAAGGTGTATCCGACCAACTTTCAACCGCCCCGTGTCGACAATGGAATTTTGGGTGCCGAATTAGTGGTCGAAGAAGCTGAGTCTGTAGGTGAAGAAACATTCACATTGACCATTCTTAATCAAAGTGGAAAACCATTCAATCCTGGTAAAGAAGTTAGAGCAAATGTCACCTTTGAAGTCATCAATACAGGAACACATAGAATCGAAATTAATACGTCGCTTTTGCAAAATATACAATTAACGAAAACGCTGGGTGCCGAAAGCCTTGAGAAGGATAAAATTGTAATCGAAGTTGGTGGACGTGCAACCATTGCAGGAGACACCATAGCCAATACAGCAACACTGACTGCTCATGCAGTAGAGGGCATTTCGTCGCTAAAAGTTAAAGGCTCAGCCGTTATGTTCCCTGATGTCGGAAACGAAAGTAACTCTGTCTATGTTTATACAGATTATATAGAAGCAGCATTGCCTTACTTTTACACAGCAAAGATAGAATCGATTGTCGCAAAGGATATAGATAATAATGGTACCAGTGATCAGGTTGAGCTTACATTTGAAAAAGAGGTATATGACTTTGAAGCGGGAGATTTTCAAATCACTCAAGCTGGAATTACATATGCTGCAAGCAAAATTAAAAAAGATGAAAAAAAGCTAATTCTTTCATTTCCAGAAGATGCATTTGCCAATGGGATGACCACACTAAAATACGATCCACACTATTCTGGAACAGAAGCATTAGCAGATGAATTCGGCAATAGGGTGATTGCGTTTAAAGTAGATTTTAACTCTATTAGTAAAACTGAGAATGAAGAAACAGGTGAATCACCTAATGTAGAAGAGGAAATTGTAGATCGGATAGAAGAAGAGAATACGAATCCTTCTGATGATCAAGATAATAATGTGGGTTCTGGTGGTGATCACACAGAAGAAGATGAAATCTCAAGCACTGAAACTGGAGAAGACAGTGCAACAAAAAAATCAACTACTGGGTTATTGTCAATTATCTCTAACCTGCTTATCTGATGGAACCAATATCTATTCATTAATATTATTATAATGTCAGAGTGTCAGATGTATCCAAGAAGGGATTATTCAGGCACTCATTTTTTGTATCCTATTTTTATACTCCAAAAATAAATCAAAAATAGCACTAAATTAATACTGGTGGGTCATTTTATTTTTTTTAGTTCACTTGTTACAAATACATTAAATATATATTACAATTCATAGCATTCTATTACGAATGATCTCAAATTGTGTTAAGTAAATAGTAGGATATATTATATAGAAGGAATAGGACAATTTGCGTAATAAGAGTTCTATAGATAGATTTAATGAAATTCTATTCTATTATTGAAAGGCTAACGTGTTATTCAATTAATATCTTCTTAGTTCTAATGTATATTTTATATTAAAATACTAATTAAGGTTAGGGGAATCTAGTTTCTTCATTAATAATTTATTTCATATAATGAAATATAAAATGAAGATAATGTTAAAAGGACATCAAAACGTGAAATACAATAAAAATATTTGTATGATTTTGTTGAATTTTTAGAAAAATCCGCTTTTTAACAAAGGATAAAACTGACAAAATTAGGATTCAGACAAAGCATTGACATTATTCTATTAAAATTCTATACTAATATTTGTTGAGGGGCTAGTTCAAGAAAACACAAGCGAAAGTTAGTTTTTTACTAGACTCTTTAATTAGTTTCAATTTACTATATTTATACTTTTTCAAACATAAAAGGGAGGAAATATCTCAATGGCTTACCAACCAAAGTCTTACCGTAAATTTATCGCAACTGCAGCGGCAGTAGCAGTAGTTGCTCCAGTAGCAGCACCAGCAGCATTTGCAGCAGCTGCATTTGATGACGTAGCAGGAACTCGCTATGAAGCAGCAGTTACAGCATTAGCTGAAGCTGGAATCGTAAAAGGTGATAACGGCAGCTACAAGCCTTACACTGATATCACTCGTGCAGAAGCAGCAGTAATCGTTGAGCGTGCATTAGGTCTTGAAGATACTGATGCTGAAAATCCATTCACTGATGTAAGTGAAACTAGCTTTGCTCGCGATGCAATCGTGAAATTAGCTGAAGCAAAAATCATCAACGGATTAACTTCAGATACTTTCGGTCCTAACGAAAAAATCACTCGTGGCCAAATGGCAAAAGTTATCGCTCTTGCATTTGATCTTGAGTTAGGTGACGGAAAAACTTCATTTACAGATGTTGCTGAAACTGGCACATTTGCTAAGTATATCGATGCAATCGCCGATGCAAAAGTAGCAAGCGGTAAAGCTGATGGTACTTTCGGATTAAGTGAAAACATCCTTCGTGGTGACTTTGCTTTAATGATTAATAATGCAATTAATATTGTAAACGCAGTCCCTGTTGTTGAAGGTGTAAGTGCAAACACGCCTAAAACACTAAAATTAACTGGAACAGCGTTAACAAATCTTGATATTGCTGATGTAACTGTAGAAGGAAATACAGTTAAAGAAGTAAAAGCTAGTGCGGATGGTACGTCTGCTACTGTTACTTTAGAGGATGTTTTAGTAGATAACCAAGAAGTTAAAGTAACTGTAAATTCTAATGACGAATTAAAAGAATTCACAGTGAAATATTCATTGTCTGTTGATACAGTAACTGTTGATACTGCTACATTTGATGATGATACTAAAAATCAAAAAGTAACATTTAAAATTAATGGAGAAGCTACTGACTTAGATTATTTAGCAGCTACTGGCTATACTGTTGAATTCTTATCATTAGATAAAGATGGTAAAGTAGCAGTAGATACATTCTTTAAATCTGGTGATGAAAAGAGTGCTGATGGAAAATTAGCTGATTCCGTTGCCCGCGGCAAATACCAAATTCAAGTAACAATCTCTAAAAATGGTACAGTACTAACTTCTGAGAAAACAACTGTAGAGGTTAAAAACTTAGATAGCGCAGCATCTTCAATCTCTGACTATGAGCTAACAAATAATGATTTAGGCGAAAAACAAAATAGTACTACATTAGTAGTTGGAGAATCTGCTGAGTTTACAGAGTTAACTGTAAAAGCAGGAGATGCTACAAATAAAATTGCAACTGGTATTGAAGTGGAATCTTCAAACGAAGGTGTAATTTCAATTAGTGAGAATGCTGGAGTTTATACTTTAAATGCTGAAGCACCTGGAACAGCTAAGATAACAGTTTCTTACGGTGATCTTGAAAAAGAATTGACTTTCACAGTTGATAATGAAGCTCGTAAAGTTGCTAAAGTTACTCCTGATAAAAGTTCTGTAACAGTTGTTTCTGGTATTGCTACAGACGTAAAAGTAAAAGTAACTGACCAATACGGTGACCCATTTGATTCAGATACAGATGATATTGAAGAAGTTCTTCCAAGCAATAAGGATGATTTATTTGCAGTTGGTTATGATTTCGATATTGATTCAAACTCAGAAGGAAAAGTTACACTTTCAGTAACAGGTAAGAATGCAGAAAGTGGAACAATTTATTTTAAAGATGAAGATGGAAAATCTCTAGGTACTCTTAAAGTGACAGTAACAAAAGTAAATAACTTAGGTAAAAAAGTTCTAGAAGTAGTAAAAACATCTAATCAATCTGATGATAATAAATTAGATGTAGTTGATGCAAATGATAATACAGTGACTTATAAGTTAGCTAAATATACAACTCAAGGTGTTTATACTGGTGTTCAAAATTTAGAAAACTATACTGCTAAATTCGATAAGGAAGTAGTAACAGTTGATGGTAATGAAACAGGTGAAGTAGTGTTAGGTGACATTACTGAGTTTGATGTTGTTGCTGTAGATGAAGGTACTACTGATATTGCATTGTATGATGCTGAAGGTGTATATGTTGCTAAAATCACTGTTACTGTATCTAATGATGTAGCGGAAATTAAGAGCGTAGATTGGAAGAAAGCTGATACAATTAATTACATCGGAGAAGTAATTAACTATAAAGATGTACTTGATATAGTTGCAAGTGATGACAGTGATATTGTGAAAAATATCAATCTTACTACTTCAACAGTTCACAAAGTACGTATCGTTGATGAAGATAATGGCGGTCAGATTTTCATCGATAAAGATGATGATGGTGAATTTGATAACGACGAAACTTACTTAGGAACATTAGTTGGAAAACTATCAACAAGTGCAGAAATCAATGATGCATTCGGCGGCATTGTTACTGGTATAACAACTGCTCAAGATGATAAAGGCACTGTTATCTTCAGTATTATTGATGAGAATGATAATGATAAAGTCCTAGTATCTACTTCTATTTCAGTTGACGTAGAATAATTTTCATTAGTTATAATATTTAGTTACAAGCGTAATTAATAGAAATAGAAATTAGTTTAAATGTGTACAACGAACCTTTTTTATTTCACTAAATATTAAGCCCTATAGAGAAATTTCTCTATAGGGCTTTTCTTTGTGCTCCCGGCAATGGCTAGAACTTGGTAATGAAAATCCACTACATGCTTGGCAGCTGGAACTGTTTTCTAATGTCAAGTGTGTATACCATGAAGTGGAATCTGAAGGAATCCTTAGGCAAACTCCCAAGCTGCTGGACATAAACTGTATATAAGACTGAATAGGAATGGACGAGTTTGCAAAGCAAAACAAAGTCCGATACTTCACGAGTTCCATATTGTAAATAAACAGTTCATGAGAGGAAGGTTATAGTTCTTACTAAGGGGCTTACGAGGGTTCACGGCAAGAGGGATGGAATATGACTCAAGAAAAAGTCTGCGAGTGATGATAGACTGAATTTTAAGAATCTAGCAGAGGTCATTGCAATTCTTAAAGTTTGAAGAACTGAACAATAATAAACTTAAAGGAATATGGTGGTAAGGACAGAGAGAACACAGACATCATCAATAGATGGGCTTTTAGCAGAGATATAAGTTGGAAACTAAGAGTATGCGAGAGCGTGTAGTTCTGTCTTTAAAGAAGTAGAACTGCAAAATAGTATCGATTTAATTGACAAAGGGATTTAAATAATTAAATTTTTTAGGCCTGTAAAAAGTTCAAAGCTAATAAGGGAGTAGCGAGAGATCCTTGGTTCCTGAAACAAACCACTTTGAAAGAAATAAGGTGCAGAACACACCAATTCATAAAAGAACTGGCTTACTACCAAAATAGTACCAAAGGAATATATATTGATTATTGTTATAATAGAAAAGTATATAGTAATGTTGAGATTGTGAACCGAATCTATTTAATCTATAAGAATATATAAACAATTGGGGGATTCAATCATGATTGAACAATTAAAATCCTTCTATAAAATTATTATTATCATAGCCTTTTCTGTGATTATAGCTACAACTACGATAGGATTTGCAGCTAATTTCGAAGATGTCTCATCCGACTATAAAGAAGCGGTAGATTTTCTTGTTTCAAGAGGAATTAAAGGTCTTACTGAAAATACTTTCGGAACACAAGAGAATATCAAGCGTGTTGACGCAGCTGTTATGGTTGCTAACGTTCTTAGTCTTGACGTTGAAGCAGCACCGGATGCTGGTTTTACTGATGTTCCACAACGGGCATCGAAACACGTAAATGCTCTTAAAATGGCTGGAATCACTGATGGGAAAACTGAAACAACCTTTGCTTCCCAGCAAAAAATCACTCGTGGGGAGCTTGCAATCTGGTTACAAAGGGGCTTCAAGCTTGAAGCAGACAAAGGTGAATTAGCTTTTACGGATGTAGCGGAACGTTACGAAGAAGCAGTATCAGCATTAGTAGCAGCTGGAATTACAAACGGAACAACTGAAACAACTTTTGGAACTAGAGATAACGCAAAACGTGGTGATTTTGCTAAGTTCCTATTAAGGGCAGATCAAACGGTCATTCCACTATCCATAGAGAGTGTAAATGCAGTAAATTCTAAGACAGTAAAAATTACAGGTGTTGGTTTAAAAAAATTAAAAAACGAAGCCGTAACTGTAGAAAATAATACCGTAACAGAGATTATTTCATCTGCTGATGGTAAAACTGCTATAGTAACACTATCATCTAATTTGTTTTTCAATCAAACTACAAAAGTAAAAATAAATGAAGCTTCTTTCGATGTGACATTTAAGCTAGAACTTGATTCTGTTACTATCGAAGAAGTTGTTTATGATGATGATACGGTTGGTCAATTTGTTGCCATTAAAGTTAACGATACTAGTGTTAACGCTCAAGAATTAAGCAATGCTGGTTTTACAGTTCAATTCGAAGCTTTTTCGAATAGAAGTGCTACAAAAAATGTAACGAGTGAATTATTTGTTGCTAGCTCTACTGGTAAATTAAATACTAACTTCACCATACCTTACTCTGGAAAAGAGTTCTATGTAAGAGTGAAGGTAATAATGGGTGCTGAAGTAATGGTCTCAGAGTTAACCCAAATTAAAATAAAGAACCTTGACCTTGTTGTTGATTCAATCACTGCAGTTGAATTAGTAAATCTTACAACTACATTCAAACAGAACAGTACAACTCTTGTAGCTGGTGAAACGGCTCAATTTACTAAAATCAATGTAAAGTCAGGTTCTGAAATAGATACTGTAACTGGAGGATTCACTGTTAAGTCATCTGATGTATCAGTAATATCTGTTAGTGAAGACGAACATGGAAACGATGTATTAACTGCACAAGGACCTGGTACAGCAACAATTACTGTAACCTACGGTGGAGCACTTTTTAATCGAACTTTCACAGTTAAAAATGATAAACGCGAAGCAACAAAAATTGATGCAGACAAAACTTCGCTTACTGTTGTAAAAAATGGTAATAAAACAACTAAAGTTAGACTTTTAGATCAGTATGGCGATCCAATGGCTATCACTAGTGGTGTTAATGTTTCTTTACTAGTAATCAATGAGAAAATAAATGTATCACTTAGCAATTCATCTGGAGAAGATAGTGAAGCAGTTTTAAAAGTGGAAGGTAAAGACACTGGTTCAGCATACATTATATTCCGTGATGCTGCTAATTTAAAAATTGGTACAACGATAGTCAATGTTAATGTAACAGAAAATGGAACATTAGCTAAATATGAGCTGGAAGTTGATAATAATATCAGTGATAGTGATGTAACGAAGATAAATGAAGTGACTAATGCTACGATTGCTAAAGATAAAATCTCTAATGACGCAATACTTGATATAAAAGATGATAAGTTCTTAAAGCTTAATATTCAAGCTCTCAACTCGGATGGAGTTAAACTATCTAAGCCTGAAGCATCTAGTTATACGGTAACCACTTATGTATCAAAAGTCGGTGTGTTGGCATCTAAACCTTATTATGCAGGCGAAGGATTTATTGTGGTAGAAGCTGGAGAAAACGCTGGTACAGCAACAATTGTTGTAACAAATAATAGCAATAGAAGTATTATAGCAACTTTCAAAATAACTGTTGAAAAAGTTGGTTATGACGTAGTTGAGGCGGCATTAAAAAATGTGGAGACAGCAACTTATGCACAGATAATAAACTATGAAGACTTTTTATCATATACTGAGTCGGTAAATGACCCTATTATTTCTGGTATTAAATTAACTAAGTCAGTAACGTATCCTGTGCGTCTGGATATAAGGGGCGTTAGTGGTACAGTGGGCTCACTCTATCTGGATAAAAATGCAGATGGCTTTTTTGATGTATCAGAGGGTGATATCGAAGTGGGTCGAATAGTGATTACTATAATTGGAGAATTTGCTGATACTGAGTTTGATGCTATTGCTGGTGTTGATGTAACAACTAGTGATGAAGGCACAATATTATTTAAAGTACTTGATACCGAAGATAGAGTAATAGCAATTAAAGCAGTTAAAGTTGAAATCTAAAAAACAATTGGATAATTCTATTTGCCTTGCAAAGGGGAAACATCTAGTGCACGGTTCCATGCTCCGAACTAATAACATCTGAATGTAAGAATAGACCTGTAGAAATCTACAGGGCTATTCTTTATGAAAGTTGGTTTGTTTTTTTCATTATTCTATTGTACTTCTTTCTTTAAAATATTCGTAATCTATTTATTCGTTTTACATTATAATGATATAATAAACAGATAGAAAATATTTCTACATATGGTATGATAATTTTTTTAGATAAAAATGGCTTCACAAGTGAGAGGAGAAATACAATGAAGAAGTTTGCTTACATGCTTGCTGCGGGACTGGCATTTACATCACTTCAACCGACTATATATGCACAGGCTGCAGTTAATCAGCAAGAAGAAACAACAGAAAAAGAAACACTATCTGTTTTGTCCATCGATGACGTAATAGAGCGTGGTTTAGATAGAAACTCGACGCTATTACTTTTAGAATATCAAATGGAAATCATGGATAATCAGCACAAAGACATGGAGAAGGATATTGAAGATTTAGAAGATGATATCGACGAAGCTGATTCTAGCTTACCAAATATTAATCTTAAAACAATTAAGGAAAATATTGCTGGCTTACAACTATTAATATCAACGCTTGAAGAAGAAATTGCTGGGCTAGAAGCAGAACTTGGAGAAGATGAAGGCGGTTCAATCGAATTTTTAGAAAATCAAAATGAGCTTCTTAAGTTAAAGCTTGATAAATTGGAAGCTTCCATTGCAAGTGGACAGCTAGAACAAGTTGTGAGTGGATACAACCAAGCTTTGCAAGCCATCAATGCTCAAATTGAGGCTTTGGAAGATGCTATCGACCAATTGCAGCTTGCATTACAAAAGATGGAAGTGGGAGAGCTTCAATTAAACTATGAAGCTGAAGAAGCGGAACAGATGGTTAAAATGATGTTAACATCTTCATATACAGGCTTGATTTCTACAAAGCAGCAAATTGATTTAATGGAATCATCTGTTGTGCAGGTAGAAAAAAATGTGAACATTTTGGAGAAAAAAGTTGAGGTAGGTATTGCTTCAGCATATGAACTAGAGCAAAGTGAACGCGATCTGGAAAAACAAAGGCAAGCACTAGACCTGGCTAAACAGGATTATCAAAGAGAGTTAGCCAAGCTTCTACTTGATATCGATGTGGAATATAACGCAGAAATCAAACTTAAAGATTTAGAGATTAATACGAATACAGATAAAGTAGCAGCAAACAAAATGGATAAACTAGTAAAAGATTCTTACGCATATAAAAAAGCAGAGCTAAATCTAAAGAATGCAGAACTGGATTTAAATGATTTAATGGATCAAGATGATGCTAGTGAGTATAAAATAAAGCAGGCAGAATTAACGATTGAAGTTGATAAGGAAAAAATTAGACAGTTGAAGCTTGACCTAAAAGAAAGTATCGAAAATCTTTATTATGATTTAGATAAAGCGGTGCAAACCCTATCAGATAAAAAGAGAGATTTGGAGTATGCTAAAAATGATTCAAATCGCTTTAAAGTTCAGTATGAATTAGGAATAATATCTGAGTTTCAATATCAGCAATCGAGCTTGTCCGTAAAGCAAGCCGAATTTGATTTGGAAATGGCTGAAATAAGCTATTATATGATTAATGAACAAGTGAAGGCAACACATGAAGGAGTTATTCAGGTCCAATAATTACCAAATGCTAAATACATTAAGTTAAGTAAGGAGTTCGCTACAGTAAAATAGCAGCTCCTTATTTTTAAATAATATTTAATAGTAATCGAGTCTATCTGACTAGGGAAATTTATTATCAAAACTAGTAACCACAGAATAATACAATCTATGATATAATATGTCGATATAATAATGAGGAGAGTGCTTGATAAGTATGAAACGATACAAATATTTTTTGGTTCTCCCAATTCTATTTTTATTGGGAATGTCTGTAATAACCTCACAGGCAGATGCAGCTGAACTATCTTTTACAGACTATCAAAAAGATAATTTTGGCTATGCGTCTGTTTCACAATTAGTCTCAGAAGGGATTATTCAAGGTTACAAGGATAATAGCTTTAAGCCTGATAGAGCCGTAAAACGTATAGAAACAGCCGTGATGTTCAAGCGGGCTCTTCCAATAGAAGCAGCAATCAGTGGATCAGGCTTTAAGGATGTACCGGATACGTCAGAATTTGCACAGGCTACCGCAGCTGTGAAAACAGCCGGAATTTTCAAGGGGTCATCTAATGGTACATTCGGTCCGAATGATCTTTTAACAAGAGAACAAATGGCATCCGTTATTGTACGTGCCTTTGATCTAGAACCAGTTTCAGATGTCAACGTTACCTTAACAGACCTTAATCAAGTTTCCACAGCACATGTCGATGATGTAAAAGTATTATTCCAGAATGGGATAACCAAGGGTAAGAACAATGGTGCATTTGATCCAAAGGGCTCTGTATCAAGAGCAGAGTTCTCTGTGTTTCTTCACCGAGCATTACAAAACTTCAATGGAGAAAATCCGGATAATGGGATTGGAACACCTCCAATTGGAAATATCCCTGGCGGTCCAGGTCAGATGGATCAGACTAAACCGGATGTAAGAAATACTGAATTAATAATAGACTCTAGTAGCTTAAATGGGCAGTTATCTTCTACTGACAACGGTATCCAGATTACCTATAATCTAAAAAATCAAAGTCCTGAGAGTATAATCAAAGAAGGTACTATCAACGTTTCAGAAGCCAGCACACTAAGTATTACCAAAGCCCCTAACAAGGTCATGCTTGTACTAGGTAATGATACAACACAGCAGTTAACACAAGGCAGTAATATTCTTTCCTTCACTGATAAGCTGAGTTTAGTAGATATTAGCCAGATTTCTGATCATATTGGTAATTTTACTGTAGAAGGAAAACTGACTGACCACGCAGGAAATAGTAAGGATATCACGATTAGTTTTATTGTGAAGTAAGCTAATAATAAATTATAAGACCCACCCTGCCTTAGAATTTTCTAAAATAGTGCAGGGATTGTTAGTTGATTAGAAGGAGCTAGCTACTAGATAAGTAGCTGCTCCTTCTTTTTTATTGGGGAGAGCCCGAATTCTAATCATAATCATCAGCTTATTCAGTACCATTCTATTCACACACTCTCCCTAACAGCCTCAACAACCGACCTCTTCCTCTCCACACTCCCTTTTCTCAGCAATTGAACGTAAGCCCGTATTCAAACGACGCATATAAATAGAGCTGCACCTCCTGTAATATGATCATATCAATATTAAAGGGAGGTGCTTTTCATATGCCAGATCAAAAACTGACTATTGTTCCCGTTACACTTCTTCCTGAAAATAAAAGTAACTCCGTGTCACCACCAACCAGCTCTTCCTCTAGCATCTGCACAATCAAAACGGCAAATGCGGAAATCCTCTTTTATAATGGTGTAGACGAGCACATCATCCTAACAATCATGAGGGAGTTGAAGCATTGGTGAAACATGATTATACGGATGTGAAAAATATCTATATTGTTTGTGGAAAAACGGATATGAGAAAGGGCATTGACGGATTAGCTGCCCTGGTTCAAGATTCTCTTGAATTAGATCCTTATGGGGATTCGATATTTCTTTTTTCCGGATGGAAGAAAGATAGATATAAATGTTTATATTTTGATGGAGATGGTTTTGCCCTTCTCTATAAGCGTTTAGATAATGGGAAGTTACAATGGCCTAAAGATGAACAAGCAGTACGTAATCTATCCCAAAAACAGCTCAGGTGGCTGCTCGAAGGCTTAGCTATTCAGCAACCAAAAGCTATTCAATCATCGGAAAAAGGAACTTTTTAAACACTATTATTTTTTCTTTATCTCCACGTTCGAACTGGTTATAATAATAAGAACGAAAACGAACGGAAAGTGGTGAATGATATGGTGAAAGCTTCTTCTACGAATGAAAATCAGAACGAGAAAATAATTCGGCTGCTTGAAGAGCAGTTGGCTCATTCAAATCAACAAAACAAAGAATTATCGAAACAGATTGAAGCATTAACCGATCAAGTACGCCATTTAACTAAGCTTTTATATGGATCAAAAACTGAAAAAACGAAATATAACGCACCAGACGGGCAAGGTACGTTATTTGATGATGACCCGGTTTTTAGCGAACCTGAGCACACAGAAGAACAAAGCCAACAGACTATTTCTTATACTGTTGTACGAAAAGTTCAAAAGAAAAAACGAAATGATTCACTGCATGATGGCATTGAAGTAGAAGCTATCCACCATCATCCGGAAAATACGACTTGTGACTGTTGCCAAGACCAAATGATTGAAATAGGCAGTTCAATCGTACGTGAAGAGGCTGAATTTATTCCTGCCAGAATGAAGAAAATACAACATATTGAGCATGCATATGAATGTAAGAATTGTAAAAGTGATCTATCTCAAAAAGCGCAAATAAAACGTGGAAAAGCACCGCAACCTCCCATTCAACGTAGTATCGCTGGTCCAAGCGTTCTTGCCAAAGTAATACATGATAAGTTTTCACTATACTTACCACTATACCGACAGGTAAAGGAATGGGATCGTTCTGGTCTGAGTACTAATGATAAGAACCTTTCAAATTGGGTTATTCGTGCATCGCATGATTGGCTATTGCCTATTTACGAGAATATGAAGCATTTAATGATGTCTAAATCGCTCATGCATGTCGATGAAACATATGCACAAATTATCAATCGATCCGATGGGAAATCTGGACAAACCAATGCTTATAATTGGGTATTTCGAAGTGTGCCGAGTCAAGGACCAATAATAACTCTATTTCAAAGTTCATTATCACGTGGTCGATCTGTTCTTGAAAATTTCATTAAAGGATTTTCCGGAACGATTATTTGTGATGGTTATTCTGCCTATGACAAAATTGAAGGTGTCACTTTCGCCAATTGCCTTGCGCACGTTCGTCGCTATTGGTTAAAAGTGGAGAGCAAAAACGGACATATCGGTGTAAAATATTGCGATGAATTATATCGATTGGAAAGGCAATTCAAACACTTGTCTCCAAGTAAGCGCAGAAAAAAACGACAAAAATACTCAAGGCCAATCCTTGAGGAATTTCTAGACTGGGTTGAAAAATCCCCATTCTTCGGCAAAAATGCGCTTGCGAAGGCAGCAGAATATACCTTAAACAGAGCGAATGGTTTAAAAGCATTTTTGATGGATGGTCGTATTGAAATTGATAATAATCCAGCTGAAAATGCCATCCGTCCAAGTGTAGTGGGCCGAAAGAACTGGATCCACTCAGTAAGTGAGGCTGGCGCAAAGGCCAATGCCATCTGTTTAAGTATTGCAGAAACTGCAAAAGCAAATGGTGTGGATTTTTATCGCTATCTATTGAAGTTACTGACGGATTTACCTAATCTAGATATCTATCAACAATCGGATATTTTAAATCAATATATGCCTTGGTCAAAAATGATCCAAGCTGAATGTGGAATTAACATGAAATAGCCGTACATCTGACAAAAAAAGTCATGATATACGGCTATTTGTCATGCATACCGGAAAGGTGCGCTTATTTTTATAATTCGGGCTTACAATTGAACTAGCGGCTTCTCAACAAATGAATGCACCAGACAGCCGATAATCAGCATCAAAGCTAGAAGAATCATGCTCGTCAGCCAACCGCCTAGATAATCGTAAACAGAAAGTACACTAAATAACTCTGATAACAAATCTAGGGCGAAATTATGAGATAAGTAGATTGAAAAAGCTGCATTTCCGATATAATTAAAGATTCTTGGAATTTTGTAATCCTTTTGCATATCTAGTGATCCCAGCCCGAGGATGATGAGCGCCGAAGCTAAACCTGTTCCCATATCAAAGCTGATGGGAATTAAAGGGTGAATCGAGTTAATCCATATGATGGGAAATCCCAATCCACCTAGAATGAGCATAAAAACGGATAGCTTTGCTTTTATTTTAAAATGAGTAATAGCATAGGCACAGAAGATTCCTGCTAGAAAGATTAGATTATATTGATTGAAAAAGAAGCGGATTAAATAGTGATCAATATAAAGGTAACCAAAGGAAAACGCTAGTGTTAACAATGCCCAGATGGCTATGATGACTTTTGATAGTTTCACATAGGACAAGAACAATAGGGAAAAAACGAGATAAAAAAATACCGTATGAACTAATGACCAGGCAACGTTGAGGACTGGTTCAAGCTCTCTTGGACTTTGGACAAGCAGAAAGGAAGTAATGAGAGTGTCCATATCGGTCTCATGTCCCACACTAAAGTCTGAATTAAGGAATATAACTAATAAAAACAAGCAGGTTAGCAGCCAGTAAAGTGGATAAATTCTTATAAGCCGATTTAGCAAGAGGCCTTTAAGCTGCTGGGTTTGGCCAAAGTTTTTATGGTAAATGTAATACATCATAAACCCAGATAATGCAAAAAAGTAATTCACGCCACCTGAAATGGGAATATAGGAAAATCCAAATAAATTATAGTCAAAATAGGCCATCATGGTTCCTGATAAATGAAACAGCATCACCATAAAGGGAACGAGTGCCCGAGAAAACTGTATCAATTCTAATTTTTTTCTCATCCGATACATCTCCTAATATGCAATCTAACTTCTATAACCATTGTTCCTTTTCGCCGGCTCTTTCCATAAACAGCATAACCAAAAGCCGAATACTATCACTGTAGTACTTACTAGTTTCATGCGGACCAAGATCCTTTGTCATATTGTCCCATAAACGATTCAGCCACTCTTGATTTTCTTCATCTATAGAAGCACTTGCGGCAAAAGGAGCGATAAAAGAAATATCTGAGAAAGAAACGAGTGCATCTCCGTCCAAATTATAGCCAGCCTTAATACTAGAAGGATGACCTTCGGTGGCTTCCATGACCCATGAATTGATTTTTTCTAGCTGCATCTTCACTTCCTTATCCTTTGTAAAAATGTAGCCAGCGGCTAATCTCCATGGTACTCGACAGGCATTATATGAATAGTACGGGTCCTTTTCCCCTTCAAGAAAATAAGAATCTACCGGAACCCATTCCCCATTTTGTTTCCAAATAAAATCAGGCAATAATCCTGTGTTAGAACTATAATGGTCTTGAATCAGGCTAGTCAGCTTAATCATCTTATCTAAAACCTTTTTCCATCGATCATCACCTGTTACCTCATAAAATACAGCGATATGGCCAACCATCCAATCGGATGTTCTAGTGGCTGTTCCATACTTTGGATCATCGTCTTTTACCCAATCCCCAAGCTTTAACGTCCACTCATTAGGATTGACAACTGAGTCCATCAACGCGTTGATGATCCAAATGGCCTCCTGCCGATAGTTAATCGTCCCATCGCTTCCCCAGAGCTGATCAGCCAGCAGCAGTGCATAGGCGATATCCATATCACCATCCGTGGCAGAGCCGGTAAACTGTCCACTTTTGTCATCCTTCATTGAACCATCCTCTTGTCGATACTGTCTCCAGACCATAAAAGAATCGTTGCGATCAGAAGGATGATCTTTAGTATATCGAAACATTCCATCAAAAATTTTCTTCGTCTTGATGCCAAACTGCTCCTCCGACATGACCATAATTAGCATTCCGTAGCCTTGAGCCTCAGAAACCGTATTTTGATCATTATCATAGGACACATAATACTGATTTCCATCTAGTTGCTTTACATACTGTTCCTTCCATGCTTCAAAAGCATACTGAACCGTTTCTTTTCTCTGTTTCACGGAGACATGATCCGGAAAGATGGTGTCTCCGTGTTGCTGTTGTTCTTCTAAGTCAAGATTGGCAGGAAGCTCTTCGGCCTCCGGGTTATCAGGTGAAATAGGAGATTTTTTTTGTAAAGAGTTGAACAAAATCACTATGAAAATGAAAATAATGGATATTATTATGAATATAAGTTTTTTCACTTCTTGCAATACCACCTAAGACTTCTTTATTTCCACTTATTACGCACCATAATTGGCTTTCTTTTTTCGATTTTCTTCAAATTCTGATTGCAGCACACTGCCGGTTCGTTGTAATTTATTCCAGCCCAGCAGCTGTCCTTTGATGGCAAACAAAACTGATTTCCACACAACATAGGTAAAGAACTGGCGGTAGATAATCCGCTGTATGAACAGTGAGAATAATGGTTTTTTCTTTTCTTTTTCTAAACTAAACGCATAGGCAGCAATCAGGGTATCAACGATTAAAAATGCCAAGTAAAAATAAGCGACAAACATATGACCGTTCGTAAGGGCAAGGATCAGAATAATGTCTGCGACTGGGGCAGTTGCCAGTAGGACATATTGGAAGATCATGTTTGGCAGGGCAATATACCCAAGCTTTTTATTTTTCTTAGCAAATAAGGCTTCCCTGTGCTTCCATATGCATTGCAAAATGCCAAAGGTCCAGCGATAGCGCTGCTTGATAAAGCTTTTCAGATCCTCCGGTGCCTCGGTATAGGCAATGGCATTCACTTCACTTTTAATCCTGTAGCCTTTACGTAATAGCTTCATCGTGGCATCTGTATCTTCAGCTAACGTATCCTCCTCGAATAAATGAACCTCCATCATCGCGCTTTTTCTCCAAGCCCCAATCGCCCCCGGCACAACTGTAATGCTATCTAGCTCATCAAACGCTCGTTTCTCTAGGTTAAACCCTGTGACATATTCAATATGCTGCCACCAGGTTAACAGATTTTTGCGGTTACCGATTTTTACATTCCCTGCGACAGCACCAACAATGGGATCGACAAAATGTCTAACAATGATGGTGAGCGTGTCTTCAGCAATGACCGTATCGGCATCTAACGTAACAATGATGTCAGCAGAAGCGTTCTGAAATCCAAGATTTAATGCCGAGGCTTTCCCTCCGTTTTCTTTTCGTAACAAACGTACGTTGGAATATTTACTACATTCGGTTTCCACTATGCTCGCCGTCTGATCTGTTGAACCATCGTCCACAATAATCAGCTCAAATCTTGGATAACGGCTTTTCATGATGGAATGAATGGTTTTCCCGATTACTTTATCTTCGTTGTATGCAGCAATCAAAACGGAAACAAATGGCTGGTAGGAATCATTAAACCTTCGATGCTTGCTTTTTCGTTTTTGTTTTAAGCTGAAAAAGAGCAGGATAGTCAAACGGAACAGCCCGACAATAATTAACAGGTATAAGAAAAACTTAATCGATTTAATTAGCGCAGCTTGGAAGGATGAACCATATAAATAAAATGGCTTCATCGATTCCTCCGTTTTTTGTACAGCCGGCATAACGGCGCTTCGTTCCATCCCTACTAATTCACTAGCAGGTACAATGGAATAGTCATTCGCTTTTAACCACTCGATAATTTTTGGCAGTGCCTTAATCGTTGCACTCCGATCTCCTCCAGAATCATGTAATAGAATCGTGTGACCATTCTGCACTTTGGCGGTAACTTCTTTCACAATTTCCTCTGCTGATATTCCACTCCAATCCTTGGGATCTATCGTCGAACTAACCACTGTGTATCCTAAATCTTGAATTTTAAGAATTCGCTCCATCACTTCCTCCGATGGAAGCTCATTTGGACCGTCATTGATTGATAAATATGGTGGACGAAACATGTTGATGGAATGTCCAGTAATCCCTTGTATGACTCGTTGAGTAGAGTTTAGCTCAAACTTCAATTGTTTTTCTGAAATGGTCATAACATCTGTATGTGTAAAGGTATGACTGCCAATTTCATGACCCTCTTTATAGATTCTGTTTGTAAGCTCAGGATACATAGCAGCATTTTGGCCAATTAGGAAAAAGGCGGCTTTGACATCATGCTTCTTTAAGATCTCAAGAATTTTCCCTGTATATTTTGGGTTCGGCCCATCATCAAAGGAAATGGCGACCTTTTTCTCATCTACACCATATTGTTTGAGTAAATAGGGAGTTGGATATTTTATATATTTTTCCTTTTTTATTAAGTTATTGTTAAGCTCGAAACTTCTCTTGCCTTCTGATTCAACAGTCGTCACCTGTAAGAAATCTCCGGACCCTTCCGTCGCTGTAGCTGCTCGGTTTGGAATCGTTTCTAAATCTTTTGGATTCGCATGGTTTGTTGAGAATAATCTCCAGATCGTTGGGTCTTCTGAACCAATGTTCCAGACTCCAATGGAAGAGATTTGGTTGGTTTGTGCTATTTTCATTTGATTATAAAAGGTTGCTGCGTCTAATAACCAAATCATGTGTTCTTCCTCTTGTTCCATATAACGAACGTACGGAGTGAAGAAATCCTGATTCCACTGGATTTGGAGATTCTCCCGATTAACCATTTCCATCAAAGTGGAGAAATGATGGGGGGTTGCAGGTTCACCAGTAGTTACATTCCAGTCATAACCATAGTTAGCTAAACATAACACCAGCTTTTCTTTGGCACCATGATATTGATTAATCAATTCCTGAGTCCATTGAAAGGATGCTAATGGGCCGGGCTCCCCTTGTTCGATATGCTGGTCAAAAGCTTTAACAATTAAATGATCGGATACATCTGAAAGTAGCTGTGTATCATACGTATCATCGCCCAAGCGAACAAATAAGGTTAGCAGTAATCCAGATTGATGAAAGGACTGATAGAGCTTTGTCACAAACTGATTATAGAAATCTTTATCTTCCCAGTATACATCCTCGAAATTTAAATGGACGCCCTGGTAGTCTTTTGTTGTCATAGTACTTATTAGATTTTGAATCATTTGATCTTGTGTTTGAGGATTTGAAAGCCAGTTATGAACGTCATCGGCCGTGCTATTTTCATCAAGAGTAATGGAGGGGATAATCTGTACACCATGTTCCCTTGCTAAGTGATCAATTTTTGCTTCTGCATTATCAATGATGTTACCATCTTTGTTGAAGTAAAACCAATCGGGGATAAGTACGTCAATGGTATCAATATTTTCCTTAAGGGAAACCTGATTCTCTCTATTGGAATGATTCTCAGACTGATAAAAAGTAAATATCTTTGGTTTTGTTTCTTGTCCCGTTATGCTGATAGTCTCAAGTGGATTCAACGTTCCATCAAGGGTAACGAGATGAGAAACCGGAGAATTGATTGGTCTAATGGTGCTATTATTTATCTCAAGTTCAGCTAAGTTAGGTCTGTCAAGTAATCCTTTTACGATGAAAAATAGGAAAATAATCGCTACCAAGGAAATTAGACTAAAGCTTAATTTTGAATACTTCCATCTCCTTCCAGTTTTTTCGAAAAATATAAATTTTTTAGGTCCTTTCTCATCCTTTTTCATTCATTTCCCTCGACCTTCTAACTTTAGTATGCTTCGTGTTCTTATTAACGAACACCTAACTAAATAAAAAAGACTATAACAATGAATTAAGTATATTATAAAATTCAAATAATTCAATAAATATGTCAAAAAATCCTAAAAATAAACAATATACATATGATAGTAATAGTTATTATTTATAAAATAAGTATATTCATGCTCCTTTTATTTATTATTAGGTCCATTTAGGTGAGTTTCATTAGCGTAAAAGGGAATATTTGTAATGGTAAACATTGTAACGATGTCGAAAATTGCAGAATATAAGTATTATATTGGTGAGGTTCTATGAAATTGGTCAAATAATATTTGGGACCATTGGGAAACTGTATGGGGATTGAATGAAGTAAAGCGCTTTCTTTTTTACTATATAAATGGATTTAAAAAAGGGGCAAAGTTATTTTATAAAAATAGATAGAATAATAAAAATAATCGTTTCTTAGAGAGTAGGGGTACCTTTTTAATAGTATAGATAACATTGGACGGGCGAATTTGATTTAATCATTTCCAGCTGAACGAAACCGCCACTACCTCAAACAAACCATGATATAATAGATCGAGTTCATAACAAGGAGTGTGCTTGAAAATAATGAAACGATACAAATCTATTTTCCTACTCCCGATATTATTTTTGTTGGGATTGTCATTAACAGCTCCAAAGATTGAGGCAGCTGAGCAGTCATTTACCGATTATCAAACAGGAAATTTTGGCTATGAGTCGGTTTCGCAATTAGTATCAGAGGGAATTATTCAAGGTTATAAGGATAATAGCTTCCAGCCTAGCCGGGCTGTGAATCGGATGGAAACGGCAATCATGTTTAAACGGGCATTGCCGATAGAAGCCGTGATAAGTGGGTCGGGATTCAAGGATGTACCGGATACCTCCGAGTTTGCCCAGGCGACGGCTGCAGTGAAAACAGCAGGAATCTTTAAGGGTTCAACGAATGGAACATTTGGTTCAAATGACCTTTTAACAAGAGAACAAATGGCTTCCGTTATTGTCAGAGCATTTGGTTTCCAACCAAACTCAGCTGTCGCTGTTCCGTTAAATGATTTAGATCAAGTGTCTGCAGCACATCTTCATGATGTAAAGGTGTTATATCAAAACGGCATTACAGAGGGAAAGAAGAATGGCTCCTTTGATCCAAAGGGTACTGTGACAAGGGCAGAGTTCTCCGTATTTCTTGACCGAGCCTTGAAAAATATCCCAGGATTGATGGGGAATCTTCAGGCGAAGGTAACCAATACTGCCCTTAAAACTAGCGGTGGCATAGTCAATGGTCATGTAGCCTCTAATAATAGAGGCATTCAAATAATCTATAATTTAACAACACAAAATAAGGAAAATACCTTCACAGAAGGAACGATTACTGTTTCCGAGGCTGTTACATTAAAAATTACTCAGGCCCCTAGCTATGTGAAGCTTGTATTAAACGAAGGTGATTTTACACAGCAATTGACACAAGGAGTCAATAAGCTTTCCTTTGCTGACAAACTAAACGGAATTAAGCTTGGTACTATTTCCTCCTTAGTCGATAATTTTTCATTACAAGGGATTATTAGTGATAGTAAAGGAAACAGTAAGCCGGTTACGATTCATTTCATCGTAAAGCTGTATTAGAGTACAATGTTGATTTTCCAGCAGGTTGATTGTAGTGGAAGGCACGCAGACTCCTGCAGAAGAAGCGAAACAGACGAGACCCCGCAGACACGTAGTGTCGAGGAGACTCGGCGCTCGCCTGCGGAAAGCGAAGTGCCTGGAACGAAAATCAACACTCGTGTTTAACAGAGCCTATTGTAAAATAAAAATTGAATCATGATGGTTTAAGAGAAGGCGCTTCGATTAATAATTAGAAGCTCCTTCTTTTTTTGGCTGAAATCTTGTAGTCTGATTAACTTAGTAGTATAGTAATATAGTGTTTGACCGAATGGTCAGTCAACGTCATGTAACGAGGTATAAAGGATGAACCAAAAACGGAAAAAGATATTAGAAACAGCCTTGAAGCTGATGTCTACCAAGGGCTACCATTCGACCTCCATGCAGGAGATTGCAGAGGATGCGGGGGTTTCGAAGGGGGCGCTTTATCTTCATTTTTCATCGAAAAATGAACTGCTGGTCGAAATCTATCGCTATTATTATCAGATGATCAAGGAAAAAATGAATCTAGTAGATGATCAAAGGCGGCTTGATTCAAAGGAGCGTCTGCAAGCCCAGATTCAAATCTATATGGAGGAATTGCTGTCGCAAAAGGAATTTATCCTGATGCATATGAATGAGCATGTTAGCTATAGTGAGGAGCTGGAGGAGTTTCTACAGACAGCCAAGGCAGATGCCTTTGCCTGGTATAGAGAAAGCCTAACTAGTATTTACGGTGAGAGCATTCTTCCTTATACAATTGATTTGACGATTATCCTGAAGGGGATGATTGAAGGCTATCTGTTTACGCTATTCAGCACAAATGCTTCCTTATCGACGGACAAGCTGACAGGCTTTATTATTTCTCGCCTCGATGATGTAGTAGAAGGGCTGTTGCGGAAAAAGGAAAAGCCGCTGTTTGATTTAGCACTGATTAACCACCAGGCTCAATCCCTATTTGGCGAGAGTCATTGGCGGGAGCAGCTCTGTCGTGATTTTCTGCAGCTAGAGAAAATCATCGTTGAGGCCAACATAGATGAGAATATTCAAAGAGATTGCTTAGATTCTATCGAATTTTTAAAGGAAGAAGCCAAGCAGGTTGCTCCGAAGAAAATTATTTTTCAAGGCTTATTGAATAATCTTCAAGCTATACCGGAAACACAAGAGCTTTCAAGCAACATTTTACAAACCATTACAAAGCAATTAGCTCAGTAGATATGAGGGGGACAATATAGATGAAAAAACGCCATCGTAACCTGCTGGTGGCAGGGGGTATTTCAGTGGCTTTGCTTTTTAGTGCCTGTAATGCCGATAAGGCTTCAGTGTCAGAAGAGCAAACAGTAAAGGAAACACCTGTCCAGGTAGGAGAGATTACAAAAGGCAGCTTGACCGTGCAAAATGATGTGATTGCGAAGGTCACTGCGGGAACGACAGCAGATATCATGCCGAAAATGGTTGGTGAGCTAGTACAGGTTCATGTGAAAAAAGGGGACAAGGTCAAGAAGGGCGATGTTCTCGCCATAATCGATAACAGTGACCAGAAGCTGGCCGTTGAAATGGAGGAAACGTCCGCTCGAAGCACACAAAGTCAGTATGACCAAGCGCTTGTTTCCAAATCACAGGCGGAAAATGCCGTTAGTAATGCCAAAATAGCGGTCAAGCAGGCCGAATTAAACCTGCAAAAGGTAAAGGATGGTCAGAAGACGGGGATTGATAATACGGGGTTTGCGCTTGAACAGGCACAGATTGGTTTAAATGATGCCCAGACAAATCATGATCGTATGAAGGCTTTATATGATGCTGGAGCGGTGTCCATGCAGCAATTTGAGCAGGCGGAAACGGCGTTAAAGCAGGCAAAGATTGCGCTTGAGCAGGCAAAGCTGCAGGGCAGTAACGCTACAAGCAATACAGATATTGAATTAACCGAGCAATCACTAGAGCAGGCGAAGGTAGGTCTTGCTAATGCTGAGCAGCAGCTGGAGCTGGCAAACATTGGTATTGAGCAGGCGCAGACGGGACTGGATTCGACTGATTTACGGATTCAACAGGCAAAGGATAGATTAGATGATTCTAAGATTATCGCTACGATATCAGGTGAAATTACAGCTGTTAACGGGGATGTCGGACAGGTTGCGAGCTCGAGTGCTCCGTTTGCAACGATTGTGGATGTAAATCAGATTCATGTCGAGGCGCAATTAAGTGCGGACCAGCTTGCTTCTTTTCAAAAGGACCAGGAAATAAAGGTGGAAATTCCATCCTTGAATGAAACCTTTAACGCTACGGTCACTTATGTTTCTAACGTTGCCAGCAGCACGGGCTTTTATGAGCTTGAAGCGGCAGTCGTAGACCATGGCGGCAAAATCAAGCCGGGAATGATCGCTAAGGTACTTCAGGAAACAGCCGTTGGCGAGGAAGCCTTGTTGGTTCCAACAGATGCTGTGATTGAAAAAGGAAACGAGGCGTTTATTTTTACGATAAAGGATGGAAAAGCGGTGCAAACGCCGGTCAAAATCCTGAACGCCCAAACAGAGTTAACCGCCATTGAAGGGAAGGGCCTTTCTGAAAAAACAAAGCTTGTCATTAAAGGACAAAATACGTTAATGGATGGCAACAAAGTAAGGATCATCAAGGAGGATAATAAGTGAAAATCATAGAAACAGCTGTCAAACGACCCGTCGGCGTCATTATGCTGTACCTTGGGATCCTGGCGCTAGGCTTTGTTTCGCTTACGAACTTAGCCATTGATCTTTTTCCAAAAATTGATCTTCCGATTGCGGTTGTAGCTACCACATACCAGGGTGCGGCGCCTGAGGAGGTCGAGAAGCTGGTTAATGAACCATTGGAGGGAGCCTTTTCTTCAATAGAGGGAATCGAGTCGATTCAATCACAGGCAATGGCTGATTCATCCTTGGTGATTATGCAGTTTCAATCAGGAACCAATTTAGATAATGCACTGCTAGAGGTTCGGGAAAAGGTCGATCAGGTTAAAGGGTTTTTGCCGGAGGATGCGAATGACCCTTCTGTCCTGCGCTTTGACCCGCAGCAGATGCCGATTATGACACTAAGCTTAACAGGTGATGAGCCGGAAAGCTTAGTCAAGCTTGCTGAGGATACGGTATCGCCTTATTTGGAGCGGTCAGAGGGAGTCGCATCCGTATCGATTGCCGGAGCAAAAACAAGGGAAGTCCAGGTTGAGCTTCAGCCTGCCCTGCTAGCACAATACGGGCTTTCAACCTCACAGGTGATTCAAGCCTTAAGTGCGGAAAACAGCTCGTCTTCAGCGGGAACGATTACAAAGGGCTCAAAGGATTTACAGGTTCGTTTTAACGGTGAATTTGAGTCAATAGATGATATTAAGAATATGAAGCTGAAGCTGCAATCAGGTGAAGAAATACAATTAGCAGACATCGGTGCCATTCATGATGCCTATAAAAAGGAAAGTGCCAGCTCCTATGTGAACGGGAAGCCTGCCCTTGTCCTGTCTGTCATGAAGCAGTCTGACGGCAATACAGTCGAAGTAGCCGATGGCATGTATGAGGCGATTGAGAAAATTGAGGAAAGGCTGCCAAAGGATGTGGAGCTTTCCACTATTTTGGACTCTTCTACCTTTGTCCGCAGCTCGATTAGCTCGGTTACAACGAATATGCTATTAGCTGCTTTAATTTCGATTGTGGTTGTGTTTATCTTTTTACGAAGCATTCGTTCATCGATTATTATCGGTGTTTCGATTCCGGTTTCCTTGATTGCGACGTTTGTGATGATGTATTTTTCAGGCGAAACATTAAATATTCTATCACTGGGTGGATTAGCACTTGGTGTCGGAATGATGGTGGATAACTCAATTGTTATTTTAGAAAATATCGTCTCCTATAGACAGAAGGGGCATTCGATTAAGGATGCCGCAATCCTAGGGACAAAGGAATTATCAGGGGCGATTATTGCCTCGACCGCGACAACGCTTGTCGTCTTTTTACCGATTATCTTCTTAGAAGGCTTGTCGGCTGATTTATTTACACCACTAGCGCTATCGGTTGTGTTCTCGCTTGTTGCCTCATTGGTAGTGGCAGTAACACTTGTGCCGATGATGTCATCGAAGCTGTTGACAAAAGAGATGCAGGTGGAGGCCGAGAAAAAATCCCTTTTTGATCGCTGGTTTGGTGCCTTTGAAGCTTTTTACAAAAAAGCGTTAGCCTACTGTATTGGTCACCGGAAAACGACGGTTGGGATTGTCTCCTTATTAGTAGTCGGTAGTCTGCCGCTTGCCGCATTCCTAGGTGCGAGTCTGTTCCCGGCTTCTGACCAGGGGCAGGTAACGATTTCAGTTGAAACACCAACTGGTTCGCCGCTTACTGCAACAGAGGCGGTTGTTCAAGAAATTGAAGAAAAAATGGAGCCTTATAAAGAGACGATTGCGACAAATTATGTATCGGTTGGCTCCTCTGGAATGGGTATGGCGTCAGGTGCGAACACGGCCAGCTTTACACTGCAGCTTGTTCCAAAGGCCGAGCGAAAGATGACGACAGAGGAATTAACAAAGAAGCTGAGTGAAGCCGTAACGGATATTCCTGGTGCGGAAATTACCGTATCTGAAGCGACCATGGGCTTAGGAACAGGTGCGGCTGTCCAAATTAATATTAACGGGGAAGACCAGCTTGTGCTAGAAGAGCTGTCACAGCAGGTGCTGTGGTTGATTTCAGAAGTGGACGGGGTGAAAAATCCCGAAACTTCAACCTCTGAAACGCAGCCAGAAATGTTAATTGAAGTGAATCGTCAGGTTGCCTCACAATATGGTTTATCGTACCAGCAGATTATGTCTGAGGTACGGATGGGAATTAACGGTCAGGTAGCGACTCGCTATCGTGAGGACGGCAGTGAGATTGATATCAAGGTGATCCTACCTGAGAATCAACGCTCAAGTATTAGTGACCTTGAAATGATGATGATTCAAACACCGTCAGGCACATCGGTTCCGTTATCAACGGTTGCCGAGCTTGTTCAGGTGCAGGGACCGTCGGTGATTAATCGTGATAATCAGCAGCGTCAGGTGAATGTCACAAGTGAGGTAGAGGGTGAAGATATTCTATCGGTCACAAAAGCGATTGAAGCCGAGCTAAGCACGATGAATTTCCCTGATGGCTATTCCTACAGCATCGGTGGACAGTCTGAGGATATGGCAGAATCCTTCACAGATTTAGCTCTTGCACTAGTATTCTCGATATTCCTTGTCTATGCAGTGATGGCGATTCAGTTTGAATCCTTCCTATACCCATTTGTTATTATGTTCTCGATGCCGACAGCGGTAGTAGGGATTGTGGTGGGACTGTTTATTACAGGACTGCCAATCAGTGTTCCGGCGTTTATCGGATTTATCATGCTCGCCGGGATTGTTGTGAATAATGCGATTGTCCTGGTCGATTATATTAATATTTTGCGTAGCCGAGGCATGGACCGAACAGAGGCGATTCTGCAGGCAGGACCATCCCGTCTGAAGCCGATTCTGATGACGACCCTTACAACGGTATTAGGGATGATTCCATTAGGATTGGCACTAGGAGAAGGTGCGGAATCCCAGCAGCCAATGGCTGTAGTAATCATCTTTGGCTTAACCTTCTCGATGTTCTTTACCCTCCTGTTTGTACCGGTTATTTACACGTATTTTGATGGATTATCGGTTAAAATGAAGAAGTGGTTGAAGCGGGATAAGAAGGTGAAGGAAGAAATAAATAATGGTCATCTGGACGTATAGTTAATAAATAAAGAGAAGTACCCTATAGGTAGAACCTTTTTTAAGAATCTACTTATTAGGGTACTTTTTCATTTATTTATTTTCAATAGGAAGTGATTATTACTCAAACAACTCTTTTGAAATCATTCCAGACTAACATTTTACAATTTGTAAAATAAGTATATTAATATATAGCTAAATATTTATTGTCTGCTTTTCTCGATTGTAGTAAATTAATGTAAAATCATCATGAAGCGCGTAGAATATTGTAGAAAATTTTCTTATGTAGAATAGAAATATTATTAATAAATAGGTTCTCTAAAAAGAATTGTGGTTGTATAATGAACGATATAGTTCTTAAAAAAGTTAAAATTTGTATATTGTATTTTTTGAATATTTGAAAATACAACGAGGAATGAATGACTAATTTATTGTAAATAACCGGAATTTACGTAAGGATTGAGCAACTGTTCAGCCTTATAATTAATAGTAAAGAAGTAGGGTTAAGTGGTTTATCAATCAAAACAGAGTTGTCACGATTATTTACTAGTCATGGTGGGAGACAATGGAAGGAAGTTAAACACCTTTGAGAAACTAAATAGAGCAGGAAAACGTCCATTTTTTATTTTTGGAAGATTCTAAAAACAAAACGTTATTTATCTAATAATAATTCCAGTGTATCTCTATTTCCGGAATCAATATGATTATTGGTGGTCTGTTTGTCTACTTGTAATTCTTATCAAAAACAATACCTTAGGGAGTATGATCGTCATGTCATATGTGGAAAGGCAAGCTTTTTTATTAGCCACTCGTTCTTTATAAAGAACTAAATATTCTTTATAAATGTATAAATATAGCAAATTCATTAATATCAAGGAGGCGAAGTGATGATTTACAGACCAATGAAGGTACAGATGATTCCATGGGTGCTTATTATTTGTCTGACCTTATTTATCTTTTTCAGTTATACGCCGTCTAGTAAAGCGGATGAAAAAGAAAGTCCTAAAGTATTAGTCATTTACACGTCGCAGGATGGGGAAATAAATGAATATCAAAGGTATTTAGATTTGATTGTCAGTCATTTTTCCAATGATGTAACATTTATCAGCAGTGATAAAGTAGTGAAAGAGGATCTAACAGCTGTTACTCATCTTTTTTATTACGGTCAGGTAGCCCAACAACTATCACCTGAATTTTCTACGTTATTTGATGGCTTTACTGGTAATTTTGTGGCGATTGGTTATAACACAGAGCAGTTTGGTCAGATATTTTCATTTGTTCATCCTACTGATGGAGCTGAAATAAATCAGCTCTATAAAATAGGTCCAAATGAAAAACCAATGGAGGTATACGAACAATATATTTTGGGTGTTCAACCAGACAGCGGCACAGAAGTTTTATTAGAAGGTAAAAGCTTAAGCACTAATATGACTTATCCAGTTCTGATAAAAAATCAAAAGAATTATTTCTATGCAATTGAAGATATCTACTCGGAAAATTCAATCCTCCTTGGTGAAATGCTTCATGATGTTTTCCAAACCACTAATCATTCTTCACATCCAGGATACATTCGTTTAGAGGATGTTCATCCATTAGTTGATCCTAAACCTCTCGGAGAAATTGCTGAAATATTAAAACAAAAGAATATTCCCTATATGATTGCTGTTATCCCAATCTATACAAATCCAGAAACCGGTGAAAAACATACATTTGCAGATTCTCCAAAGCTGTTAAAGGTACTAAAGGAGATGCAAAAAAATGGGGGAAGTATAGTTCTACATGGGTATACCCATCAATATCGGGCAAGTGAAACAGGGGAAGGGTTTGAATTCTGGGATGTGGACAATAACTCACCTATTTACTCGCCCACAAATGAACCGTATTCAGTAAAGAAAGAAAGCGATTTTAGTTCAAAGGCTGAATACGAATCGTATATAGCTGATTTAAAAAAGTTTGAAACAAAGTATATTGAAGAAAAAATTAAAAGTGGGATTCATGAATTGACGAAATATGGACTCTATCCGCTGGCTTTTGAAGCGCCGCATTATACGATGTCTCAAAATGGTTATAAAATATTAGCGAACCATTTTTCAACCTATGTTGGCCAGGTTCAATTAAGTGATAAGGATTGGGAAATTATGAATTCCACTCCATATATTACGGAACCTACCTTTTTCCATGGAATGCAATTACTTCCTGAAACGATGGGTTATGTAAAACCACGTGACCCGGAAGCTATCCAAACCATGTTGGACAAGGCTGAACTACACAGTTATACGAAGGATGGAATGTTTGCAGCCTTTTATCATCCTTATTTAGGATCTGAAGGCTTTAATAAGTTAATTGTGGAGATGGAAAAACTCCCTATTTCATGGATAGATTTAAAGCAAATGGATAATTGGGTGAAGGTTGATAATGTGACCATCCATACGGAAAACGGAGAGATTCTTGTAGAAATGGATAAGGGAAAAGTGTTTTGGTCTTCAATGGACGCTCCTCTCTTTTACTTTAAGGAATTTATCAATAAAGTGGTATGGGGAATGGCTGCATTAGGTGGTGCGGCAGTTATCGCATTCATTATTTTTACCATTTATCTAAAAGGCAGAAAAAAACAGATAGAAGGGTGATTAAACTTGGCCAATTTCTTATTATACACCTCGCTTTTTTTAATCTGGATGATGTTGTTCTATCATGCCTTTCTCATGATGGGAGGATTTTTACATTCAATCAAGTATGTTAAATATAAAAAGTCTCTGAAACAACCAACTGAATTTCCAAAGGTTAGTATTTTGATACCTGCTCATAATGAAGAAGTAGTGATTGAGGAAACACTCAAATCCATGATTGAATTAAACTACCCAAAGGATAAGCTTGAAGTCATTGTTATTAATGATAATTCTAGTGATTCAACTGGACACATTGTTGACACTTATGCGAGACAATATCCTTTTATATTTGCGGTTCACACGAAACCTCCACATGCCGGAAAGGGCAAATCAGGTGCATTGAATCAAGGGTTTCTCCATTCAACAGGTGAAATCATAGCTGTCTATGATGCTGATAATACACCTGAACCGGATGCAATTAAGTATCTTGCTTTAGGTCTAAGTAATGATAGTAAGGCTGGGGCAATCGTAGGGAAATTCCGTGTCATTAATGCGAATAAAAATTTGCTTACGAGATTAATTAATATCGAAACCCTAACATTCCAATGGTTAGCTCAGGCTGGGCGCTGGTTTTGGTTTAAAATGACAACCATTCCCGGAACGAACTTTGCCATACGCCGATCGATTCTTGAAAAATTAGGAGGATGGGATGAAAAGGCACTGTCAGAGGATACAGAATTAAGTATCCGAGTGTATAATCTTGGCTATTATATCCGCTTTTTTCCGGCTGCTATTACTTGGGAGCAGGAACCGGAAAACATTCGGGTATGGTGGCGGCAGCGAACAAGATGGGCAAGGGGAAATGTCTACGTCATTCTAAAGTATTTATTCCGCATGCACAAATTAAAAAATAAAAAGGTTCTTTTAGATATATTTTATTTTCTGTTCACGTACTTTTTATTCTTTGGCGGTGTGCTCCTCTCACATCTAATTTTTGTTGTCAATTTAATAAATGATTTAGAACTGTCCATTGGAAAGGCTTCATACGTGTTATTAATTGTCGGTTTTCTTCTCTTTATCACAGAGGTATGCCTGGCACTGAGTATGGAGAGAAAGCAACTAACTATTAGAAACTTTTTCACCGTATTATTTATGTATTTCACTTATTCACAGATGTGGATTTTTCTCGTCGTAAATGCATCGTATTTAGAAGCAAAACGCATTATTTTCAGGCAGGAAGTTAAATGGTATAAAACGCAGCGATTTAAGCAGGAGAAGAAGCAGAAGCCATCCGCATAGTGTTATTTTTCTTAATATTCTTAAAAGGGAGAGACATAATATGAAAGTAATGACCATTTTTGGAACAAGACCTGAAGGAATAAAAATGGCTCCTCTTGTAAAAGCCTTAAAAAATGAAGCAGGAATACAGTGTGTATTTGTCAATACAGCTCAACACCGTGAGATGCTTGACCAAGTCCTTGACCTTTTTGAGCTTGTTCCTGATTATGATTTAGACTTAATGCAGGCTGGCCAATCGGTAGAAACCTTAACTGGAACCATGTTAACCAAGCTATCGGGGATTATTGAAGAAGAAAAGCCGGATTTGGTGCTTGTCCATGGGGATACAACCACAACCTTTATTGGGGCCTATTCAGCATTTTTGAAAAAAATCCCGATTGGTCATGTGGAAGCTGGGTTGCGAACAAACAATATATATTCTCCATTCCCTGAAGAAATGAATCGGCAGATGGTTAGCCGGATGACAAGCTTTCACTTTGCGCCAACGGAGAGAAATAGGAAACACTTATTAATGGAAAATATTAATGAACATAAAATTCATGTCGTTGGAAATACCGTCATTGATGCTTTATTGAATGTGGCCTCGAGACCCTATCAATTTGATGGTGAATTAAGCTCTATTTTTTCCAAAGATAGGAAAACCATCCTGCTGACTACTCATAGACGGGAGAATTTTAACGAACTGCAAAATATCTATGAAGCCATTAATCAATTACTTGAGGAATATTCTGATATACAGGTTGTATTTCCGATTCACAAAAACCCAGATATTCGAGAAAAAGTCTATGAAGCTTTTCAAAACAGTCATCGGGTTCATTTAATTGAGCCGCTAGATTATGAAAGTTTCGTACATGTAATGAAACAATCCTATCTAGTTATCACCGATTCAGGTGGTATTCAAGAAGAAGCTCCATCCTTAGGTAAACCTGTTCTTGTTGCTAGACAGTCAACGGAACGGCCGGAGGGAGTTGAGTCTGGAACACTTAAGCTGGTAGGGACTTCGACAGAGAGAATATATAAGGAGTGCAGCAAGCTGATCATCGATCCAAGTGAATACAGTAAAATGGGGGAAATCTCAAATCCATTTGGGGATGGTAACACAGCTGAAAGAATTGTTGAAATCATAAAATCAGAACTTACGAAACTACAGTCTGAGTATCATGTAACAGAGCAAGCAGCTCATGTTTAGTGGTGAGGGTGTGAGAAAAGAATTGCCCTTTCTAATCCTATTTATTGTTGTGAGTGCATTTTTCATTTTCTTATTTACGAATAAGGAGGATGTAATGGAACCTTTTGCTGCAGAGGGATTTATCAAAAAATGGTTACTAAATGAAAACCAAACCTTAGCCACCTATATAAAAGAATCGGAATCAGAGGATGAGGATTTAGTCAAAGGCCGGGAAACATTATCTGAAACATTAGGATTGTGGATGGAATATGTCTATCAAAAGGATGACAAAGAGCACTTTGAGGAAGCATATGGCATTTTAGATAATTATTTTCTTGAAGAGAATGGCTTTGTACATTGGAAATTAGCAGAAACCGGTAAGAGTGAGGTATCGACAAATGCCCTTGTCGACGATTTGCGAATCAGTCATGTTTTATTCCAGGCAAGTGAAAAGTGGCATGAGAAGAAGTATGAGGATGCTGCCATACGTATCGGTGAATATATTGCGAAATATAATCTTTATCAAAATGTATTAACTGATTTTTATGATAGAAAGTACGAATATGCGAGACCCATTATTACTTTATCTTACATTGAACCAGAAGCGATAAATGTTCTCGAAGATATGAATCTATTAAATGAAGGAACATACGAAAAGACAATGGGGATTTTAAAAGATGCCCCGAGTGATGGTCCTTTCTTTCCTAAGGCATACGATGTTAAGCAAAGAAAGTATATGTACGATAAAGATATAAATCTGATTGATCAGTCGTTAGTTGCCTTATATCGTGCAAAAAGTGGTTATCCTACTAAGAAATATGCTTCTTTTATTAAAAAGGAATTTGCTAAGAATGGAGTCATTTTTGGGAAATATAATAGAATAACTGGAGAACCTTCTGTTGATTATGAATCTCCTGCCATTTACGGCTGGTTAATTCTATTTTGTGTTGAAATCGGGGAAAATGAACTTGCCAAAGGGTTATTTAAGGAAATGGTCAAATTCCAATCAAAAGATTCGGATTATTATGGAGGATATTCTGTGTACTATGATGATACACATATTTTTGATAACCTCGTTCCGCTCTTAGCAGAAAGAAAATTGTATGATACAGGAATTTTAGAGTAGGATTTCGATCCTAGTGAGGTAGGTAGAGATGGCCTCACTGTCCCGCCAAAAGGCGAATAGCAGGAGCTATTCGCCTTTTGGTGTTGAATGATAAAGATTGGTCATTGGGGTTACGAGTGCATTCTTTTTCTTAACGATACCTCTATTAAGTAGCTGCACCAGTGGTTTTTCAATAAAAGAATGGACCAAACAGCCAATCACAAGCATTAATAATAATAGAACAATACTAGTTAACCAACCACCTAGAGAATCATATATGGAAAGGTAGCTAAAAAGTTCTGTTAAAAAATCTAGTGCAAAGTTATGAGATAAGTAAATCGCAAAAGCTGCATTTCCTATATAATTAAAAACCCTTGGGATTTTCATATCGATTTGCATATCTAATGACCCAAATCCGAGAATAATAAGCGCTGAAGCTAAGCCAGTTCCCGTATCAAAGCTAATCGGGATAAATTCATGAATCGAATTCAGCCATATGACTGGAAATCCTATGATACCAATCACAAGCATGAAAATAGAAAGTTTTATATTCACCTTAAAATGGGTGATGATATAAGCACTGCAAAGGCCTGCTAAGAAGATTAAGTTATATTGATTAAAGAAAAAGCGCATTAAATAGTGATCGATATAAAGGTAGCCATAGTAAAATGCGATGGTTAACAGTGCCCAGATGGCTATTATGATTCTTGATAGATTTACTTTTGGTAAGAATAAAAGTGAAAAAACGAAATAGAAAAATACAGTATGGACTAATGACCAGGCAACAATAAGAATGGGTTCGATTTCTTTTGGGCTTTGAATTAGCAGAAATGAAGTGATTAGAGTATCCAAATTTGTTTCATGTCCTACTCGTAAAGTAGGATAAAGGAATATAGCAATTAAATACAAGCAAGTTAATAGCCAGTAAAGCGGATAAATTCGGATGAATCGATTGATAAGGAAGATTTTTAACTGATGGCTTTGACCGAAATTTTTATGGTAGATGTAATACATCATAAAACCTGATAAGGCAAAGAAGTAATTTACGCCACCTGAAATTGGAATATATGAAAAACCAAATAGATTAAATTCATAGTAATCCATCATTGATTCTGATAAATGGAACATCATAACCATGAAGGGAACAAATGCCCGAGAAAACTGTATCAATTCTAATTTTTTTCTTTTCATATGGTACATCTCCTAAAAAAGTCTAAGTGTTACAAAAGGGAATAGTTGGATAAGATACAGCATCTCCTTCTAAAATTAGTCTTAGTTAAAAACTAAATCATATGTTCCACCTTTAGTTTCTTATCGGGGAAGAATTAGTTAGCATCCCCTTGTTTGTAATAGCTTTTAGTTCGTTATAACGAACATTATAATTAAAAAATGCAATAATTTCCCATTAGATTAAATTATATTAAAATCTTCAAATATTTCAATAGATACGACAAAATACCCCAATAAATAACAATATTCAAAAGACTATTTTGGATTTTTGTGTAACCGTCACAATCTAAGAATTAAAGGTCACCTGTTAACCATTTATTTAACATAAAAGTTAATAGTCCTATTATTGAATTTTTTATGTCTGTTACAGGTGAAAATTTTAAAAAAGTGAACTTTATCGTTTTAAAAATAGTGAAAATATACTATATTCTAAATTGATACTCATTCATTTGACCTATTTTTACTTCATTCAGCAGAAGTCCTCCACTTCTACAAGTGGGGGATGAAAGCAAATGGTACTTCGATTCAGTGGAGGTTCAAACCCCGGCTGAATGAAGTTAAGCCTCCGGCGGATGTCTCGGATTTTTTTTAAGGTAGTTTATCGAGCGAGCTCAGGTAATCCGGACGCAAATTCGACGGGCGAATTTGATTAGATTCTTTTTATAAAGCAAGCTGTGTTAAAGCACAAGGCTGATTTTCAAGCAGGTTGATTGTAGTGGAAGGCACGCAGACTCCTGCAAGAGAAGCGAAACAGACGAGACCCCGCAGACACGTAGTGTCGAGGAGGCTCGGCGGTCGCCTGCGGAAAGCGAAGTGCCTGGAACGAAAATCAACACTCATGTTTAAAAGAAAAATAAATGAATTAAATGGGAGGGGATTTTGAATGAAGCTTAGTTCGTCCATAAAGGCAAAATTGATTGTCGTATCCGTTCTTATTTTAACGATCCCACTGGTAGTGCTTGGCTGGATTAGCTATCAGAAGAGTGCAGCTAGCTTAGATGAGCTAGGGAAAACCAATTTAAAAAACAGTGTCGAAATGACCATTGAGATGATGAATACTTTAAATGCCGAGGTAGAAAGTGGCTCCATCACATTAGAGGAAGCACAAAATCAAGTGAAAATCGCTATCCTCGGTGAAAAGCAGGAGGATGGCACAAGACCCATTAATCCTAACATTGATTTAGGGGAAAATGGTTATTTGTTTGTGCTGGATGCTGACGGTACAGAGCTGGCACATCCCAATGCAGAGGGGCAGAATATGTGGGAGGAAAAGGACCATAAAGGGGTGAAGTATGTCCAGGAAATTATTCAAGCTGGACATAATGGCGGGGAGTTTGTCTATTATGATTATCCATTACCCAATAACCCGGAGCAAATTGAAGCGAAAGTGACCTATTCTAAAACTGATGAGCATTGGGGCTGGGTGGTAACGGCAGGGACCTATATGCAGGATTTCAATAAAAGTGCCAAAGGCATCATTACGTCCATTCTGATTGTGATGGGGATAACGCTAGTAGTCGGGATTGTCATTATCTGGTACTTTGCCAATAGTATTTCGCGTCCTATTCAAAAGGTAGCGAAAAGGATGAATGAGCTGGCAGATGGAGATTTAACACAAGAGCCGATTGTCGTTCAAACAAAGGATGAAACGAGTGTACTTGCCAAATCGATGAATGAAATGCAAAACAAGCTGAAGGATATTCTCATAAGTATCTCGAAGGCCTCAAATGTGATGAGTACCCAAAGTGAGGCTTTGACACAGTCAGCCAATGAGGTGAGAGCAGGCTCTGAACAAATTGCCGTTACGATGCAGGAAATCGCGACAGGCTCGGAGACACAGGCCAATACCTCGAGTGAGTTAGCGACAGCGATGTCAATTTTTTCTGGCAAGGTCCAGGAAGCGGATGAGCAGAGTGAGCATATTCAAACAGCCTCCAATCAAGTACTGGATTTAACTAAAGAAGGTAGTCTGTTAATGGATGCTTCCACGAAGCAAATGATTAAAATTGACCACATCGTGAAGGATTCTGTTCAAAAGGTAAAGACTTTGGATATTCAGGCGCAGCAAATCTCAAAGCTCGTCGTTGTCATAAAGGATGTTGCAGATCAAACCAATCTTTTAGCCTTAAATGCGGCCATTGAAGCAGCGAGAGCAGGAGAGCATGGAAAGGGCTTTGCCGTGGTGGCGGATGAGGTGCGTAAGCTAGCTGAGCAAACGGGGTCATCTGTTAAGGATATCACAGGCATTGTTGCCGATATTCAAAATGGCTTTAATCTGGTAACAGAGTCGCTTCAGGCTGGCTATGGTGAGGTGGAAAAAGGCACCACTCAAATTGATACAACGAATAAGACCTTTAACGTCATCAGTTCCTCTGTGACACAAATGGGTGATAGTATCCATACCATCGCGGCCAATCTTTCGGATATTGCCGCGACGAGTGAGGAAATGAGCAGTTCAATACAGGAAATTGCCGCGACAGCGGAAGAATCAGCAGCAGGCATAGAACAAACCTCTGCCTCCATTCAGGAAACAACCAGCACGATGGAGGAAGTGACACGAAGCTCAAGAGATTTGTCAGAGCTGGCGGAGGAATTGGACCGAATGATACGGCGGTTTAAGCTGTAAGGGCGTAGAGTTTTAGGATGGAAGATTCTCGCGCTTCTTTGAAAAAAGTGGGTAAGGTATATATAACCTTGCCCACTTTTTTTGTGCTTAAGTATGTGAGGCTTCATGTACTCTTTCTTTATAGCTCATAAACTGCTCTACCAGCTGGTCTAAGCGGTCAATCTGATAGGCATAATGATAAATAGAAGAAGCAATTATCGTCAGCTGAATTTTATGCTGCTCCTGGTCATTTGCATAGACCTTTTCTAGAAAGGCCGTTGTTTCCTTCAGTCTGTCCTCTTCATGTCGGGCATCATCGAGCTTGATTTTTCCGTCAAATTTTAGCAAATAAAGCTCATGATGCTTGATTAACAGCTCGAGGTGCTGATCAAATAAGCGGTCATCCTCTTCTGTCGGCTTGCTTTTGAAGTAAAAGGAATCAATCTCTTCAAGAACGATAAACCCCTGCTGAAGCGATTTATACATTTGCCTAAAAACAACAATTTCCCGTAAATCAGCGTGATGAAGCTTGGCCATTTTTTCCCGTTCTTCATCAAATATTCGATATTGTTCCTCTAGTTTGGATAGATCCTTTTCCAGCTGTCTCATTTGCTGCTGGAAGGATTTTTCGTTCATTTCATCAGAAATCGCCGTCCGCACTAGAATAGAAAGACTTTGAAAAACGCTGTTTACCTTCTCGATGTACATTTTCTTAAAATTGGGCGGTGCAATGAAAATATTCACGACCAAGGCAGAGGTCATCCCAATAAAGGTTAGTGCAAAGCGCTGGAGGGCAAATAGCAAATCCTCGTTTCCGGGAGCGCTCATTATCGCAAGGACCGTGACTAATGTAAGCGAAATCGTATCCTCCATCTTAAGCTTAACCGTGATTCCGATGACAATCACCATGACAAGTCCAATGGAAAACGGGTCATTTCCTAGAAAATATAAACCTAAGAGGGCGAATACAGCACCGAGTAAATTGGTTTCTACTTGGTCTGCCACCTGCTTCCAGGTCCGGTATATCGACGGCTGAAGTGTGAAAATGGCAGCCATGCCGGCAAAGACGGCCGACTCTAGTTTGAATAAAGAACAAATATACAATGCTAATGTAACAGCAATTCCAGTTTTAATAACGCGTGGTCCAAGCTTCACGACACTAATTTCTCCTTTTCTTCCAAGTCAAGGTAATTTTACCATTTTTGAAGGGGGTAGAGCATTGAATTATGGAATAAAAGTAGACTGGTATTGGTTGATTTTTAGTATAGAGGAGTAGGGGGCGGCTCTGACGGAAAGATAGGAAATCGGTAAAGGGAAGTCAGAGGTAGGGGTTAGCTCTGACAGAAAAGTAGGAAACCGGTAAAGGGGTGTCAGAAGTAAGGGTCGGCTCTGACGGAAAGATAGGAAATCGGTAAAGGGAAGTCAGAGGTAGGGGTTAGCTCTGACAGAAAAGTAGGAAACCGGTAAAGGGGTGTCAGAAGTAAGGGTCAGCTCTGACAGAAAAATAGGAAACCGGTAAAGGGGTGTCAGAAGTAGGGGGCGGCTCTGACAGAAAAGTAGAAAACTAGGCAAGGGAAGTCGGAGGTAGGGCTCAGCTCTGACAGAAAAATAGGAAATCAGCAAGGGCATGTCAGAGGTAGGGCTCAGCTCTGACAGAAAAGTAGGAAATCAACAAGGGCATGTCAGAGGTAGGGCTCAGCTCTGACAAAAAAGTAGGAAACCAACAAGGGCATGTCAGAGGTAGGGCTCAGCTCTGACAAAAAAGTAGGAAACCAGCAAGGGCATGTCAGAGGTAGGGGTCAGCTCTGACAGAAAAATAGGAAATCAGCAAGGGCATGTCAGAGGTAGGGCTCAGCTCTGACAGAAAAGTAGGAAATCAGCAAGGGCATGTCAGAGGTAGGGCTCAGTTCTGACAGACTTGTACGAATTCGGTCTTGCTATGTCAGAGCAGAACCATACCACCCAATCAACCGTCCTCAAACCTCATCCTATCCACATTAGGCACCCTATTTCTTCACAAAACAATATCGATATGATATCATATTAGTATCAAAGGTATATCACAAGGAGTGACAAATTATGAAGGAAAAAGAAATGTTAAGGTGGAATGGGTTTGTCGGCTTGTTGTTCGTTATTGTATTGGCTGTTGGCATTGTGTTTTCAGTTAGATCGTTTGTGGTAGCTTCAAATCCTGTTGCATTTGTTTTAGCAATTGTTCTTTTTTTAGTGTTTCTTGTGGTTCTTACCGGCTTTACAATTATTCAGCCGAATCAATCGAAGGTATTTACCTTGTTTGGGAATTATTTAGGCGTAATAAAAAAAGAAGGCTTTTGGTTCACGGTTCCTTTGACCTCTCGCAGAACGGTTTCACTAAGAGTGATTAACTTTAATAGTGATAAGCTAAAGGTCAATGATCTCGAAGGGAATCCGATTGAAATTGCTGCGGTTGTGGTTTATAAGGTGTTTGATTCAGCGAAAGCGGTTTTTGATGTGGAGGATTATAAGGAGTTTGTTCATACACAAAGTGAGACAGGGCTTCGCCATATTGCCAGCCAGTATCCATACGATAATTTTAACAATGACTATGAAATATCCCTTCGTCAGCACTCTGATGAGGTAGGGGATGTTCTAACACAGGACCTCCAAAAAAGATTGCAGGTTGCCGGTGTTGAAATCATCGAGGCGAGAATTATGCACTTGGCTTATTCAAGTGAGATTGCTCATTCGATGCTGCAAAGACAGCAGGCAAGAGCCGTACTGGCAGCAAGAAAAGTGATTGTGGACGGGGCCGTATCGATGGTAAAATCAGCAATAGAGCAGCTTAGCCAGGAGCAGATTGTCGAGCTGGATGAAGAGAAAAAGGCGCAAATGGTCAATAATTTGATGGTGGCGTTAGTATCTGAAAAAGGAAATCAGCCGATTATTAATACAGGGTCAATATATTAAGGTTGTGAGTAGTTGTGGCTGAAAAAAAACGATTTTTACTGCGGATGGATCAAAAGACATACGACGCACTCGAAAAATGGGCGAGTGACGAGCTGCGAAGCGTCAACGCCCAAATTGAACTCTTATTAAAAAAAGCACTGAAAGACGCAGGCAGAACAAAAGAATAAGGACGCAGTAAGCGATGAAAAACCGATTGGCTAAAAATAACCAATCGGTTTTTCTGTGTTTCTCAATCTACCTTAATGGACCTTCTCCACATTTCTTTCTTATTCTTGGATGCAATGGCTTCATCGCCGATTGATTAGGCAATCAGCATTTCAATCCAAAAGGGCGATTTCAAAGTTTCTTGACCAGATATAGTACAAAGAATCCATCCGTGATACGATAAAGTCAAAAAAGGATACGACTGTATATGCGAACATTTTTATTTTGGCTGATGCAGCTGACCTGGGGAATAGGATTAAACGTAATTGGGGCAATCATTGCTCTTGGTTTGCTGGCCAAGGGCAGCAGGTTGAAAAGATTTGGCTATGCCCTCTATTGTGAGACTGGAAATCACTGGGGTGGCGTCAATTTTGGTGGGTTTTTCTTTGTGCAAAAGAATGCGAACCTGCAGCTGAAAAGTCATGAATACGGACATTGCTTTCAAAATTTAATGCTTGGTCCACTAATGCCGTTTTTAGTAACCATCCCCTCGGCAATAAGATATCATTATCGAAGCTACAAAAGAGCAAAAGGTTTTGCCCTGCCACCTTATGACAGCTTCTGGTGTGAAGGCTGGGCAACAAGGCTTGGAGTGAAATATTATCAGGAATGAATGAAAAAACGATAAAGTGATATTAAAGTTTCCAACGGACATTATTTCCCGGAAAATGACACGATTCGCTATGATGTCAAAATGTTAATCTATAGCAGGCTCGTCGGTCGCCTTAAGGTGCGCGAAGTGCCTGGAACGAAAATCAACACTCATGATAACAAAACAATAAAATTAGAAATAATTTTGTCATCTTAATTGTGAGGTAACTAACAATTGAAATACTCTGACATTTGCTATAATGAAATAGTAATAGAGTACGGGTTATTTTGGGCAATTTGGTTGAGGATGGAATGACTATCCACCAGATTCAATAAAGTTGTTGGGTAGCTATTCCAGTCGGTTAGAAAAAAACTTTTCTAATGGAGGGAAGTATTATGGCTAAACCAGCAACTTTTTTTTGGAAATGGGGGGCAGTGGCTGCCATTATTATGGCTGCGATATTATTGCTAGCGACGTCTGTTCAGGCAGCATCGTCCTTTACAGATGTATCAGAGCGGTACACGGCAGCCGTTGATTATCTTGTTGAAATGGACATAACAGACGGGTTTACGGAAACAGAGTTTGGAACACAGCAAATGATTAAACGGGTGGATGCGGCAGTTCTTTTAGCAAAAGCATTAAAACTGGAGATTTCAGATGATGCCCAATCTGGCTTCGCAGATGTACCGGCACGTGCCGAGCCTTATATTGCAGCATTAAGGGAAAAGGGAATTGTTCAAGGGAAGGACGACACGACCTTTGCCGCTCAGGACCATATCACTCGTGGTGAAATGGCCTTGATTCTGGCTAGGGGCTACAAGCTGCCTGCTTTAGAGAAAGAGCATCCGTTTGTTGATGTATCAGATCGTTATCGGGATGCAGTTTCCTCGCTATACCAATTTAAAATTACAATAGGGAAGACGGACACCACTTTCGCTACCCATGATAATTTAACCCGCGGGGAGTTCGCCCTTTTCCTATATCGATTATCCTCAGTCGAATTACCAGATTCGCAGGAGGTTATTAGTTTAAATGTGTTAGATTCCGGATTAACGGATGGCAGTATATCGATCGAAGAGCTATTGACCAATCAAGAACTATTGCTAATCACCTATGGTAAGGACGAGGGCTTTGAAAAAGGTGATACCATTAAATTGGGAACAGTGGACTTCAATCTTCTGACAAAGAAGTTAGACGCTGCAGCGGAGCTCGATGGTGGTAATATTTATACAGGCTTCAACGAAGAGTTTTTAAAAAAGCTGCAAGGTGGCCAGACGATTGAGTTAATTGCCACTATCGAGCGAGGGGCAACTGTCCTCGGTTCCACTTCCAAAGAAATTAAGCTTCCTGTCTATCCGTTAGTCATGCCTTCAATAGATGAGTCAAAATTCACGGCAGGAGAACTGGCCAATATTTTGTCAGGCGAGTTACCTTTAGAGATTGAAATCTCACCTGAAGGGCTTGAACAAATTGTACCAGGGAATACATTAACCCTTACCCTTGCAAGCGGGGAGCAAATGGAAGCCATCAAGATTGAGATTACAGCGGAGGATATTACGCAAGGGTATGTCAGTTATACATTTAAGGATAAAAAACTCATCCAAAGAGTATTAAAAGGGATTACTACTGGAAGTACGATTGAAATCACCCCCGTGCTTTCTGATAAGGATAGAACCCGAACAGGAGATAAGGTTCAATATGTGGTGTCTTCCGGTCTTTTAGCTAGTCTTGAGGACCTGATTGGTGGAATAGGGGAATTACCGGCTGACGGTGATGTTGTCAGCATAGCCTTGTTAAACGACGGCTTGATTGATGGCAGTATTTCGGTAGATGAATTATTGTCCAATCCTGAGCTTGTGCGTGTATCATTGCTGCCAGGGAGCGACCTTGCTATCGGTGATGTCGTCAAACTTGGGACAGATGATTTCAATCTGTTAACCCTCTCGCTCACAGAAGATGACCTCAACCGTGGCTTTGTCGATGTGGGAATAAGCACCGATTTATTAGTGACCTTGTCAGGCGGTGAAACGCTAGATTTAGTTGCGATTGTGGAGCGCGGAGAAGAGATTCTTGCCAGTGTAACAGAGAAGATTAAGCTGCCTATTTTTCCACTTGTTGAGCCGGTCATTGATGTGGTAAAAAACACACTAGGAGACCTATCGTATATATTGGCGGGAAAAAAAGCCCTCCAGGTGGGCATTGAACCAGAAGGTCTGGATCAATTAGATGCTGGGGATACCTTAATCTTAAGAATAAAGAGTAGGAGTCATACAGAAGAGGTTAGTATCACTATCACCCAAAGAGATATTGATAATGGGTATGTGAACTACACCTTTAAGAATAACGTCAATATCATTGAACGACTATTGGAAGGAGTGACAACCGGAAGCTCTATTGAAATCACGCCTGTGATGACGGATGGGGATCAGGTTGTTGAGGGTGAGCCAGCCACATACAAAATTACTAAAGGTCTTTTATCAAGTCTAAACGATCTTTTAGGTGGTCTGCTTGGCGGCTTACTTGGAGGATTGCTTGGTGGTTTATTTTAACTTCATTCAGCAATTGCTTTTTGCACCGAAAGCTTGCGACAGGAGCAGAAGTCCTCCACATCTACAAGAGGGAGATGAAGGCAAATGGTACTTCGATTCAGTGGGGGTTGAAACCCCTGCTGAATGAAGTTAAGCCTCCGGCGGATGTCATGGATTTTTTAAAGGTAGTTTATCGAGCGAGCTCGATAAAAATCCGGACGCAAATTCGATGGGCGAATTTGATTTAAAGGCTGTGTTAAAGTACATTGTTGATTTTTAGCAAGTTGATTGTAGTGGAAGGCACGAAGACTCCATCGGGAGAAGCGAGGCAGTCGAGACCCCGCAGACAGTAGTGTCGCGGAGGCTCGGCGGTCGCCCGCAGGAAAGCGAAGTGCCTGGAACGAAAAACAACACTCATGTTTAACATAACCTAATTAAAAGGGATAGCCAAGGTATTCAGTGAATAAGAAAGCTGCAAGGTTAGTATAGTTCCTATTGTATAAAAAGAGCCCGATTGGAGTGAGTCTCCAACGGGCTCTTACCTGTTGTCTAAAAATGCCGCATCATAAATCTGTTAATTGTCAGGAAACAAAGTCCCAAGACTATACTGCTTACCGATTAAGAGGTCATAGACAAGCAATCGATAGTCTGCAATTAATTGCTCCTGTTTTTCCGAAAGCTCGGTGATAAATTGCAGCTCCGGGTCTATTTTTAAATCTGATTTAAGGCCTGGAATTTCTTGTTTAACCTCTTCTAGAAATTGGAAGAAGGGGGGCTTTTCCAAGCCGCTTACATCATACACAATCGGTGCTAAATAATTCGGACTGACACTAGAAAGCTCCCTTTTCGCTGTTTCAAAGTTGGAATAAACGAGCAGCGGTGTTTCGGAATACAGCTGATTATCTTTTTTCTCATTAGAATCTCCAAAACCGGCTTCCTTGTAGATGGCCAAATCGGCACCAAGTATCGGAAGGTGGTCACCCCAAAAGACAATCACGGTCGGCTCCTCTAGCTGTTCCAGCTCATCCACCAGTATCTTAAGCGCCTTGTCTGCTTGGCGAATTCCTTCAGTATAGGACTCTAAGGTCGCTGTGGAGTCAGGGCTTAAACCGGATATTTGAATTTTATTATTCTCATAGGCACCAGGATTATAAGGCATATGATTCTGCATCGAAACCGCATGAATAAAGAGCGGCTCATCTGTTTCCTTGATCTGATCGAGGATTTCATAGGTCAGTGATTCATCAGATATCGTTCCTCCAGGTGTTTTGTCCTGATAGTTCATGGTTTCCATATCTAAAAATTCATCAAATCCGAAGATATCATAGACGACATTCCGCTTATAAAAGACCCTGTTAAAGGGATGGATGGCGAGCGCACGATATTCCTTTGATTTTAGATCGCTGACAATGGTCGGGATAAAGTTCTTTTTATCAATAATATCATGATAGGGTATACCTCCTTTTTTTAAAAAGGCTGTAGAAAACCCTGTTAAGGCTTCAAATTCAACATTGGCAGTAGCCGCGCCAAAAACGGGTGAAAGCAGTGCGCCTGATGAATGCTGGTTCATTAGTGAGTGAGTATATTTGAGCGGATTCCCGCTGAATTGGACGTCCAGCTTGGTAGGGTCCCAAAAGGATTCACTCATTAAATAAATAATATTGGGTTTTGAATCCGATGCCTTGCTGTCGGAGTCCTTTACATATTTATTTGCTGTATTCAACACCGTCTGTTTTGAATAATTCTCGGGTTTTTCCATGATGGTCATATTAAGATTGGACAAAAATCCAAACACAAACCCATTCACTTCATAGTTTTCAATTTGGTTCCATTTCACAATCTCGATGTTATGATTTTTGACAAAATCCTTCATAAACGTCTTCGGGAAATAGGTATAGGAGTACAGCATCGTGAGCGCTGTGACCAATAGAATTCCTCGCACCCAAAGCGGGATGGTGAGTTTCGGCAAGAACCTCACAAGAACAAACAGAACAATAAACAAGAATAGTATCAGGAGTATTTGGGAAACCGATATATATTCCGTCACCATCGGTATGACATCTTTTAAGGCTCCGAACTGTCTGTAGTCTGCCGGATAGAGCGGCTCAACCCTTAGATTTAGTTTGTGATAATGAATAAATCCTAAGGTCAATAAGACAAATCCGGTAAAAATGGAACTGACATAGAGATTCCCGATGAGGGCAAATGCCAGCAGTAAAATGAACAAGACATATAAGACGCCAGCCAGCATAATCCGCGTATTCTCCGTGATCCACTCAATCGTCAGTGCTGGATCCTTGAGGAATTGGAAATATTGAAAATAATAATTGATAAAAATAGAGGATGTAACTAAAAAAATGAAAATAAATGAATATTTGAATACGTGAAGGAACCATGGATATTCTTCCTCCACTTTATTCAGGATTTTAAGTTGAATTTTTACAAAAGCCAACTGAATGAGAAAGAGACTGAACAGGATGAAGGAAAATTTCTTTGTCGCCTCTTGCATCCAAAAGATAAAAGAGCCAATATTGAATTCATTTCCTGCCATCTTTATGACAAAAATTACGAAAAAGGCTATAATTCCATTCCAAGCTAACAAGCTAATGAATCGGTTAAACCGCTTTCTTTCCATACCACTAACAACCCCATTGACATTGATTCAATCCACTAAAAATTAAATATACGTGAACAGATATTATTTACAATAGTATAACTGCCAGCAGATATCAATTATGTTGGTGAAAAGGATCAATTTAGTAATAAAAGAAATTTTCTGATGGATTGAGTTTGGAGTCATTTGAAGGAGGAGTTGTATCTTGCGAAAACTATATTTTCAATAGAATAAGAGAAGGGTGATTCAATATAACTATTTTCCAAATAATGTTTATTTCGTACCTGTAAGGTCTGAATAGTCCGTGGAATGTGTATAATTCAAAAATATTTTAATAAAAAGTTTAAACAAATACTCTGAAATTTGTTATAATAAGATAGTAATAGAAGATATTGGTAATTTAAAGAAAGGAGTATAGTTTGATGTCGGAATCACTATTCACTAGGTCCTATTACATAAGCGTTGTGGATAGAGGTCCGGCTGACTAAATAATTATATGGAGGGAATTTCTATGGTTTATTCATCCAAAATCAATCGAATGTGGGTAACTGCCATTGCTGCCATTATGGCGGCAATATTGCTACTGGCAATACCAGTACAAGCGGCATCATCTTTTACGGATGTACCTGCCCGTTACAAGGATGCTGTTAATTATCTGGTGGACAATGAGATTACCCAAGGGTTGACAGAAACAGAATTCGGAACACATGAAATGATTAAAAGGGTAGACGCAGCAGTACTTTTGGCAAAGGCATTAAAATTAGAGATTGATAGCAGTGCTACGTCAGGGTTTGCGGATGTGCCGTCCCGTGCAGAGCCATATGTTGCTGCACTGCGTGCAAAAGGAATTGTAAATGGTAAAGATGATACCACTTTTGCCTCTCAAGATAATATTACACGTGGAGAAATGGCGTTAATCCTGGCTAGAGGCTATGAACTGCCAGTTTCTGAGGATGTTCTTCCATTTAATGATGTGGCTGATCGTTATAAAGAGGCGGTTGGATCTCTTTATAAATACAGAATTACGGTAGGGAAGACAGATACTACTTTTGCCACAACAGAAAATCTAACACGCGGTGAGTTTGCTTTATTCTTATATCGCTTAGCTAATTTGGAATTACCAGGAGATAAAGGCGTTATCGATCTAGAAGTATTAAATCCTGGTCTGATTGATGGCAGCATTTCGCTTGATGATTTATTATCCAACCCTGAGGTATTACGCGTCAAACTATTACCTGGAAGCGGACTTGCACTGGGTGATGTCATTAAGCTTGGAACCAATGATATGAATCTATTAACGGTATCATTAGAGCAAAATGATCTGGATAATGGATTTGTGGATTTAGCTTTAACGACAGATATTTTGAAAACCTTAACAGGCGGTAAGGCTCTTGATTTAGTTGCTGTTGTTGAAAGCGGCGAAGCAATTCTTGGTTCTGCAACAGAAACGATTAAACTGCCAATCCTGCCACTTGTTACTCCAGTTATTGATATAGCAAAAAATACTCTTGGCGACTTAGCTTATATTTTAGCTGGTGAAAAAGCGTTCCAGGTAGATATTAAAGCTGAGGGGCTTGAAAAGGTAAAAGCAGGCGATACGCTGAAGCTTACGATTACAACTGGAAGTAAGACAGAAACAGTCCAAACCACACTTGCAGCTGCAGATATCGAAAGAGGATATGTTACTTACACCTTTAATGATACGAATTTAATTCAAAGATTACTGGAAGGCATCACAACTGGAAGCACTCTTGTTATCACTCCTGAAATTACAGATGGTGCGACTACTGCAACAGGTGCTCCTGTTTCTTATCAGATTTCATCAGGTCTTTTAGGTGTCTTAGACGGACTACTAGGGGGATTACTTGGCGGAATATTGGATGGTCTGCTCTAAAGCGGGTATAGAAGAATCTGTCCATTTACTAGAATAATAGAAGGCGAAAGCTCTGTAGAGAGAATGAATCTCTGCAGGGCTTTTTACTATGTTATGAATTCGGTTGAGTTTCTACTATTTATATAGAAGAAACTCTTCTGTTGCTTCTGGAAGAATGTACCTGTCAATTAGATGAGCAGATTGCTTGCTTAAAGAATCTGCATGGTACTTGCTTTTTTCCTGCTTCTATTGAAAATTTTTATAATCTTGTAAATATTCATATGGTCTTGTAATGAAATAGTAAAATAAAAATCTCTTTTTATCTGATAGAATAATGTTACTGAAACATATCAACCATATTTTGATAATTTTCGAGTCGGAATGATAGAAAAAAGTAATGAGGTGGCAGCATGAGACAGCGTATTTCGCGCATTTTAATGATGGTTTTACTAATAGGAATTCTACCTTTTCAGTCCGTGTCAGCGGCAGGTACTCAGCAGGAGGATGTAATCCAAATCGCAAAAAACTACATTGGAGTTCCTTATGTATTTGGGGGCACGACTCCGAGTGGATTTGATTGCTCAGGATACATACGTTTTGTTTTTGAAAATGTAGGTATCAATCTTCCTAGAATATCTGCGGACCAATATAACGCTGGGACAAAGATTTCAAAGGCGGAGCTTCAGCCAGGCGATCTTGTTTTCTTTCAGAAAACCTATAATAAAGCAGGAATTACCCATTCAGGCATCTATATTGGAAACAATGAATTTATCAGTGCCACCAGCAGTAAAGGAATCAAAATAGATTCATTAAGCAGTTCATATTGGGGACCTAAATATTATGGAGCAACACGTGTCATTACGGGTAAGCCAGGTGAATTCAATGATGTAAGCGCAAGCAGTCCTTCGTATACGGCCATTGCAACGTTGAGCAAGCAGGGAATTATTCAAGGGTTTGAAGATGGTAATTTCCGTCCTGATGCAAATGTAACACGTGGACAAGCTGCTGCGATCATTAATAGAGTACTTAATAAGCAGCCGGCAAGCCTGAATTCCTTTAGTGATGTACCCTCGTCAAACCGGTTTGCGAAAGACATTGCTGTCATAAAGGAATTAGGTATTATTGATGGCTTCCCTGATGGTACCTTCCGTCCTAATGATAATATGACAAGAGCGCAGATGGCTGTAATTGTTGAAAGAGCCTTTAACCTGAAGGGTAAAACCTTTACAGCAGCCTCCCATCATCCATACAGTGATGTATCTCCTGATTACTGGGCACACGATGCCATTGTAACCATGAGCAATATCGATAGAACGACTGTGTTTGCCGGTGACCGCTACTACGCAACAAGCCAGGCTTCACGTGCTTTCTTTACAACTGCCATCTACAATGCAATGAACGTTCAATAGAAGAAGTTGAATAATGGATGAATATGAAACGACCCTCTGTATCGTTAACGGAGGGTCATTTTTTTGCTTTCGATTTTTATTTCGAAAGGTTGGATTCTCTTACTGGAAAAGATTACTTGTCTGAAAATAGTCTGTTTGATATCGTTTAATGTTAAACTATATTCATCACACTATTTAACTTCATTCAGCAAAAGTCCTCCACTTCTACAAGTGGGGGATGAATGCAGGTTGTACTTCGATTCAGTTGGGTTCAAACCGTGGCTGAATGAAGTTAAGTCACCGACGAGTCTTGCGATTTTTTAAAGGTAGTTTATCGAGCGAGCTCGATAAAAATCCGGACGCAAATTCGACGGGCGAATTTGATTCGAAAAGTGGAGGGACCATGATTAATCAACTAGTAAACCGGTGGATAGATAATCCTATATTCTTTCGTTATGGGTTCATTGTCTTATTGCTTTTTAGTGTTATATTGAACAGTATCCTTCTTCAAGGTGAAAGTAATACTTATATATTGTATATTTTTGTGACTTTGCTATTGGGAATCGGCTTCTATAACAAATCAACCCTGTTTCTAACCACTTTTACGATTATGGTGGTAGCCTGCAGGTTTTATTTAATACGCGATTCAGAATTAACAATAGCAACATTCCTTGTTCATCTTTTAACTTATCTGCTGATTACGGGGATTTCGGCTGGCTTAATGAAGTATTTGCATAAAGTCAAGGAAGAGCAGCTTGCCTTATCCACTACGCTCGCAAAAGCTCTCGATTCACGTGATACGTACACAAGGAATCATTCGGAAAGTGTAGCAAAGTATTCTATTGCTATAGCCCGAGAGATGAACCTGTCAAAGGAGCAGTGTAAGGCTGTACGAATTGGTGGACTGCTTCATGATATTGGAAAAATCGGGATACCGGAGCATATTTTAAAAAAGCCCGCCAAATTAACGGATGAAGAGTATGTCGTCATTAAAATGCATCCAACCATTGGCTATAAAATGATTGAACATGTTCAAGCATTTCGACAAAATGGTGTCTTGGATATTGTGCGATACCATCATGAAAGGTTTGATGGCAGGGGTTATCCACTAGGTATCAAAGGCAAGGAGATTCCTTTACTAGCTAGAATTGTGGCGGTAGCCGATGCTTTTGATGCGATGAGCTCTAAACGTGTGTATCGTGATCAACTTGCCTTGAAACACGCTTTGAACGAGATTCGTAAGAACAAGGGGTCGCAGTTTGATCCCGAAGTGGTCGATGCCTTTCTATGCTTGTTTGAGCAGGAGGGTAAAAAGGAAGAACAATTGAATCGAAAATTTGCTTGAAGCAGGGTGAGGTTATCCTGCTTTTTTTTATTGTGGCAGGAATAATAAAATAAAATTTCCGCTTTTTCAAGTGTCATGTATTTGTCATAATTCAACGGTAAAGTGCCATAATTAACTATCGACAAACAGGGACGATTTATGTATCTTTAGTAAGGCGTAAATGACTAAGGAGGAATTAGGAAGCAGCATGAATAATCAGAATCATACCTCAGTAAAAATAACAGTAGCAGACCCATCAGCATTAGGTCTTTTTGGCTTGGCAATGGTAACGCTTGTCGCATCATCACAGAAATTGGGTTTAACAGAAGGAACTTCGCTCATTCTACCTTGGGCTTTCTTTTTAGGTGGTCTTGCTCAATTAATAGCAGGCTGGTTGGATTCAAAGCATAATAATACCTTTGGAACAACGGCGTTCAGCGCATTTGGTTTGTTTTGGTTCGGTGTCGGAATGACCTGGCTGATTCAAATGGGTGCTTTTGGTGAAAGTTTGCTTGCCAATGCAGACCCTAAGCAGCTTGGTGTGGCATTCATCGGCTACTTAATCTTCAGTATTTTTATGACAATCGGCGCTATGGAAACACACAAGGTGTTATTCTTTATTTTCGTCTTAATTGATTGTTTATTTATTGGGTTATCCTTAAGTTCTTTCCATATTGCCTATGAATTTTCACATATGTTCGCAGCCATCTCAGAGCTGCTTATTGCTTTGCTTTCATTCTACGGCTCAGCAGCAGCGGTCTTAAATACTCACTTCGGTCAAGTGGTATTGCCGGTCGGAAAGCCTTTTGGTGTCTTCAAAAAACAACCACGCTCAGCGAGAAAAGTGGCATAGGTAATAGAGGGATCGAATTTCTTTAGATATTTCTAGTTGTGGTGGTTTTTGCATACTCCACATGTCACTGTGAGCTATACTTTTCTTGGCCAATAGGAATAACTCCCGCAAATCACGGGAGTTATTTTTTATGATAGAGAAGAGGTCAACTTCTTTATCCACTTACTTATTTAAAGCGTGGGCTGCAGCATTTTCTCCTGCGATACGGCCAGAGTTCATGGCGAAGCCCATTGTTAAGCCTTCTACATCGGGATAGGTGTTGTCATACATACCACCTGCATCTGAGCCTGCTACATAAAGCCCCGGAATTGGCTGGCCGTCAGCCTTAACAGCTTGAATATCTTCGTTAATGCGTACGCCACCGATTGAGCCGTATACTGAAGCTTTCACACGAATAGCATAATAAGGTCCTTTTTGTACATTATATTGTAGGTATTCAGGTTCCTTATAGAAGGTAGTATCCTTCCCATCTGCAACGGCTTTGTTATAGGTTTCAATACTTGAAGCTAGCTTTGCTTCATTCATTCCTGTTAGCTTTGCCAATTCTTCAATTGTATCAGCTTTGTACACAACATCTTCTGCTATTAACTTATCTAAGTCTTCTTGAAGGGTAGGAAGGGGATCTATCGTAATATCGATGCTATTACCGCCACCCATATGCATTAATCCGTCGCCATTCATTTGGTAGGCGCCCGTCATATTAATGCCATTTTGAGCAAATTGATCAATGCTGCCTTGATCAACAATGGTAAAATATTCACCACCTGCAGAATATGCAGCGTTACCCCAAAGTACATTATCATAAACTATACTTTCGTTGGTGAAACGAGTACCTTCCTTATTCACCCATAGTAAAGGCACATCTTTTACCTGTGAAACAGTATTATCGATATATCTGTCAAAAATCGATTTGGAGCCAGCGAGGTCACCTAAGTGAATTTGAACAATACCGTCACCTAGTTCGTCAGCACCTGCCTTCCATGCCATTTTGACACCTTCACCTTGGTTTGCAATTCCAAAATAATTATATTCATTAAGTCCAGATTTTTCTTTTAACATGTCTGCATCTCCACCAAAACCACCTGCGGAAATTATTACAGACTTAGCATGAACAGTTAGCTTTCCGCCATCCTCTTTTGTAGCGATTACGCCTGTTACATTGCCATTGCTATCCTGAATGAGCTCTTCACCAGTTGTATTCAGCATTAGCTTTGCATCATATTTCTCTTGTATCATGTCATATGCTTTTGGAAAGTCTTCTTTTGAGTTCGTCCACATATGATACGTTTTTGGTGAATCAGCATGCATTTTTTGGTTAATACCTAAGCTTAAACGTAAGCCAATCCCATTATTCATCAGCCAATCAATTGTATCTCCTGATTTATCAATAATCGCCTTCATTAACGGACCGTTTCCACGATAATGATTATATTCCTCCAAATAGTTATAAAGCCATTCAGAGGTAACGTCCTGTCCTAATTCCTTCTGCAGGGAGGATTCCGTGGCGAATAATCCCATCCCTGTTGTCGCCATGCCACCAACCTGTCCGGTTTTTTCCAGAATTAATACCTTTGCACCTGCTTCAGCGGCCGCAATGGATGCACCGGTTCCGGCTGTTCCGGCACCGATTACAACTACATCAACAGTTGTTTCTTCATCGGTTCCAGTTTTTGCTACTTTTTTCATCTCATCGGTATTGACACCTGCCTGTTGCAATGCCTTTGTTACGGCAGCTATTACAGCTTTGCTAGTAACGGTTGCTCCTGATACGGTATCTACCTGTACTGTTTGACTAGCTAATATTTCCTCTTGAAGCTTTTGTGCTGCTTCAATACCAAACTCCTCTGACTCTTGAGAAGCATCGATTTGTAAATCGATTATTTTCCCTTCCTTGTCCACTTCCACGGTTGCCTTGATATCACCCAATCCTTTTTCAGTTGCAGTATATGTACCAGCAGTAATCCCTGCTGATTCAGTGCTATCACCGCTGCTAATATCATTATTTGTGCCGCAGCCGGCTAAGAAGAGGGAGAACAGTAGAATAGATGCAAGTACGATTTGATACATCTTTTTCATCGGTTATACGCTCCTTATCCTGTTGATGAATCTATGAAAGATATTCATAGATTCTTAAATCAAAGCATTAAAGCGTTCTTTTTCGAAAAAGAATTTCGCTGACCCCGGTCACTGATTAATTCTAAACCTTTCCAGATAAAATTCAATTACAAACAATGGAAATTCAATAATAATTCATTTTTGTTTGACTACTAAAAAGGAAAAAGGTTGTAAAATGAACATTAAAGGTGAAAAAGTAAAAATAATAGAATGACACTATGTTACATTTATCACAAACTATTCGCTGCCTTTGTCATATCTAGGAAGGCTCGAACTGCTTGCAGACCATACTGGACAATATCATAATCCCCATTATGATTCAGCCAATCAATCATAATACCGTAAATAAATGCCTGCAGATATTGAGATAATTGTTCTGTTGAGATATCGCTTCTAATTTCTCCTCTACTCTTTCCGCAATCAAGTATTTTTCCTACCATATTTGCATGTAGATGGGCCTTAACTAAATTTGTATCAAAATGTTCATCTATGATTATTTTTAAAAAGACTCTTGTAAAATCAACTCCCTGTTCTTGGATTGTAATCATGTAGCGCTTAATATATTCAAGTATTTGCTCAAATGTAGTATGGTTTTCATCTAGGAGTATTTTTTCGAACATATTTTCATTGATATCAGCTAAAATTTTTATTAGAATATCTTTTTTTGATGAAAAATGGGTATAAAAGGTTCCTTTAGCAACCTCACATATTTGGCAGATTTCACTAATTGTTACATTGTCATAGCCTTTTTCAATAATTAATTGAATAGACGTTTGTAACAGATGCTCCTGAGTCTGCATTGCTTGAAGATCCCGTTTCGTTAATTCCTTCACGTAAACCCCTCCACATATTCAATAGTTTTCCTACTATCATTAATATTCTCTTTTCGAAAGAAAATCAATACTGAAAAGGAGGATGAGGAGGAGGTTCTCTTGTTTATATAATGATTAAGAAGCTATTGCAGATGAAATGAATTACAGTTTAATGGATTAATGTAAAGATGACGGCTAGAAGTAAAGTAATGTTAGCGGGAAATTGATGAAAGTTTGTAAAGGGAATAGAAGCTTTTGAAACAAAAAATTAGAATAAAAAGGAAGAAATATCTCAATGGCTTACCAACCACAGTTTCCATTCAATACTATTTTTCCCTTTTTATTCTCCCTTATATTATATAAATTCTCAATTAAGAACACAAGGGTAATTTGTTAGAAAATTTTAAAACTTTATCTATTTGCTTTAAAATATATGATATTGATAGTTATTTAGTACTACTGAATAAATGGAATGCAAATAAGTTCTTTATAGAGAATGAATGGTAGAGTTTTAGAAGGCATATTTAAGAGGATCGTATGGATGTAGAAAGCAGTATAGTCCGGTAATATAGTGATACTGTCTGATATAGGAAGTCAATATTTTTTGAAAATTGTAACGAATAGTTCACAGGTAATTCATGGCAAAAGGAGAAAGATAGGAATAAAATGTAGGTAGAAAGGTCTGGTAATGATTATGGGAGTTAACGCCTATAATTCTATTATAATAATGTTAATAGGAGGGAAGAACGATGAGGTTAGTTGTACTATTGTTATTTAGTATGCTGGCATTCTTTCCAACAGGAGCATTTGCAGATGATTTTGATGCCCAGACCATCCTAGAAGGCGATACGGAAGTAGTTGGTTTTGAATCGGCAAGTGACATGATATGGTTAAAGGTTGATGTGGACGAGGACCAAGGTTTACTGCTGGATTTCACGGATGTACCAAGAGATTTGGTGTACAATGTGTATCTATATGATGGAAATCCATATGATGGTCATATACTGACATATGATTATTATTTTTCCGGCAATCAGTTTCTCGCCTATAAAGTCGATCATGCAGGTTCTTATTATGTGAAAATGGAACCAGAGGAGTTTGCGTCAGGTGAATTTGATGTTACTTATACAACGACAGAGCCAGACCAAAATGAACCAAATGATGTGTACACAAAAGCGATAGTGTTGGATGAAAATGAAACTGAAACGTTAACCTTGAATGCTCCAAACGATGTCGATTGGTTCAAGGTTCAGGTGGAACAGGACCAAGGGATACTGCTTGATTTTACAGGAGTACCAGATGATTTAGTCTACAATGTGACTTTATTTGAGGAGGAAGCATTGCAAGGTGTTGAGGATCCAGATGATGCTGAATACTTAGTCTCTGATTATTATTTTACCGGCAACCAATTTTGGAATCATAAGGTTCTGAAAACGGGTGCGTATTATATTCGAATCGATGTTGGGGATGATAATTGGTATTCTGAGGATTATTCAACCGAGCCTTTTAACATTAAATTTACAACCAGTATAGGTGAAGGCGATCAAAATGATGACTATACCCAGGCGCTTGAATTGAAGACTAAAGAAACCTTTACCCTCAATTCACCGAATGATATTGATTGGTTCAAAATACAGGTGAATCAGGATCAAGCCATGGTACTAAATGTAGCGGATGTACCAAATGGAATGGAATATGACTTCACTCTGTATGACGGCAAGGAGCTTGAAAAAGCAGGCGATCCTGAGCGTGTTCAATATTTAACCACTGAATATTATCTTACAGGAGAGCAAACCTTAACACACAAGGTTCTGAAAACAGGTACGTATTATATAAAAATAAACCCATCTGATGAAAGCACCTATTCCACTTCATTTTCAACAGAAGTGATCACATTAAATTTAACGACCAATACCCCTGATGCAAATGAACAAAATGACAGCTACAAACAAGCGACCCTTTTGGAGGGTCAGGATACCATGTCATTAAATGCTTGGAACGATATAGACTGGTTTAAGGTGGCTGTTGAGAAGGAAAAGCAGCTCAAGCTAGGCTTCTCCGAGGTTCCAGCGGGAGTTTCATTTAGTGTATATGTCTATAAAGGTTCTGAGCTGGAAAAATTTGAAGACCCTGAACGCGTTGAAGTGATTTTTAGGGAATATTATATTGATGAAGATATGGATTTTACGATTGATGTTCCTGAGAGCGGTGAATACTATATTCTTATTACTTCAGATAATGAAATTTATGAAACAACTGTCCCTTGGACTACCGCTTGGAGAATAAAGGATTTAAATAAGGCTCCTATGACAAATTTCACTGATGTAGCGGCAAAATATCAGGATGCGGTTGATTTTATGGTGTTAAAAGGAAACCAAGGATTTTCTGAAACGTTATTTGGAACCTATGATAATATTAAACGGGTGGACGCGGCTATCATGCTTGTCAGGGTGCTTGGTCTTGATATCGAATCTGCACCTGACTCTGGATTTACGGATGTACCAGGCCGTGCCGTCAAATACATCAATGCACTGAAACAAGCAGGAATCACAAGTGGAAAAACGGCGACAACGTTCGATTCTCAAAGCTCCATTACACGTGGCGAACTGGCCATTTGGATTCAAAGAGGCTTTGACCTTCAAGCGAATAATAAGGCTCTAGCCTTCACAGATGTGGCAGACCGTTATAAGGAAGCAGTAGAAGCCTTAGTCAGCAATAGCATCACAAGTGGAACCTCCCAAACAACCTTTGGTACCACCGACTTTGCCAAACGTGGAGACTATGCAATATTCCTGCTACGCTCTGATATGGCCATGACAAAATAACCGTGACCCTTGTGAAAACAACATAACTGTATTCAATGTGAATAAAGGACAAGCCTTGGTAGTAAATCACTCAACCAAGACTTGTCCTTTTCATTAATCAAATTCGTCCGTCGAATTTGCGTCCGGATTTTTATCGAGCTCGCTCGATAAATTACCTTTAAAAAATCGCAAGACTCGCCGGAGGCTTAACTTCATTCAGCAGAAGTGGAGGACTTCTGCTGAATGAAGTTAAAACAGATGACTAGGCTCTGGGGTACCGCGTTAAAGCATTGGGGGACAGTCCCCCGATGCTTTAGAGAGATGCAACGTTAACGCAGCGGGGGACTGACCCCCGCTGCGTTAGTGTGGTAAAATGATCTTCTTTTTTAGCTGAATTCATAGATGGTGGTTTTGTTTTTGCCTTCTCGTTTGGATTGGTAGAGGGCTTTGTCAGCTCTTTTAATAATGTCCTCTGGGAACTTGTCTTCTTTTTGAAAGGTGGAGATGCCTAGTGAGATCGTGATCGGGTAGCCGGCCGGACTAGGTGTGTAGGCTAGCCTAAGGCGCAGGCGCTCTGCCAATGCGTAGGCATCCTCAACATCTTTATTCCTTAGTAAGATGGCAAATTCCTCTCCGCCATAGCGGTAGCAGAAATCTTCCTTTCTAGACACGTCTTCCATAATGGAAGCAATAAATCGCAAAACATCATCACCGACTAAATGTCCCTGCTCATCATTAACTATTTTAAAGTTATCAATATCAATCATTATCAATGAAAATGGTGTTCTTCGTAAAATCAAATCGTTAATTTCTAAATCAAAGGACCTGCGATTGGCTAATCCGGTGAGACCATCCTGCTGAATCTGTTTATTTAATAATTGGAAATGCTTCTGGATATGCTGGTACAGCTGCTTAACTTCATATATGTAGGATTTGATTTCCAAATGCGGAAACAAATGATCTGGTTTGTTCGAGTAAATGGCCTCCTCTGAGTACCTCGCTAATCGATTAATAGGCTTCGCCAGGTGATTAGTAAACAGCCATGCAAGCAAATAGATTAACAATAGGAGTGGAAGTGAACGAATAATAATTTCTTCCGTTAGGCTTTGTAAAGGTTTATTAATGACAGAGGTAGGTGTTTGAGCCACAATGCCCCACCCTGTCTGCTCGACATAAGCATAACCTGAAAAATATTCCATCCCTTTACTATTGATAATTTCAGCAGAGCCGCTTTTTCCTTGAAGGACTTCTTTTACAAGTGGATGATTTGCCACGGAATCATTTACACGGCTTACATCAGGATGATAGATAATCGTCCCAGAGCAGTCAACAACAAAAACAGAGGATTCATCATGAAACTCGTGGTGATTCAGAATCCGCTTCAACGAGCTATCGCTTTCTAAGTAGATGGTTCCGTCGACAACGCCTTTATAGGTGCCATTCTGATCAAATATTGGATAGGAGATTAGGACAACGAGATTTCCGGATTGTGCGATATAGGGGTCAGAGACAAAGGGCTCCTGTTTTTTTAATGCTTGCTTCATCAAATCTGTTGTGATTTGGACACCAGGCCGCATGCTACCTTTTTTATTAGAGATTGCCTGTGGGGTCATTAATTGAACCACGCCGTTCTCATCGGTAGTAAAAATGGAGTTGAAATAACCGGCATTGGCTTCCATCCAGCTATCCAAATCAGCTTGACTGATTTCCTGTCTACCAAGGATGTGGGCTAATGTCTCGAGGTTTTGCTGCATGTTGAAAAATAAATCACTCGTACTCAGAGCCACTTTTTTCGCATAACGATAATTATTCTCGAGGTAATTCTCTGTTAAGGTGTCTCGTAAGGCTTCGACAGACAAATACCAGTTTACAATAGTCGTACTGCACACAATAAAGATAGCCAACAAACTGATGGCAAATTTTAGCTTAATCCCCTTTTTTATCGACATATATGTGTCCCCTTTCGCTGCCTTAAAACACCTATATAGTATAATTTTACCAGACATGAACATAGGTTAATAGTCATAATTGACTATATGAGAGATTTTTAACTTCATTCAGCAAATGCTTTTTGTACCGAAAGCTTGCGACAGGTACAGAAGTCCTCCACTTCTATAAGTGGGGGGATGAATGCAAATGGAAATTCGATTCAGTGGGGGACAAACCCCGGCTGAATGAAGTTAAGCCTCCGGCGAGTCTTGCGATTTTTTAAAGGTAATTTATCGAGTGAGCTCGATAAAAATCCGGACGCAAATTCGACGAGCGAATTTGACCAAATAAATCTTATGATATTTCTACTTGCAGCAGCATGGAACCTTCTTCAACCATTAGGCTAGGAGGGAGGGATGGGTTGTTTCTATATAGAAGAGAGCCGTTTTATATCACGATAAATGTTCTTTAATGTGTGTGGCTTAGTATGAGGAAACTTGCTGAATGCTTGTTACAAAGGGATTCTAACGATTAACATTGGTGTTTTATCAGTGACTATTTTAAAAAAATACCATTTGGATAAAATAGGAAAAAGTAACTCGAGCCTTAGTAGAATAGGGATTCTACATATAGATTATGGATATTCATGGTTTGACATCCAATGACTAGTTGAACAGACGGAATCTACCAAAGACATGAGTCTTTTATCCTGTTATGATTGGTTCATAGCTTGATTGACACACAGTGTTCACAACTTACAAGTTAATTAAGCTTTTAATCTACTAACAAAAAAACTAACAAACACATTGGAGGAATCATATACATGACTAAAAACTCAAAATCAATGAAGAAATTCCTAGCAACTGCAACTGCAACAACAATCGTAGCGGGAGTCGTTGCTCCTATGGCATTGGCTGCTAACTTAACAGATATCGACGGACATCGTCATGAGGAAGCAATCAACGCTTTAGTTGAAAAAGGAATTATTTCTGGTTATGAGGACAATTCATTCCAGCCAAACAAGGTAATCACTCGTGCTGAAGGTGCGATCATGATTGCACGTGCACTTGGATTATTAGATGGTAAAGATATTCCGGAAAATAATTTCTCCGATGTTGGTGAAAATTCTAAAGCATATGAAGCAATTGTAAAATTAGCTGATTTAAATATCGTAAGTGGTTTTGGAGATGGCGTATTTGCTCCAAATAAAGAAATTACTCGTGGCCAAATGGCCAAATATATTGCCAATGCCTATAAGCTTGAATTAGGTGACGGCAAAACAGCTTTCCCTGACGTAGCTGAAGATGCTCAACTTTCACAATATGTTGATGCGATTGCAGACGCAGGAATCGCTGGCGGTTATGAAAATGGAAACTTCGGTTATAATGACCATTTAAAACGCGGCGATTTTGCGAAAATGGTTTATAATGCGGAAAACCTTGAAAAAGTAGAAGTAACTCCTGCAGTAGAAAGCGTAAAAGCACTTAATGCGAAGCAAATCAAGGTTGAATTTAATACAGCACTGGCAAAAGACACGACAAAAGCACAATTAGAGACTGCTTTCTCCCTAGAAGGGAAGGAAATTGTAGCGGATACAACTGAACTTTCTGAAGATAGAAAAACTGTTATCTATACTTTAACCAATACAGAGGTTGATAATGCAATTTTAACCATCCAACCTTTAAATACAGAGTTGACTGATGAAGACAATGAACCGATTCAAACAGAAAAGTATGTTTCATTATTATCCTATGATGATGTAGTGGCTCCTTCCGTAACGGAAACAACATTCGATAACTATAATGAGGCTGGAACAACTGCAGATGCTACCATCTCATTTGACGAAGCTTTATCAACAGTAGGTACAGTTTCAATTAATGGCGTTGAAGTGGAGATGGATTTTGAAGCGGGTGCTAACTCGGTGAAGCTTGAAGCTTTAGAGGTTGGAAAAACCTATACGGTTGATATCGTAGGTGCGAAGGATATGGCAGCACCAGCGAACAAAGCTGAGCATTTAACATTATCATTCACAGTGTCTGAAAAAGAAGTGGATTCAACGATTCCAACGGTTTCAACTTCAACGAATGGAAATAAGCTAGCTCTTACGTTCTCTGAGGAAGTTTCAAAAGGAAAAGTAACCATTGGCGGTGTGGAAGTAGAAGCAGGTGATTTGACATCTACTGATGATAAAACTTTTGTCATTGATGTACAGAAAGCTAATGAAGGTGCGTTCTTTGCGAACAATAAGAACTTCTTTACTGCTGAGGTTGTTGTAACTGGATTTACAGATGGTGAAAATGAAATGGAAGATGTGAAATTTAATTCTACTTTCACGGCTGATAATACAGCTGCAACATTAGCAGGTGCGACTGCATTAGAAAATGGAAAGCTAGTACTTGAATTCAATGAAGAAGTACAAGAGTCAACGATTGAAGAGTTAACGGTTAAAACGATCGATGGAATTTATCAAAGTGTGAATACTTTAGAGGTAACATCCGCTTTACACCCGGTTGTTAACGGTGAGAAGGTACTAAATAAATTAGAGCTTACGCTTGATGAAGAAACACAATTAGTAGTTGGTAAAAAGTATGTAATGGAAGTTGCTAAAGAGACAGTTTCAGATAAGTATGATAATACGAATGATGATGCTATTAGCTTTAACGTTGTACGTCCAGCTGCCGCTGGTGCTGAAGCTGGTGAAGTCATCACAACAACGATTACGGAAGATAAAAATGTCATTGACATTGTGTTTGCTAATACCGATAAAGATGGAATGAGTGATTCCGTTTTAGATGCGGCAAACTATACAATCGGTGGTAAAGTGTTACCAGCTAATACGGACATTAAATTTGTTGATAATAAAAACAAAGTTCGTATTACATTACCAGAAGCGTTTGTTACAGTTAATGGCGAGTTTACATTTGTAGCTTCCAACTTAACAGATGCATTTGGAAATACGCTTGCGAAAAATGCCAATAAAGCAGAGCTTTCATTAACCGAGAATGTGGCTCCTACAGCAACTGGATTAACTGTTAACGGAAGTAATGAGGTTGTGGTAAGCTTCTCAGAAGCCATCCTATCCAATGATTTAGATGCAGATGAAAAGGAATTTGAAGGAATCACAGTTAAAGTTAATGGTACAAGTGTTACGGCTGACATGAAAGCTGAGGCTGGAAATTTAGTCATCGGTTTAGATGATGCCATCACGTTAACGGATAAAGTAACAGTTGAATTTGACAATGCAGAGCTAACGGATGCAAATGACAACCAAGTGAAGAATGTCATTGTAAATAACTAATTTGATTCATACCGTTACAAAATAAGGGGACTGTCCTGCAGCGCTTTAAAGCACTGGGGGACAGTCCCCTATTCCTTTAAAGTAATAAAGCGAAGCTTCATGATCCAAATATTATTGATTGTTTCCATATAGCTCTTTGTAGGCGATGATTTTCAAGGCCATGAGCTCTTCTTCGCTGAATTCGCTTGAATACTGCTGGATGATTTCTTCCTGTGTTACCGTACCACTTTTTGCTTTTTGAACAATATCATTTAACTCTGTAATCCCGACTCGGTCAACGACGACTTTCGCTGCTTCTTCCTTTGTATCAAATGGAAGCTGCTCTGTAGTGGTTTGGTTTTGCAGGTATTGACGGGCTTCAGGGTTCGTTTCTACTTCTTTTATAAATGAAACAAGGTCTGGGTTACTTTTCACCATCTCTTTTACTTCATCCATTTTACCGGAGGATTCCATTTTCTCGGTAACCTTCTCAATAGCATAATCCTTCCCAAAATGGTAAACACCAAAACCGACAGCCAGCACAATAACAACCGGAATTAAAATCCACTTCACAAACTTCATTTTGATTCTCCTTGTAGCATAATAGTTAATAGCTGAATTTCCGTTGATGTAGAAATCTAGGTTTCATTCTAACAAATAATGAAGAAAAAAGCTTTTTATATGACGAATCATTTAACGCATTAAAGCGGCGGGGGACTGTCCCCCGCCGCTTTAAATTGGTAAAGGAATCTGGATGGGAAATAAATGAAAACCAAAAGGAAAATAATGTTAAAATATAAATAATGCCGTAGAAAGGTGATTTTGATATTGTTTTCTATTATATAATGGACTTGAAGGATATTTTTTCCTTTGATTAAGAAAGGGGGAAGGGTGGAAGTTGAAGAAAGCTAGTTTCCTAGTTTTATTGGCTGTTTTGGTATTCAGTGGTTTTGGAGGCAGTGCTTTCGGTGCTGGCGCTACATTCTCGGACCTCACGGAAGAGCATCGATTTTTTGATGAAATGGTGTATTTAGAAGAAGAGGGAATAATTACTGGTTTTCCTGATGGTACATTTCGACCGGAGGGAGTGGTGACAAGAGGTGCTGTTGCCATTATGATTGGGAGAGCACTGGATTTAAACGGCGAACAGCGTGCAACGAAGTTCACAGATGTTGGACCAGGACAGGCTGCCAGCGGCTATATTGCGTCAGCGGTTGAAAAGGGTATCATTCAAGGCTATCCAGATGGAACCTACAAACCAAATGAAACGGTTACGAGAGGACAAATGGCGATTTTCTTATCAAGGGCTTTTGAGCTTACTGTTGAAGTCGATGCTCCTTTTAAGGATATTTCACCTTCCATGATCAGCTACCCCTATATTAAAAGAATTATCGCCGAAAACCTGACACAGGGCTATCCAGACAATACGTTCCGTCCGAATGACAAAGTAACAAGAGCCCAATTTTCTGCATTCCTAGCGCGGGCACTAAACGATGATTTTAAGGTTGAGTTGCCTGTTTCATACGTCAAGGATATCGATAATATCTATTATTATCACTCCAGTGAAAATGGAGAATTCTCCTATGTTTATGCGGATGAAGAGTATCCAGACTGGAATCTTTGGAATGTGAATGATGAATTTGGCGGCTCCTATCAAATGGTTGAAAGACAGGATGAGGAGGGCTATAAAGTTGGTGCTCCTTACTCTGAATATCAGTTAGTGCTTGCGAAGCCTGTCGAGATTGGAACGGTATGGGATATTGAATATGGAGATGAAATCCTGGCAAGCTACGTTATTACATCTACAGGTCTGACCCTGACCACCCCGGCCGGAACCTTTACAGATGTAGTAGAAGTGAAGGACAAAACAGGCCTGGTGACCTATTTCGCGCCAAATCTCGGAATGATTAAGGCAGTAAACGGCGAAGAAACCTTACTTGAACTAACAAGAATTATTGTTCCATTTGTAGAGCAATAACATTGGCTTAACTAATAAAGTGAAAAAAAGGGACAGTCCCCTCAGCGCGTTAAAGCGCTGGGGGACTGTCCCCCACTGCTTTAAAGGGGTAAAATCCATTCTCATTCAAAGCAGTATCCTCTTTATTCTCTTTTTCACAGTACCCTATTTAAAGCTATCATTCAACGCGCGTGACAGCATAATTGAGAATTCGGCTCTTGTGATATAATCATTCGGCTTGAAGGAGCCGTCGTTGTAGCCGATGGTGATGCCATTTTCAGCAAGGGTGCTGATATAGGCGGCAGCCCAGTAGTCGCTGCTGACATCGTTAAAGCTCCTAGCTCCCGTACCCTTCAATTCGAAGGCTTGGACTAAAACCTTAGCCATTTCCGCACGTGTTAAAGGATTCCCCGGATTAAATAATTGATTGTTACCAGCAAAAACGCCTGCCTCTGTCATTTTGGCGATCACATCATAGCCAAAGGTGTGATCATTGACATCGGTGTAGTTTGGATTTGGAGCCGAATCATCGCTATAGACAATGGCTCGGTTCAGCATGATTGCACTTTGAACACGAGTAATCAAGTCATTCGGTCCAAAGTTGCCGTTCACATAGCCAGCAATAATTCCTTTTTCAACTAAATATTCAATCTCTTCCTTTGCCACCTCTGGAATGTCATCGTTAAAGCTGGCTTGCTTTTTCACATTGATGGCCTTCCAAAAGTCATTGGCAATCGCTAAATATCCAGCTTGGTTTGGATGAATATCCTGAATATTTGGCAGGTACCCAAGAGCATTTTTTGCAATAGAATCGGCGGTAGGCACAAAGGTTGCTCCAAACGGCTTACTCACATTGGCAATGACTTGATTTAATGCATCCAATAATGGTACAAACTGCTCCTTATAAGGACTAGGCAGAATCGGAAATGGATTATAATAGCCCATCACGTAAATTTCCGCAGTTGGGTTCAGTGCTTTTATTTTGGCAAAAATGGATGTAAGGTTTTGCCCGACTGTAGTGATACCAGCAGTAAGCTCCTCCTGATCATAGGTAACCTTGAGCTCCTCGCGGTCAATCTCGATTAGCTGCAAAAGATCATTGGCCCCGGCATCAATCGTAATGATTTCGGCATTTTTAATTTCGTCTTGAATGGAAACTCCGTTCTTGACGATGTTGCTCTCAATATCGTTCAAAATCTGAGTGGTTGTATAGCCGGAAACAGCAAACTGCTTAGTAAAGCTGGATAGCACCCCAATTTTACTCAGCTGGCTGCCAAGATAATCGGTGTAGCCTTTTCCGATTGTTTTATCATAAGACTGTCCGGCTGCAAGCGAATCCCCTAGTGCTAAATAATCGACTTTTGTGTCAGCACCCTCCGCTGAAGCAACAGGAGCGATGAGCAACGACAAGGCTATGGCAAGTGACAAGCTAAGGTTGGTACGTTTTCTCCGCAATTCAATTCCCCCATTTTTTCTATAAATAACGTTGTTATATTCGCTATGTAAAAAGCAAACTCCTTCTCAACCTAATAAAATTTAAATAGTATAGAAAATTCATCGGGGTTTGCTAGAATGACTGATAGGATAATTTGCCTAGTGTTAGCAAAAGACGAATAAGCAAATTTGAATATTGAATGGTAGCTGTTTTATTATGAGTAAGCATGATTTAGTGTCCTAAGTGATATAGATTTCGCTTTAGTGCATTAAACCACTGGGGGACAGACCCCCAGCGCTTTAAAGCGCTGATGGGTCTGTCCTCTTTTTTTATGTGTAGGTGTGTAGGCCGATACTAAAAAGTCCCACACTTTGTATGCGGGACTTTTCACATTATTTACTATAGTAGCTTTTGATTCCTCTGAAAATTGCTTCAGCGAATAGCTCTTGGTACTCTGGTGAGGTGAGCTTTGCTAGGTCACCACTGTTTGAGATAAAGGCAAGCTCGACGAGGACACTTGGGATATGTTGCTCGCGAATCACGAGGAAGCTGTTATCCTTTGCGCCGCGGTCCTTTGTCCCGATTAGGGCGATGAGCTGCTTTTGAATTTCAATGGCCAGCTCTCTGCTTTCTGCACCGTTTTCGTTTTTGGAGGTATCATAGTAAGTTTCGGTTCCTGAAGCACTTGGTGTTGCCGCATTGGTATGGATGCTGACAAACATCTCAGAATGGTTGTTGATGGATGTTTGGACGCGACCATCTAGTGTTGGATAGGTGTCAGACGATCTCGTCATCACCGTTTTTGCTCCGGCACTTTTCAGCTTTTGTTCCACAAGCTTTGCTACGGCCAGCGCAATATCCTTTTCATAGATATCACCATTCACAGCGCCAACATCCTTGCCGCCATGTCCGGCATCAATCGTAATAATCCTATTTTGCAGGACACTGCCTGATGTATTTTTCAACTTTAAGTACGTTTTATGGACATACCCCGTTTTATTATTGTAAGTAACTTTTGCCCAAAAGCCATCGATGCTGTGAACGGTTACGACCGCGTTTTGCGGGATAGCCGTCACGAGACCATAGCTGCTGCCTGGACCTGAACGCATATTTAAGACATCGGCTGTTACTTCACCGGTTAATCCTGTTGCTGGAGGAGGTGTAGGGGTAGGCTCTGGATCTGGTTCCGGCTTAGGTGCTGGAGTTGGATCCTGTGCCGTTACTTTAAACCTATCATCCAATGCACGGCTGATAAAAGCAGATAATTCGGCTCTTGTTACATTTTTCCCTGGTTCAAATACATTTCCATTTCCATTTGAAATCCGCTCGTTATAAAGGGTTTGAATATACGAAGCAAACTGATAGGTGGAAGGAACATCTGTGAAGACTGTTTTTGAACTTTGTGATTTTTCCAGGTCAAATGCATTTACAATGATTTTACTCATTTGACCGCGTGTCAAATTGACGTTCGGCCTGTATGTATTATCGTCATACCCGCTGATAATTTCAAGCTGGGCAGCTCGTTCAATATAGCCTGAGAATTGATTTCCTTTGATATCGGAAAAAGAAGGCTTTGAAGGGGTAGATTCCTTTTCCTTTATTGCATTAATAATCATTTTTGCGGCCTGGCCACGTGTGACAGGGTCCGTAGGTTTAAACTGATTCCCCTCATACCCGCTAATGATTTGATTTCCATACAAGTACTCGATTTCTTCCTTCGCCCAATAGTTATCGGCTACATCAACAAATATACTTTTGGCATGAACGTTTTGGCCCTGCTGAAAGCCATATAGACCAAGCATCGTTAAAAAAAACATACTGATGCTTACCATTATTTTGCCGTACTTCGACATTTTTCTGCTCCTCTCCTCAAATTTCTTCTATCAGTTTACCAAAAGTTAAGCACTGATACTAGTATCTTCGGTATCAATCTATGAGTCACCGTTTTATTACTATAGGATGTGTGGTTATGAGATTAGACGGGTGAGAATTTTGTAGAAAAGGATAGAATCGGTGGTGTTTTTTTGAAAAAAAAGCCTTGTAGTACCTTGTAAAGCATTTTTTATATGAAAAAATATTTGCTTGATATTTTAGTAGATGCTCAATAACTTACAGCAATAGTGTATAATTAGCTAAAGTTAGTATGTAAATTAAATGGAAGGGGGATCGGCGTGTTTAAAAAAAGATATGTTATTAGTTTCCTATTCTTGTTTCTAGTGCTCATTCCTTTTAATGTAAGTAGTGAGCAGCTAACTGAACGAGTCATTATCATATTTAATCATGAGATAGATTATAGCTTATTAGAAAATAAAGAGATAGAGGTACATCATCTTTTTGAGGAAATGGATGCAGCTTCGGTCACGATTCCGGCTGAATGGAAGGATAGTCTTCTTGAACGTGCCAATATTCAGTTAATTGAACCGGACCCCGAGGTGAAAACGACGGCCCAAATCATGAGCTGGGGCTATCATTCACTTGGTTTGGAGCAATTTAAGCAAACTGGTTTTACAGGAAAAGGGGTAAAAATCGGGATCTTAGATACCGGTGCTCGAATCGATCATCCAGATCTTCGAATTGCCGGTGGGGCTGTGTTTGTCCAAGGCGCCTCCTCCTATCAGGATGATAATGGTCATGGTTCCCATGTTGCCGGTATTATTGCCGCACAGGATAATGCGATTGGTGCGATTGGGGTTGCGCCGGATGCCGAAATTTATGCGGTGAAGGTTTTGGATAAAAAAGGAGAGGGCAATCAATCCGATGTCGTGAAAGGGATTGAATGGGCGATGGCTCAGGGGCTCGATATTATTAATCTGAGTATTACCTCGCAAAATGGCTCGTATCTGCTAGAAGAGGCATTGAAAAGGGCTGAAAGTCAAGGGATTATCGCAGTGGCCGCTTCAGGGAATTATCCTACAGCGCTCTATCGTAATTTAAATGTATTGTATCCTGCCCGTTATCCTACCGTGCTGGGAGTCGGGTCTGTAACATGGGAGCAAAACCATTTTGCTCGCTCATTATTTTCTTATTTTGGACAGGATTTGGATTTTGTTGCTCCTGGAGAAGAGATTTACAGTACCTATAATGGTACTGGACAAACTGAATACGGAGAGTTAACGGGTACTTCGATGGCGTCACCGTTTGTTGCCGGTATGGCCGCTTTGTATATGGAGGCCTATCCGAATTTAAATTCGAAGCAGATTAAGATTCATATGGAAAAATCAGCTGAAGATTTAGGTGCGCAGGGAAAGGATATGGAGTACGGCTATGGTTTGGTTCAGCCGCCCTTTAGCAAGGATGTCGTGAATGTATTCCCGGATGTGGCGGATGACAGTTGGTATACAAAAGAGGTAAGTGATTTGTTTATGAAGGGGATTATCAGCGGGAATAAGGATGGGAATTTCAATCCTTATAGTCCGATTACCCGCGCTGAAGCGGTGACGATGATTGGCAGAGCGTTGAACTACTCTGGTATTCAGGCGCCTACCAAGTTTTCGGATGTACCTTCCGGGCACTTTGCTTCAGGCTATATCAATAGCACGACGGAAGCGGGAGTGATTACTGGATTTTTAGATGGGTCATTTAGACCGAATCTTCACATTATTAGAGGAGATGTCGCCGTCATTCTCCAGCGGGCCTTCGGGCTACCGGATGCGACATCCAGTCACTTCTCAGATGTCGCCGATCAAAAGCATTATTTTAACGCAATCAACAGCCTAGCTGAACAACAAATTACACAAGGATACGAAGACGGCAGCTTCAAACCAGACCTCAACATCACCAGAGCCCAATTCAGCGTCTTCCTATCCAAAGCCATAACCAAAGGGACTGCCACCTCACCGCACTAACGCGATGGGGGACAGTCCCCCATTGCGTTAGTGCGGTAAAGGGTTGGGGGACTGTCCCCCAACCCTTTAAAGCGTCAAAGTGATAGTTGTTGTAGAATAATTTTTTGTGCTTTGTAAAGGAAAACCACTGTTCATGTCGAATTATGATTGATGGAATCATCTTTTTCACATAACGGAGGTGCATTTATAGTGTCAAGAAAACCGAGAATATACTATCCGAGTGCAATCTATCATATTACGGACCGTGGGAATCGTTGTGCCGCACTGTTTTATGATGACTGGGATAGGAGAAAGTATCTAAAAGTAGTTAAGGAAGCTCAAACCTTATATCCGTTTCATCTCCACTCTTATTGTCTAATGACAAACCACATTCATCTTCAATTGGAAACCATCAATCATCATCCGCAAAAAATCATGAGTATGATAAACACCCATTACGCTATTTATTTTAATAAACGCTATGAATTGATCGGGCATGTATTCCAAGGACGCTATAAAGCGAATCTAATTGATTCACTTCAATATTTCTTAGAAGCGAGTAAGTATATCCATCTGAACCCGCTCGAGGCGGAAATGGTTCTCTCTCCGGAAAGCTATCCCTGGAGCAGCTACAAAGCGTATCTCTCACCTCAACATCCTGACCCACTTGTTACAACTAATAAAATTCTATCTTATTTTCCAGAACCCCAAATTGAAAACTATCGGTCTTTTGTGGAGGAAAAAACGCTGATTAAAGGTGAGGGCTTAAGAGTTTAATGCATTAAAGCGCTGGGGGACTAAAGCGCTGGGGGACAGGCCCCCAGCGCATTACCGTATTAACGTGTTGGGGGACTGTCCCCCAGTGGTTTACTGTGTTAAAGTGACATGATTAATACGCCTATTTTCTGTCAGGGTTACCAGTTTTTCCACCAGGCTGTTCTGTCAAGGGATAGTTATTTTTATGTTAGAATAATAGTAGAACTTTGAGAGGTTCATAGGTTTATAGAGTAGGAGGTAGTTATGAGAAAGAAATTTATCGGTGGATTACTTGGTTTTCTGGTGGTAGCTGGTAGTTTGTTCAGTTTCCAACAACCGTCGACAGCATATGCCGCAGATGATATCACTGGCATTACATTGGAGAAGGAAATGCGCGCGATGGCGGAGCGGGGGGTAATGAAGGGCTACGATGATGGATCCTATCAGCCGTTCACCCATGTAAGCAGAGGGCAGTTTGCTACCCTCATATCTCGTGCGCTCGACTTACCGGAAGGTCCAGCAAAATTCCCGGATGTGCCGAACCATTCACAGCTGGCCTCTGGCATTAACAGGGCCAGTGCAGCTGGTATTGTCAATGGATATACGAACGGAAATTTCGGTATGAGTGATGAAATCACACGTGACCAAATGGCGAAAATGATTGATAATGCGCTGGTCTATTTAAAGGTGGAGAGAAAAGCTGCTCCATTAAGCTTTAAAGATGCATCATCCATCGGAGACACCTTCAAGGAGGCCGTGGCACACGCCGTATATGATGAGATTGTCAAAGGGAAGCCCGTTGGCACAGATGTTTATTTTGAGCCGAAAAAAACAGCAACCCGTGCCGAAGCGGCTGCCTTTATTTATCGGATGCTACGGACCGCATCCCCTGAATATAACATCGCAACCATCGACAGCAATCAAAATCTAATCCCAGGTCAGACTGTTTACTCAAGCCTTGCCGAGGCAAATAACGCAATATCAAGCCCAGAACAGGTGATTACAAGGAATGATAAGGTTGTAAAAATGACGGCTGGACTCGTCTATTCGAAGCCACCATTTGGAAGTCAGCTGACTAACATTTATAAGGACCAAAATTTTACCAGTAGCATGACCTACGTGAATGCCAACCAGGAAATGGAGTACCTGGAATCAACAGATGATTATGTCAAAATAAGCATCGCTGGAACTATTGCTTATGTGAAGCATCGCGAAGTGAGCTTAATCCCAACACAGCAGGTCAAAGGGAAAAGCTATTACGAGGTTGATCAAGCCGGGAATTTACTTCACCGGATTTATAATCCGGCAGACAATACGTATGAGTCAGCTTATATTAGTGGAAAAGCTCCAACCTTTTTAACAGCCGGAGCTCGTTATTATAGCCAGGATGGCGGTGTGTTTACCGATGCAAATGGGCAAGAGGTTGGGACAGCCTATCCTTATTTCAACTACCTGCCGGCCCGCACCGTAACAAACTACACTGGTGAAGAGTTCAATCAATATATCCAATCTCGATTGGCAGAGGTAGAGGCACTATATAATTCTGATCCCAAAACATATAAGGACTTTAAGGATGCGACTAAGATTAGTAAAATCATAGGCTTAGGTTCTTATATAAAAGAAGCGGAATCTAAATATAAAATTAATGGTTTAGTCATTCTATCCATGGCGATGCATGAAAGTAAGTATGGGATGAGTTTTTATGCGCAGGACCGGAACAATTTGTTTGGCTTAAATGCAGTAGACAATAATCCAGATGAAGCCGATGCGTTTGACTCAGTAGAGGCTTCTATTGATGCGTTAGCGACGGAATTTTTAAATAAAAACTATATTAATCCGTTGGGAAGATACGCAAATGGAGCAGTACTTGGCAATAAATCACGTGGATTTAATGTCATGTATGCATCAGACCCTTATTGGGGCCAAAAAATAGCCGGCCATATGTACCGCGTCGATCAATACCTTGGCGGAAAGGATTTCGCTCAATACCAAATTGGAGAAACAAAAAGCAACAACCTAAATGTCCGCAGTACGCCGGTTGTGGAGGAATCGAATCTGCAATTCAGCTATAAAGCCTATGGAATGCCAGTAGCCATCCTCGACACCATGACTCAACCAGACGGTTCTATCTGGCACAAGGTCCTATCCGACCACATGGATTACAATGAAGCCTTCATTTACTCCGTACATGTCCAAGACATGCCAATCGCTAAATAAAATAAAATAAACCTTGGGGACTGTTCTTCACCGCTGTAAAGCGCTGGGGGACAGTCCCCCACTTGTTTAAAGGGCTAAAGCATTGGGGCGGCTTTGATCTTTTGGATTCTATCCAAAATATATTAGTATTTTTAGACGAAAATCGACAAAATGGTGGGGTTTCTTATGGTAGAATAGTAGTGATATTTTGCTATTGTTTGTAAAAGTTGGGAGGACCATGATGAAAAGGAAGAGGGTTGGCGTGCTGGGAAGCATGTTAGCGGCATGCAGTTTATTATTTTTTACGGAAATGACAGCTTCGGCTAACGATGACATAACAGGGATTACCTTAGAATCGGAAATGCGTTCAGTGGTGGATCAGGGGATTATGCAAGGTTATGGTGACGGTATCTATAAGCCTTTTACAGAGGTGACTAGAGGTCAATTTGCTGCACTCTTAGCCCGGGCATTGGAGCTCCCTGAAGGTGAACCACAGTTTTCAGATGTACCGCAAACATCGAAGCTTGCTAATGAAATCTATAGCGCAAGTGCAGCAAGGATTGTTAAAGGCTATGAGAATGGTAACTTTGGGATCAATGATAACATTACCAGAGAACAAATGGCCCAAATGATAGACAATAGTTTAGATTTTTTGAATGTTAAAAGAACTGAAGCACCGCTAAATTTTACAGATGAATCTAGCATCAGTAAAACTTTTAAAAGAGCTGTTTCTCGTACGGTGTATGATGGAATTGTAAAAGGGAATCAGAAGGAAAATGGCACATACGACTTTTTACCAAAAAAGACGGCTACACGGGCTGAAGCAGCTGCTTTTATTTCGCGTATGCTTCATACATATAAAGAGTTCATTGCACAGGGGCAGGATGGTCAGCCAATACCCCCTGTCGAAGAGCCACCGGTGGAGCCAGAGCAGCCACCCGTTGATTCGGACAAAGGCTGGGTTCAAGAAGGTGGGAATTGGTACTTTATCCAGGAGGACGGAGCTATGCATGTTGGCTGGCTTGAGGATGAGGGGAAATGGTACTATTTTAACAATGATGGAAAAATGATGACAGGCAAACACACGATTAGCGGTGTTGTCTATGAGTTCAGCGCTAATGGAGTGCTAAACAAAGGTTCTGTTACGACAAGTACAAGATATAATATTTCTTTACAGGAAATGATTAACAAGCAACTGTCGGTGCTGCCGAAAACTGATAAATATCGCAATGACAAGACGTATGTTCATTCGGATTATATACAGCTAGAGCTTGATCCGATAAACTCTGCAGCTGGAACCGCATTGACAGGAACTGTCACTACAGCATCGTTAAATGTTCGGGAAGGAAACAGTGAGGAATATCGTGTTGTTGGAACACTGAAAACAGGAGATACCGTTAACATCTTAAGCGTTGCCGATGAGTGGTATGAAATTTCCTATGGTGCGTGGCGTTATGCAAAGCCTGAGGACGTTGCTTATTATGTGAACCCTGAGAATTTCCCAGCGGATTCTGCTGCTTATTATCAATTTCTATTACTCTCTAAAAATACTGGTGCTTCAGCGAATGAATTGAATAAAAAGATTCTCGCTGGTAAAGGAATACTGGACGGGAAGGGACAAGCTTTTGTTGACGCAAGCTTAAAAGAAAAGATTAATGAGCTTTACCTTATTTCACATGCATTGCTGGAAACGGGTAATGGTACCTCCCAGCTGTCCACTGGAGTACTGGTAGAGTCTGTAAACGGTAAGCCGGTTGAGCCAAAGGTTGTTTATAATATGTTTGGTATCCAGGCGAGAGATGTGGATCCAATTCGACTGGGCGCTGAGTATGCCTATCAAAACGGCTGGTTTACGCCGGAAGCGGCTATTATTGGCGGTGCCAAGTATATTGGTGAAAGTTATATTCACAATCCAACCTATCAGCAGGATACTCTTTATGAGATGAGATGGAATCCGCAGAAGCCTGGTACGCATCAATATGCAACAGATATTGGCTGGGCCTCCAAGCAAGTGAATAATTTGAAAAAGCTATATGATTCATTAAGCTGGTATACACTACATTTTGATGTTCCGGTTTATAAATAAACTTGGGAGAGGCTGACCGATAGCGGTCAGCCTCTTTTTATAAAGTCTATTTGCTGTAGTGCGTTAAAGGGGTGGGGGACTGTCCCCCACCCCTTTAACGCACTACAGCAACCTTTTATTTTCTCCTTCTTACGGTTTGAAGTAATTGTTGAAAGGCTTCGCGATAGAAGATATATAATCCCACTGCATATAGTCCTACTCCAAGTGGAATCAGAATGGCCAATTGTATCATGGCATGCCAATCAGCTATTGGAGTTAACGCATTGATTAACCATAATGGAATCGCCATAACGGCAGTTGGGATGATGACCTTCATGATGAGAGTCACCAGCTTTCTAGCTTCTCCTTTTTCAAAATCTTTATAAACGACAATGGTTGACACGGTTAGGAAATACACCGATACGACGGAGCTCGTTAAAGCCAGTCCTGCATATCCAAACGGCTCGACAAACATCCAATTCAATAGAACATTCAGCAGAATGGTGGTAACGCTGATGCGAAAGACGGTGGAGGTTTTGCCTTTAGCATACATGGATTTCGAAACGATGTATTGCAGCCCCTGCGTCACAATCATCGGTACATAATAGAGCATGGCTAAATAGGTATTATGAGTGTCTTTTTCTGTAAAAGCTCCGCGCTCATACACAAAGGAAATCGCAGGCTCACCGACTAGCGCCAATCCCACCGCTATGGGCATTAAGGTTACAAGCGAAACCTGCATCCCCATAAAGAAGGTGTTCTGAAACTTTTTTGGCTGCTCCACCTGTTCGGACAATAAGGTAAAAATAATGGCCGCAATTGTTGTCCCATAAATCGCATGCGGGACACTGACTAATAGGGAGGCGTTATTTAAATAAGTAACGGCCCCTTCGATTGTACCGGAGGCAAACATTTTATTGACGAACATATTGACCTGACCGACAACCGAGTTTAACAGGGAAGGGATCAATAACACGATAAATGCAGAGCCAAATTCCCGTTCCACCTTTAAAGTGGGGCTCCAGTGGAATTTACTTTTATGCAAATAGTAGAGCTGAAGAGCAGTTCCCATTAAAGTACCAGCAATAAATCCGTAGGCTAAACTATGAATTCCCCATTGGTCGGAAAAAAGCAGGGCAAACACAGCCCCCATCAAGGTCGCAAGTAGCTTTGAGATTTGCGAGGGGACAAACACTCTCCTTGCCTGTAAATAGGAGTCTAAAATTCCGTTCAAGGCAATCGCTGTTAAAAATAAAAAGAAAAACTGTGTGATTTCAACAGCGATTTTCTCTGTTTCCACCGTCATCGCTCCATAAATGAATGGAACAAACCTAGGAACGAAAAAATATCCCACAATCGTCAAGATAAAAAAGATCAAGACGGTTGTATTCATGATGCCATTTGCATTTCTTTCCGTTTCTGCTTGCCGTTCCTTCCGGTTTTTCACATACATTGGGAGGAAAACATTGTTAAAGCCGCCAGAAATCATGGCAATCACTAAAGTAATAAAAGAAAAGGCAAGCAAGTAACCGTCCGTATACTCATTTGCCCCAAACTGTCTGGCGATAATACTCTCACGCAAAAAGCCCGAAAGCTTCAATACCAAAGCCAGCAACGTAATCCAAATAGCCGTCTTCTTCAATCCTGACATAAAAATCCTTCACTTCCTGTATAATAACCGCAAAATACCCCATCACATTAAAGCAGTGGGGGACAGACCCCCAGTGCGGTACCACGTTAAAGCGTCGGGGGACTGTCCCCCAGCGCTGTGCTGTGCTAAAGCTTATTTTAGTGCTGCTAGATAGACTTCTTCGTATTTTTCTGCGGCGGTTAGGTGGGAGTATTGTTGTTCGATTTTTAATCTGGCTTTTTGCGCCATTTGGGCGCCCTCGTCCGGATGGTCGAGCAGTTCTATAATGGCATCCGACATCTGCTCCACGTTTTTCTCCTCGATTAGCAGTCCGTCGACACCCGGGTTGACAATTTCCTTCAGACCACCGACTGCGCAGGCTATAAGCGGAGTGCCTGAGCCCATCGCTTCGAGTGCCGAAATGGAGGTTGCTTCCTCAACACCGGCAGAATGTACACTTGGCACAATCACGACGTCAGCTAATGCGAAGTAATCCTTCACTTTTTCATGCGGCACGTCCCCAAGTAAGGTAACATTGGACTCAAGTCCATTTTCCTCGACAATTCGTTTGATTTCCGACATTTGATTGCCGTTGCCCGCATAGATTAAGCGGGTGTTCGGATGTGTTTTCAACACTGCCGGCAGCGCTAGAGCAGGATAGATAACCCCGTTTTTCTGCACCAATCTTCTCGGAACAAATAAAACCTGTTCATCAATGGAAACTCCATACGCCTTCCGTAGCTCATTTTTCCGGTCTTTATCTGGTTTGAAGCTATGAATGTCGATGAAATTTCGAATCGCAAGCCCCTCAACACCTGAAACATTCTTCACATAATCGCGAAGCCGTTGATCAACGGTGACAATTTTTCGCGTACTCTTGTAGGCTTTAATTTCGATTTCCTGGAATTTTCCAGCTTCAGGACTACCTTCAACCATCGAGCCTTTACTAATCGATTCAAATGTCGCATAGCCATGAACGGTCGAAACAACCGGAAGCCCGGCTTCAACAGCGGCCAGTGTGGAAAAAGGATCCTGAGCATGAACGATATCATAATTTTTATGTTTATTTTTTAACATTAACGACTTTAAGGCATTTTGCCGAACACGATGGGTCCATAAAATACCGCGACCCTTTTTCATTTTGTTCATCACAAAGCTTGGGCCCTGAGCGTAAAGCTTCCTGACAACCGGCTGAATATTGGAAAAAGAAAGCACATCGACTTCATGTCCTCTAGCTTCTAAACCAGCCTTCAATGTCGTCACATGGGTCGATAAACCGCCTATATGCGGATATTCATACGCCGTGGCCATCAAAATTTTCATGCTTCGTACCTCCAGTTAATGAATCAAACCGGCAACGCTTTTTTATGAACGGTGCTTCTTATTCTTTTAAAAAAGTGTAGCCTGTTATGTTCCATCATTTATTCCCCTGTAAACACTATAAAAATCTATCCTTTAAAAGCTCGACATTTCGAAGTGCCTCCTGCTTCAATTCAGAGGCATTTTTGCTGACGATTTCACTGTACCTTTGCCGTTCGTTCAGCAAATGCAAGGCATGCTCCGTAAGCTCTTCAACGTCTATTTCCTCAAGAACGGCTGAAAACTGCCACATTTCGTTCCGTTTTAACAGGCTTTCTACCTTTTTATCATAGCTGAGTCCAATATGGGGCACACCCATTATCGTTGAAAAAATTAATGCATGCAGACGCATACCAATTGTGAGCTGGCATTCCCCAATGAAATTCACATATTGGTTTGGTGTAAAATCAGTGCCAAGGATGTGGCAGTGTTTGCTATATTTCATATGCTTCAATACCTGTTTGCTCGCCTTCGCGTCATGGTGACCCTCCATAGGAACAAAAACGGGGGTGACCCCACGTTCCTCGATAAGTGAATCGAGAATCTTTGCGACCTGTTCGAATTGTTTTACCTGGTCAAACCAAGGACGAACGGACACAGCAACAAGAGAATCTCGGTTTTGCAGTTGGAGACTGTCCATGCAGGCGGTATCCTTTTTCGGCTGAAAAGCAAACACGATATCAGAGGTCACAATCACCTCAGGCCTGTGAACACCGAGCTGCTCTAGCAGGTCCTTCGAATATTGATCGCGGACCGTGACAAAATCGGCCATGTTGGCAAACACCTTCATAAGGACCTTCCCCCAAGTGGAAGTGACCGGACCGATTCCCTGCGAGAAAAACATCACCTTTGTCCCGCACACCTTTGCCAGGAAGACGATTAATAAATAATAAGGAAGGGGACCGAAGAGAAAACGAGTCGGATAGGTATCCTGCAGCAAGCCACCGCCGCCACTAATCAATAAATCCGCGCTTCGTAAGGCTTGTACCTTTTCCTTCAGCTGTTGTTTCCATCCTCTGTAGACACTCTTCACCTGGTGCTCTTTCGCGGTTTTTTCCGGAGATAAAGAAAAGACCGTAATATCTGGGTTCGGAAGCTGGTCGCGTAAATTGTAAATAATCGCTTCCAAAATCGCTTCGTCTCCCGTATTGCCAAGCCCATAAAAACCGGAGATAACAAATTTCAATTAACTTTCCCTCCCTTCCAATAACGAACCATGCTTCTATTTCAAATACATAAAATACATACGAAGCTATCAATAAGACCTGTCCTCCGCAGGCATGTATACCCCTAAAAGAAACATCTATTAAATAATAAGAAATAAAGGTATAATCCGCAACCTAAAAAAAGACCATCATCACCAAAGTACAGCGTTAAACCATTGGGGGACAGTCCCCCGCTTGGGTAAAGCGTTAAACCACCGGGGGACTGTCCCCCAGCGGTTTAATGTGCTAAAGCAAATAGCCACATTCAGTCAAATTTCGGATTTATTTCCAACTTATATTAATAAACTAACGATAATTGATTTTCTTCTTTCGTAAAAGTTGTTATAATGACTTTATGTGAAAAATTCGTGAATATATAGTACGAATTGACAGAAAACGACTTTTTCTACAAGACTAGAGAGGATAAGATGGTTACGCATGGTGAATAAGCAATGAAACAGAAGAAAATTCTCGTTATAACCAATATGTATCCTACTAGTAAATATAAAAGTTTTGGTATTTTTGTTAAGAATCAAGTCGATGCTTTAAAAAAGAGGGATTTGTCCATAGATGTAGTGGCTGTCACGAATCCAAGGAGTGGGAAGGCCAATGTCGCGAAGAAGTATTCCGCTTGGCTGCTTCACACGATATTCAGGCTTTTAACGAAGGGGAAAACCTATGATGTGGTTCATGCCCATTATGTCTTTCCAAGCGGATTTTTAGGACTGCTTTTTAAAAAGCTATGTGGAACCCGATTGATTGTCACGGCACACGGTGGGGACATCGATAAAATGGCGAAGAAAAGCAGGCGGCTTCATAACCTGACAAGAACGATTTTACAAAACGCCGACCATGTCATTGCCGTTGGGCAAGACCTATACCAGCAAATCACAACGGACTTTCAGGTCAAGCCGCATAAGCTGTCCATCATTAACATGGGGGTTAATCGGCAGATTTTTCGACCGCAGGAAAAGGCAGCAGCTAGAGAGTCATGTGGGCTGCCCCGTGATCAAAAGGTCGCCCTTTTTGTCGGCAATCTTCTCGAACAGAAGGGTCTCATGGAGCTGGTTGACAGCATGAATCAAATAAAAGCATCGCATGAATCGATACTTCTTTATATCATTGGTGCAGAAAAGGACCCGGGCTTCAAGCGAAGGCTTGATGAGAAAATAGCCGCAAACGACCTGCAATCCTACATTACCTTTCTAGGAACGAAGGAACAATCAGAAATCGCCACATGGATGAGCGCTGCGGATTGTCTTGTCTTACCTTCCCATATTGAAGGCTTTGGTCTTGTTGCATTGGAGGCGATGGCCTGCGGTACACCGGTTATCGGCACAAATGTCGGCGGCCTCAAAACCTTATTACAAGATGGGGCAGGGGTCATGATTCCGGTAAAAAATCCCGAGGAACTGGCGAAAGCGATGAGACATGTATTATCATCAGAAGAAATGCGTACAAACTTAATAAAAAATGGATTTAAAAAAGCAGAGGAAAACGACCAAGAACGGATGCTTAATCAGGTAATAGAAGTCTATTTTCCTACTGGAGGGTAGGATGTAATGAAAGACCAACAGAACAAACGAAAAAAAGTATTATTCATCTCATCTTTAGGTGGGCACTTAACGCAGCTGCTGCAGTTAAAGCCTCTTTTTGACGAGTATGATTATCATATTATTACGGAAAAATCGATCATCACAGAGGATTTGAGCAAGCAATACCGTATGTCCTTTTTAGTGTATGGGGCGAGGAATTACTTGTTTCGGTATGTTTTTAAAATCACCTATAACATCTTTAAATCACTATATTATTTCTTGCGGGAAAAGCCGGATGTGATTGTGACCACAGGTGCCCATACAGCTGTGCCAATGTGTTACATCGCGAAAATCTTTGGTAAAAAGGTTGTTTTTATCGAGAGCTTTGCCAAAACCTCGACCCCGACGATATCCGGGAAGCTTGTATATCCAATTGCTGATTTATTCATCGTCCAGTGGAAGGAAATGAAGAAGCACTATCCTAAGGCAGTATATGGAGGGTCAATCTATTGATATTCGTAGTATTAGGGACATTCGAGCTTCCTTTTGACCGGCTGCTGAAGGAAATGGACGAGCAAATTTCAGCAGGAAACATAAAGGAAGAGGTTTTAGTTCAGGCAGGCCATACGAAATACCGCTCAAATCAGATGGAATTTATAGAGTTCACGACATATGAACATATGGCGGAACTCTATCGAAAAGCAAGCTTTATCATTACACATGGTGGAACCGGCTCGATTACGATGGGGATGAAGATGGGGAAAAAAATGATTGCAGTCCCTCGTCTGGTGAAGTACGGTGAGCATAATGATAATCACCAGATTGAGATTGTCAGGCAGTTCCGCCAAACCGGCCATATTCTTTCCTGGGATGATGGGATGGAGATGAGTGAAGTCTTGAAGGAAATTGAAACCTTCCAGCCCGCACCATTTAAAAGCGGAAACAAAGATATTCTCAACATCCTCCGCGATTTCATTAACGGAGTTTAAACAACTAGGGGCCTGTCCCCCAGCGCTTTAATGCGATGGGGGACAGGCCCCTTTTTTTATTGATCACTCACCATGATTAGCTGTTTAGTTCTGCTCTTGCTTTGCTTGCGCTTAGCTTTTCTGTTCTAAGTCCTAGGTGTTCACGCAGCTCGTCTGATAGCAGCTGTCTTGTTTTATCCTCAACCATGTAGTAATAAATATCATCAATATATTGATCTGCGCCTTCAATATTCAGCTTCTCAATATTGTCTGCTGCAGCTCTGTAATCCTTTTGCATGCTAATGATTTCCTGCAGCGTTAGATTGGTTTCAATGTTATCAGATAAGGCCTCAAGCACTTCATCATAATTCGTTAAAGTGGAGAGAGAGGCTCCTTTTTTAATGACCTTCGAAATTACTTCACGCTGTCTTTCTTGACGTCCAACATCACCGGCCGGATCTTCTTTTCTCATTCTTGCGTATTGAAGGGCTTCCTCCCCATCTAAATGATGCTCACCCTTTGAAAGATACGTCCCATCTAATTCAAATGCATATTCATTGTAGACATCAATTCCACCAACGGCATCGACAATATCTTCAAATCCTTGCATGTTCACTTTTACGTAATAATCAAGCGGGATATTTAAAAAATGCTCGATTGAATCCATTGTCATTTCGATACCGCCGTATGCGTAGGCGTGGTTCATCTTGTCAATCCGGTCACGCTTCGAATTCTTTTTATCCGTCAATTCAGCCCGGGTATCACGCGGAATACTTAAAATTTTTGTGGAGTTTAATTCCGGATTAACGGTCAATACTAACATCGAGTCCGTTCTGCCGGCATCATCCTCTCTTTCGTCCACACCGACTAACAGAATCGATACCGGGTCCTTTTCATCAAATTCCACGATTTCTTCCCGCTTATCCGATTTCTCGCGGTCAAGTGATGTCGTCATTTTATCAACGGCACTGGCTACATCGCCGTAAATGTTATAGACGAATAATCCGCTGAGAATAAATAAAGCAAAAAAGGTAAGCAGGACTACGCGTTTCCATTTTTTCTTTTTCGACGTTTTCTTCTTTTTTCTATTAGTTCTTGTCTCCATTAAAGTTCTCCTCTATATAAATTTGTCTGGTCTTGTCATAGTCATAAAGAAATTATAAGCTTCATAAGTCAAAGCTTCAACTAGTAATTAAAACCGTTTGTATAATTTTTTCCATAGATATGCTATAATTCTGTGTTGAATGTTCAAGCATACTACTCGACGACACACCATTAGCTTCTTCTCTTTCATTTATATGCTATTTGAAGGATGGGATTGAAATGATACATATAGTTAGTGGGTTGGAGAGGCATCAGAATGAAATGAAAGAGATGTAGAGATTTTGTATGTGTAATTTTAACTCAATCCATTGTAGCATACTGTGGTCTGAGGGTATTTGGTTTTGAAAAAATTGTCATAATTCGTTCAGTATTACGCTAATATTTTCCATTATAAAACGTGTAGTTCTATGGATAAATCAATTACTTTCGACAAATCTTGGGAGTGGACTTTATTGCATGAATAAATTTGAAAAATTATTGCTGACTGTGTTTTTTGTTGAGCTCTTTGTTGGCGGAGGAGGGAGACTGATTGACTTTGGGATTCTCTCCCTTCGCCAAGTCTTATTTATAGGCTTAATGTTCACTTTTTTCTATCGGATTATAAGTCATAAGGCATTCCGAAATTTGGAAGTGAACACCTTTATTCGCTGGAATCCTGTCACCATCGGCATCTATCTATTGATTGGTTGGTTTGGGATTAGCGCCATCATTGGTTATTTGAACGGAAATGCTCTTTCCGATATCGTTACGGACTTTTTACGGGTCTCCTTTTTTGCTGCTTACTTTCCGCTTGCCTACTATCTTTCGGAAAAAAGGTTCACGAAGCAGAGGGTGATGACCTTGCTTAAATACAGTGCCTTTGCTGTTGCCTTATTTACCGTTCTCATTGCCCTGCTTGGAAAAACGGTGTTCAGCGGCAATTTTCAGCCCTATAAATTATTTCTGCTTTCCTTAATGGGTGATGACCTGCTCTTTAGACCGAGCTACAGCGTATTCTACAAAAGTCATTTTTACGTGTTCGTCGGTCTCGTGCTGTCCCTAAATGCTGTACGGGTAAAAAAATTCACTTGGGTCGATATTGCCAACCTGATTCTCTGTCCAGTTTCCATTTTTTGGTCGGAAACACGAGGCTTTTTATTTGCTTTAATGGTCAGCGTTCTGATGATTATGATCATTGATATAATCGTCATGGCCGCCCCGATTAAGACTTTTTCTGGAAAAATAAAGGCCATTTTTCAAAACACACAGCTAGTCAAAAAATCATTGATATTGCTAGTTATTACCGTGTCCGTTCCTTTTTTATATCAATACATGACCTTAGAGCGGTTTGAGAAAAGCAGTGCGGCGGCAGGCTCTGAGCAAATCAATGATACAAGTGCAAGTGTAAGGGTAGAGTATGTACTGTACTCAAAGGATTTACTGCTTGATAACCCGGAATACTTCGTTTGGGGGAAGGGCTATGGAACTGAAATTGCCGGTCGTGTCACCGGAATTGAAACAAGCTTCCTGGATATTTTAGTCGAGCAGGGGGGAATCGGCCTCGTGATTTGGCTGATTTTATGTCTCTTTGTGTACACGAATTACTATACTAGCTTTAGAAAAGGAATAGCATTGGAAACCGCGGACATTTCTTTATTAGGGATCTTCATGGGTGTCCTGCTGTTAACGAATATTAATCCATTTATTAATAATCCGATTGGCATTATCTTTTTCTTAGCTGTGCTCATTTTTTCGCTGCAGGCAAGGGAGAAGGTAGTACAATCATAATCGAGAGGGAGCCATGCTAGGCCCCCTTTTTCTTTCCTAATCAAGGTCACCACAAACGTCAGCTTTCTAAATTAGGCTTAAAGTCGAGAAATCTGCTGAACAGAGTCGAAATTGATTACGATTATGTTAAAAAACATAAAGACACTACGAATCTGTGCTCAAAAGGTTTATAATGGGGTTAAGTTTAATTGTAAGAATTTTCAAAAATTAATCAAGAAAGGTGGAGGCAGGTTGAAACCATTTAAAGCAGGGCATGGTAATGGTCATGATAAAATAGAATTTTTACTGTCGCTAATTAAGCAGGATATGGATCATTATGAGCAGCAACGGAATAAGATTTTGGACTGGATTGCCGCATCTAAGCCTTCACTCAATACTATTGAAGCCGAGCTGCTGGAGGAATTAAGGGAAGAATATCAAATGAAGTCGAGCTTGCAGGAAGAGGCTCTAATAGAGTTTCAGAAAACTCTATTGACGAATCATTATTAACTTCATTCAGCAAATGCCTTTTGTACCGAAAGCTTGCGACAGGTACGAAAATAAACAAGGACCCTTCAAGAGGGTCTATTTTTTTTTGCGAAAAAGTATCCGCTTGATAGATGTCTTCTTATTAATATAGTAAATAACTTTTCTACAAAACTAAAGTAACTTTGTCGCTTTTGTGACATGTAACGATTTGTCACTGAGCCGTAAAAGTTCTCGGAAATGTCGATATATCAACGGTTTGCGGCCTATTTAGAGTCGAAAAAAGTCGTTTTTGAAATATTTTTGTAACATAAGTTAAATTAAACTGTAACTTCACGTCGGCGTTTATTATGAGATACTAGTTTCCGTGATAGAAAATATTAGTAAAAATTCGGAGGCAAAACATGAAGAAGATATTAATAAGCGGTTTACTTTCATGTTCATTACTCTTCAGTGCAAACATCGGTGGAAATAATACAGCAGAAGCAGCTACAGGACAAGCAGTTACAGATATAGCAGATGATTACATAGGTGTACCATATCGCTGGGGCGGCACAACGCCAAGCGGATTTGATTGCTCAGGCTTTGTTGGATATACCTTTAAACAAGCTGGCTACACATTACCAAGAACCACTTCAGATATGTATAACGTCGGAGAATCCGTTTCTAAAAGTGAATTGAAGGATGGAGATTTAGTATTCTTCCAAACTTATAAATCAGGACCTTCTCACGCTGGAATTTATATAGGTGAAAATCAATTTGTACACGCTTCCACTTCAAAGGGCGTGAGAATTGATTCATTATCAAGCTCCTATTGGAGCAGTACCTATTATGGTGCAAAACGAGTACTTAGCTCAGAGCCGGGCTGGTCACAGGCAAATGGCAAATGGTACTTCTATGATCAAGACGGCAACAAACTAAAAGGCTGGGTAGAGGATCACAGTGCATGGTATTTCTTTGATCCAAATGGAGTGATGCAAACCGGCTGGCTTAATTGGAATAACGCCACATACTTCCTTACTTCAAGCGGTTCGATGTTAACAGGCTGGCAGCAGCTTGATGGCAACTGGTTCTATTTTAACCAGGATGGATCGATGGCAAAGGATACAGTGATTGAAGGCTACACTATCGCAAGCAATGGTGTCATGCAATAAAAATTTTTAGCAAAGAGCTGGTTAAGGCAGACCGGCTCTTTTTTGACTGTGTAGAAAGATAGAGAATGCACATGTATTCAAGCGATTCTATTACAAGGTTATCGTGTCTCGAACGAAAAACGAAAACCGGCGGTTCTACTAGTTATCTATAAAAGTAGCTTTTCTTTTTCCGATATTAATAGAAGCTAAAATGAAAGGGGAGAAAAGGGTGAAGCGAAATCTTATTTATGTGTTGGTGCTGTTGAGTATTCTATGTCTTTCTCAACCTGCCCTTGCGCAAGCAAAAACAGGCTGGAGCTATGAAAACAATCAATGGTATTATCTGAAGGATGATCATGCTGTTAAGAACAGCTGGGTTCAGGATGGACAAGCCTGGTATTACTTCGGCAGTGAGGGCGCGATGCAGACCGGCTGGCTGCTGGATAAGGGGGCATGGTATTACCTTGATTATTCCAGTGGTGCGATGCAAACGGGCTGGGTTTATGACGGCGGGAAATGGTACTTCTTGAAAAATAACGGTGCCATGCAGACCGGCTGGCTTTATCAAGGTGGCGCTTGGTACTATTTAAATCCCGATGGCAGCATGCTTACAGGCTGGCTGGAGCAAAATCAGCAAAAATATTATTTAACCGCGAGCGGTGCAATGGCGACTGGGCAGGTAACGATTGATGGAGCCAGCTATACCTTCTCAAGCTCCGGTGCCTTAGTGGATACTGCAGCTTCTGCAGGCTGGCGCGATGTCGGTGGAAAGCGTCAATATCTGAAAGCGGATGGAAGCTTTCCGGTTGGTTGGCTTTTAGATAATGGCCAATGGTATTACTTAGACCAGTCCGGAATCGCTCAAACGGGCTGGCTGTATGCGGGGGACGAATGGTATTATCTGCAGAAAGACGGTACCATGGCCAAGGGCTGGTTAGAGCTTGGGGGTAAATGGTATCTATTGAATGGCTCTGGCGTCATGCAAACTGGCTGGGTGAGTGAAGGCGGCCATTGGTTCTTTTTCCATGAGGACGGTGCGATGCAAAGCGGCTGGCTAGAGGATGAAGGCAAGTGGTTTTATTTTACCAAGGATGGTTATATGTTAACGGGTAAACACCATATTAACGGAGTGGTTTATGAATTCAGCGTAAACGGCGTGTTGAATAAAGGCTCTGTGACGACCAGTACTACATACAATCTGACGCTTCAGGAAATGCTTGGTAAACAAATGTCTGTCCTACCGAAGACAGATAAATATCGTAACGATAGGGCTTATGTGCATTCCTCCTTTATTCAGCTGGATCCATTGAATCCTTTAGCTGGGACAGGTGTGATAACGGGAACGGTGACGACTTCGCCGTTAAATGTCCTGGATGACTATAATCGTATTGTCGGGACGCTGAACGCAGGGGATCCCGTTGAAATCATCGCAACGACCGGTGATTGGTACGAAATTACCTTTACGGCGTGGCGCTATGCGAAGCCTGAGGATGTGGCCTATTATATCAATCCGGCCAATTTCTCGGTTGATTCAGCGGAATATTATCAATTTCTCTTACTCTCGAAAAATACCGGCGCTTCTGCAGCTGAGCTGAATCAGAAGATTCTAGCAGGCAAAGGAATTCTCGAGGGCATGGGGCAGGCCTTTGTCGAAGCCAGTGTGAAGGAAAAGATTAATGAGCTGTACTTGATTTCCCACGCCCTGCTGGAAACGGGTAATGGAACATCGCAGCTGGCCACAGGTGTGCTAGTGGAATCTGTCGATGGCGTACCGGTTGAGCCAAAGGTGGTATATAACATGTTTGGTATTCAGGCAAGAGATGTGGACCCGATTCGTCTTGGTGCAGAATATGCCTACCAAAACGGCTGGTTCACACCAGAAGCGGCAATCATCGGCGGTGCGAAGTTTATTGGGGAAAAATACATTCATAATCCAACCTATCAGCAGGATACGCTCTATGAAATGAGATGGAATCCGCACAAGCCTGGCACCCATCAGTATGCAACCGACATTGGCTGGGCAGCCAAGCAGGTCAAGAATTTGAAAAAGCTCTATGATTCATTAAGCTGGTATACGCTGCATTTTGATGTACCAGTGTTTAAATAAGAATAGGGAAGGCTGATTGCGTTGCTGCGGTCAGCCTTTTTATATGTGGGGTTTTGGAATTAAATGGTAAAGTGGTGATAAACAGGTGAAAAGCGCGGATAAAGGTTCGATTTTCGCGGATATCGGGTTGAAAATCGCGGATATCGAGTCAATAACCGCGGATATCCACATATAGGAACTTATTCATGTAAAAATTTTGCCTAATCTACCGCTAATCATCGGCGGATAATAGGGATAGATGCAAGATACGAATGGTATATCAATAAAATATAAGACTTTCCATGTGAATTCATCTTTTTTTATTAAAAAATGGCCTGGTTTGAACTCCGTGTGCTCGACAAAATCCCTGAAATAATGGCTTTCCACAACTATTCACAAAATATTCATGTATTCGTAGGAGATCAAATAGGGGCTAGGTTTTATAGAATCTCAGAAAATCACCTATTTTCATGTCGAAAAATAGATAATCCCTGAGAAACCTTATGAAAACAGGCTTCAACGGCTCCTTCTATACAGCTCTCAAGATACCCAAATCCTCTATTATGCTCCGACTTCGAAAAAAATCATCCTAAACTTTTGCTTTTGACATATATTAAGAAAGTAAATTTTTATTTACAGAAGGGTAAAAAGAATGTAAAATCATTATGCGTTCAAAAAATGAATATATTTGGAGGCTCTTATGGAACATTTGCTACGCATTATGGAAGTAATTAATAAAAATAACAATGTCAGCCAGAAAAAGATTGCTGACTTAACTGGACTTTCTATTGGTAAAGTAAACTATCTAATCAATGATTTAATTTTACAGGGCTTTGTTTTTAGTGAAAAAACAGGCCGAAATATAAGCTATTACATAACTGAGGACGGCATTGAATTTTTAAAGAGTGGGTATGAGTCTTTTAAAGAAAAAAAGATAAATATTCATCAGCAGTCCTATAAAGAAATCAATACCGTTGTGATTCTAGCGGCGGGAAAAAGGAAGGACTTTGATCATCCTGCCGGTCTCTTGCAGGTTGACGGTCAGCCGTTGTTAAGAAGGAACCTCGAGCTGCTAGAGAAAAATGGAATCTCAAAGTTTATTATTGTGACAGGCTTCGAAAAGGATGCGCTAGTCCAGGAGCTCGCGGATTTCCCGCATCTTGAGTTCGTCGAAAATCCAAAGTACAAATGGACGGGTTCGATGGCGTCGCTTGCGTGTGCCGAGGAACTGATTACCGATGACTTCCTGCTGTTTGAAGAGGATATTTTAATTGAAGAAAGTGCGGTTCAGCAGTTAATTACTCATCCGCAGCGTGACTGTATGCTGATTGCCAGTGAAACCGGCTCAGGCGATGAGGCCTTTGTGGAAATCAAGGATGGCTACCTGCACAAAATATCAAAGGACATTCACCAATTTAACCGGGTGGATGGAGAGATGTTAGGAATCAGCAAGATTTCCTTAGAGGTTTTTACTGAAATGGTCAAAGAGTTCAAGGAAAACAATCAGAATCCATATATGAACTATGAATATATGCTTTTAGATGTTGCGAGACATTATCATATTGGCTACTTGAAAATCCATAATCTCGTTTGGGCTGAAATGGACACGAAGCAGCAGTATGAACATGTGATGAAACAGGTTTATCCAATTTTAAAAAGAAAAGAAGCAGAATATCGCGAGCATCAGATTAAGCTTCAGCTGGTGGAAGCGATGCAGGTTAGCATAGAGGATATTCAAAAAATCGAGCCGTTTGGCGGAATGACAAACAAAAACTTCAAGGTCATGGTCAAGGACGAGGAATATGTGCTGCGTCTGCCGGGAAATGGTACGGAAAAGATGATCAACCGCATGGAGGAAAAGCGAAATTCATCGCTTGCGAGCAGCTTAGGGATTGATGCAGAGCTGATTTATTTTAATGAGGAAACAGGGGTAAAAGTGTCAAAGCTGATTGCAAATGCTGAAACATTGAACCCGACAACGGCGAAGCGTGAGGACAATATGCGTTTAACGACTTCGGTATTAAAGAAGCTTCATCACTCCGGAATTGAGATGAATAATCAATTTGATGTTTTTGCGAAGATGGCCGAATACGAGCAGCTTCTTGAAGAAGTGAACGGTCGTATGTATGAGCCGTATGAAGAAGTAAAAAGTCAGGTCATGGCTTTGAAGCATCAATATGAGCTGATGGATTTTCAGCTGATGCCATCTCATAACGACCTGGTGGCCGAGAACTTTGTCAAAAGCGGCGAAGATAAGATTTATTTAATTGATTGGGAGTATGGTGGCATGAACGATCCGGTCTTTGATTTAGCTGCCCACTCGCTTGAATGTGAGTTTTCCGAGGAGGACGAGGAATTATTCCTGCGCCTTTACCTAGATGAGGATGAAATTCCAGTAGACATTCAGAAAAGAATGCTGATGAATAAGATTTTCCAGGATTTCCTTTGGAGCATCTGGACTTGCATTAAAGAGGCAAAGGGCGATGATTTCGGAACCTATGGAATTGACCGCTTTAACCGGGCAAGAGCATTTTTAACGAATCCATTAATAAAGGAGCATGTACAGTATGTTAAAAAATAAAGGTGTCTATTTCGGACTTCTGTCCGGACTGACATGGGCTATCGATACGGTATTGATTGGGATTGTCCTGTCCTCTACGCTGTTTCTATCAAGTGAACAGGTGATCTTTTTAGCTCCTTTAGTTAGTACGTTTTTACACGACTTTTTATCGACAATCTGGATGATGATTTTCCTCGGAATCCGCGGCGAACTTAAGACGACTTTTTCAAGAGTACGAACAAGAAGCGGCCGCTGGGTTATACTGGGCTCCTTGCTTGGTGGACCGATCGGAATGACGTGCTATGTATTAGCGGTAAAATATATCGGGGCTGCTTATACCGCTTCCTTTTCCGCTATCTATCCGGCTGTGGGAGCGTTCATGGCCTTCCTTATCTTAAAGGATCGCTTAAGATTAAAGAACTGGATTGGATTGTTTATCAGTATTCTGTTTATTTTCCTATTAGGCTATTCAAGCGGCGAGTTTGCCTCTGACAACTATATTATCGGCTTCCTATTTGTTCTTGGTGCCATTTTCGGCTGGGGAATGGAATGTGTCATCCTTGCCTATGGAATGAAGGATGAGGAGATTACACCACAGCAGGCTCTACAGGTAAGACAATTGGTATCGGCTGTGACGTATGGTGTGCTGATCCTGCCGTTTATGAAGGCTTATCCATTAGTGGGAACAGCGTTAATGAGTAAGGAAATTCTATTTATTGCCGTGATTGCTCTATTTGGAACGACTTCTTACTTATTCTATTACAGCGCGATTCACAAAATTGGACCGACGCGTGCAATGGCCTTAAATATTTCCTATTCGGCATGGGCGATTATCATTAGTGCGATTTTCCTTGGCGCTCCGCTTACGTTGAAAATGTTCTTCTTTAGTATTATGATATTGGTGGGTTCTGTTCTGACAGTAGCGGGACCGGATGAATTTACCTTTAAAAAACTATTTTCAAGACGAAGTGTAGGAGAACCGATTAAATGAGAGCGATTCTATTAGCAGCAGGAATGGGCACAAGGCTGAGACCGTTAACGCTGACAACGCCTAAATCACTTGTTCCGGTTAACGGCAAGCCGATGCTCGAGATTCAAATTGAGTATTTGCAGGAAATTGGTGTTGAAGAGATTATCGTTGTGACAGGCTATTTACGGGAAAAATTTGCGTATTTGGTTGAGAAGTATGGTGTGACCCTTGTCCATAATGATAAATATGATGTTTATAACAATATTTATACGATGTATTTGGTGAAGGAATATCTGCCAGGGGCTTATGTGATTGATGCGGATAATTATTTGACGCGAAACTTCCTTTTAAAGAATCCCGAGCGTTCGATGTATTTTAGTGCGATTAAGAAGGATTTTAAGGACGAATGGGTCATTAAGTATGATGAGAACTTAAAAATCTATGAGCTGGAAGTCTGCAGCGATGTCGAGGATTATATCCTTTGTGGGATTTCCTATTGGTCTGTCGAGGACGGTGCGTACATTGTCGGGAAATTGGAAGATGCGATTGCCGGCGGAGATTTCACGAACCTGTATTGGGATAATATTGTGAAGGATAATATTAAAAACTTGAATGTCTATTTGCAAAAAATCAATTCAGACGACAGCTATGAGATTGATTCACTTGAGGATTATGAACGCGTGCAGAAATTAGTGAAGAATTCTTGAGTGGTTTGAGAAAATGAGAAAACGAAAACACCTAAGGCTTCGGCTTTAGGTGTTTTTTGTGCGCCTAGCTTGATGAAGGGAGACTAAAGGTGGAATAGAGGAGAATTTATCGTATGTGGTTTACCGTAAATTTCCAAGAAGGGAGGAGAATTTGCCGAAATTCGTATATTTTTGTAACAATTCCCATCAAATCCCTTCACAACCACAAACCAACCGTATATCATTGAATACGTACTAGGACAATGCTGGCACCAACAGGGACAGCGCCTTCACTACGGTGACGCATTACCTCGCCGGGGGACAGTCCCCCGGCGAGGTAACGCGTCACCGCAGTGGGGGACAGTCCCCCGGTGCTTTAGAGCACTAAACTAGATTATTATATCATAGAAGGGATCGGAATGTTGAAGAAGAGAATTGTTTTTTTGATGTTGTTGGCTTTTTTGTTCGTTGGTTTTGGGGTACCATCACATGAGGCAAAGGCGGCGAGTGATTCGGGCTGGCAGCTGGAGAATGGTAACTGGTATTACTTTGACCATAATCAAAAGGCAACCGGCTGGCTGTATGAAGGGGAAGATTGGTATTATTTAGACTCCGCTGGTAAAATGCTGACTGGCTGGTATCTGGTTGGCGGAAAATGGTACTATTCCGATTGGAGCGGTCGGATGTTAACTGGCTGGATTCTTGACAATGATACCTGGTATTATTTGAACCATAACGGTGCTATGCAGACAGGCTGGCTATTGTATGGAAATGATTGGTATTACTTAAATGCCTCCGGTAAAATGCAGACCGGTTGGTACCAGCTTGGCGGTCTATGGTACTTCTCAAATGAGAGCGGAGTCATGCAAACTCGCTGGATTAAGGATAATGGAAAGGAATATTATCTAGATAAAAATGGTGTCTGGAATCCCAACCCAGTCTATCTTGAGGGGAGAATCATCGTGATTGACCCTGGTCATGGGGGACATGATAGTGGTGCAACTGCGGGCGGAGTCTATGAAAAAACCATCAATCTTGATGTAGGCTTAAAATTAAGAGATTACTTGACTAAGCACAATGCAACGGTACATATGACGAGAAGCACCGATGAATTTATTTCTCTAACGGATAGGGTGGCTTTTTCGAACAATATTGAACCAGATGCCTACATAAGTATTCACGTGAACTCAGCTTCAGGAAGTGCGGCAATCGGAATCGAAACCTATCACAATTCTCAAAAGGGTATTTTACCAAAGGAGAGTAAGGAGCTAGCGTCTGCGATTCAAAGTGAGCTATTAAAATCAACTGGTGCAAACGACCGAAAAGTAAAGGATGCCAACTTTGCTGTCACAAGAGGTAATTATACACCGGCTATACTAGTCGAAATGGGCTTCATTACAAATGATAGCGAAAGAGCTAATCTGACGAATAGCAGCTATCAGGATAAAATTGCAAAAGGTATTTATAACGGCTTAAGTGTGTTTTTTGACAGATAATAGAATAGCAAGTGAAACAAGCAGGGGCCAGTCATTGACTGGTTCCCTTTTTTTGTAAAGTAAGCTTCGAAAGTTGAACCAGATTGCTGTTTCACATTAAAGCGCTGGGGGACAGTCCCCCAGCGCTTTAATGCGTTACTACATTGGCTAGCAAGTTATTTCTTAATCTATTAGATGATTCTATTAAGTGAGGATAATTGGAGGTTAAAATCGCATTATATAAGAATAATATCAAAAGGAAGAAAATGATTTAAATAGATGACTTTTTACTCATAATTCTCAAAAAATTCACACATCGAACCGATACTATTCTACTAAAATGGTAAAATATTCATAGGAAAGTAATATTATGTAAAAGGGGTGAGAAAAATGAAAAAAGCATCAGTTTCCTTATTGTTGATAGCCTTTCTATTGATTCCAAATCTTGCTTTTGCCCAGGAGAATGGCGAATCAGTGGAAAATCCAGACAATGGAGCAGCAGTAACGGATCAGACTGTACCTGAAGATGTGCCAGTTTTGGAGGAAAATGCTGTTACAGAAAATGGGGTACCAGAAGCAGTTACAGAAGAAGCCGTTATTCCTGAGGTGGAGACAGCACCGGAAGCAGGTGCTGTGGAGGAACCGGCTATTGAGAATGAGAATGATGTTTCTGTTGCAGCGGTGATACCTGGATGGTATCAAGACCATTATGGTTGGTATTATCTATTCGCAGACGGTTCTTATGCAGTCGGATGGTGGCCATCTGGAGTGAATTGGTATTACTTCGATGATTGGGGCTATATGATGACCGGTTGGGCAAACGATGGTGTGAATTGGTATTACTTTGATCCATACAGTGGAGCAATGGTAACCGGAGATGTATATATTGACGGTGCTTGGTATTATTTTGATGCCAACGGTGCATGGGTTCCATATACGGCTCCATCCTATACAGAGGGCTGGCTTCAGGATAGCTGGGGCTGGTACTATCAATTCTCCGATGGCACCTACGCAGTCGGCTGGTGGACAGATGGTTGGGATTGGTATTACTTTGATGATTGGGGCTATATGATGACTGGATGGGCAAACGACGGTGTGAATTGGTACTATTTTGACCCATACAGTGGTGCGATGCTAACTGGAGACGTATACATTGATGGATCCTGGTATTATTTTGACGCCAACGGGGCATGGGTTCCATATACAGCACCAACATATGTAGAAGGGTGGAACTATGATAGCTGGGGCTGGTACTATACTTTTAGTGACGGCTCGTATGCAGTCGGATGGTGGACGGATGGCTGGGATTGGTATTACTTTGATCAATGGGGCTATATGTCAACCGGGTGGATTTATGACGGAGGGTACTATTACTACCTTGATGCTAATGGAAGGTTAACAAGTACCTATTCTGCCTATGATTACTATTATATCTATGACTATGACTACTGGTACGATACTTACTACTACTACGTATGGTATCCTACTTTCTAATGGCAATGGTAAGTATAACTAGACCCCTTCATGAAAATGAAGGGGTCTTTAAGCGTGGATTAGAACGTGCTATCTTTCCAAAAAATGCGCAGAAAACTTTATCATATTAAAGCGCCGGGGGACAGTCCCCCGGCGCTTTAAAGCATTACCTCATTGGGGGACTGACCCCCAGTGCTTTAATGCGTTGGAGGATATCTATTTCCTGTGCTTTTTCTTGAATAAATAAACTATTTCTATGCTTGGAAGATTTGATTGTTTGTTTGGGTGTGGGAGAATATAATATGTTTGCCCTGTGTCATTTGGGTGGTGTCAAATGTTTCTATGAAACAGTGGATGGAAGGTAAACGTATGAATGATAGAGTTCAATGGATAGATGTTAGTAAAGGGATTGGTATTTTTCTTGTGATTATCGGACATACCATGATTCAGGGGGAACTGAGAGGGCAAATCTATGCTTTTCATATGCCGTTATTTTTCTTTATTTCGGGTTATTTATTTTCAAACCGTCGGTACCCACAGATCAAGCAGTTCGTCTTAGCGAAAGCAAGGACCATATTGATCCCGTATATTAGCTTTTCAATTATTTCTATAGTATTAATGAAGATCTTCCAAGGAGGGGTGATTGATTTTTCAAGCCTGATTAGGTCATTCCTATTATCAGAACGAAATGGAATCTACTTCAACCAGCCACTGTGGTTTTTAACGTCACTTTTTACAATTGAAGTTATTTTTTACCTGCTAATAAAATATATCAAGAAGCAGTTCTATATGATGCTGCTTGTCACAGCGATGTCGTGCTTTTCAGTATCTGTGCTGGATGCTGTAGCAGGCACAAAGATTCTGCCATGGAGCTTTGATCAATCCCTCTATTTTCTCTTTTATTTTGCGATGGGGTATAGGATGAAGCTTACTGCTTCCAGACGCGCAAACGGAACCATAAAAAAGTCTCCATTATTTATGGTTTCAGCAGTTTTGTACCTATTATTCCTAATGGATGGCAAAATCTACGCCAAAATCTTTCAAATCGCCATCGGTGAAACCTGGCACTTACACGATTATCTCTTTTTATATCTTAATAATATCGTCTGGGCAATGATAGCCATCCATTTTATTATTTATGTGTCGCAATTTTTGTCACTGAGTTTTTTACAATATCTTGGAAAAAACTCATTAATCCTACTAGCGCTGCACGTCAGCTTAGGGTTTAACATCATTAACCGTTTTGGTGCGAGCAGTCTTCAAGCGATTTTTCATCAGCCTAATCTGCTTGGACTTATCTATACCATTTTAACCATTATTCTGTTAATACCGGTGATTACGCTGATAAATAAATATTTCCCATGTATACTCGGCAGAAAAAAGGAAAGGAAAACTGACAAAACGTCCAATACCAAGAATAATGGATGAGCAATCCTAAAATAATATAAATTCTATTTTTCTATTAATTTTGACCCTTTTATTTGAAGTTTTATACTATACTGGTAAAATATTAATATAGTAAAAAATAAGGGGGTCAAAAGTATGAAAAAAGGCTCTTTTGCCTTACTGTTAACGACTCTTCTCATGATTCCTACTCTTTCTTTTGCTCAGGAGAACGGAAATGAATCTGAAGAACTAAACAGTACAAACGTAGTTGAGGAACAATTTTCACAAAATCTAGCGCTAAATGAGGCTGAATCAGCTACTGCTATTTTGCCAGAAGTAGCAGATCAAACAGAACAACAGGAAGCAACAGAACCACAGTCTACCCACTCTGAAGAGGCACCGGTAGACATAGCGGGTACAGACGTACAAGCAACGGATGAATCAGAAACGGTTCAATCTAATCAGGATGAAACCGTCCATGCCGCAGCGTTACATGATGACGTTTCCGCAGCAGGCTGGGTGGAAAGCTATGGAGAATGGTATTATTACGATGAATCTGGCTATCCATTATATGAGCAGTGGGTACAAAGTGGAAGCAATTGGTACTATGTCGATTATTCTGGAACGATGGTTGTCAACCAGGCCTATGAAATTGATGGGCAGGTTTATTTCTTTAATCATCTAGGGGTTATGCAGAAAAACGGCTGGGTATCTGATGGATATTACTGGTACTATGCGAATGCTGACGGAACGCTTGTTCAAGGCTGGCTTCCATATAACGGTCAGTGGTATTACTTTGGTACATATGACGAGTATTATGATGTATACACATATGCCATGGCAACAGGCTACCAGTATATTGATGGGTATGACTATTTCTTCGACCATAATGGTGTGATGGCTACAAACGGCTGGGTATCTGACGGGTATGATTGGTACTATGCGCAAGCTAACGGTACTCTTTACCTTGGCTGGCTATCAAGCGGTGGTCAGTGGTACTACTTTAATTATCATGACGGCTCAATGGCAACAGGCTATCAAAATATTGGCGGTTACGATTATTTCTTTTCCAATAGCGGTACAATGATTTCAAACGGCTGGTACTTTGACGGATATGATTGGTTTTTTATTAACAGTAACGGTACATTGCATACTGGCTGGCTCTCAAGCGGTAGTAAATGGTACCACTTCGATGAAGATTATGGCTACATGGAAACAGGCTGGACTAGAATTAAAGGAACAAACTTCTTCTTCGATAACAGCGGCGTTATGAAAACGAACGGCTGGAACACTGACGGATATGATTGGTATTATGCAACAGGAAACGGCGCACTGCATACCGGCTGGTTGCAAAATGGCGGCAAATGGTACTATTTTGACGAATACGGTTCCATGTTAACAGGTATTTACCGAATAGGCTTTGATTACCATTATTTTGACAGCAATGGTGTGCTACAGGATACGATCGAGAATTATTATTACTATTACTACTATTAATATGGAGTATGACCCCTTCAATGAAATGTGAAGGGGTTTTCTTATACGCAAAATCAAATATAGAAGTGAGTGGTAACACCCGTCGCATTAAAGCATTACCGCGCTGGGGGACTGTCCCCCAATGTGTTAAAGCATTACCGCATTGGGGGACAGACCCCCGCTGTGTTAAAGCATTACCGCACTGGGGGACTGTCCCCCAGTGCTTTAAAGCAGCAAACAATATTGTTCCGTTTTATCTATTTTTCTATTTATTTCGACTTGTGTTTAAACTTTTCTACTATATTGGTAAAATATTGTTATAGGATAAAACTAAGGGGGCAAAGGTATGAAAAAGGGCTTATTTGCTTTGTTGTTAACGTCTTTTCTCATGATTCCTACTATCGCTTTGGCTGGTGAGAATGGTCATGGTGCTGAAGAAGCAAACAGTACCAACACAGAAAATGATGTTTCTTCTGAAGGCTGGGTTGAAGTCGACGGAGGTTTCTATGTTTACTTATTAGAAAATGGTGAGACATTATTTGAGCAATGGCTGCAAATCGATGGGAATTGGTACTATATTGATTCTGATGGTTTTCGGGTGGACAACAAAGCCCTTGAAATTGAAGAGGGGAAAGCCTATTTCTTTAATCAAGAGGGCGTAATGCAGACCGATGGCTGGTTCACGGATGGGAAGTATTGGTACTACGCTAATGCTGACGGAACCCTTCACCAAGGCTGGCTTCTATATAATGGCCAATGGTATTACTTAGGAGGCTTTGACGAAAACGACTATCATAGTGGATATAGATTCGTCATGTCCATCGGTGCACATGCTGGTTACTTCTTTGACCACAACGGAGCAATGGTAACAACAAGTGGTTGGGCATATGATCATGGTAACTGGTATTATGTACAAGCTGACGGCAAACTATACCACGGCTGGCTTCTAAGCGGTGGGAAGTGGTATTACTTGGATGAGCAATTCAACATGGTAACAGGCAATCAATACATAGACGGCAATGATTACTTCTTTGACAATAGCGGTGCTATGATTTCAAACGGCTGGTACCATGATTTCGGTGGTTGGTATTATATGAACAGCAGCGGTGCGATCCATAAGGGCTGGCTCTTCAGCGATGGGATATGGTATCACGTAGATGAGTTTTCACGCTATATGGACACAGGCTGGAAGAAAATAAATGGTACGAATTACTTTTTTAACCTTAACGGTGTGATGAAGAATAATGGCTGGAATACTGACGGCACGCACTGGTATTATGCGACCGCGAGCGGTGCACTTCATACCGGCTGGCTGCAAATCGGCGGAAAATGGTATTATTTTGACGAAAACGGAATCATGGTCACAGGAAACTACCAGATTGGCCTTGATTACAATTCTTTCGATAGCAACGGGGTATGGCAGCAGACAATCAAGGACTATTATTACGAATACTTCTATTAATTTCTGGAATTAATGGAACGGTCTACAGGATGTCAGGCATCCACAATGTACTAGGATGATTTTTTTCGTAAAATCATCCTAGTACATTCATTGTGGCGCCTGACATCTTTGCTTTTAGAAAGCCCCAAGCACTATGCATAAATTCCCTCGAATTCGTTCATTGCTAAAGTGATGGAATCGGTTCATAATCCTACCAAAAACAACCATAATAAGAAGATACACCGTTAATAACAGCTATAAATGGAGGAATCTCAACCCTCTAAGCGCTTGCAGCAACGATTGACAAAAAGTGAACGGTAATATGTACAAAATGTATCTAAATGATGCTATAATTGAAAGCTGAAGTATCAAATAGAATATTTTGTCGATAAACATAGATTTGTTGTAGAAGGATATTCTTTCTAAAATAAAATAGATGGCGTAATCGGTAATGGGCATGAGCCGATAAGCAGGCGCCTCATTATTTTTCTTTGTCTAGCGCAAGCAAGCTGGCCGAAAATAGGTAGTACAGAATGGAAGGTGAGAATGCCTTCTCATTTAAGCGTGCCAGTCTTGAAAGATTTGAACATAGAGGGAACTTCCTCGAACGGGGAATCATCACGGTAGCAGGCTCTAGCTGTTCCGAGGATGCTTGTGCTTTTCTAACAATAGTTAATACGAAAGAGTGGGGAAATGTGGGCATTGCAAAGGTAGCGATAAGCATCGTAACATACAACAGTAAACATATCTTCAAAGTTCTTGATAATTTGAAAAGCGAGCTCGGCTACGATGATCGCTTTCGTATTATCATCTTTGATAATAACTCAAGCGAAGAATATAAACAGAAGCTGTCTGCATATCAGGATTTTGCGGAGATTAACTTTTATCATGAGAATAATGGTTTTGGATTCGGTCATAACTACAGTCTGCTTCAGGCACCTGAGAAATACCATCTTGTCTTTAACCCAGATATTTTGGTCACAAAGGAAAACCTTGAGGGCATGCTGGAGTACATGGAAAGTAACCCAGACATTTCACTCTTGGTGCCAAAGGTGTTAAATCCTGATGGAACAACACAATACTTAATCCGTGACCGCGTCTCGGTTTTTGACTATGCCCTTCGTTATATTCCTTTTCAATTCGTTAAAAAATTATTTGCAAAGCGTCTGGCATCCTATGAATGTCGAAACCTTTCTGATGAAGAGTATGCGAATATCCGCATTGGTTCAGGCTGCTTTATGTTTTTACGCGGGGATGATTTTAAAGAAGTAAACGGCTTTGATGACCGGTACTTTATGTATTTTGAGGACTATGATCTTTGTCTCGAATTTGGGAAACGTAATAAAAAAATAATCTATACTCCTTTCTCACATGTGATTCATTTCTATGAGAGAGGCGCCCATAAAAACTCCAAGCTGTTTAAAATTTTCCTCAAATCCATGTGGAAATATTTCAATAAATGGGGCTGGCGTCTTTTCTAGAATGCAATTGAATTATGATTGATGAGGAGTGAAATCGTCCGTGAAGCTTCAAGGGAGATACTTAGAGGAGTTCTTGTCAGGTCGAAAGAACAATTTAGACATCATTCGGTTTTTAGCAGCATCATTAGTTATTCTCTCACATGCTTATCCATTAACGATCGGGCATAACGCGACAGAGCCTTTTGGCTTGTTTACACATAGTCAGAGTACATTTGGCTCACTTGCTGTCGGCGTTTTTTTCATCATTAGTGGCTTTTTGATCACACAGAGCTTTGACCGCACAAAGGATTTGGTCCGTTTTAGTCAAGCACGTATTTTTCGGATTATCCCTGGGTTAATGGCAGTGGTCACCATAAGTGTTTTTATAGTCGGACCTATTTTCACAACGTTAAATCCCATTGAATATTTTACACATCCGCAAACCTATGATTATTTGCGGACCATCTTTATGTACCCAATTCAATATGATTTACCAGGAGTATTTGAAACCAATACGGCACCGATTTCCGTCAATGGTTCGTTATGGACCCTGTGGTATGAATTTCTCTTTTATGGAGTAGTCGGATTACTAGGTGCAGCCAAGCTGCTTAACAAGCGTATTGTCATCGTTAGCGTAGTGGCATCCACGATTCTTTTTCATTTTGGACAAGGTGGATATTATACCGATTTATTCCGCTACTTTGGAATGGGAATGCTTTTTTATTTATACAGAGCTCGAATAGTACAAAATGGCTGGGTGGCATTCTTCTCCTTTCTAGTGGTTGTCATGTCCGCCAAGCTAGGGCACTTTAATTACATCTTTCCAATTTTCGGAAGTTATTTTATTTTTTATATAGGATATGCATCAAGGATTACGCTGCAGCATTTCGGAAAATACGGAGATTTTTCTTATGGAATCTATATTTATGCATTCCCAATTCAACAAATGGTTGTGTATTTTTTCAATAATGAAATCACTCCGTTGCAAAATTTCATCATTTCCTATCCGATCACGATTCTCTTCGCAATAGCTTCATGGCATTTAGTGGAGAAAAAGGCAATGAAATTAAGAAATGTTGTGCTTGTAAAATCCAGCATGTCTGTTCAATAAGATTTCGGGGGACTACTTATGAATAAGTTTGAAAAAATATTGCTGACACTATTTTTTGTTGAGCTCTTTGTCGGCGGTGGGGGAAGGCTGATTGACTTTGGCTTTTTATCCATTCGCCAGGTGCTATTTATTTTGCTCATCATGACCTTTGTCGTCAGAATCATAAGGGAGAAGGCCATTCTCGATACGAGAGTGAATACATTTTTTCGCTTCAACCCACTTACCATTGTAATTTATCTCTTAATTGCCAGCTTCGCCTTTAGCGCGGCTATTGGATTTATTAACAATCATTCATTATCAGATATTGTGACAGACTTTTTGCGCGTGTCCTTCTTTGCTGCTTATTTTCCTTTGGCGTATTACATCACAGAGGAACGCTTTTCAAAGGACCGCGTCATTTCACTTTTAAAATACAGCGCAGTTGCTGTATCCATCTTTACCTTGGTGATTGCCATCTTAGGTAAAACCGTCTTTAGCGCAGATTTTGCTCCTTATTATTATTTCATTAACGGCTTTATGAATGATGACCTTTATTTCCGACCTAGTAACAGTGTCTTTTACAAGAGTCATATATTCGTTCTGATTGCCGTCATTATTTCGTTAAATGCGGTTCTTGATAAAAAGTTTACCAAGCTTGATGTCGTGACGCTTATTCTAGGCTCGATTTCGGTGCTTTGGTCTGAAACAAGAGGCTTCCTACTAGCCTTCATGATCAGTGTTATGACCATCGTTTTATTGGATGCGCGAATTATTACACAGCCGATTAAAGGCTTTGCGGAAAAAATCCGCACCATGTTTACCTCAAAGAAATTTTTACGAAAAATGATTATTTCTGCCTGTATCATGGTGGCTGTTCCATTCATGTTCCAATACATGACACTAGAGAGATTTGAAACCGAAACTCCACATAAAGAAGAAACGCAAAAGGAATCCGGGAAAAAGGGTACGAAATCAGAGAAGAAAAAACCTCAAACAGAAGTCAATGACATTAGTGTCAATACCCGTGTTGAGGATATTCTTGAAGGGAAGCGATTATTAAGCGACCCTGTTCATCTCATCATGGGCCTTGGCTATGGTACGGAAATCGGCGGCCGGGTAACCGGAATCGAAATGAGTATGCTAGACATTCTGATTGAGCAGGGCTTGATAGGGCTTGCTGTTTGGTTAGTGCTTTGTCTGCTTGTTTATTACAACTACCATGTCGTTCATAAACGAAAAAAGGAAATCTCCTCAATGGAGATATCACTGATGGCGGCATTTATGGGGATGCTCCTGTTAACCAATATCAACCCATTTATTAATAACCCGCTTGGGATTGGCTTCTTCCTCTTTATCCTGATTGTGTCACAGAATCGTAAGGAAAAAGAAGTAAACGGGGAATTAGCAGCATGAAGGTAACCGTTGTTGTCGTGTTTTATAAGCAGGCTGTTGAACAGTCGAAGACATTTTCTTCATTGAAAAAGGCTCTGCTGGACCGGAGGGATTCCTTAGAGGACCTTAACATCATTTTATATGATAACAGTCCAGAAAAGCAGGAATTTGCTGCGGAAAAGTATCCGGGTCAGATTGAATATGTGCATGATCACCGTAATCTGGGCATTGCGACAGCCTATAATTATGCCTGGCAAATGGCGCAGCAGAATGGCAGTGATTGGCTGCTGCTGTTCGATCATGATACAAAAGTAACAGAGGAATATATTGAGCAAATGCTGACAGACCATAGGGCTTCAGAAGAGGTTGTGGCAGTGGTTCCGAAAATCACGACAAATGGGATTATGGTCTCACCGGTCTACAGTCATTCACTGCGACCGTTACAGTCAGAAAGACCGCTTGAGGGTGACCAGGAAAAGCCGGTAATGGCGATTAACTCGGGTGCGATGCTGAAGGTGAGCTTCCTAAATGAAATCGGCGGCTTTAACAAGGAATTTCCGCTAGATTATTTAGATCACTGGCTCTTCCATGAGATTTATGCTCGTGGTAAAAAAATACGGCTCCTGCGGGTTACACTGGAGCATGAATTGTCTGTCATGGATTACAGCACGGTTTCGCTCAATCGCTATAAAAGCATCCTTGATTCGGAAATGAAGTTTTATCGTGAATATAAAACAGACTTACACAGCTCATACCGAAAGCAGCTGGTCAAGCGTTTGGCTAAGCAGCTCCTCGTGGTGAAAAATAAACGCATTGCTCTGTACACACTGAAGAGGCTCTTAGGGAAATAAACGAGCAGCAAAGCTCCTTTATCAAGGGGAGACCAATGGCTGCTCTGCATACATGTGGCAGGCATATGCAAAAATAAGGAATACAATCCGGGACACGTCATCCGGAAAATAGGAAAATCGAAGGTTATGGTCCATCAAGGCGCCATCGGCTCAAGGTACATGCCAATCGGCGGAGGCCTTGAGCCTTTTTCATTAAGTTTTGTCTGTTAAGAAGGCTCTGGAGAAAAGCGAACTTTTTTGTTAGCTGTATGACAGAATCAGGTTGATTTTCGTTCCAGGCACGAAGACTCCCGCGGGAGAAGCGAAACAGTCGAGACCCCGCAGACACGAAGTGGCGAGGAGGCTCGGCGGTCGCCCGCAGGAAAGCGAAGTGCCTGGAATGAAAATCATTCCGTTTACAGGATCAAATAGGTAAGAGGCTTCATTTTACAGCTAAACAACCCATAAGCCGGGCCTTCAATAAAAAGAGGGGAATCATTCATGAATATATCCGTTTGTCTGGCCACCTATAACGGGGCCGCATTTATTATTCGTCAACTCGATTCAGTCATCAAACAGCTGAAGGACACAGATGAAGTCATCGTTGTAGATGATTGCTCAACCGATGACACCGTTGATCTCATTAAGAATACATATGGTAATAGGGTGGAGGTCCATGTGAATCAGCACAACATGGGAGCCATTCGAAATTTTGAGAAGGCGATTCTGCTGTCACAGGGCGATGTCGTATTCCTTTGTGACCAGGATGATATTTGGGAGGACAACAAGGTGGAAAAGGTCATGAAGGCCTTTCAGGAACAGCAAGCTGACTTGGTTGTCCATGATGCAGTAGTGGTGGACGGGGACCTAGAGGTGTTATCTCCGTCGTGGAACGAGTATAACCACAACAATATCCATCAGGGGATGTTCGGTAATGTCCTCAAGAATGCCTACACAGGTGCGTTTATGGCCTTTAAAAAAGAACTCATTCCGAGGGTTACACCGTTTCCGCCGACCATCGAAATGCATGACCAATGGATTGCCCTTGTTTGCATGCTGAAAAAGAAAAACATCGTCTTTCTAGAAGACAAGCTGGTTAAATACGTCCGCCATGGCGGCAATGTCACAGGCATGAAGAAACGCAGCCTGTCACAGCAGTTGAAGGGAAGAATCGGAACACTTCGTTCGATTATTCGTTTGATGTTTTAACAAATCAACTACAAAATTAAGTTTGTACAATCCCAACTTCTTATCTATAATATGTTGGGGAAGATTTATGTATTGGCGTATCTATTAGAAAGAAATTACCAATAACCAGGAGTTGATTGAAATGAAAGGGATTATTTTAGCAGGTGGAAGCGGTACGCGGTTATATCCATTAACAAAGGTTGTATCAAAGCAGCTATTGCCTGTATATGATAAACCGATGATTTATTATCCATTATCCGTACTGATGCTTGCAGGCATTAAAGATATACTGATTATTTCCACACCGCAGGATATCGGCCGTTTTGAGCAAATATTAGGCGACGGCTCTGACTTAGGTGTGAGCTTTTCCTATAAAGTACAGCCTGAGCCAGGCGGCTTAGCACAGGCCTTCCTCATTGGCGAAGAGTTCATCGGCGACGATAACGTGGCTTTAGTGCTTGGCGATAATATTTTCTATGGTCATGGTCTGACAAACCTTCTTGAAAAAGCCGCCAGCCGTGATAAAGGGGCGACGGTATTCGGTTATTATGTTAACGATCCGGAGCGCTTCGGTGTGGTTGAATTTGATGATGAAGGCATGGCGGTTTCCATTGAAGAAAAGCCGGAACAGCCGAAATCAAACTATGCGGTGACAGGTCTTTACTTTTACGATAATCGTGTGATTGATATTGCGAAATCCATCGCGCCGTCTGCACGCGGAGAGCTTGAAATTACCGACGTTAATAAAAAATATCTGGAAATGGGCGAGCTCAATGTCGAGCTGTTAGGCCGCGGCTATGCTTGGCTTGATACAGGAACACATGAATCCTTGTTAGAGGCTTCACAGTTTATTGAGACGATTGAAAAAAGGCAGACATTAAAAATCGCCTGTCTAGAGGAAATTGCATATAAAATGGGCTATATAACAAAAGATAAACTAATTGAACTTGCCAAGCCGTTGGCGAAAAATCAATATGGACAATATTTGATGAAAATTGCGACGCAAGGCGTTAACCGATAAAGCGAGGTTTTTATAATGAACAAAATTGAAACGAAGCTGCCCGGTGTTTTTATTTTAGAACCAAAAGTATTTGGTGACCACCGTGGCTATTTTATGGAAAGCTATAATAAACAAATTTTCGAGGAATTAGGCTTACATTATGACTTTATTCAGGATAACCAGTCCCTTTCAGCACCGGTTGGTACTTTACGTGGCCTTCATTTTCAGCTGAACCCGAAGGCGCAGACGAAGGTAGTTCGCTGTATCACAGGAGCTATCTATGATGTAGCGGTTGACATCCGCAAGGGCTCCCCTACTTACGGACAATGGATTGGCGTGATTCTATCTGAGCATAACAAACGTCAGCTTGTCGTACCAAAGGGCTTTGCGCACGGCTTTTGTACGATTGTGCCGGATACAACGGTTGCTTACAAGGTGGACGAGTATTATTCTCCAGAGCATGACGGCGGCATTTTGTGGAATGACCCTGCACTTGGCATTGACTGGCCGACAGCCAACCCGATCCTATCGGATAAGGATACGAAGCATCCAACCTTAGCGGAAGCTACCCATTTAAATTTTGTTTACGAGAAATAGGAGGCTTAAATTTCTATGAAATTACTAGTAACAGGCGGCGCCGGCTTTATCGGCAGTAACTTTGTCCGCTATATGGTCAATAAATATCCGGAGTATACGATATATAACCTAGATCTTTTAACATACGCGGGAAACCTTGAGAATCTAAAGGATATCGAGAACGCTCCGAACTACAAGTTTGTCAAAGGCGATATCGCTGACCGCAGCTTTGTTCAGGACCTTTTTGAAAAAGAAAAATTTGATTACGTGTTGAATTTTGCCGCGGAATCTCACGTAGACCGCAGCATTACCAATCCGGAAATTTTCGTTCAGACGAATATTCAAGGAACGCTTGCCCTTTTAGATGCGGCAAAGGCGATTGGTGTGAAAAAATATCTTCAGGTTTCTACTGATGAGGTGTATGGCACATTAGGTGAAATAGGTTATTTTACAGAAGAAACACCATTAGCGCCTAACAGCCCGTACAGTGCAAGTAAAACAGGCGCAGACCTCTTAGTTCGTGCTTATAACGAAACATACGGTTTACCGGTGAATATTACACGCTGCTCAAATAACTATGGTCCGTACCATTTCCCTGAGAAGCTGATTCCATTAATGATTATCAATGCGCTTCATGACAAAGAGCTTCCTATCTATGGTGATGGCTTGAACGTTCGTGATTGGCTGCATGTGGAGGACCACTGCCAGGCGATTGATTTAGTGCTTCATAAGGGACGTGACGGCGAGGTATACAATGTCGGTGGTAACAACGAACGCACGAACATTGACATTGTGAAAACCATCTTAAAGCAGTTAGATAAGCCGGAATCCTTAATTAAATTTGTGAAAGACCGCCCAGGACATGACCGCCGCTATGCGATTGATGCGACAAAGCTTCGCACAGAGCTTGGCTGGGAGCCGAAATATACCTTTGAGACAGGCATTAAGCAAACGATTGAGTGGTACTTAAACAACCAAGATTGGTGGCAGAACATTATTTCCGGTGAATATCAGGAATATTTCAAGTCCCAATATGGTGACAGATTAGAGGTAGAATAATGATTGTTTTAGTAACAGGCGTGAATGGCCAGCTAGGTCATGATGTGGTGAAGGAGCTTGAGAAAAAAGGACACACGGCACATGGAGCAGACCGAAATGAGTTTGATCTGACAAGCGAGGCCGATGTCAAAGGCTATGTGCAGAAGCTGAAGCCTGATGCGATTATCCACTGTGCAGCCTATACAAACGTCGACCAGGCTGAGGCAGACCATGAGACAGCCTATAACGTCAATGCACTTGGCACGAAATATTTAGCACAGGCTGCCCAAGACGCAAAGGCGAAAATGGCGTATGTGAGTACCGATTACGTTTTTGACGGCAGCGGTACAGAGCCATACGAAGTCGATGAGCCAACGAAGCCGCTTGGCGTTTACGGTGAAACGAAGCTGGCCGGAGAGACCTTTTTAAAGGAAAGCCTTGAACAGTATTTCATTGTACGGACGGCGTGGGTATACGGCATTAATGGGAATAACTTTGTGAAAACGATGCTTCGCCTTGGCAAGGAGCGCGGTGAAGTCGGGGTTGTCGCAGACCAGGTCGGCTCGCCAACCTATACCGTCGATTTAGCGAAGCTGTTGGTGGAGATGGTGGAAACCGAAAAGTATGGTACCTACCATGCAACGAATAGCGGTATCTGCTCTTGGTATGAGTTTGCGGTCGAAATTTTCAAGCAGGCAGGCTTGGATGTCAAAACGAACCCACTGACAACGGAGGAGTTCCCACGTCCGGCAGCACGTCCGAAATATTCAGTCTTAAGTAAAAAGAGACTAGAGGAACAAGGATTCACGCCATTACGGGATTGGAAGGAAGCACTTTCAGCCTATATGGACGAATTGAATTAGAAGCTTAGCAATCATGAGGATGACTTATAAGAGTAGACAACGAGATACTGGTGACAGGCACCACCAAAAGACAAAACCCATCCAAGTGTCTTTTTACGGTGCCTGACACCAACACCCTCGTTGTCTGACACTTAGCTTGGTCAGCCTCTTTTTCATAAGTTGTTGTACAACATATAAGGAGGCATCTTTGCGTGACAGTCTATGAAAAAGTAAAATCGTATTTTCGAAGTAAAAAGGTATACCAGGCCTTACGGTCGAATCCCGTGTTATTGAAAATTAATCAGCATTACCGTGAATCGGCAGAGGCTGCCAAGCGTGATTCTGTGAAGAATTATGGCTATGAGGCACTGCTGCACGTAAAGGAGGTTTTTGCTGAGCTGAAGCTGGATTTTTGGCTTGATTATGGAACGCTGCTTGGCGCCGTCCGTGAAAAGGATTTTATCGGCCACGATGCAGACATTGATATCGGTACCTTTTTTACAAACGGAGAGGATGCGAAAGCAGTCGAAATGGCTTTTCTTGGCAAGGGCTTTACAAAGGCCAGAGAGTTTTGGTATGAGGGAAATATTGTTGAGGAAACCTATCTATATAAAGGCGTCAACCTTGATGTGTACTACTATGTCAAGGGAGAGGGCCGTATTTCCTGCTTTGCCTTAGAGGAAGGCGAGCAAACAATTTACAAAAAAGGTCCTGAAAAAACCTTGATTACCGGACTTGTCGTAAAAAAATTAACGTCTACGTTTAGCGGCATTACGATGATCGATTTTAAAGGAAATCCATTTCCGATACCGGAGAACTATGATCAATATTTACAAGAAAATTACGGTGAAACCTATATGATTCCGAATCCAAACTGGGATTGGACCAAAGTGGATAATGAAACACTTCCATTCGGGGATAACACGAGAGCATATTTGTTTCACGAATAGGGGATTAGAAGGAATTTTTTATGAAAAAATCATTGTTTAAAAATATGATTTACAAGGTTATACTGAATGCCTTTAACCTTATTCTACCCATTCTCGTCGGTCCGTATGTGAACCGCGTTCTGGGTGCCGAGTCAATCGGGAAGGTACAGTTTGTTGAGTCCATCTATGCTTACTTTTTAATTTTTGCAACCTTTGGCGTTTATCAATACGGCTTGCGTGAAATCAGCCGGATTAAGGATGATAAGCAGAAGGTTAGCCAGTTGTTTACGAGCTTGTTTACCATCAGCTTAGTGACGAGCCTTGGTGCGATGCTTTGCTATGCGGGCGTCAGTTATTTTGGCTATGGGGACGATAGTATTTTTCCCATCCTGATGATTTTCAGCTTTAATTTCATCGCGAACATTTTTATGGTCGAATGGGTTAATGAAGCGATGGAGAACTATGATTTCATTACGATTAAAACGGTAATTGTCCGGATTGTTTATGTGATTCTGATTTTCGCGATGGTCAATAACAGTGACAATTATTATGAATATGCGATGCTTTTGGTGCTCGCAACGGTGTTAAATAATCTGGTCAGCTTTATTTATATTAAGCGGAAAATAAAATTTGATTTCAGCAATATTACGATCGTCGAGCATTTAAAGCCATTGTTTGTCGTTGTCGTGTTTGCTAATGGGAATGTCCTGTTCACGCTTTTAGACCGCTTAATGCTTGGTCAATTTGCGACGAAAAGAGATGTATCCTATTACGTTATTCCCCAGCAAATCATGGGAATTATCAATACGTTAATGCTGAGCATTATCCAGGTAACCTTGCCGCGGCTTTCCTATATTTTGGGGTCCAATGATGAAAAAAGCTATCATATTCTCCTTAATAATATTTCAAAGGTCTATTTTGCCTTGTTATTTCCAGCCTCAGCAGGGATTTTTGTTCTCTCTGATGTGGCGGTTTTGATTTATGGTGGTCAGGACTTTATTGGGGCCTCCACCGCCTTAAGCTTGTTCGCTTTTTATATGATTGTCCTGGGCATCGATTTTATCCTTGCCAATCAGGTTATTTATGTGAAAAAGCGGGAAAATGTCTTGATCAAGCTTGTGTTCCTATCCGGCTTTATCAATGTGCTCTTTAAAGTTGGCTTGCTGTATACGGACAAGCTGACACCGGCGACGGCTGTTTTTACTACCGGACTGGCGACATTGATACTGATTCTGCTCGAATATTGGTATATCAAGCGCTATATTAAAATAGAGTACAAGCTGTTTGAATGGGCTAAAATGAAGTATCTAGTGTATTCGCTGCTGTTCATTCCAATCGCCTATTTGATTCGACAGTTTGTATCAGGCCCGATTCCGCTTTTCATTACAATCGGCATCACCTGCTCGGTCGTATACGGGTTGATTCTCCTTGTGACGAAGGATATCGTCGTGCAGATTGCCATGGAAAAAGTAAAGGGTCGATTTGGTAAGAAGTAAGAGGTATATGGCTGCCGGAAGACGATGGATTCTGACAGAGTGATACGGGGAAATGTCAAAGCTGTCAGAACGCGGAGTTGGTTCTGACAGCTTTGTTTGGTATTAGCGTTAGCTGTCAGAGTTAGGATCCCCCTTGATAAATTTTCCATTGTCTTTTAATGAAAAAATGGTACTATCGTGTAAGTTATTAGTGAAACTATTCTAGACAAACTTCGTCAATTATAGTGAAGACTCTAAAAAGTGACTTTATTGTATATAAGACTTAATATTCGGTCATATTGTAACGGAATTGTGACGAAATTAAGATTCTCAAGGTTATAGATTTATGATATAATCCATTTGGTATATTACTAGGATAGCTGATCTTACCAATAAAAATAAAAAAAGATACTTGGTTTGTGTTAACTGTATTTGCCTGTATTCTATTGTGATGGAGTGGGCAATATACAATTAAGGGAGGATACTCATGATTTACTTGACGATGTTGCTGTGTTTTATCATTTCGGTCCTAATCACTCCTGTCGTGATAAAGTTAGCGTTTAAAATTGGTGCAACGGATAAACCGAATCAACGTAAGGTTCACCAGAAAATTATGCCTCGCCTTGGAGGTTTAGCGATATACATCAGTTTTGTATTCGGGGTATGGTTCTATCAGCCGCAATCGCCATTTACGATGGCCATTATGGTTGGAGCAACAATTATTATTATCACTGGTATCCTTGATGATATGTATGAAATTTCAGCTAAACTGAAGTTAGTGGGTCAGCTTGCCGCAGCGGGCGTTGTCGTAGCATGGGGCGGAGTACAGGTTGAGTTCATTAATCTTCCTTTCAGTGATGGTACCTTGCATTTTGGTTTTCTAAGTGTTCCAATCACGATCCTATGGATTGTCGGCATTACCAATGCCATTAATTTAATAGACGGACTAGACGGACTTGCAGCAGGTGTTTCTTCGATTGCGTTAATTACGATTTCTGGAATGGCGATCCTGTTCGGTAACCCATTTGTTGTGGTTATTGCCTCAATTGTGCTAGCAAGTACACTAGGATTTCTTGTTTTCAATTTCCACCCGGCAAAAATTTTCATGGGTGATACCGGAGCCTTGTTCTTAGGCTTCATGATTTCGGTCTTATCATTACTAGGATTTAAAACATCAGCTTTTATTTCCTTCATTATACCGATTATTATTTTAGGGGTTCCGATTTCCGATACATTCTTTGCGATTCTTCGCCGGATTGTGAATAAAAAGCCAATCATGGCACCGGATAAATCGCATTTACACCATTGTTTATTGGGACTTGGCTTTACACATAGACAAACCGTCCTATTAATTTATGCAATGGCAGCCTTTTTCGGATTAGTTGCGGTAATCCTATCACAAGCAAAGCTACTAGGCTCATTTGCTTTAATCATTACGCTATTAATCATTATCGAAGTGATAGCTGAAAAAATAGGATTGCTTGGTAAAAACTATCGACCATTATTAAAATTCATTCGCGGGATTCGATACCCAACGGTAAAGAACCGGTAATAGAGCATATAAAAAGGTGAGAGACTTCAAAAAGTTTCTCACCTTTTTTTGATGGGGTGACAGGCACCTTCCAAAAAATTGGTTGGTGCCTGTCACCCCATCAAATTTATATATCCTTTTCCATGTAAAGCACTTCGCCGGAACTGATTTCTCCTTGTCCATTCGTTAGCTCGATCATCCAATCGGTGAAGTTCTGGACACCAGCTTCTTCGACATAGGCTTCGATTTCAACGGCATCTAGATAGTGAATCTCTTTAATCTCGTAAATAGAGGAGCGCAATTCATTTTCGATTTTGCCAAGCCAGGTATAGTCAATTTTTGTCGACACCACCCTCATCAGCTTGCGTTCCACCACACCGGCAGCGTCGATGCCCTCAGAGGTTGCCTTTCCATAGGCGCGAATCAATCCGCCTGCGCCGAGCTTAATGCCGCCGAAATAGCGGGTAATCACGACGCAGGTGTCCTTTAGATGCTTCTTTTTTAACACCTCTAAAATAGGAACACCTGCTGTTCCGCTTGGTTCACCGTCGTCGTTGGCCTTTTGAATTTGGTCGTGCTCGCCAATCAGATAGGCTGAGCAGTTATGAGTGGCATTCCAATGCTCCTTCTTGATTCTTTGAATAAACTCCTGGGCCGCCTCCTCTGATTCAGCTCTCGTCACATGTGCAATGAAACGGGATTTTTGGATGACGATTTCATGCTCGCCATGACCTTCTTTTACCGTATAATACTGAGGTAACATAGTACCGCACCTTTCCTCTCTAATATGTTTCTTCTATAGCTTTTTCTTAGACAATATGTTACAGAATGATTTCAACTCCTACCTGATGCTTTCCGTAGCTCTTTTAAAAAAATAGAATAAAAACAGGCTTTTTGTCTGATAAAGTAATACTTCTATTATAAATCGACAAGCTTCTTAACATCAATTTACAAAAGTATTGTAAACAAACTTTAACATCGGTGTCTTATTTGCATGGTATAATAGGTATAATCAAGGGGGACTACAATCATAGTACCTCCTGAGAAAAAAATTTTAAAATATTACTAGTATTTTATAACGAACGGCTGGGATTTAGTGTAAAATAAAGTTATATGCCATACATGTTAGGATAATCGTATATAACAATCTACAAAAATACTTTGTAGAGAACAAGCTAATCCCATCATATACCTTTAACGGATAATAAACACCGTGTGAAAGGTTCTAGTGTCCTCTGGGGGAATACGATGAACATAAAGAAATTTGATACAAAAGCACTTGATGAAATTCTGGAAAAAATGATGGATACTGTCGGAAACAGTAAAAATGAAATCTTTGAAATTGGACAATCATGTCAAAATGACTTCAAAACGCTTACAGAAGAACTAAAGGAAATAAAACTGGCCGTCCGCAGCATGATAGAAGAGGGCGACAAGCTGGAGGCGATGGCGAGGCTGTCGAGAAGGCGGCTTTCAGAAGTCAGCAAGCATTTTAACCTATATTCTGAGGAAGAAGTCCGGGAGGTGTACGAGAAAGCCCACCGGATCCAAACCGATCTCACGATGAACAGGCAGATGGAAAAACAGCTGCGTGCGCGCCGTGATGATCTAGAACGCAGACTGTCAGGGCTGGCGGAAACGATTCAGCGGGCCGATCATCTTGTTTCGCAAATTACTGTGGTGTTGAACTATTTATCAAGTGATTTAAAGCAAATTGGTGAAGTATTAGAGGATGCCAAGCAAAAGCAGGATTTTGGACTGCAAATTATTGAAGCACAAGAGGAAGAACGCAAACGATTATCCAGGGAAATTCATGATGGACCTGCCCAAATGATGGCAAATGTAATGATGCGTTCGGATCTGATTGAAAAAATATACCGTGAACGGGGAATGGAAGAAGCCATCCTAGAGATGAGAAATCTTAAAGGGATGGTTCGAGATGCTCTTTATGAGGTGCGTCATATTATTTATGACTTGCGCCCAATGGCACTTGATGACTTAGGATTAGTTCCAACCTTAAACAAATATTTAAAAACAATTGAAGAATATTTCAATAGTGCACACATTACTTTTCAATGTTTGGGAGAAGCAAGAAGACTGCCGGCCAATTACGAGGTCGCACTTTTCCGTTTGGTGCAGGAAGCTGTGCAAAACGCGATGAAGCATGCAGAGGCCAGTGAAGTCATGGTAAAGCTTGAATTCCAACGAGACTATCTGACTGTTATTGTTCGAGATAATGGAAAAGGCTTTGATATGGAGAAGAAAAAGCCAAATTCCTTTGGATTAATAGGTATGAAAGAAAGAGTTGAGCTCTTAGAAGGGGAGCTTTCATTTGATTCCAAAGTAGGCAAAGGAACCATGGTGATCATCCAAATCCCGATCACAGTGGAAACCGTCCTAAAGGAGTATACACTATAACAGGCTGAAAAAAGGGATGACTCGAAAGAGCTTTGCATATGAACAGGACAAGTGAAAGAATAGAGGGCTCAGCTGAATTTGATAGAGTTTGAGCTGGATGTTTTAGGGAGGCGGAGTAATTTGACAACCAAAATTGTGATTATTGACGATCATCAGTTATTTAGAGAAGGCGTAAAAAGGATTCTCGAGTTTGAAAAAACATTTCAAGTCGTAGCGGAAGGCAACGATGGCTGCGAGGCGCTTCAGCTTGTAGAGGAATACAATCCGGATGTTGTGCTGATGGATATTAATATGCCGGAAACGAACGGAATTGAAGCGACGCGTCAGCTAGTCGAGAAGTATCCAGATTCTAAGGTTATCATACTTTCCATTCATGATGATGAGAACTATGTCACACATGCGCTAAAAACAGGTGCATGCGGATATCTTTTAAAAGAAATGGATGCCGATGCTTTAATTGAAGCCGTCAAGGTAGTAGCGGCAGGCGGATCGTACTTACATCCTAAGGTTACCCATAATCTAGTGAATGAATTCAGACGTCTTGCTGCAGAGGAAGAAGGCGGGAATCATTATGTACTGCAAATGGAAGTACGCAGACCGCTTCATCTTCTCACACGCCGTGAATGTGAAGTCCTTCAGCTGTTAGCAGATGGAAAAAGTAACCGCGGTATCGGCGACGCCTTATATATCAGTGAAAAAACCGTGAAAAACCACGTAAGTAACATCCTGCAAAAAATGAACGTCAACGACCGTACACAAGCGGTAGTAGAAGCGATTAAAAAAGGCTGGGTGGAAGTCAGATAAGGTACTCTCTTTTGAGAGTACCTTTTTTTTGTGTGGCTCAGCTGATGGTAACAAGGGTTATGTCGGTGGGAAACCGTTCTCATGTTGTGACCTGTTACAACGCAAAGGGATTGCTGAATTAGTGTTATTGTTACAGATTGTAGCTAGTTCTATTTTTACCGTGTAATCTATTGAAAAACTATTGTTTTTTACAGAAAATGTAAAAGTGCGGATTTATATTAGAAAAGCGCGGATAAACAGCGAAAATCCGCGGATATGATGGCGGAAAGCGTGGATATCACCCCGGATACCGCGGATATGTTGACAGGAGTTAAATGGAACACTGCTTTTTTATCGAAAAATATCCGTTTATAAAGGAAATAAAGTAATAAATAAGTCCTTTGCACCTATTTTAAAAAAATAATTTCCTATTTCCGAAAAAAACGTGAATAATCTCAGGATTCCTTTACATAACCAGCTCAAATTGGTACATCTATAGTAAGAAACATCGTGAAGAGGTGATCAAAATGAATTCACTGGCCATTTTGACATATGAAGAGCTGTTAAAAACCTATTATTTGGCTGTCAATAAGGGGCTTGAGGAAGATTTTATTGAAATACTGCGCAATGAATTAGATAGACGTGCGGTTCGTTGCCAGGCGGACCAGAATACAAAGCATCCTCAATTGACTGGTGTTTAAGCACTTCCCATGACAGTCCCGTAACTTCTGGGGGTTTTTCTTTTTCAAGAGATCAAATTCGCCCGTCGAATTTGCGTCCGGATTACCTGAGCTCGCTAGGGTAAACTACCTTTAAAAAATCCGTGACATCCGCCGGAGGCTTAACTTCATTCAGCCGGGGTTTGAACCCCCACTGAATCGAAGTACCATTTGCATTCACCCCCCACTTGTAGAAGTGGAGGACTTCTGTACCTGTCGCAAGCTTTCGGTACAAAAAGCATTTGCTGAATGAAGTTAATAGTTGAATCCTCCTTTGCTTAAGGTAAAAATAACGCTGGCAAAACATGAATTCGAAGTCAACTTTAACTAATGCAATTTGAACTGTTTTCATATAAAATGGTATTTAGACAAATAGTAAAGGTTGAGAGGGTTTCCTGATCATTGGAGAATTCATACCGCTATAGGCTATGGAGCGTACCTGCCTGCAGTAAGCACCCAATGACCACGTAGTCAAACAGTCAGCCCTCTGAACAAACGACCTCTACATACCATAAAATCATCATTAAGGAAGGTATCCCTTTTATGAAAACAGCAGTTGTATGTGATAGTACGGCCTATCTTCCGAAAGAATTGGTCGAGGAATTAAATATACACATGATCCCCTTGAATATTATTTTTGGCGACGAATCCTACCTGGAGGAAATCGAGCTGTCTGCTGAGCAGTTCTACGAGGAGGTCAAGAATCGCGAGCTACCGAAGACCTCGATGCCGGCTATTGGCAGCTTTGTTGAGCTATTCGAAGCTTTAGCGAAGGACTATGATGCGGTCATCAGTGTCCATCTTTCAAGTGGAATTAGTGGGACGTTCCAGGGCTCGATTACGGCGGGGGAGATGGTGGAAGGGATTGACGTCTATTCCTTCGACTCAGAAATTGCCTGCCTGCCACAAGGCTTTTTTGCGATTGAAGCGGCAAAAATGGCTGCGGAAGGCGAATCACCACAAACGATTATGACTCGTTTGGAGGAAATGAAGAAAACATCGCGAGCTTATTTTATGGTTGATGACCTTTCCCACCTGCAGCGCGGCGGCCGTCTTTCAAGCGCCCAAGCCTTAATTGGCGGATTACTTCAGGTGAAACCGCTGCTTCATTTTGAAAACAAAGTCATTGTCCCCTTTGAAAAAATCCGTACCCGCAAAAAAGCCATCAAACGAATTGTGGAGCTGATGAAGGAAGATGTCAGCGACGGCGCTGCCTACCAAGCGGCTGTCATTCATGGAAACTGTAAAGAGGAAGCACTAGCCTGGAAGGCGGAGCTCGAGGAGATGTTTCCAAACGTCGACTTTATGTTCAGCTATTTCGGTGCCGTCATCGGAACACATCTCGGAGAAGGTGCACTAGGTCTTGGCTGGTACAAAAAATAAACATCAGCGCCATTCTAAATTAGAGTGGCGTTGAACTACAAACGCCTTGTCAAACAAGAGCATCGACTATTCAAAAGCTGGTTCCGAAAGCTTCGCATCCTCACAGCATTACGATTCAAAAGCACTTTCCGAAAGCTTCGCATCCCCACAGCATTACGATTCAGAAGCACCTTTCGAAAGCTTCGCATCCTCACAGCATTACGATTCAGAAGCACCTTTCGAAAGCTTCGCAGCCCTATGACCACTAGCATTCAGAGGCACCCTCTGAACGCTTCACAACCGCTAAAAGCAGCAAGCAAAATCCTTCTCGTTTCTCATCAATAAAGCTATATCCACCCAACGTTCAAAGTCATATCAATCATCCACTCCAATTCAATCCCTAATAAAAATGAGGTGTACTCATGAAATTCTCCTGTCAAAATGGAATGCTAATCCCTGAACAGCTACTAGCACCCGAGCAAGCACAGCTCCATAATCCCATCCCCATCTCGCAAATCGAAAGCCTACCGCCACCGCCGAAGCTCAACCCTCATTTTTCCTACAGCAATGATTTGCAAAAGCTGCTTTCCGGAAAACAGCTCCTTCTCGATGATATCCCCTTCCCCTTACAGGACATCCATCGTCATTATGAAAATGGCTATCTCACCTACCGAAAAAGCATTGAAATCGAAAAAAATAAACTGACCTGTGTTCGCTGTGGGAACCAGCAAAAACACCTCTTTGCGTCCTTTCCATGTGCGCGCTGCCGGGAAACCTGTACCTATTGCCGTAAATGTATCATGATGGGCAGAACGAGCACCTGCAGCCCACTTATCTCCTGGACAGGTCCTCCTATCCCGATTGACATAACCGCTCCACCGCTACAATGGGCAGGCAACCTGTCAGCCGGTCAAGGAGTAGCGTCTTCAGCCGTCGTTGCTGCAGTCCATAAAACCGACTCCCTCCTCGTTTGGGCTGTGTGTGGAGCAGGGAAAACAGAGGTGCTGTTCCAGGGAATCAATACCGCGCTAATGGAGGGGAAACGAGTTTGTCTAGCAACGCCGAGAACGGATGTCGTATTGGAGCTTTCGCCGCGCTTGAAAAAGGTGTTTCCTGATATTCCCGTTGCGTCCCTTTACGGCGGCAGTGAGGACCGTCATCTATATGCCCCGCTCACCATCGCGACCACCCACCAGCTGTTCCGCTTCTACCAGGCATTTGATGTCGTCGTACTCGATGAGGTGGATGCCTTTCCCTATTCTGTCGAGGAGTCCCTTCAATATGCGGTAGAGCAGGCGCGTAAGCCAGTTTCTTCTATTATCTATTTAACCGCGACTCCCAATGAAAAATGGCGCAAGGAATGTAAGACCGGCAAAAGAGACTACGTCACGATTCCAGCCCGCTTTCATCGCTATTCCCTGCCGGTACCGCGCTTTGTTTGGTGTGGAAACTGGCAGAAGCCCTTGAAAAAGGGGAAGCTGCCGGGTAATGTCCTCCGCTGGATGACGAAACGCCTGGATGAAAACCAACAGGTGCTCCTCTTTTTCCCCCGTATTGAATTAATGGAAAAAATCCTTCCCGTTTTAAAAAATATCCACCCCGCCATCGAGGCGGTACATGCAGAAGACCCAGAGCGAAAGGAAAAGGTCCAAAGGATGCGGAATAAGGAGATTCTGATTTTACTTACGACGACCATTCTAGAACGAGGGGTTACCTTCCCAAAGCTTGATGTAGCCGTCATCGGTGCCGAGGATCGGATTTTTACCGAAAGCGCCCTCGTCCAAATTGCCGGCCGTGTCGGTCGCAGCGCTGATTTTCCAAGCGGTGATATTACCTTTTTCCATTATGGAAAAACCGATGCGATGGTGAAGGCCCGTAGACAAATTATCCAGATGAATAAGGAAGCAAGGGGGAGGAAATTAATTGATGATTAAAGGCTTTCAACCATTCTATAAAAAAAGGACTGATGCTGAATGCGCGATTATTGTCTCGTTTGTTTTAGCGAAATCATCCCGCAAATGGGCTGGAACGATCTGATTGCTACCGTGAAAGTACAAACCATCTGTCCCTCCTGCAAGGAAAGATGGGAAGAAATCAGAGGGGAAACCTGCCGGATTTGTGGTCGCCCACTTGAGCAGCTAGAGTCTCGCTTTATTGTGGGGGATTGCTGTAACGACTGTGTCCGTTGGGAGGAGGAGCCCAAATGGAAGGGCTGCTTGAAGAAGAATCATTCCATTTATCACTATAATGCTTTTCTCCAGGAAGTCCTTGCCCGCTATAAATTTCGTGGGGATTATATTTTGGCAAGGCTTTTTACAGAGCAGCTGCTGCAAAAGCTGGCAGGGCAATCCTATGATTTGCTCGTCCCCATTCCGTTAAGTCCCGAGCGTTTGCAGGAGCGCGGCTTTAATCAAGCAGAGGCACTTCTTAAGGAAGCAGGACTGCCTGCCGCTCATATTCTAACCCGGATACACGGTGAGAAACAGTCCAAGAAATCGCGCAGCGAGCGTATCCATGCCGAGCAGGTATTTCAGCTGACAGAGCAAACGATTCCAGTTGGGGAGGGAAGCGAGCAACCCCAACTGATTCCTACTGTTCAAGGGAAAAACATCATCCTTATCGATGATGTCTACACAACAGGCTCCACGCTCAGACACGCAGCAAAGGTTCTAACCGTTCACGGAGCTGCCTCCATCAGCTCCATCACGATTGCGAGAGGGTAATCGAAGGATCTCCATCTACATGATGTAAGCCAAATTTCCCCCGACTATTATCATAAAAATGAACGAAAGTTGGGAAAAATCCTTTATAATAGTAGTAATAACAATGTAAATAGACACACTTTTATAAAGGAGAATTACGTGTATGATGCCTGATATAGACAATTGCCCAAAATGCGGCAAAATTATGATAAAAAGTAAATTTCGCGATGTATGCGAGGCCTGCTATAAAGAGGAAGAAAAGCAGTATGAAATCATCTACAAATTTATGCGTAAGCGTGAAAATCGTGCCGCCACCATCAAGCAGATTATTGATGCAACAGGGGTTGAGGAAGATCTGCTCTTGAAATTCATTAAGAATGGTCGTTTCCAGCAGACTCAATTCCCAAACCTAGGCTATCCTTGTGAAAAATGCGGGAAAATTATTCAATCCGGCAAGCTTTGTGATAGCTGTGCAAAGGAGCTTAGGACGGAGCTTTCTCTTTTTGAAAAAGAAGAAACCCGCAAGCAGGAATTGAAGGAGAGGGAGAGACAACGGACCTATCTGGCAGTGAAAAAACAGGATGACTAGGATGACCATTGTGCCGGTTCCCAAGCTCACTAAGACTCCACCCCACTGGTTAAGATTAGAAAAGAGATCCAATTCCTACATCATGAAAGAGTCAAAAATAAGAAATAATTTCTGCCCTAATTCTTAAACAACAGCCTCACCTGTTGTTTTCTTCTTTTATTCTAAAATTTGTGACATTTTATAGAAATGAAGTAATTATAATAGGTATTTTTCCATAGAAAGGTATATTGTTAACTTAGAGCTATTCATTCGCTGCTTATTGTTTAACTTCATTCAGCAGAAGTCCTCCACTTCTACAAGTGGGGGATGAATGCAAACTGTACTTCGATTCAGTGGGGGTTCAAACCCCGGCTGAATGAAGTTAAGCCTCCGGCGGATGTCACGGATTTTTTTAAAGGTAGTTTATCGAGCGAGCTCGATAAAAATCCGGACGCAAATTCGACGGGCGAATTTGATCAATCTATGAGAGGTGGTGATGCACTTGGACCGTAAATCGGAGGACTATAAAGGCTATGCTCGAGCAACTGAACTACCTAACCTAATCGACGAATTAAAAACGGAATGGTTGAAGCTTGAGAAGGAGCTCAAGCAGGTATCCGAGCAGCTAAGGCTAAACGAAATGAGATTTAAAACCGTTATTCAGCGGACCTATGACGTCAATATGTTGTTGACTCATGAGGGGGTCATTAAGCACTATAGCCTCAATGATGAAGCGGCGGCAGGAGGACCATTCTATAGACTACAAGGACGAAATTTATTTGATTATTTACATCAGGATGATCGGGAGAAGGCAAAGGAGATTTTCATCCGTTTAGAAAATAAGTCAGACGCTTCTGAAAAGGCGGTTCTTCGCATTATCGATGATGATGATGGAGCCTATATCCACTGTGAAATGCTGTTCATGAATTTTCTTACCGACCCGGATTTTCAGGGCATTGCGGTTTATATTAAAGATATCACGCAAAATAGGCTCGCATTGGAGAAGCTATTTGATATATCGAATCATGATTTCCTTACGAGATTACCTAATAAACCATTTTTTGAATCACTAGTCAGTAAGGAGCTGTATCTGACTGAAAATAAAGGTGGTACATTTGCCCTCATGGTCATTCAGCTGCATGGGCTGGAATTTGTTAATGAAACATTGACTCAATCCATCGGTGATCTTTTATTAAAAGAGGCGTCTAAAAGGCTACAGGAATTCGTCAAGAATAAGGGGATAGTGGCTCGCTTTGAAGGTGTCTATTTTCCGATTTTACTTCCTCAGATGAGAAATGGTACTGTTGGACAAATGGCGACTGACTTGATTAGCCTGTTTGAGCAACCCTTTATCATTCAAGGCTATGAGTTATCACTCACTGTTAACCTTGGAATCAGCCTGTATCCGGAAAGCGGTGGTACGGTACACACTATCATCAGAAATGCATATTCTGCCCTTCATCATGCAAATGAAACCGGTCCCAATACGTATGAAGTCTATTCTTCTAATATGAATATTAAAACCTATAAACGATTCTCACTTTTTCATGATTTACAAATGGCCTTAAAAAATCAGGAGTTCTTGGTATATTTTCAGCCAAGAGTAGAGGCGAAAACCCATCGAATCATTGCCGCAGAAGCGTTAATTCGCTGGGAGCATCCGAAATGGGGCATGGTATCGCCGAATGAATTTATTCCATTAGCGGAGAAGAGCGGACTAATTGGTTCTTTAGGCGAGTTTGTCCTCAATCGGGCCTGTCAGCATGTGAAAGAATGGCAGGAGAAGGGGCTTGAGCCTGTAAAGGTTTCAGTGAATTTTTCGATTCTCCAATTTTTGCAGCGAGATGTGATCCAAATGGTCGAGGATGTGTTAAAGCAGACGAGCTTAGAGGCCAAATGGCTAGAAATCGAAATTACCGAGTCCGTCCTCATGGAAAATGAAGCGGTGATTTTAGATAAAATTTCTAAATTAAGCCGGATGGGCATTAGCATTGCAATCGATGACTTTGGTACAGGCTACTCCTCATTAAGTTATTTGAGAAAGCTGAAGGCAGATATTATCAAAATCGATCGCTCCTTTATTAAAGGAATCCCCGATGACAGGGATAGTATCGATATCGTGGCAGCGATTCTTCAGCTTGCCAAGAAATTTAAGATGAGAATTGTCGCTGAGGGTGTTGATTCTTCTGAGCAGCTAGCCACGCTTAAAAGGCTAAAATGTGATGAGATTCAAGGCTACCTATTTAGTAAACCGCTTCGTGTTGATCAATTTGAGCTGCTGTTAAAAGAAGGAATTTGTCATCCGGAGCAAATCTTGCATGCGGATTCTGTGGAAAATCGAAGAGAGCATTTACGGATAAAGCTAACCTACCCGCTTAGCGGTGAAATGACCATCACGGAAATGGGCGGTGAAGAGGTCAGTCTTGGGGCAACAGGGATTCGCATTTTAGATATTAGTCCCGGCGGGCTTAGAATGGAAACGGTAGAAAAATTGCCAGTACGCTCGGATATGATTTTACGCTTTTCCACAACCCTGCTCGGAACCAAGCTAGACCAGTATGGAAAGGTTGTTTGGCGAAAGGAATTGGATGATGACCGGCAGTGCTATGGTATTCGTTTTATCCGGAGAGAAAAATAACGTCATTTAGAATTGAATAGATACAATAAAAAACAACAACAGCCTGTTGTTGTTTTTTAACTTCATTCAGCAAATTCGAGGGGTGAATTTGATTATTCGATTTAATGGGAATTTTTGAACGTGAGTGACCTTTTTCATAGGTCTTTAGTTGTGCTCATTATATACTTTAGTTATCTTTTCATTCTTCTCTATTCATTCTACCATGATAATAAACGAATTTCAGTAGAAAGTAAGGGTTGGTAAAAAGAGGATATAACGATATAGACTGGACTATATAGGAATATAACGATTGCGCGTACTAACTGCAATCCAACTATAGATGAACGAAAATCAGGCTGGTTCATGGGCATAAAAGGGGAGGTAATTTACTTGGCAAATGAATCCCTCGATATAAAGGATTTAGTTCAAGAAAACGAGATTTATACACTTATAGATGAGTTGAAAATGGGTGTTTATCTTTTTGATGATAGCGGCGAATCATTATGGGGGAATCAATATTTTCAATCGATGATGGGATATTCATTGGAACAATTGAAATCCACAACCTTATATGATTTATTTTCAACACAGGACGCCCAGGTTCTTCTTGAAAAAGGAAAGCAGGGAAATTATACCCTTTTAGGTAAAAGAAGAGGGTCCCAGCATATCCTGTATTTAGAGCTTCTTTCCTGTATAAAAAAAGCTGGATTAGGAACGATTGTGAAGGTAGTGGACATTACTGAGCAAAAGCTATCTGACTATCAATTATCCAAAACCTACAAGGAGCTAGAGGACTTCAAATACGCTTTAGACCAATCGGCAACGGTATCTATTACGGATGCCAATGGTAAAATTTTCTATGTAAATGATAAATTTTGTGAAACCTCTCAATATGACCGCAGCGAGTTAATTGGGCAAAATCATCGGATTGTCAAATCTGATTACCATTCAAAGGAGGATTTTGAAAAGCTGTGGAGGACCATTTCAAGCGGCAAGGTATGGAGTGGCGAGGTTTGTAACAGGGCGAAGGACGGATCGCACTGGTGGGGCGATGCCACCATTGTTCCCTTGTTGGATGAAGAGGGGAAGCCCTATCAATATATCGGGATTCGCTCAGACATAACCGATAAGAAAGCGATGCAGGAAAAAATCAAAAAGACGAATGAGCAAATCCAGCTGAGTGAAAATCGGTTTCGCTCACTTGTCGAGCATTCCAATGACTTGATCGCCTTGTTAAACGCACAAGGCATCGTTGAGTATATAAGCCCCAATTTTGAGAACATTATTGAAACCAATATGCATGATATTCTTGGTAAATCAGGATTTGATTTTGTTCATCACGATGATTTTCCGCTTGTAAAGGATTACTTTGAAGCTGTTGTGAAAAAAACGCAGAGGAAACACTCGATTGAGGTTCGTTTCAGGGATAAAAGCAGCATCCGTATGGGTGAACTGATTATGATTAATTTATTGGATAATCCAGCCGTCAAGGCCATCAAAGTGAATATACGAGACATTACAGAAAAGAAGAAGCACGAGAAACAGATTTTTGAAATGTCCAATTACGATTTTCTGACAAAGCTGCCAAACTCTCAGCTATTCAGGAGTATTGTCAAAAAAGAGCTTGAGCATGCAAAGGAGATTGAACGGAAATTTTCCTTGGTGGTGCTCGACTTCCACGGTCTTAGGTTCGTCAATAATACATTAGGTGCCCATATGGGTGACCTTCTGCTGCAAGAGGCAGCTAAAAGACTGCAGGAGTTCATTGGCGAGATGGGAATTGTCTCACGTTACGGCGGCTCTGAATTTAATATTTTACTGCCTAATATGGCCAATCATGTGATTAGAAGAATGTCTAAAGATATCATTCATTTATTTGAACAGCCGTTTTTGATTCGTGAGTATGAATTATTTTTCACGGTTAATATTGGTGTGAGTATTTATCCGGATAGCGGGGAATCTGTCCCTAGCTTAATGCAGCATGCCTACTCGGCCCTGCACCAGGCCAATGAGAGTGGTCCTAATAACTATCAAATTTATTCCGAAAAGATGGATATTCACACCTATAAAAGATTTACGTTGAATAACGATTTGCGCAAAGCTGTCAAAAACAACGAATTCTTTATAGATTTTCAGCCTCGAATTGAAGTAAAGAGCAATCGAATTATTGGTGCTGAAGCATTGATTCGTTGGAATCATCCGAAGTGGGGCATTGTTTCACCTAAGGAATTCATTTCTTTAGCAGAGAAAAGTGGCTTAATCGGTGCTTTAGGAGAAATTGTGCTGTTGGGCGCCTGTCAGCAAATGAAAAAGTGGCAGGATATGGGACTACCGCCTATTAAGGTATCGGTTAACTTTTCCGTTTTGCAATTCCTACAAACGGATGTCATCGAGATGGTCGAAGCTGTATTAGAGCGAACCGGAATAGAGGCGAAATGGCTTGAAATTGAAATAACCGAATCTGTCTTTATGGAAAATGAAGCCATGATTTTGGAAAAGATTGCTCAATTAAAAAGGATGGGAATCTGGATTGCCATCGATGATTTCGGGACAGGCTTTTCTTCCTTAGGCTATTTGAAAAAAATGCAGGCGGATGTCATCAAAATTGATCGTTCCTTTATTAAGGGAATACCTGAGGATGCAGATAGTATTGATATTGTTTCAGCCGTAATTCAACTTTCCAAAAAGCTAAAGCTTCACTTTGTAGCGGAAGGGGTTGAAACAGAAGAGCAGCTGCGCTTTCTGAAAAAATTACATTGTGAAGAAATCCAAGGCTATTTATATAGTAAACCACTGGAAGTAGAGAAATTTGAAGCCTTATTGAAGGTTGGAGTCTGCCTGCCTATAGAAAAGGCTCAGGAATTACAAAGTCATTTCCAAAATAGGAGAGAATATTTTAGAATCAACCTGAAATACCCTCTGTGCGGGGATATGACGATTTCTGTGTTTGATGGTAAAAAGGTGAACCTAGGCTCGACTAAAATACTCATTTTGGATATCGGCCCCGGCGGCTTAAAAGTAGAGACAACCGTCAAGCTGCCGGTCCGATCCGATATGATCTTAAAATTCTCTACCAATATCCTGGGAGGCAAACTGGAATTGCAGGGGAAGGTTGTATGGAGAAAGGAAATCGACGACCATGACCAGCTCTATGGAATCAGCTTAATCATAAATGACGATGCCAGAAAGCACCTAACCAGCCTACTCAACCACCTCCAAATAAAGCTCCAGGAAAAAGACCTCCTGTCCAACTGCAGCTTTATGATCGAAGACAAACATTCCTTCTTTGAGAATGTGTAAATAAGAGGTATAAATGAATCCATTGCACTTATTCAATTATAGATATCATTCGACAACGGCTTAGTCTGTTGTCTTTTTTTTTTTGCCTATAAAATGTGACAATTTTTAGAATTTATTACAAAAATCATAGGACTTTTATCATAAATGTACTATTGTTATTTTGTAGATATTTATACTCATTTATTGGAGCTTACCTCCTGCTTTATATAAATCATTCTAATAGAAAGGAGATTTTATCCTTGCTGAATGAATCCCTTGATATTAATGAATTGATTAAAGATCGTGATTATCATCAGTTAATTGATGAGCTGAAAATTGGGATTTATATTTTTGATTCCTCCGGAAGCACGGTATGGTCGAACATCCATTTTCAATCGATGTTTGGCTATAATCAGGAAGAATTGGCTACAAAGTCATTGTTCGATTTATTTCATACACAGGATGCTTTACTGATCAGAACAGGGTCGGAGTATGTGTCAAACAATCATCCGCAGCTGAGAGGAAAAAGGAAGGGGGACGGTGTAATTTACTTAAAGCTGATTTCCTGCCATTCCGAGAACCCCCAGGGAACCATTGTCAAGGTACAGGACATTACCGAACAGGTACAGGCGGATTTTCAATTAGTCAAAACCTGCAAGGAGCTTGAGGATCTCAAATATGCCTTAGATCAAGCCGCAACGGTTTCGATTACCGATGTGAATGGCGATCTCATTTATGTTAACGATAAATTTGTCGAAATCTCCAAATACGATCGAAAGGAATTAATCGGTCAAAATCATCGGATTGTTAAGTCAGGCCACCATCCGAAGGAGGTATTCGAAAATTTATGGCAGACCATTTCGAAGGGCAAGGTGTGGAAGGGAGAGGTCTGTAATATGGCGAAGGACGGCACCATCTGGTGGGGAGGTGCGACGATTGTGCCCTATTTAGATGAACACGGCAGACCTTATCAATATATTGGAATTCGCTCTGATATAACGGATAAAAAACTCATGGAAGCGGAAATTCAAAAGCGGAATGAAATCATTAAGCTAAGTGAAAGACGCTTTCGTTCACTGGTTGAGCACTCCTACGACATCATTATTTTATTAAATGAACAGGGTGTAGTCGAATACATCAGCCCGAATGCCGTTAAAATGAACACAGGTCCGATTCAGGAAATCATGGGAGTGAGCGCATTTGACTTTTTACCGGAGGAGGACCGGGCAAAGGCAGAGAAGCTGCTGGGTACGATTTTGCGCGTTCCTTTTAGCAAAAGAAAGTCAGAGGTCCGTGTAGTGGACAAGGATGGCAGTTTGCATTTTTGTGAGGTCGTGCTGACCAATTTACTCACAGACCCGGCGGTAAAGGCTATCTCTGTCAATCTAAGGGATATTACGGAAAATAAATTAGCAGAGCAAAAGATTTTTGAGATGGCCAATTACGATTTCTTAACGAAGCTGCCGAACAAAAATCTATTTGAAACGCTCCTGCAAAAGGAGCTGGAGCAGGCAAAGGAAAATGGGACGAAGTTTTCCCTCTTGCTTCTCGACCTGCATGGGATGAAGTTTGTCAATGATACCTTAGGCTCGCAGCTCGGTGATCAGCTCCTGCAAAAAGCGGCTATACGACTGAAGAAATTTGTTGGTGATAAGGGAATCGTTTCTCGTTTCGATGGAGTCGAGTTCACGATTTTACTGCCAGATTATGCGGATTCGGACATTGATAAAATATCCGAAGACATTCTCCATTTATTTGAGCAGCCGTTTTTTATTCATGAATATGAGCTGTTCCTGACCGCTAATATTGGCATCAGCTTTTACCCTGAAAGCGGCCAAACGGTGCAGGCCTTAATGAAAAATGCTTATTCTGCCGTTCATCAGGCAAATGAAAATGGACCCAATAAATATCAAGTTTTCTCATCTAAGCTGAACATTGTCTCGTACAAGCGCTTTACCCTTACGAATGATTTACGGCGGGCCTTGAAAAATAATGAGTTTTTCGTCAGCTTCCAGCCTAGAGTTGATGTCCGCACGAATAAAATCATTGCCGCCGAGGCGCTGGTGCGCTGGAATCATCCAAAATGGGGAATTGTCGGGCCCTTTGAATTTATATCCTTAGCGGAAAAAAATGGCTTAATTGGTCAGCTTGGAGAAATTGTGCTCCTCAAGGCGTGTCAGCAGCTAAAAAGATGGCAGGAAACTGGCTTGGCGCCAATCAAGGTATCCGTCAACTTCTCTGTGCTCCAATTCCTGCAAACAGATATCATACAGACGATTGAAAGGGTCCTGCATTGTACAGAGCTCGAGCCGAACCGGCTGGAGATTGAGATTACGGAATCAATTCTCATGGAAAACGAAGCGATTATACTTGGCAAAATCTCGAGGCTGAAGAAGATGGGCATCGGAATTGCGATTGACGATTTTGGGACAGGCTACTCTTCGCTTGGTTATTTGAAAAAGCTGCAGGCAGACATTTTGAAAATTGATCGCTCCTTTATTAAGGGGATTCCAGAAGACAATGACAGTACCGATATTGTCGCCGCCATTGTGCAGCTGGCGAAAAAACTCAATATCCGCATTGTTGCTGAGGGCGTCGAAACCATTGAGCAGCTAAGCTTCCTCGAGAATCTTGATTGCGATGAAATACAAGGCTACCTGTACAGCAAGCCGTTAGTGGATGAGGATTTTGGATTGCTGCTCAAGGTGGGCGTCTGTCATCCAAAGCTGATCAGCAATACGATGCCGGCTGACTATGATAATCGCCGAGGCTTTATGAGAATCGAGACGAAATATCCTTTAAGCGGAGAAATGACGATATCTGTGATTGATGGAGAAAAGGTCAAGCTCGGCTCGACGAAAATATTAATCCTGGACATTGGCCCAGGCGGCCTCCGTATCGAAACAAACGTCAAGCTACCGGTCCGCTCTGATATGATCCTGCAGTTTTCGACAATGATTCTCGGACAAAAGCTAGATTTATACGGTACCGTCGTCTGGCGAAAGGAAATAGACGACTTCATCCAATCCTACGGCATCTCCTTTATCATGGAGAACGAGGAACGAAAACAGCTCACCACCCTACTCAGGAAATTTCAAGTAAAGCTGCGGAAGAAACAAGACCTAGCAGACTGCAGCTTCGTTATCGAACATAAACAAAGGTAAAGGACATCACCAATTGGTGTCCTTTTTTTTGTTTTGGGGGAGGTTGGGTAGCGAAAGAAGTTGATAGGCTACTGAAAAAGATGGGAGCAGTGGGTTACGGTAGCGTAAAGGGTTGATAGGCGACCGAAAAAGAGGAAATCAGTGTTTTTCGGTAGTGTATAAGGCTTATAGGCGACCGAAAAAGAGGAAATTGGTGGGTTTCGGTAGTGTATAAGGCTTATAGGCGACCGAAAAAGAGGAAATCAGAGGGTTGCGGTAGTGTATAAGGCTTATAGGCGACCGAAAAAGAGGAAATCAGCGTGTTTTGGTAGTGTATAAGGCTCATAAGCGACCGAAAAAGAGGAAATCAGCGTGTTTCGGTAGTGTATAAGGCTTATAGGCGACCGAAAAAGAGGAAAACGGAGGGTTGCGGTAGCGTAAAGGGTTGATAAGCGACCGAAAAAGAGGAAATTGGTGGGTTAAGGTAGTTTAAAGGCTCATAAGCGACCGAAAAAAAGGAAATCAGAGTGTTGCGGTAGCGTATAAGATTGATAGACTACCGAAAAAGATGAAAACAGCTAAATAAGGTAGCACATAAAGGAAAAATAATAAATGAACAAAGCAATTCAATTCGATTCCCCCAAAAGTCAATATTCTCTAATAGATTTCCCCATTCCAACCTAAAATAATACCCCTACCAAGATTTGGTCAATATGGACTATTTAATTCCTGCGACATTTTGCCGATATAACATTCAGAGAAAGTGATTTGTACGGGAGTGGAAGAGTATGCAGGTCAACAATCAAACAATTCGCCAGCACAAAACCTTATCGGAGGCTCCATTAGAGCTGAAACAAGGAGAAGTCATCAGAGCAACCATTAAGGAAACTCTGTCAGATACCGATGCTATTTTACATATAAAAGGAAAAGAGGTTCGCACCCGTTTTTCAGAGGGAGTACCCTCATCCGGACAAGCGGTGACGATTCAGATTAAAGGCCAAGCAGACGGCATGCTACAGGCCAAAACGATTGTTGCGGACAATGCCAAATCACCATCTGCTGAGGAAAAAATTCTTGCTACGGCAGGGTTAACAGGAAAAGAAGCAGCCGGCGTCAAGCAAGCCGTTCGAATTCTCTTGGACAAAGGGCTGGCTGTCTCCAAAGAAACCGTTCAGGAGCTAGAAGGCTTTATCGAAAAAGCGAAAGGCACCCTTGAGCAGAAAATGGATACAGTTCGGGCGCTGGCGAACAAAAGATTGGAAGCAACCGGTACACAGCTTCGTGCGGTCCATGAAGCGTTAAAAGGAAAACCGCTTAATGAAGTGCTGACCGATTTAGCGAAGGAAATTGATCCGGAATTTAAGCTGGAGCCTAGGACTACGACAACAGTGAAGCAGACTGACACTAATGCTAATAACAAAGCTCAAAATGAGGCAACACCAAAAACGAGCACACAGTCTCCACCTTCTAAAACGGATAATATCACAGCAACCCTGAAGCCTGATAATAAAAACAATATAGCGATAAACGAGCAGCCCGCCCAAAGTCCAGATGAAGCTGTGGCTTCTTCAAATCGTAAGCAAAGTGAGTCAGCCAAACAGGCTGCTGAATTAAGTCAAACAATCAGGAAGAATCTCGAACTCGTTAATAAGGAGCATGATTTAAAGAAAGCCATTGCTAAAATTCGAGAAGAAATTGTCCAAAACCCGAAGCTTGACCGTGAGCTGGCGCAGAAGATAGATAAAGCTGCACAGGAAGCCCTCAAGCTCCAATCCATCGGCAAGGAACGATTAGTGGAGGCTCTGAAGTCTGCCGAAGCGCAGGTTGTCAAAAATCAGCAGGCAACAAGTCAAATGAATACAGCATCCCATAAGCCGATTGAAGCTAACAGCCAGGAGGTTCAATTATCCTCTTTTGTAAAAAAAATCAGTCAGGAAGTTTCCAACAGTCCGAATCTCAAGCAATCGATTGAAAGGGTTAAAGAGCAGCTTGTTCATGATCAACGATTGCCGTTGGAAATGAAGGAAAAGGTCAATCATGCCTTGACCGGAGCTTCATCACTAGAAAAGCAGGGCCGCATAACCACAGGCAAAGAGCTGTTAAAAGCAGTGCTAAATGAGGTTGAGGCTTCAGTTGTACAGGCTGAGAAAAAAGCTGCACAGCAGGTCCAAACAGCTTCCCAACCGACTCAGACCCCAAGTATTCCTGAGCAGCGGACAAGTGAAATCATAAAGGCAGTCAAAGCAGAGCTCCAAGCGGAACCAAACCTGCAGCGAGCAGTAGAAAAGGTACAAGACAAAGTAATCTTGAATCCAAAAATAGATCGTGAAGTAGCGCGAAAAGTGGAGCAAGCAGTCAAAGAAGCGACACAGCTTCAACAAGCTGGTCGTGAATCAGCAGGACGGGAAAGACTGCAGCAGGCATTATCAAGAGCTGAAGTTGAACTTCAACAAATCGAAGCAAAACAGCCAAAGCAGCAGACTCAAGCTGCAATCGAAACCGAAACTCGTCCAAGTGAGACGGTAAAAGAAGTCAAAGCTGAGGTGCAAAAAGAACGGAACCTGCATCGTGCAGTAGAAAAGATTCAAGAGAAGATAATCTCTAATCCAAAAGTAGATCGTGAAGTAGCGCAAAAAGTAGAGCAGGCAGTGAAAGAAGCGGTCCAGCTACAACAGATAGGAAGAGAATCAGCAGGACGTGAAAGACTTCAACAAGCACTAGCTAAGGCAGAAGTAGAGCTTAAAGAAATTGAAGCAAGTCAACCAAAACAGTCAGCCCAAACAAAAGTAGAAACAGAGCCTCGTGCAAGTGAGACAGTAAAACAAGTTAGAGTTGAGATTCAAACAGAACCGAACCTGCATCGAGCAGTAGAAAAGATACAAGAGAAAATAAGTTCCAATCCAAAAGTAAACCATGAAGTAGCAAAAAAAGTAGAGCAGGCAGTGAAAGAAGCGGTCCAGATACAACAGATAGGAAGAGAATCAGCGGGACGTGAAAGACTGCAGCAAGCGTTAGCTAGGGCAGAAGTAGAGCTGCAAGAAATAGAAACAAATCAACCAAAACTGCCAGCTCAAACAAAAGTAGAAACAGAACCACGTGCTAGTGAGATAGTAAAACAAGTTAAAGCTGAAACACAAACAGAACCAAACCTACAGCGAGCAGTTGAAAAGGTTCAAGAAAAGGTAATTTCTAATCCGAAAGTAGATCGCGAAGTAGCACAAAAAGTGGAACAGGCAGTGAAAGAAGCGGTCCAGCTTCAGCGGATTGGAAGAGAATCAGCCGGTCGCGAAAGACTTCAACAAGCATTAGCAAGAGCTGAAGTGGAACTTCAACAAATGGAAGCAAAACAGCCAAAGCAGCAGACTCAAGCTGCAATCGAAACGGAAACTCGTCCAAGTGAGACGGTAAAAGAAGTCAAAGCTGAGGTGCAAAAAGAACGAAACCTACAGCGCGCAGTAGAAAAGGTTCAAGAGAAGATAATCTCTAACCCAAAAGTAGATCGTGAAGTAGCGCAAAAAGTAGAGCAGGCAGTGAAAGAAGCGGTCCAGCTACAACAGATAGGAAGAGAATCAGCAGGACGAGAACGACTGCAGCAAGCACTAGCTAAGGCAGAAGTAGAGCTGCAAGAAATCGAAGCCAGTCAGCCAAAACAGCCAGTTCAAACAAAAGTCGAAACTGAGCCTCGACCAAGTGAAACAGTGAAAGAAGTTAAGGCAGAGGTGCAGACAGAACCAAACCTACAGCGAGCAGTTGAAAAGGTTCAAGAAAAGGTAATTTCTAATCCGAAAGTAGATCGAGAAGTAGCACAAAAAGTAGAGCAGGCAGTGAAAGAAGCGGTCCAGCTTCAGCAGTATGGAAGAGAATCAGCCGGTCGTGAAAGACTTCAACAAGCACTAGCTAAGGCAGAAGTAGAGCTTAAAGAAATTGAAGCAAGTCAACCAAAACAGCCAGCTCAAACAAAAATAGAAACAGAACCCCGTGCAAGTGAGACAGTAAAACAAGTTAGAGCTGAGACTCAAAAAGAACCAAACCTACAACGAGCCGTAGAAAAGGTTCAAGAGAAAATAATCTCGAATCCAAAAATAGATCGAGAAGTAGCACAAAAAGTGGAAAAGGCCGTAAAAGAGGCAGTGCAGCTTCAACAGATTGGAAGAGGATTAGCCGGTCGAGAACGACTGCAGCAGGCACTAGCTAAGGCAGAAGTAGAGCTGCAAGAGATTGAAGCAAGTCAACCAAAACAGTCAGCCCAAACAAAAGTAGAAACAGAAACTCGTCCAAGTGAGACAGTAAAACAAGTGAAAGCTGAGACACAAACAGAACCAAACCTACAGCGAGTAGTAGAAAAGATTCAAGAGAAGATAATCTCTAACCCAAAAGTAAATCGTGAAGTAGCGCAAAAAGTGGAACAAGCCGTAAAAGAGACAGTGCAGCTACAACAGATGGGAAGAAATGCAGCCGGTCGAGAACGACTGCAGCAGGCACTAGCTAAAGCAGAAGTAGAGCTACAAGAAATTGAAGTAAGTCAACCAAAACAGCCAGCTCAGACAAAAATAGAAACCGAACCTCGTCCAAGTGAGACGGTAAAACAAGTGAAAGCTGAGACACAAACAGAACCGAACCTGCATCGTGCAGTAGAAAAGGTTCAGGAGAAGATTATCTCCAATCCAAACATTGATCGTGAAGTAGCGCAAAAAGTGGAAAAGGCCGTAAAAGAGGCAGTGCAGCTTCAGCAGTATGGAAGAGAAACAACAGGTCGTGAAAAACTTCTGCAGGCACTAGCTAAGGCAGAAGTGGAGCTGCAAGAAATCGAAGTAAGTCAACCAAAACAGCCAGCTCAGTTAAAAGTAGAGATAGAACATCGTGCAAGTGAGACAGTAAAACAAGTTAGAGCTGAGATTCAAGCAGAACCAAACCTGCAACGAGCAACAGAAAAGGTTCAGGAGAAAGTAATCTCCAATCCAAAAGTAAACCATGAGGTAGCACAAAAAGTAGAGCAGGCAGTGAAAGAAGCGGTGCAGCTTCAACAGATTGGAAGAGAATCAGCCAGTCGTGAACGACTTCAACAAGCACTAGCTCAAGCAGGAGTAGAGCTTAATGACATAGAAGCAACTCAACCAAAACATCAAGTTCAAGCCAAAGTAGACACAGAACCTCGAGCTAGTGGGACAGTAAAACAAATTAAAGCTGAGATACAAACAGAACCAAACCTACAACGAGCCGTAGAAAAGGTTCAAGAGAAGATTATCTCCAATCCAAAAATTGATCGAGAAGTAGCACAAAAAGTGGAGCAAGCAACTAAAGAAGCGGTCCAGCTTCAACAGATTGGAAGAGAATCTGCGGGTAGAGAACGACTTCAACAAGCACTAGCTCAAGCAGAAGTAGAGCTTAATGACATAGAAGCAACTCAACCAAAACATCAAGTTCAAGCCAAAGTAGACACAGAACCTCTACCAAGCGAAACAATAAAACAAGTAAAAGCCGAGCTACAAACAGAACCAAACCTACTGCGAGCAGTAGATAAGGTCCAAGAAAAAATCATTTCCAATCCAAAAATTGACCGGGAAGTAACACAAAAAGTAGAGCAAGCAGTCAAAGAAGCAGTACAGCTTCAACAGGTTGGCAGAGAAAAGATAGGCCGAGAAAGGTTGCAGCAGGCTTTAACAAAAGCGGAAGCAGAGCTGCAACAAATTGAAGTGAAACAACCGCAGCAAACAACTCAAACAAAAGTAGAAATAGAACCACGTCCAAGCGAAACAGTAAAACAAGTAAAAGCCGAGCTACAAACAGAACCAAATCTGCAGCGTGCAGTAGAAAAAGTTCAAGAACAAATCATCGACAATCCAAAAATAAATCGTGAAGTAGCTCAAAAGCTAGAACAAGCAGTCAAGCTTTCCCAACAGCTCGCCCAAATTGGCCGTGAGACAATCGGCAGAGGACATCTGCAAAATGCGTTAACACAAGCGGAATCAGAGTTGCAGAAACTTGAAGCGAGTAAACCGGTCCAAGCCAATCAAGATTCTCAACCAGAGCCAACCGAATCACAACCTGCGAAGCAGGAGCAAAACACACAGACAAGAGAATCGATTAAAAATGTCAGAGAGCAAATTCAGACCGAGCCTAATCTGAAGAAGGCTGTCCAAAAGGTACAGGAACTGATAACGCAAAATAAAAATATAGATCCTGAAATTTCACGCAACATCGAACGTCTCGCCGGACAGGCGGACCAATTAGACCAAGCTGGCCGAGAGCGACTCGTAAAAATGCTGCAACAGGTAGAATCTGCTTTACAGCAAACTACTGAAGCCAAGGGACAAGCAACTAACACTAACTCAACTGCTCAAACTGGGCAGCAGAATCAAAGCACAGCAGCTCAACAAACAAGCGCAACACCAAATAATCAGGAACCACAGGCTCCTGCAGTAAAAACAGAGCCGCAAGTCCTGCCGTCCCAATCAATCAAACAGGCCTTAACCAAGCTACAAAAGGAACCAAATCTAGAAAAGGCCCTTGAGCAGGTGAGACAGGAAATCTCAAGCAATCCTTCTATCGAGATAAAATCGATTGAAAAAGTGGAAAAGGCCCTTGAACATACACAGCAGCTTCATGATAAAGGCCGCGAAATCGCAGCACGGCAGCATATCACGAAAGAGCTATCTCAAGTTGAACAGGATGTAATTCAAACCGAGCCAAAGAAGGCACCTGAAACGAAACCGCAGCAAGATGCAATCCCTTACGATATCAATGAACAATTACAAGGCCTGAACGTTCAGGGCAAGGATATACTTATCACAAAGGTAACGCAGAAGCTGGCACAGGCTACCCATGATTTCCGTGAATTGAAGCGAGAAATCTCAAGAAACCTCGATAATGTTGAACGGGTGATTCAAACCTTTAAGAAAAATGCCTATCCGCAGGCAAAGCAAATGCTGGAGGCAACCATTAGCAAGCTCGATAAAGCCATTTTGAAAAGTGAAATGATGCTGTTTACCGATATGCGTACGGAAAAGCAGCTTCTGCAGGCAAGCACCCAGCTGGCTGAAGCGAAAAAGCTGCTGGCAAAAGGTGATCATGCACAGGCGGGTAAAATCGTCCATGACGTGAAATCATTGATTGATAAAATCATTTTCAAGCCTTCTGAGCAAAAAATCGTTCACTTTGTGGATAAGGAGGTTCTTGGTCTGGAAAAACGATCACCAGCCGAGCAACTTTTATCCAAATTCAGTGAATCCACCCATGGTAGTGAACAGAATCAAGAAGCATCTGCCCGACAAATGTATGATAAGGTTCGTTCGCTTGGGTTAAACCATGAAAGCGAGTTGGCAAAATCACTAGTTTTTCATCGGAACGATCCATCAGGCTCTGAGCAGCAGCAACAGCAGAATCTGAAAGAGGCTTTAATGAAGCTTGCTCAAGGTGAAGGGCAGGATTCCAACCCGAAAATTGCTCAGCAGGCGGAGCAGGCTTTATCGAACCTGACTGGACAGCAGCTGTTAAGTAAATCAGACGGAAACGGAACGCTGCAAAGCATGTTTTTCAATCTGCCATTCCTATTAGGTGGAAAGCCGGAGAATCTACAGGTGTTCATTAATTCGAAAAACGAAGGCGAGCAGGTAGAATGGGAAAACTGTAACCTCTACTTTTTACTAGAAACAAAGAAACTAGGGGATGTCGGAATTCTTCTAAATTCGACCGATCGAAATTTAGCCATCACGATAAAAAATGATTTACCCGGATTCAAGGAAAGAATGGCGCCGATTGCAGAGATGACAAAGGAAAAGCTTCAGGAGGTTGGCTATAACGTTTCAAGTATTCAATTTGCAAGAATGAGTCCTGTTGCAAAGCAATCCTCTCAGAAGGAATTAGAAGGTGAGATGGAACAAGTAAAGGTGACAAGGCAAATCTTCAATGAGAAGGGATTGAATATTACCATATGAGGGTAAGCAGCTACTACAATCAAAAAAAGCGGAAAGACATCAACGGTCCTCAGGCTGCCGTGATTAAGTATGACGAAGAAAATGGAAATGCACCAGTGGTTGTCGCCTCAGGTAAAGGACAGGTGGCCCAGCAGATTATTGAATTGGCTCAGAAGAATCATATTCATATGCAGGAAGACTCATCACTCGTTGCGAACCTGATCGACATGGACCTGGGGGATAATATCCCCCCTCAGCTTTACTCGGTGATGGCAGAGATTCTTCTGTTAATCGAAGAAATGGAAAAAAAGTATTAAAAAATGATTGAAAAATAATATAAACAGTTTGAAGAACCTGCCGATAAAATAAATAGAATCAACCGGAGGTGCACAGCAGTGTCCGACTTTTTAACAAAAGAAATGATTTATCAAAAATCATCACAGGAAATTACATCATTATTATATGAATCATGCTTAACTAGCTTAGAAGAAGCTATTGAACATATTAACAGCAAGGACTACATCCTCGCGAATCAAAGACTGCAGAAAGCAAATGACATTCTAGAACGCCTGGGCGTAGGGCTGAACTATGATGCAGGCATCATTTCCGATCAGCTGGACATGATGTACAACTACATGGCAGGAAAGCTCATCGAAGCGAACCTGAATAAAGACCCTAACATCATTCAAGAGGTGATCAAAATCCTCGAGGATATTACACAAGCCTGGAATCAAGCGTTAAAGAAGCCGACAAAACCGATCGGTCAAAACAGAATGAAAGCAATGGCTTACGAGAAAAATATTTTAGTAGAAAACTAAAAAGGAGCTACCACTCATGAAAATCAATCATAATATTCAAGCGTTAAACGCGTATCGTAACCTATATCAAAACCAAATGAATACATCAAAGAACCTCGAAAAACTATCATCAGGACTTCGTATCAACCGTGCAGCAGATGATGCAGCAGGTCTGGCGATTTCTGAAAAAATGCGTTCACAAATCACAGGATTGAAGCAGGCCGAGCGTAACTCATTGGACGGAATTTCACTTATGCAGACCGCAGAGGGAGCGATGACAGAAATTCACTCTATGCTCCAGCGGATGCGCGAATTAGCCGTGCAAGCTTCAAATGATACAAATACAACATCTGACCGTCAAGCGATCCAGCTAGAGGTTGACCAATTAAACCTTGAAATTGACAGCATTGCAGCAAAAACAGAATTCAATACACGTAAATTATTGGATGGCTCAAGTGCAGCTGATACTCAGTATATTGTAGGGGAAATGGAAAAAACGAACATTACTCAAGTTCCTAGAGTAATTGATGCATCACTTGAAACAGGACGCTATGAAATTGGTGTAATGAACGAGCCTACTTTAACCTATAAACTTAATCAACCAGGTGCTGGAGTTAGTAGAGCTGATGTAATTAAAATTGAAACAGATGCCATATTCAGAGCAGACGAAGCAGCAAAAACAAACTTTACATCTGCTCCAACAATTGTTGATAAGCAGTTACAAATGGAAGACGCATCCTATCAAGTTAGAGTTGACGATAAAACATATACTCCAACTCTAATTAATGAAACCGCTGGTTTTACACCTGCAAATGTTACGAACTTCTCTATTTCGAATTCAGATACTTCAACCTTAGCGGCAGGCAGCTATACAGTTGAGGTCTCAGTAAATTCTACTGATAATAGTAAATATGATGTAAGAGTATCAGGTCCTGGTGGATACGATAAATCTCTAACTGGAGTAGCCCTTGCTAATGAACTAACATTTGGTACAGGTACGGAGGAAATCAAAATTGCTGGTGGAACGTTATCTAGCGAGGGTTCTGCTACGATTGATGTTGCATTAAATAAGACTTTTACACCTAGCTCTACATCTGGGAATATTTCAGATGCTAGCGGGTTCCAAATTTCTAACCCAAATACTACAACTTTAACTGCAGGTGATTATACAATTGATGTAGCTCCTAATGCCGGTGGAGGTTATGATGTAACAATAACAGGAGCAGGTGGTGCTTTTACTGATACGAAGACTGGTGTAGACATTACAACAGATTTAACATTCGGAACGGGAACAACAGAAATTACTATTGCTGCGGGAACAATTACGGGTGATGGAAATGCAACTGTTGCAGTTGCACTAGCACAAACCTACACACCATCATTACCAGCTAACACAGGAATCACAGCTGATAAGCTGTCTGTCTTTAAACCTGAATCATCAGAACTGACTGCCGGAGAGTATACAATTAATGTGACAAACGGTGCTACTCCAGGATCATATGACATTTCAGTAACAGGTCCAGACGATTATAATGTGGTAATTACTAATGCCAACCCAGCAAGTGAAATAAAGATTGGACCCGATAATCAGCAAATCGTAATTGCAGCTGGTACAATTAATTCAGCAGGTTCTGCAAAAATAAATATTGCGGCTACAGCTGATATCTCATTAGAAAAGTTAGATAAATCTGATGGTCAATATAAACAAGTTGGCTCTGCTTTTAACGATGTAGCATTAACTAATGGTAAGGTTCAACTCTCAGGCTTTGAAGTTGACTTAAATAAGGGCTTAATTGAAGGTACAAGCAAATTCGACATTACAGCCAGTGATTTAGCGCTTGGCGAATACACCATCGTAGTGTCAGATTATCAATTAAACAGTGATGGCAAAAAGAGTGCGACCATTGAAGTATTTGATCCGACTGGTTCCTCAATCGGGCAATTAGCCTCTTATATTGGTGAAGGCGGCGAGGAGCAGACGATTGGCAGCAGTAATGGAAAGCAAGTAAAAATCGATACTTCATTAATTACCCAAGCTGGTACAGCGAAGGTGCAAATTGAAAATAAACTAATGGTTTCAGTTTCTAAAGTGAAGACGGACGAAGATGGAAATCAAATTGGCGATCCAACACCAATTACATTCCAAAAAGAAATCACAACGGTTAACGGTAAAATCCAGCACGGCGGACTTGAATTGACATTCGGTGCAAGCGCTCGTCAAGGTGCTTCTCAATTTGATTTAACGAACAAAGCCTTAAGCTTCCAAATTGGCGCAAACAAGGACCAAGCTGTATTCATCGACGTTCCTGAGTTAAGTACAGTGAAGCTAGGCATTGACGGAATTAATGTGATGAGTCAAGATGGTGCCAACGATGCCATCTTCCGCATCGACCAAGCAATCACGGAAATCTCTGCAACACGTTCCAAGCTCGGCGCTACGCAAAACCGTCTAGAGCACACAATTAACAACCTACAAGTAACAAGCGAAAACCTAACATCAGCAGAATCACGTATAAGAGATGCCGACATGGCCCTTGAAATGACAGAGTTCACGAAGAACAATATCCTGAACCAGTCAGCTCAAGCGATGCTTTCACAGGCAAATCAATTACCACAAGGAATTCTGCAGCTATTACAACGTTAATTTATAAAGAAGGGAGAGAGCCGCATAGCTCCTCTCTTTTCTTTTGAAATTATGATAAAATAACAATCACAATGGATAGAAACAGGGTGTAATCCTTTACGATAAATCTCAAAAGGCGGGAAACAACATGGATGTTCAGAAGGTTGGGAAGGTTGGGCTTGATCAAATCAGGAGCAAGCAGGATATTCCCACTGAAAGCATTTCATTTCAAGAGGTCATGGCCAAGGGTCGGACCAATATTGTATACGAAAAATTAACCAAGCTTGTTCATGAAATCGAGGACCAAGGAAAGGTACTGGCTGAAAAGCGGACGGTCGACCATCTTCGTAAATATAAAAAGCTAGTCAAGGAATTTATGGATGAAGCAGTGCAAAATGGGCTGCAGCTCGAGGAGCAGCGGGGCTTTAACCGCCGCGGTCGGACAAAAATCTATAAAATCGTGAAAGAAGTCGACAGTGCTCTGATTGATTTAACGAATACTGTCCTTGATAAGGAGCGTTCAAGCCTTGATATCCTGAAAAAAGTCGGAGAAATTAAAGGCATGCTGATTAATATGTATACCTAAAGTACTGCTTTTCAAAAAGTGGTACTTTTTTTCCGTATCCTCTAAAAAGCTGCGGCAAAATGCCGATATATATAACAAGAATACAGAATCTACACGTATATAGCAGATAAATATAAATAATGGGGAATGAATAAAGAGAGGTGAATCAGATGAAAATCAATAACTTCAGACCGATGAACGTGAACCCGTATAACAAGCAAATGGATAAAGTAGGCAAGCTGCAAGCACAGGGAGCAGGTCAAAAGGATAAAATCGAAATCTCTAAAGAAGCGTTAGAAATGCAGATAACCAACCAATATGATGTGGAAAGACAGCAAAAGGTGGATGAATTAAAAAATAAAATTGAGTCCGGTGAATATAAAGTCAATCCTCGTGAGCTTGCGAGCAAAATGTATTCCTACTGGGATGACCTGAAAAATTAGCAGAGGCTGGTGAACTCCTTTGTCAGCAAACCATATCATCACATCATTAGAGCAGCTACTAGCGCTACACGAAGAGCTCTTCGCGATGGCTAAAAGGAAGACCGACATCATCAAAGCCGGAAATGTAGACGAGCTTAGAACGATGACAAACGAGGAACGGAAATTTACTAAAACCATTAACGAGACACAAAAGGCATTATTGAGCTACAGTAGGCTGTTTCTTTTAAAAAATGCTCTTTCAAAAGAAACACCATCATTACGAGATTGCCTGCCATTTTTCAAGCAACAGGAAAAAGAGCGTGTTACAAACCTACAGGCAAGACTAGTGGAGCAGGTTACCGAAATTCAACAGCAAAATGACTTAAACCAGCAGCTCTTAGAGCAATCACTAGCGTTTGTAAATATGTCACTGGACTTGTTAAAGCCAGACCATGATTCCTATAACTACGAGCGGCCGAATCATCAGCAACCACAGACACAGCTTGGCCGCTCTCTTTTTGATTCCAATGCATAACGGAGGTATAAACAAATGCGTTCGACGTTTCACGGTTTAGAAACTGCTAGAAGGGCGATGGCCGCACAGCAGGCGGCCTTAATGACAACGGGTCATAATATTGCCAATGCGAATACACCAGGCTATACAAGACAGCGGGTCAACCTTCAGACCTCTGAGCCTTATCCTGCTGCTAGTCTCAACCGCCCGCAAATCCCTGGGCAGGTAGGAACCGGTGTCATGGTTGGCGATGTTCAAAGAATAAGAGATTCATTTGTTGATATGCAGCTTCGCGGGGAAACAAGTAAGCTTGGCTATTGGGAAGCACGTTCACAGCAGCTGTCACAAATGGAATCGATTATGAATGAGCCTTCCGAAACAGGGCTTTCCAATGTGATTGACCAATTCTGGAATTCTTTACAGGAGTTAGCTGCCCAGCCGCAAAATAACGGGGCAAGACGAGTCGTAAGACAGCGGGGAATTGAGGTAGCCGAAACCTTTAACTATTTATCAGGCTCGCTTCAGGCGGTGCAGAAAAACTACCGAAATGAGATTAATATAAATGAACAAAATGTCAATTCCCTCCTTCGGCAAATTAACCAGTTGAACGAGCAGATTGGGGAAGTCGAGCCGCACGGCTTGGTGCCCAATGACTTATATGATGAACGAGATCGCTTGCTAGATAATCTGTCCACACTGGTGAATATTAAGGTTGAGCCGAAGTCGAGTGGTGGCCATTCGTCACCAAATGCAGAAGGACTGCTGAATGTTTATTTAGCCAATCCGCAAGGTGAGATTTTACTAGATAAAGAGAATAAGCCGATTCAATTAATAGATTCACAGTCACATAAAGCGGTTGGTTTCCATATCCAATATGAGGATCGAACAGAATTAGACAGCCCGGTGACGACAATTAAATTTTTAGAATTGGATGCGGAGTCAGGGTTTAAAGGGCTGACACAGATTGAAGCAGATGCGAAGACAGACCTTGAGTTTCAGATAACAGATGTCACCGAGTTTAATACAAACGGTAAGCTGCGCAGCTTTATGGAAGGCTACGGCTATAAGTCAAGTAGCGGTGACCTGGAAGGCCTCTTCAACCAAATGCTCGCTGATTTAGATCAAATGGCCTTTACCTTTGCGACCGAGTTTAATCGAGTTCATCGATCCGGCTGGAGTCCAATTGAAATTCGTGAGGGGGAAGATACTCAACAGGATTTCTTTTCCTTGCCTTCGGATGTCAAGGGAGCGGCTGGCAGCCTCAAGGTGGCGGCTGAAATTTTAGCGGATGTTGATCATATTGCCGCCGCGCAAAAGACGGTCGATGAGGTGGCGAATATTGGAAACGGGACAAACGCCCTTGCCTTGGCCAATGTAAAAAATACCGTCCTCGATTATGGTGGCAATTTAACGAATGTCCAAGCCTTTTACCAGGGGATGATTGGAACGCTTGGCGACAATGCGTCACAGGCTAATCGCATGACACAGGTTGCTGGTGTTCTGAAAGATACGCTCGAGCAGCAGCGGATGTCAGAAAGCTCGGTATCCCTTGATGAGGAAATGACCGACATGATTAAATTCCAGCATGCGTACAACGCGGCAGCCCGTAATATTACCCTAATTGATGAAATGCTTGATCGGGTCATCAATGGCCTGGGTACCGGAGGAAGATAAGGTAGGTGATGGAAGATGCGTGTAACACAAGGAATGCTAATCAATAATAATATCAAATATTTGAGTCAGAATTATAGCCGATTAACAAAGCTGAATGAACAAATGATGTCGGGTAAGAAAATTACCAAACCGTCGGATGACCCGGTGGTGGCGATGAATGGCATGCATTACCGCAGCCAGGTTGTGGAAGTGGAGCAGTTCAAGCGCAACTTAAATGAAGGCTTCAATTGGCTGGAAAATGCCGATTCCTCTTTGCATGAAGCCAGCCAGGCCCTGCAGCGGGTTCGCGATTTGACTGTACAGGCATCGAATGACAGCTATGATGCCGGAGCGAGAAAGAGTATTGCCGATGAAATTGCCAGTCTCCAGCAGCACCTTGCTGCTCTTGCGGATACAAAGGTCGGAGATACCTATATTTTCAGTGGAACGGATACAAGTGAGAGTCCGATCAATCTGAGTCAGATTGGTCTTGAATTTAGCAGCTTCAAGGATTTAGATGAAAAAAGAGGCTATGTTATCAGCTATCAGGGCCAAACCTTTAAGTATGATGGAACCGATGAATCAGGGAACACCTTTGTTTCTTTTTCAGGTGAAAAAATGGTCATCGACCCAGCGACAAGCAACATCACTTATCATTATAAAGAGACCCTTGAATATCGTGATGGAGAACAGGTGGACGTTACGAAAAAGCTGTCCGAGCAGGATATCGTCATTTCTCATGAGACTGCCGTTTCCATAAACGTGGAGGATGTGGAAATCGAAATTATGAAGGGCGTCAAAATGCCGATTAATATTCGCCCACAGGATGCCTTCCCGGTCGATTTGTTCAGCGGCTTAGAATCGCTGAAAAAGATGTTAAATAATCCTGGTACATCCGGTACAGAAATTAATAAATCACTCGAGGCGATTGACAAAATGCTTAATAATATCGTCTCGACCAGATCGGAGCTCGGTGCCCGAACCAACCGTGCCGAGCTCGTCCAAAGCCGTCTCATGGAGCAGGAGGTTATCGCGAAGAAAACGGTTTCCGAAAATGAAGACATTGATCTGGAAAAAGTCTATATCGACTTAACCATTGCCCAAAGTCTGCATCAAGCTTCATTAGCAGTCGGTGCAAAGCTAATTCAGCCAACATTAATGGATTATCTAAGATAGAAGAATTGAATCCCTATGGACATTGCTCTATAGGGATTTTTTAGAAGGAAATTCGTGAATACTATAAATATCACAGCAAAAGGATTGGATAAAATGAACATTCAAACGAAATATCATGGTGAAGTAACCGTCCATAAGGATGATATTCTTTATTTTGAAAAAGGAATCCCTGGTTTTCCAGAGGAAACGCAATTTGTGCTCCTTCCCTTAAGTGACGACGGCCTATTCCAGGTCCTACAATCAACCGTCGATGCAGAAATCGGCTTTCTCACAACAGACCCCTTCTTCTTCAAGCCGAATTATGATTTCCTCATCGAGGATTCGATTGTAGAAGCTCTCGGGATTGAACATGAAAAGGATGTCAAGGTATTGGTTATCCTCACGCCACAGGAGCCCTTCAACCAATCAACCGCCAACCTTCAGGCACCGGTAGTCATTAACATGGTCAACAATAAAGCGAGACAAGTAATCCTAAGCAACACAAACTATCTAACAAAGCATCCTCTCTTTACAGAGGAACCAGTCGCTGCAAAGGGGTGAACGAGGCATGCTCGTATTAACAAGGAAAAAAGGGCAAACAATTCGAATTGGTGATGAGATTGAAATAACCGTTGTGGCCACAGCGAATGATCAAGTGAAAATTGGGATACAAGCACCGAAGAATGTGGAGATATTGCGGCAGGAGTTGTTTGAAGAAATTCAAGCAGAGAACAAAGCGGCGACGACTTCAGCTTCTGTTGATAATCTGATAAGCAGTATAAAAAATTTTCCAAGTTTGAAAAAATAATTTCAGTAAAACATTAAACAGTTACTAGATTCCTCCGATATTAGTATTGTAAGAGGGAATAAAGGCGGCCGACTTTGTTCTCTCGTGCAAATACTTAATGGTTCACAGGGAAGTGAGCCGGATATTCAAGGAGGAAAATGGGAATGAGAATTAATCATAATATTGCGGCGTTGAATACTTATCGTCAGTTGGGTAGTGCTCAGGCTGGTCAAGCAAAATCAATGGAGAAATTATCTTCAGGACTTCGTATTAACAGTGCAGCAGATGATGCAGCAGGTCTAGCAATCTCTGAAAAAATGCGTGGGCAAATCCGTGGGTTAGAACAGGCATCTAAAAATGCTCAAGACGGTATATCATTAATTCAGACTGCTGAGGGAGCGTTAAATGAAACTCACGACATTCTTCAACGTATGCGTGAGTTGGCTGTTCAGTCTTCTAACGATACTAATACAGACGAAGACCGTGCTGAACTTCAAAAAGAAGTTGCTCAGTTGATTGAAGAAGTTGATAGAATTGGTAAAAATACACAATTCAATACTAAGGATATTTTAGCAGAAGATCAGTCTCTTGATATTAATATCGGTTCAAATGAAGGACAGGCTTTAACAATTGAATGGAAGGCTCAAACAAGTGAAGCTTTGGGTGAAGATGCTATTGATATTAGTGCTATTGATCTTTCTGATAAAGATGGTGCGCAATCTGGTATTAAGCTTTTAGATGAAGCTATCGCTTCAGTTTCTGCGTCACGTGCTCAAATGGGGGCGTATCAAAATCGTTTAGAGCACTCTATTAATAACTTGAATACTTCATCTGAAAACTTAACTGCAGCGGAATCTCGTATACGAGATGTTGATATGGCTAAAGAGATGATGGAACAGACAAAGAATTCTATTCTTGCACAGGCATCTCAAGCAATGTTAGCCCAAGCTAACCAACAGCCACAGGGAGTACTTCAGTTGTTACGTTAATTTTACTAGGATAAATTTTAAAGCTGACCAATTGATCGATAATTACGGACAATTAGGTCAGCTTTTCTTTTCAATAGTTAAGTGAAAATCAACCTTTTATAAAAGGTTAATATGGTTTTAATTCACCAACAACTTGCATTCTTAATCTAACAAGAAATATTAATCTGGATTTTTCAATATATTACCGCTTTATAACAACTTTCTAAATTATTTCTTATAAATATAAAAACTACTACTATACTTTAAACTCTAAAACCATACCATATGTATAGGTGAAATTAACCTGTTATATATATTTAAGTTTTTCCTCACTACCCAAATTTTTAATAAAGCCAGATTAGAGTATGATAATTCAGTAAGTTAGATAAATAGAAGATAAGGGGGAGTTTTATTAGCTATGTCATCAGATAAGCAACTTTTTCAATTAGTTAGAATCATGGATACAATGTTAGAAGCTATAGAACATTTTTCTGTTTTGGTAAAGGAAAGAAACTTCAATAAGTATGTATTTATCTTTAGTTCTATTGTAGATGGTTTTGGAGCTATTAAAAAGGGAATGAATTTATACAGTGAATTTGAAGGTCAAAAAGAAATTGAAGGTATTGAATATACTTTATATACTATTGCTAAGGATATGGAAATAGGGAATTCTATAAAAATGTCTGAATTAGTAAGGTTTTCATTAGTACCTCAAATACTCAAGTTAAAAAAAGGTTTGGAAAGAATTATTGATAATGGACCAAACAACCAAAAAGTAACGATAGGTGTTTATTTTTGTGAAAATAACCCTCTAAAAGTATATCCTAAAGAACGGATTAACTCTTTGATAAAAGAAGGAGAACGCCAAGGAGCTAATGTTCTATTTTTCTCTTCAAATGATATTGATTTTGAAAAAAGACAAGTTACAGCAGATACCTTTATAGATGGTAAATGGAAACGGATAAAATCTCCATTTCCAGATGTTATCAATAATATTGGAGTAAAGTCACGATCTCAACAATCTCGTAAAGAGAGAAAGTTAAGACAGGAAGTTCCTTTTACAAGCTTCGGAGTAGGGAATAAATTCTATTTGCCAAAAAAAATAGTTGAATCAAGAAAGTATGCCGATTTATTAGTACCTTTCAAAGTTGTTACTGATGAATCAATTATTCATAAATTTTTTATAGATAATAAGAGTGCTGTGTTTAAATCATTACTAGGTAATAGGGGAGAGAATATCTACTTCGTTAACAAAATAGGAAATCGTTATTTACTTATGGAGCATAAAAAGAAAAGGACTCTCAATCAGATGGAATTTGAAAAGTGGGTCTATGATATTATTTTAAAACAGAAAAATAGTTATATTGTGCAACAGTACATTCACTGCCGTACAAGAGATGGAGAACCTTATGATATACGAGCGCATGTACAGAAGGATGGTAACGGTAAGTGGACATTAACCAAAATATATCCACGTATAGGAAATAAAAAAAGTAATCTGAGTAATATTAGTCGTGGTGGAAGAACTGAGAGACTAGAAAACTTATTAGCCAAAGAATTTGGAAATAAAGGTAAGGAGTATGAAGAAAGGCTTAAAAATTTGGCCATGGACTTGACATGGCATCTTGATAAATTACATGGACTAGCATTGAATGAACTTGGATTAGATCTAGCCATTGATGAGAATGGATGTTTATGGCTCCATGAAGTAAACAATGGTCCTCAATCTACTTATCATGAAGATGAAAGAGCGATTAATACTATTGCATATGCTATCTATATTGCTAAAAATAGAATTTTTCACACAAATGAATTTGATAGGAAAATTAAGGTTAGAGGACAATTTGATGCAGAAAATACAGATTTACAATTTGCTAATTTAGATAATCGTATTCGTATCGGCATGCTAGCAAGTCAAAATGATATTAATGACTTAGCAGTTGCATGTGCTTATGTTGCTAATTATGAAAATGTGAATTTTTATTATTTTACATCTGAAGATATTGATTATGATGAGATGTTAATAAGAGGATATTTTTATGAAAACAAAGAATGGGTTCCCAAAATTGTAGAGTATCCTGATGTTATATATGATCGATTAAGATTGAGAGGTATTAAAGGATATAATATTGTATATGAAGAATTAGAAGGAATTCCATTTACAAATGAATTTTTTGGGAATTCAATTAGTAAATTAGATGTTTATGATAGGCTAAAATCAACAGGGAAGATTGACGATGTAATAATTCCATATCAAAAAGTTAATAGGGTAAAAGACATCTTTAATTATATTGGAAAGTATGGAAAAATTATTCTGAAACCGGAAATCGGTTCATTTGCAAATGGTGTTCATTTTATAGAAAGGAATAAAACCGATGATTACTTCGTAGCAATTGGTGAACGAGAATACCATTATAGCGAGCTGCAACTTAATCAGTATTTAAGGGATTTAATGAGAAAAAGTGTCTTTATAGTTCAAAAATATATTGAGACTCGGACAAAAGAAGGAAAGCCTTTTGATATTAGGGTGCATATGATGAAAGATGGTAATGGTAATTGGTCATTTGTTAATAATTATCCAAGAATTGGTATACACCATGCTGTTATATCTAGCACTGGCAATGGAGGCTATATTGGGGGAATTGTAGGATTTTTAAAGAGAAACTTTTCAGAAGAAAGAGGTAAAGAAATAATAAATGAAATAGAAACAACTGCGTTAAAAGTTGCTTCTACTTTTGAAGGGTTTTATGAAAAAAATTTAAGTGAGATGGGTTTAGATATAGCAATTGGTAAAGATATGAAACCTTATATTATTGAGGTTAATGTAAATAAACCTGGAATAGTATATTATGAGTTTGAAGTCGCAAAACATGCAATCCCTTATGCAATATATTTAGCTAATAATGAAAAGACTAAATTACTAGATAGTGAAAAATCTGTAGTACTTCTGTAAAATTGGTTGAGATTTAAAAGGAAAAAGTCGGAGGAATTAGGTTAAACCGTCTAAGGCGAAAGCTATGACGATGAATCCATAGGTGAAACAATGACCATCAGCATTGTGAATCCGAAGCGCCCGCCCCCTACTAGATTGCTAGAGGGTGAAGATATAGTCTAGTCACTTGTGAAAACAAATGTTCGCACGATGGCGAAAGAAATGATGGAACAAACGAAGAATTCGATTCTTTCTCAAGCATCACAAGCAATGTTGGCTCAAGCTAACCAATTACCACAAGGAGTATTACAACTTCTTCGTTAATTTTATATTATTTTCCAAGAGGCTCTAGTTTTGCTAGGGTCTCTTTTTCCCATTAGGGGAATGATAATAATTAGGGGTGAGTAAATGAATTATTTATTAGAAATCAACAAAAGACCTTACCGAAATGAAGATCATTTGGCTTTTATGATTTATAAACTAGAGCAACAGGATATGGGTGGATTTTTGTCTAATTATAAAATAATAAAACACTTTGAAAGATTAGGACCGTTGGAGAGAAATAAAGAAGGTAACTTCGTAAAGCTAATTGACCTCAACGAAAATGAATATAAAATATATTTTGGTTTTGATGTCGATCTAACTAATCAAATAATTAACTGGGCAGACTCAATTAATAAAATTGGAATACCCTACGAACATCAATTAGAGGAGTTTATAACTCTAATTACCAATTCTGAAAAGTTCAAAAGGTTATCATAGTAATCGTTTCGAGATCTTTCTAAAAAAGAAAAAGTCACAGTGACGCCCCGAAAATTCTTAGAAGGTGCCTGTGGTTGACCCCCTTATAATGGACATATAGTATAGATAGAAACACGACATACCTACATTTCAGGGGGACAACTTAAGAAAAAGTCACAGTGACGCCCCGAAAAATATCCCGGATGTTACTGCACGCATCATGGACTAGTTGTACTTGTTCTCTTGTGAGTGTTAAGACGTCCCTTCGGGGCTCCTTCATCTTTAAGATGTTTTTATCAAGGGGTTTTCCCATTGAAATATGATGTAAAAACGGTTTGAATGACCGGTAATTTCCAATCATTTGTTTCTTTGTTTTTTCAGATAGATCTTTTTCATAATGCTCAATTCTCATCAAGTAATCATAGAAACCTTGAACACAAGTTAATATGGTATTTACAGTACGCTCTGATCTCTTTGCTCTGGTTTGGGTAAGCTGAATAACTTTAATAGATTGATATGGATTCCTTAACCAAGATATAAATTCCGCCAATAAATCAAGATCAACTTCTTCGTATCCTCTTTCTTTTTCTTTTAAATACTGAAAGTATAATTTCAAATGACGACAGTATGATTTTAATGTGTTTTCAGCCTTCCCTGTGTTATCAAGATATTTTAGGTATTTGGTTACGGGTACTACTGGATTATTATTTTCATCAATAAGCATATAACGCCTTTTGCCATCAATTAAAACCTCTTGAACTTTCATAAAACATCACCTCCAGACTAAATAATGATGTATTTATGAAAGTGTTTCTATAAAAACTATGAATACTATAATTTCTTACTGTAAATAAGCATTATTTTAAGATACAAAAAAGAAGTAGTACTTAACTTTAAAAACGTTAAATACTACTTCTTTTTATACTGTAGATAAGGGGGCTATAACGGAACAGCAGAGATCGTCAGAATGGCAGTCTTTTTTAATAGAGGAGTAGGTTATTTAAAAATCGGAAAATTTTGATGGATGTTATTATGTTAAAATAATTTTATTGTTTGTGAAAATGTTTTCAAAAATAGAATGTGGAGTGGTTATATGAAAACGATAATAAATCGAATAGCACTTGGAGTGGTTTTACTAATTGTAGCTTTATTTTCATTCGATAAAAATTATTTAGGACACTGGTATATAGGAACGATCTCTTTTGTTTCTTTCGTTTTAGTCATTAATTACATCGGTACATTAGAGAGAAAAACTGAAATTGATAAAAAAACAAAAATAATAGGATGGATTTGTTTTTTTACAACTGCAATTATAGGATTAGTGTTCGTCCTTTCAAATCCTGAAATTTTTAATACATATGGTATTGAATAAACAATAACGGATTTTAACTAATTTAACAAAACCAGCTAATAGATTGTCAAGAAAAATCTTTTAAATCGAAAACAACTTCATGCTATACTAAAAATGCGCAACTCAAATAACCCTCCGAACTTAATTTGGAAGGTTTTTGCTTTATTTGAAAATGCTGTTATTAAATAGTTTCTTGGAATGGTGTTTTCGTTTTTAACATCGCATAAATCCAGTGTAAAAGTTTATTAGCACATGCAATAATGGCTACTTTATAAGGCTTACCTTCTTCACGTTTTAAATCGTAGAAGGCACGTAATCGCTTATTTCGTGCAATGGTTTCATCAGTTGTTTTCTTTTTACGACTATCTCGAATGGAACACCGAACTGCTGTAAAAAGCATGTGGCGAAGCCTTGCAGAGCCTCGTTTAGTAATATGATTCTTCGTACCTTTAAAGCGACCTGATTCAAAAACACTAGGGTCAAGTCCTGCAAAGGCAACTAACTTTTTGGGATGACTAAACCGATCAATTTCTCCGATTTCAGAAATAATCGTGGCAGCGATTTTTTCACCTACACCGGGAATTGTTTGGAGTAGTTCATATTCTTCAAGTTGTACCGCCAACTTATCAATCTCACGCTCCAACGTAGAAAGTTGTTGGTGGTACGCTTGAAGTAAATCAATATACATATTCAGACTGACTAGAAGGCTTTGATATAGCGTTGACTGAAATGGATTGCGTTCTGCAGCTGCGATTAATCCTTCTGCTTTTTTATGCGCCCAATTAAATGAACGTGCTTTACAATGCCTATCAATAAATTGTGCAATTTCCTCCACACCAGCTTTTAAGACGGACTCCGAGGTAGGGAAGGTTTGTAAAGTTTTTAATGAAACCTCGGCATACAAATCGCCAAAAACACCTTTATACTCTGGAAATACTTGATCTAACACAGCTTGAAATTGAAGCTTTGTTTGAACCATAATTCCCGTCATATTTTCATGTTGTCTTGTCAGATGCCGAAGATTTAATAACTGAACACCACGCTTTTTCTGAGGCTCTAAATCCTCCTTGTAATACAGTTCGCCTAAGTGATAAGCATCAATGGCATCTGTTTTGGTTTTTCGTAAGCTAGAACTTTTTGCCCGGTAGGATACCAATGGATTTACGATAATCACAATGTACTCTCTTGCTTCTAAAAACTGTACAACTGGGGCATGATAGTGACCTGTTGACTCCAAAACGACAGGTGGTTTCATCCCTGCTTGACGCTCTAAATCGAGTAAATAAGAGTGTAACTCTTTTAGACCTTCCACCGTATGTTCAACCTTCACACTGTTTTTATAGGGCATCTTTTTATCCAAGAACATTTGAATCTGACTTTCACCTTTAGCGACATCCAGACCAACAACTGGATTCATAGTTTATCTCCTCCTAGTGTAGTGGATTGACCGGTAACCTCTATCTAGCTTGTCATTCATATATTCGCTTGTTATACGGGATCTCAATGTCCCAACCAGCCTAATCATGTGTTAACAAGTAGAGGGCGAACAGTTTAGTTGTCGGGATCAAGTCCCACGGGTGCGTCCGTTCTACCCCGGCTACTATCAATCTATAAATTGAATAAAAAATAGTCAACCAGATTTCTCTGGCTGACCTTATAATACGAATAGGGTGCTTTATCAGAGCATTTATTTATGGAATCATCCACGACAATACATTGCTTTGCAGGAAGGTTAAAATTCCAACGAGAATGACTAGGAAAAAGCTATGCTTTAAGGTAAAGCGAAGTAACTCGGATTCCTTTCCTGCCAGTCCAACAGCTGCACAGGCAACAGCAATGGATTGGGGCGAAATCATTTTTCCAGTCACACCACCCGAAGAGTTGGCGGCGACAGCAAGTAATGGATCCATTCCCACCTGCATGGCTGATATCTTCTGCAGGTTTCCGAACAACAGGTTAGCAGAGGTATCTGATCCTGTAATAAAGACCCCGAGCCAGCCAAGGAATGGAGAGAAGAATGGGAATAATGAACCCGTTTTGGCGATAATCATTCCAAGAGCGTGAGTCATACCTGAAGCGTTAGCGACATAGGCAAAGGCCACGACGGACCCAATGGTTAAAATGGGAAGCTTTAATTCATTTAAGGTTTCACCAAATGTTGCTGACCAATCCTTCCAGGATAAACCAGTAATATATTTGGAAATAAAACAAGCAATTAAGATGGCGGTCCCTGCTGTTCCTAATAACTCCAGCTTGTATACAGCGGCTACCGCTTCCCCTGCATCATTCAGAATTCTATTATGTAGCAATGGCACTTCTGGTGAGTAGGTAAGCACATGTCCTATAGAATTCACCGCTTTAAGAATGACATTTGTCCCTTCATAATGTCCTGTTAAGGCTGTTTTAATGGCTGGAATTCCCCAAAAGGAAATAAAGGCTGTTAAAACTAAAAATGGAGACCAGGCTCGGAAGATTTGTCCTCCAGAATAGTGAACGGTTTCAAGTTTTTCATTCTTTGCAGCTGAAGCGACAGCTATTTCGGATTCACCTTTGAAACGGAAAATAGTTTTCGGTTTCCAGAATTTTAAGAAAACAGTAAGGGCAAATAATGAAATTAAGGCTGAAAGAATATCCGGTAATTCAGGTCCTAAGAAGTTAGAGCTTAAATATTGCGCGATGGCAAAGGAAAATCCTGAGACAAGGATGGCGGGCATTACTTCTAATGCTCGTTTAAAGCCTGCCATGATAATCACTAAGTAAAGCGGAATAAAAACAGAAATAAAGGGTAGCTGGCGTCCAACCATTTTAGAGATTTCCATGGCATCAATCCCGACAGGCCCTGCCATGGCTGTTATTGGAATCCCGATAGCCCCGAAGGCAACAGGTGCTGTATTGGCTAATAAACAAATTCCGGCAGCATATAAGGGATTAAATCCTAATCCGACAAGTAATGCGGCTGAAATCGCAACAGGTGCCCCAAATCCAGCAGCTCCTTCTAGGAAAGCCCCGAATGAGAAGGCAATCAATAAGGCCTGCAAGCGGCGGTCTTCTGTAATCGATTGGATAGAGGTACGAATAATATTGAATTGTCCACTTTTGACCGACAGCTTATAAAGAAAAACGGATGTGACAATGATCCAGCCGATGGGTATAATTCCATACACAGCACCTTGAGAAGCAGACATAAAAGCCATTTGAGCAGGCATTTTGAAAGCGATGATGGCAAGGAGAATTGCCAGAGCCAATGTCGTTAAACCAGCGATATGCCCCTTCATCCGTTTAATCGCAAGTGCCCAGAAAAAATATAGGATTGGGATAACGGCGACTATGGCGGTAAGAGCTAAATTATTTCCAACTATAGTAAAATTTTGAGTAAATGTCATAGTTATACCTCCAATTAATCAGTCAAACTATTAATCTCTCTTTCAATCCTTAGTAGGACAATAACCTCCTTCTTTAAAAAGATATCGTTTTCATTTTTCCGCATTTCATAGATGTTATGATAAGGTCATCTGATGACTAGATGACTTTGATAATCTGAATTATAATTGCCAATATTTAAAAAAACAATAGATTTGTGAAAAGTTTATGAATATTTTTTAAAGATAAGTGATTTATATTCATTTGTGTAAAGTACTCAAAAACCATTATAATTCTAGTAATAGTAACCTGAGAATGTGAGGCGGAAATAATGAAATATAAACAAATTAAGCCTAAAAAAATATATGAAGAGGTGGCAGAGGCCCTACATGAAGCGATTCGTAATGGTCAGCTCAAGCCAGGAGATAAATTAAAATCGGTTGAGCAATTAGCCGAAAACTTTCAAGTCGGTCGATCGGCCATTCGGGAGGCCTTGTCTGCGTTAAAAGCCATGGGCTTAATTGAAATGAAACAGGGTGAAGGTACCTATGTGAAGCAATTTGAGGCAGAAAATATAAAGTTTCCGCTTTCATCTGCGATACTGATGAATAAAGAAGATGTGAAAAATCTCCTTGAGGTCAGAAAAATTATTGAAGTGGGCGCAGCTGCTGTAGCGGCAAGTAAACGAAGTGCAGAGAGCTTAGAAAAGATGAAAGAGGCATTAGAAGAGATGGAGGTTTCCAATGGGAATGAAGAATTAGGGGAGAAATCGGATATGGAGTTTCATTTAGCCCTGGCAGCGGCTACCCAAAACCCACTCGTCTCTAACCTATTGCTGCATGTATCAGACCTCATGCAGGAAACGATGAGAGAAACCCGGCGATTATTATTATTTTCCACATGGACGACAACCGAGAAGCTATATGATGAGCATGTTGAAATCTACCAAGCCGTTCTCGAGCAGGATGGTGAAAAGGCTAGAAAAGCCATGCTTACCCATTTGGATAATGTAGAAAATATTTTGCAACAGTATTTTGAGGAAAAGGATATTATACGGGATTAAGGAGCTTTTTTAAAGGCTCCTTTATTTCCGTTTCGGGCACTTCGCTTTCCACAGGCGCACGCCAAGACTCCTCGATACGACGTGTCTTGAGGGGTTCTTCTTTCTCGTTTCTCCTGTAGGACATTAAATGACTCCCCGAATCTACCCACGCAAAAATATGAAAATCCTTTCTAAATATTTATCGTATTATCATAGTACTTATCTAATATTATATCATTCAGTCATCAGATGACCTGTTGACTGGGTGAAAAATTGGTAGTAAAGTAATCTTAATAATTTTTTTACTAATTAGATAAATATAATAATTTTAGGATTCATTTGATGGGGAGAGGGATGGACGAAATGAGAGTAACTTTATTTGCAACCTGTCTTGTTGATATGTTTAATAGTGATGTTGGTAAGGCGACCGTTGAATTGCTAGAACGACTTGGCTGTGAAATTGATTTTCCTGAGACACAAGTATGCTGTGGCCAGCCAACCTACAATAGCGGGTATGTAGAGGCCGCCAAGCCAGCCATGAAAAAAATGATCGAGGCCTTCGAGCATGCCGAGTATGTTGTCAGTCCATCTGGCTCATGTGCCTACATGTTCCATGAATATCGGCATATCTTTAAAGACGATCCTGTCTACGGACCTAAAGCGAAGGCGCTTGCAGAGAAAACCTATGAATTAACGGAATTTATCGTTGATGTCTTACAAATTGAGGATGTCGGGGCGACCTTTCCTGGCAGGGTCACCTACCATACATCCTGTCATATGACAAGATTACTTGGAGTAAGAGAAGCTCCAATCAAATTATTAAAAAATGTTAAGGGATTAGAATATATAGAGCTTCCGGGAAAAGAAAATTGCTGTGGATTTGGCGGTACTTTTTCCGTGAAAATGGGGCAAATTTCTGAGCAAATGGTAAATGAAAAGGTTCAGCATGTGGAAGAAACGGGGGCAGACTATTTAATTGGTGCCGATGGGTCTTGCTTAATGAATATTGGCGGGCGAATCACGAGACAAGGAAAGCCAATCAAAGTGCTGCATATTGCTGAAGTGTTAAATAGCCACGTATAAACGAAAAGAGGGGAGAGGTACCTATGTCAATGAAGACGAGCACAGAGAAATTTAAGGTTCGTGTCAAGAATCAAATTCAAGACTCCTTCATGAGAGGGGCGGTTGCCAGCGCCCAAGAGACCATCCAAGGAAGAAAACAAACCGTGACGGATGAGCTGGGAAACTGGGAAGAATGGCGTAATCATGGGGAAGAAATTCGTCAGCATGTACTCGAAAATCTCGATTTCTATTTATTTGAGTTAAGTGAAAATGTGGCAAAAAGAGGCGGTCATGTCTTTTTTGCGAAAACAGCGGAAGAAGCAGGAGAATATATATCGGACATTGCCCAAAAGAATCAGGCGAAAAAAATTGTCAAAGCTAAATCAATGGTGACAGAGGAAATCAGTCTGAATGAAAAGCTGGAGGCCATTGGCTGTGAAGTGATTGAAACGGATTTAGGGGAATATATTCTCCAGGTTGACGACCATGATCCACCGTCCCATATCGTTGTTCCTGCGTTACACAAAAATAAAGAGCAAATCAGGGATGTATTTGCGGAAAAGCTAGACTATAAAAAGACCGAAAAACCTGAGGAGCTCGCTTTGTTTGCTCGTGAAACCTTACGTCAAGACTATTTGACCGCAGACCTTGGCATCACAGGCTGTAACTTTGCGGTGGCAGAAACAGGCTCGATTACACTTGTAACAAATGAAGGAAATGCGGACCTTGTGGCGGCTCTGCCCAAAACACAGGTCGTGGTCATGGGGATGGAGCGGATTGTCCCTACCTTTGAGGAAATGGAAGTATTGGTTGGGATGCTGACGCGGAGTGCCGTTGGTCAAAAACTGACAAGCTATATTACAACCCTCACAGGTCCACGTGAAGAAGGCGATGTGGATGGTCCGGGTGAGTTTCATCTTGTCATCGTGGACAATGGACGTTCAAACATCCTTGGAACAGAATTTCAATCGGCGCTTCAATGCATTCGTTGTGCAGCCTGTATCAATGTATGCCCGGTGTATCGACATGTTGGCGGTCATTCCTATGGATCGATTTATCCTGGACCGATTGGAGTGGTCTTAACACCGCTGCTTGGCGGCTATGATGATTATAAAGAATTGCCATATGCCTCCACCCTATGTTCAGCCTGTACGGATGCTTGTCCGGTGAAGATCCCTCTTCATGAATTGATTTTAAAGCATCGACAAGTGATTGTGGAAAAGGAAGGGAAGGCACCTTTTTCCGAAAAAGTACTGATGAAGACAGTTGGAATGGGAACTTCTTCACCAGCACTCTATCATATGGCTTCCAAAATGGCACCAGTGCTTTCAAAACCGCTGACAAGTGATGACCGAATTACGAAGGGGGTCGGACTATTGAAAGAATGGACAGATATTCGTGATTTGCCGGCGCCCAATAAAGAGCGCTTCCGGGATTGGTTTAAAAACCGACCAAAAGGAGGAAATGAATGATGCGAGGAACTATAACAAATCGTGAGGCTTTTCTCAGTCATATCGCGAATCGGCTTGGTCGAGAAAGAGTGACGCATGTCAAAAGACCCCAATGGGCTTACAATCCGCAGGAGGAAGTATTAAAAGGTGCGACTCAGGAGGAATTGTTAGAGGTGTTAAAACTTCAATGTACAAAGGTACATACGAAGCTTGATGTTACGACAAAAGATAAATTACCAGAAGTGCTAGCAAGCTCAATTGATGCCGTTGGTGGAGGGCCTGTCGTGACATGGAAGGATCCGCGCTTTGAGGAATTTGGACTAGGGAAACTATTAAAGGAAGATTTTCCGAAGGGGAATGTGGAAGTATCCGAATGGAATTCTGCGTTAGGGAAAGAAAATATTATGAAAGCAGAAAAGGCAAATGTTGGAATCACGATTAGTGAAATCACATTAGCTGAATCTGGTACGGTTGTCTTGTACAGCAGCAAGGATAGAGGGAGAACCATCAGCTTTCTGCCAACCCACTCTATCGTAATTGTTCCAAAAAGCACGATTGTTCCGCGCATGACGCAAGCGGCCCAAATATTACGGAAAAAGCTTCAAAACGGTGAACAGGTTCCATCCTGTATCAACTATATTACCGGGCCAAGTAATTCTGCCGATATTGAGCTCAACCTTGTGGTCGGTGTCCATGGGCCAGTTAAAATGAATTATATTGTCGTGGAAGACTTATAGAATAGAAGGAGTTTATGTCATCGATTCCCTGTAAAATGATATTGAAATCGAACAAAGAACATGACCTATTCGTAAAATGAAATAGGTCATGTCTTTTTATTTCTAATAGGCTTCCAATTTTACATGAGGATCAACTATCAAGGTCGCCTCTGTCACGGCTTGAACCTCATCGATTGTATACCCTTTGGCGACCTCTACTAATTTTAAGCCAGCCTCTGTTACATCCATTACAGCCCGGTCTGTGATAATACGGTTGACCACCCCTTGACCAGTAAGTGGGAGGGTACAGGCTTTGAGGATTTTTGTCTGGCCTTTTTTATTGGTATGCTCCATAATAACGATGGTCTTTTTAGCGCCATGGACAAGATCCATCGCACCGCCCATTCCTTTTACCATTTTACCTGGAATCATCCAATTGGCCAGATCACCGGTCTCGGACACCTCCATGCCTCCAAGAATAGCGACATCAATATGTCCGCCGCGGATCATCGCGAAGGAATCTGCACTCGAAAAATAAGCAGCACCTTTTATTACCGTAATCGTTTCTTTTCCGGCATTAATCAAATCGGGATCGACCTCTGCTTCTCCTGGATAAGCACCAATACCCAGCAAACCATTCTCGGACTGCAGAACAACTTGTTTATCCTCGCTTATATAATTGGCAATCAGCGTTGGCATGCCAATTCCTAAATTCACATAATCCCCTGATGCCATTTCCTTTTCTGCTCTTTTAGCAATCTTTTCTCTCACATTCTGTCCTGTGACCAATTGTGTCCCCATCCTCTCACACGACCTTTTGTACGGTACGTTTTTCAATTCGTTTCTCTTTATGTCCAACAATTAATCGTTGGACATAAATACCTGGAGTATGAACCTGGGCAGGATCGATGTCGCCAATTTCTTCTACCTCCGCAATCGTAATCCTCCCGGCAGTAGCGACATTGGGGTTGAAATTCTGCGCCGTTTTATTATAGACAAGATTTCCCATAGTATCGGCTTTTAACGCACTGACTAAGCTAAAATCAGCGGTTAAGGCGGTTTCCAGGAGATATTCCTTCCCGTTAAAGGTACGAACTTCTTTTCCCTCTGCAATTGGGGTGCCAACACCTGCTGGGGTATAGAAGGCAGGGATGCCGGCGCCGCCAGCACGAATTTTTTCAGCTAATGTACCTTGAGGAATCAGCTCGACTTCAATTACGCCTGAGAGGTATTGTCTTTCAAATTCTTTATTTTCGCCAACATAAGAGCTAATCATTTTCTTGATTTGTTTATTTTTTAAAAGAATCCCAAGACCCCAATCATCTACACCGCAGTTATTCGAGATGACGGTTAAGTCTTTTACATCGGTCTCACTAAGCGCCACGATTAAGTTTTCAGGAATTCCACATAATCCAAAACCACCAACCATGATGGTCGCTCCATCATGAATATCTTTAACAGCCTCAATAAAAGAGTGATAGGTTTGCTTCATCTATTCCAGCCTCGCTTTTATAGGATGGCTATGTTCAACATCGTTGTTGATTGCTGTTCAACATAGCCTATCTATCGTTTAATAGGAAAATTGAACTTCAATTAATCAGATTAAGAAGGTAGCCAGCTGCTCATATACCGACTATCTTCTATTGTATGTGCTTCTTTTACTACATGGAGGGGACGGAAGGTATCGATCATGACGGCCAGCTCACGTGTTTCCTTCTTCCCGATGCTAGCTTCAATTTTGCCTGGATGAGGGCCATGCGGTAAGCCGCTTGGATGTAGGGTGATGGAACCTTCCTCAATGCCGCGACGGCTCATGAATTCCCCATCCACGTAATAAAGGACCTCATCGCTTTCTACGTTACTGTGTACATAGGGGGCAGGAATGGCCTCTGGGTGATAATCATACAGCCTTGGTACAAAGGAACAAATCACATAGTTGTAGCCCTCAAAGGTTTGGTGTACTGGAGGCGGCTGATGAACACGTCCAGTGATGGGCTCAAAATCGTGAATACTAAAGGCATATGGGTATAGGTAGCCGTCCCAGCCAACTGCATCAAGCGGATGGAAATCATACGTATAGGAAGTGATCATGCCTTGTGCGCGTACTCGTACTTCATATTCTCCTTTTTCATCCTTTGTTTCCAATCTTTCCGGCGTTCGAATATCACGCTCGCAAAATGGAGAGTTCTCCAGATATTGCCCAAATTCATTTCGATAGCGCTTCGGGGGAATAATCGCTGAATTGGATTCTAGGACTAAGAATCGGGCTTCATCCGATTCCAGAACGATACGATAGGTGGTTCCAATGGGAATCACAAGATAATCTCCAGGTCCGAAGCTTAATTCACCGAAGATGCTTTCCATTTTTCCTTTGCCTTCATGAATAAACAGCATTTCATCGCCTTCACCGTTACGATAGAAATAGTCCATTTGCTTATTAGGACGTGAGATTCCAACCGCCACATCCTCATTGGCTAGATAAATCCGACGTGCTTCAAGAAAATCCCCGCGCGCTTCGATATCCTTTGTAAGGAAATGGCGGTGCTGCAGTGCTCCTTTATCTTCATATTCATACCGAATATCACATATTTTCTCTGCCTTTCTTACTTGGGTAGGCTGATTCACATGATAAATCAAGGATTGAATACCGGAAAAACCCTTCGTTCCCATTAACTGTTCATAATATAAACTGCCATCCTCTTTGCGAAACTGTGTATGACGTTTATGTGGAATGCGACCCATTTTCATATAGTGCGGCATGTTGGACACCTCTTTCTTTCAAATGAATTTTTGATCCTTCCCCGGTATGGGGTATGGGGGAGAATTAGTTGATTGTTTTTTCAACCGTTAAAAGCTCTGCCTCTGAAAGCGCAGGCAAGACCGTTCCTCTGACCTCGCCAAAGCCAAGTCGGTAGCCGTCACCTTGGCAATATCCGCGAATAATTAACTCATCGCCGTCCTCCATCCAAGTCCGCTTGTCTCCATTTTTGAGTTCAAGAGGATCGGCACCTCTCCAGGTAAGCTCTAGCATGCTTCCTCTTTCACTACGCTCAGGACCGCTGATTGTACCGGATGCCTGCATGTCACCCGGACGAAGATTGCAGCCGGTAATGGTATGATGGGCCACCTGTTGGGCGATGGACCAATACATATAGTGAAAATTAGTCTTTGTAATGGGCGTTTCCTCGGAATCGTTTTCGGGTTTCAAATAGACTTCTAGGTTAATATTGAAAGCACCCTTTTTCTTTTGCTTTAAATAAGGAAGAGGCTCTGGATCTTGAGTAGGGCCTGCCTGACGAAATGGCTCTAATGCTTCAAATGGAACGACCCATGGTGAAATAGAGGTCGCAAAGTTTTTCGCTAGGAATGGTCCAAGCGGCTGATATTCCCATGACTGAATATCACGGGCACTCCAATCATTTACAAGCACCATTCCAAAGACCTGGTCCTCTGCTTGATCAATCGGGATCGGTTGTCCAAGCTTGTTCCCAGGACCGATAAACCAGCCCATTTCTAATTCAAAATCAAGCTGTGCTGTTGGTCCAAAGACAGGAGCTTCTGCATGGGCTGGCTTCGTCTGACCTAACGGACGGCGAACATTGGTCCCGCTTAGAACGATGGAGCTCGCACGACCATGATAGCCAATCGGAACATGCTTCCAGTTCGGCATTAAGGCAATATCTTTGCCGCGAAACATTGTTCCCACATTTGTTGCGTGTTCCTTCGATGCATAGAAATCGGTATAATCACCAATTTGAACCGGTAACAGCATTTGAACTTCACTTTGAGGATAAAACGCTTTCAATCGAAGCTCCCTGTTATCCCTTAAATCGGCAGTATCTTGATCGAGCAGGTATTGAAGCTTTTCACGGACTGCTTTCCAAACAGAACGGCCAAGCTCCATAAAGGGATTGAGTGACGAGGCGCTGAAGATGTTTTTTCCTTCGGCACCGGTCCCTTTAAATAGACCTGCTTCATCGATGATGGATAGGTCAAGTACGTAATTCCCAATAGCAGTGCCCACACGCGGGGACTGATTGGCAGATTGAAAGATTCCGTATGGTAAATTCTGAATAGGAAAATCACAGTCTTGTACAGTCTCAATAAATGAATATCTCATTCTACTTCCTCCTCATGATAAATCGATAGTTCGCCAAGCTCTTCCCGTGGTTCATCAAAGCTACAGCTACCATAGGAATGGGCGAAAAAGCTTCGTGCTTGAATGATTTCTTTTGAATGAATCGTTAAATGCTGCCAGCTAAGACCCTTCGGTGTAAAAGAAAAATGGGACGAATCTTCATCAAGCAGGATGGCTTCAATCGTTTCTACATCCAATGCATGGCGGTATGCAAGAAGAGAAGCCGTAAACACATTGACAAATCCATGCATCTTCGTTTCCACTTCCTGGCGAAATTGACGGATGGGATGGTGAAGACCGGCAGTAAATTTGATAAATAATCCTCGCTTCTGAGATTCATGGATGACGAAGGCGGCCGTCTGTGCGGAAGGAAATAATGCTGCCCGAATGCCTCCCATTCGCAGCTTGACACCGATTGGTTTTGTCGATTCCTTGTTCACGAAACGGATCCCATCTAATAGGGGGAGAATTTCGTCCTTTCCTCCAGCTACCTCACAATAGATTGGATAGCCATCGAGCCTAGTGGCTAGTTTTTTCAAGAAGGAAGGGCTGCTGTCCGGTGAGAGAGAGACTTCGATGGCCTCAACGGAACCGGAATTTTGATACTTATGTAAAAAATGCTCAATCAGCACAAGCTCATTCTCCAGCTCTTCCTTTCTTGATAAAATAACCGATAGCCTGAGCGGGTATGGTTCATTAAATAGACTACGATATTCATCTAGCTCTTTCAGACGGCTAACAGGAATCACAAATGGACCCATCATCCAGCTGTCAGAGCTTGAAATATAGGATTGATAGTTTTGGATTGCTTGTGAAAGAGACAAAGCCGCAGGAGGGAATAATCCTGCATAATCAATCAGTTCCTCCATAAAGTGGCTGATGGCATCTCCTCTCCACTTCGTTTTTACCTTCATTAGCATGAAAATCAACGCTCCTTTTTCAGGAGAGAGTGTCTAAAAGACACTCTCTTATTCTATCTTAGGCAGAAGTAATCAATCTTGTTGAAAAAAGGCTATTAGGTTTAAAGGCTGTTTTTTACACAGGAAGGATGGGGGTTCCTGAGGCGATGCCCACATGACCATTGCGCGGCTACCGCATTGATAGACTCTGTCTGCCTCATTAAATATTTCCACGGCGTTCCTGTTCCCGTTCAATCGATTCAAATAATGCTTTAAAGTTACCATCACCGAATCCAAGTGCCCCTTTACGCTGAATGATTTCAATAAAAAGGGTAGGACGGTCAACCAGTGGCTTTGTGAAAATTTGTAGCAAGTATCCTTCATCATCACGGTCGACGAGAATATTTAAATCTTGGATTTTCTTAATATCCTCGTCGATATGTCCGACACGGTTGGCCAGCTCTTCATAATAGGTATCAGGTGTTGTTAAGAATTCCACACCGTTTTCCTTTAGCTTAGCAACGGTGCTAATGATGTCATTGGTTAATAAGGCGATATGCTGAACGCCAGCTCCTTTATAGTACTCAAGGTATTCTTGGATTTGTGATTTGCGTTTTCCTTCCGCTGGTTCGTTGATAGGGAATTTTATCCGTCCTGTGCCATTCATCATCACCTTCGACATAAGCGCTGAATATTCTGTTGAAATATCTTCATCATCAAAATGCTTTAATACGCTGAATCCAAAGACGTTTTCATAGTAGGTGGTCCATTCTTCCATTTCTTCTACGTTTCCTACGATATGATCGACACCGACTAAACCACTTGAAGCCGCATCATAAGTATCATCGATTGGGGCAAATCCTGGCATAAATAATCCTTTGTAATCAATTGGTTCAATGATGGTATGAATCGTGTCCCCATAGGTTCCAATCACGGCTTTTTTCACCTTTCCATCCTCATCCTCTTCTATCCATGGCTCCTTGATGGCAATCCCGCCGCGTTCAATCGCATCATAGTAGGTTTTATCCAATTCCTTTACGAGAAGGGCAATATCCTTAACCCCTTCGCCATGTTTTTTAATAAATTCAGCGATATCATTATCATCTGATAGAGATCCGGTTAAAACCAATCGGATGGCCCCTTGCTCTAGCATGTATGACACCTTGTCACGGGAACCTGTTTCAAGCCCTTTGTAGGCCTTTAGTTTAAAACCAAATGCTTTAGCATAATAATAGGCGGCTTGTTTCGCATTCCCTGTATAAATTTCTACATAATGAACATTCTTCACAGGGAAGATTTCTTGTTTTTTGGTTTTTGCTGCTGACATGACTTTTTCACTCATTCGAAACACTCCTTGTTTTTGAATTTATAAAATTTTCAGTTTGTTTTCTCTTGATGTAAAAAATCATAATGGATTCCTTTTGTTCCGGCAAACACAGGTTTTACCGCGTTTATTGTTTATCACTTTTATTCTTTATCGCATTGAAGTAATACCGCTTTTAGGTGGCTTCTTGATAGCCTTTGGAGGAATTCGATAACATGTTGCCAAAAAGAAAGGTGATGGTAGCAGTGGGATTAGAGGTTAAATTTTGTCCGTGTAATTTTGAAGATGATATGGAAATGGTAAAAAAGGCGTTAATGAATCGGAAGGATATCAGGGTATGGGAGGAACGCTGCCTCCTGTATTGCGGGCAATGCTTAGTAGAGCCATTCGCAGTCGTAAATGGGGTCAACATAACAGCAAATAGTCCGGAAGAGCTGCTGGAAGAATTAGAAAAAAGGATATAGGGGATGAGCTTCTATTCGGTATTTAATTGGCGCTAATAAGACTGTTTTGTGTAAGAAATGGAGGGTAAGGGAGCCTAAATGGATTTAGTGTTTGGATGGAACGCTCCAGCATAACAGGAGAAATTTAGTGAATGTAGAAGGAGGGACAAAACTGTCCCTTTATAAAAAGAAAGTAATTTGCTAGCTACCGGACAGTGCCGTTAGGAGCAAATTACTTGTAACGCTCTATATTTAATTCATCCTTATCCCTCTATATCTTAAATTGCTTGACCAATCCATTTAATTCCTCAGATAGCTTAGAGAGGTCATTTGAGCTTCGTGCGACATCTTCCATTGAGCTAGAGGTTTGTTGAATGGACGCTGAGGTTTCTTGAATCCCTGCAACAGATTGTTCTGCCGCCGCCGCAATTTCTTGAATCGAGCCATTGATTTCCTGGCTGTTGGCGGAAATGTCTGATAGGTTACCAGATATGGTGTTGATGCTGTTGACCATTTCTGTGACCGATTGGCTAATCCATGTAAACGTTTCGCCAGTGGTTTCAATCTGAGCGGTGCCTTTTTCCACTTCTTCATATCCGTCGTGTAAGGTTTCTGTTACACCATTAAATCCATTTTGAATATTTTGGACGATTGTTGTAATATCCGTTACGGAGGTAGCCGTTTGTTCAGCTAGCTTTCTAACTTCTTCAGCGACAACCGAAAAGCCCTTCCCATGCTCTCCAGCTCTTGCTGCTTCAATCGCGGCATTCAAGGCCAATAGGTTGGTTTGGTCGGCGACTTCCTTTATGACCACAACCAATTGGGATATTTGCTGTGATTGTTGATCAAGCTCTTGTACCTTTTGAACCGACTCTCTAACGATTTGATCTATTTTGGTCATTTGCTTGGTAGATGCGTCCATTAAAGTGCTTCCTTCATTTGTCAATTTTAGGACATGATGAGATGATTCCTGAATCTGTTCTCCCTGCTCATTAGCTTCCTGGACCTTTGAGGCAAAGTTGGCTACGATGGAGGACATCTCACTAGAGGTATTGGCCTGTGCTTCTGAACCAGATGCTATCTCTTGCATAATCAATGCGACTTGTGCAGAACCAGCCTGCACTTCATTTGCTGATTGGGTTAATTCTTCACTTTCGTATGAAAGAACTTCAGAGGCATTAGCGATATTTACCATCAGTTCCTTCAGCTTATCCTGCATGTCATTAAAGGCTTGCCCTACTTGTCCAATCTCATCATTGGTCCGTACATGAATTCTCTCAGTCAAATCGCCATTACTGATGGTGATGGTTTTTTCTTTTAACTCATTAAGCGGCCTAATGATTGATTTTGTAATAAAGGTTACAGCAATAGCACCAATCATGATCGCAATCCCAATGATTAATAGCGTATTTTTCAGAATATACGATGCTTCTTCGTTGACCTCATCTTTTTCTATAGAAATAGCTATTTTCCAGCCCGTTAATGGATTGGTTCCAAACGTCAATACGGACTCTTTATCTTTTAAAATATAATCAAGCTGTCCCTTTTCTTGCTTAAAGACTGTATCTAAGAAACTTTCCTTTCCTTCACTGCCACCTTGTATTGTCGGGTGAGCAATATATTTTCTCGTACCATCTAAAAGGGAGGCAAAACCTGTTTCACCGATATTGACTTGATTCATTAATTGCTGTAATTGATTTAAATTGATATCAACCGCAACGACACCCGAATGATCCTGTGTGATTTGAGAAATGGTGACAACCATTTGACCTGTAGTCGCAGAAACATAAGGTTCTGAAATCACCAATTCCCCTTTTCTATCCATGGCTGCTTTATACCAATCTCTTTCTCTTGGGTCATAATCAGCATCCATAGCCGTATCAGGCTCTTGAATAAATAATCCTGTCGTAGTTCCAACGTATAGAAGCTCTGCCTCTGGATGCAATTCAATATACCGGCTAAATTCCTTTCGCAATTCAGGAGTATTGGCTTCTTCATAAAATGGAGCTGCTACAATTCCGGAAAAGGTCTCGATATCATGCAGCTTAGGATTAATCGTGTTTTCAATGGACGTATTAATTAGCTCAATATTTTCCGTTATACCAGCGGTTACTTCCTTCACAACGGCCTTTTCAGCGGTTTGATAAGATAGTAGCCCAATCGTAACAGTGGGAATTAATAGTAATAAAGAAAAAGATATAATTAATTTTGTTCTAATGTGTAAAAATGATCTCAATAACCGTTTCATTAAACGTTCCCTCCTAGTTCTTTTCATTGTCTAACCAACGGAAAAAGTAATGAATCATTCATTTTCCGTTCCTGATAAATAGTGATATAATGATCTAATTTTTGACTGCAATTAAGTGTTTCATGACTATTTAATCCTGTCTCGTTCACAATTTGGGCTAATTTTAATCGTAACTCATTAATCTTAAACTCTAGTTGTTTCATCTCTAAAAGCTGCATATAAGCCTCCTTATCAATCTTAAAATTCAAATTTGATTCATTTAACAAATAAACATTAATTGTAATCTATTTGACCTATAAAATATGTGATAAAAGTCACTGGGACACAGGGCAGGTCCCCTGTCCCAAGCTTATATATTTTTGAAAAAGCCCTATCCTCTATTGGATAGGGCTTTGGATTGGGTTATCCTAATTATTTGCATCTGGGACAATGTCCCTCTGTCCCACTTTAAATTGAGCCACCAACCCCTGTAAATCTAAAGCCATTTGTGAGAGTGCGGTGGCAGCAGCAGTGATTTCTTCCATGGAGGCCAGTTGTTCTTCCGTTTTTGCCGCCACACTATGTGAATGGTCAGAGGTTTCTTTGGCAATGGTGGTTATTCCGTTAAAGGTAGACGAAACGTCTTTAACGGTTGCAGCGATATCTTCAGCTGTTAAGGCCATATTCCCAATTTGCAAGCTCATTTTTTCCATTGAATCCATAATTTCAGTGAAGCTGACATGAGCTTTTTCAACAATCACCAAGCCTTCTTGAGCTTCTCCCTTCACCCGATTCATTGAAACATTTGAATGAGAGACATCGTTTTGAATGCTTTGAATTAACTCAATGATTTGGATGGAGGATTGTTGGGTTTGTTCAGCTAATTTTCGAACCTCGCCAGCCACCACAGCAAATCCTTTTCCGTGTTCACCTGCGCGAGCCGCTTCAATCGCTGCATTCAATGCTAATAAATTGGTTTGGTCTGCAATATCCGTAATGACCTTTGTAATCTTGCCTATTTGTATCGACCGGTCCTCTAATTGTTTGATGAGCTTTTCACTTTCGGACACAGAGGCGTGAATGGATTCCATCTGATGAACCGTTTCTTCCACGTAGCTGCCGCCATTTCTTGCCAAATTGGTTGTAACGGCTCCAGTCTCTACAATTAAGAAAGAATTTTGAGCGATTTGACTGATTCCCTCCGTCACTCCTTCTATTGATAGGGCGCTTTCTTGAACACTTGCGGTTTGAGTCCCAGCACCCTCTGCCATTTGTTGAATAGCGGCTGTTATTTGCTCTGTAACCTGACTTGTTTGCTCGGAGCTTGCTGATAATTCTTCAGAAAAAGCTGCGACTTGTTCGGAGGTTTCCATGACTGTTTTGATCATGGTAGCTAGATTTTCTTTCATCCGATTGTAGCTCTCGGTTAACTCACCTAATTCATCACCTGATTCATCAACGAGTTCATTGGTAAAATCGCCCTGTCCTGCTTCTTCAAGAGCACTCGAGATGTTGGTTAATCTCTTCCGAAGAATACGGGTGAATAAATAAATAGCTGTAATGGAAAGCAGGATTACGATGATTAAAACGACAGCAAATGATTGGTTAAATGAAGAAAGGGTATCTTTTATGATGCTTTGCGATGATCCAACATAAAAAATCCCAATCGTTTCACCCGTTTTATCTTTAATTGGCATGTACGCTGTTTGATAGGTATGGCCAACCACATTTGCCTCACCATAATAATTTTTGCCTTCTTTTAAAACTTGGTCTGCAACTTCAGGTGAAACCTTCGTGCCGATGACACGTTTTCCATCCTTCATGACATTTGTTGCGACTCGAGTATCTTTCAGAAAAATGGTGACCGTATCCCCTGTATCTTTTCCTATTTCATCTAGATTCTTATCGTTTTCATTCATTAATATAGAGCCTTTAAATAATTGTCCGTTTTGAATATTCCAATCACCTGGATATTTCGTATCTAAGTAACGATAAGCTAAATTCAAATCACTTTTTGCTTTATACACAGCAAAATTCTTAATCCCAGAAGTAACCTCTTGAATCACGACAACGCTAATGACAACTGAAAAAAATAAAACAATAGATAATACGATAAAATTGATCTTAGTTCCTAATTTTAGTTTGAACCTTTTATTGAGCATCATCATTTCCCCTGCCAATTAGTAATGTAAGTCTATGTTGTGAGAGATTAAAAGGATAGTAAATAAACTGGAAGCCTGTATAAAGGAAATCATAAATAAAACATTTTTCTAAAAAAATAATTCACCTATTAAAACATTATCCTAATTCTCCCTATAGCAGAAAAAACTGCTATCCCCAACACGAATTTAACTGGAATAATATTATCAATATATAATATTCTTCCGGAAAAGAATAGTCTTTTTGAAACATATGGAAGGGAGGTTTGGGACGGAGGGACAGGTTTGTCCCAAATTTCTATATGCACGACAAAGCCCTATCCTTGGGTTGGATAGGGCTTTGCATTGTGTTATCCTAATTGTTTATTTCAGGGACAATGGACTGTCCCCTCGTCCCAATTAGTTATACAATGAAGAGGATATAAATTTTTACAACTAGGAGAGACAGATGGACGCGAAAGAACAATCATTGCTGAATTATTATTATCGTAAATTGGTGGAGCAGACATTTGATGAGAAGGATGTCTATTCTTTCTTGACCTTAATCCGGAATCGCTGCCAAGAGATTCGTAGTATTCATGAGCTTACAGATTTTGTTGTGCAGCGTGAACAGTATACAGGTTTTATCAAGGACTATTTATTTGAAATGCGAAAAAGGTTTGAAAGCCTTGGAAAAACGAAACAGCGCTTCGAATTGAAGATGTATTTTCCTTCAAGGAAATCAAAAGCGGAGTGAACAAGGCATTGGAGGAAGTTCAGTTAAGTGGTTTAACCAACGAGCAGCTGAATGATTTGGTCACATGCCTTATTTCGGTGCTCCAGCAGATTTCTATCAAGGAAAATGATAAAGAAATTGGGAAGCTCTTTTTTGCCCTCTCGCAAAAACAAATCATCTTGATGGCGGAGATAGAGGTCAGCCAAAATATGTTTAAAAAGACGAATGCGGTCTTTCCTATCCTGACCGCCAATAATTATTATCTCGAGATGAAAAAACAGGATCGGTTTGATACACCGTATTTGTTTGCTGATGAAGTGATTGAAATAAAGAACCGTGATGGAAAGCTGGAAATTGTGATACTGGGGACATGAGGGACGGGTATATTTCCTAGTAATCTGAGAATCTTAATTCCAAATTGCTGTCCCAAGACCTTCATAAACCTGGTGTCATAAAATTGTCAAAAAATTTTTACAATTATCCAATCAAAATGGTGTACAATAACATATGTAGGAGGTAAGCTTGTTTTGTATAAATAAATAGGCACCTTCAATCGATTAAGAAAGGGGGCAAAAAATAGCAGCGTTTAAGTAAAGCAAATGAACAAATGATTGTTAGGCGAAACGGCATTGGGATAATTCTGGAAATTAAAAATAAAAGCGAGGGAACTTTTAAAATGTGGGTTATTACTGTGTATGGAAAAAATGATGTTCAAATGTTTGAATTTGATAATCAAGAAGAGGCTAAAGAATCTTTTAAGAAAATCAAGGGAAGCAAAGTCCTTACTGAGGTTATCTACTATAATGACTTTGATTCAGAACTTATCGAAGAGGCTTATGTAAACTCCAAAGTTTCTTAAAAGAGACAGTACCTTTTTACTTACCCAATACCAACAAAAAAGTTTCCAAATTCTAAATCGCCGAAACCATAGAGTGCGGGGGAACCATCTGGATTCAGTAGAATCCAAGGGGTGAATCCTTTACATAGGTAGGGCTACTCTGGCCCGAATCCGTCAGCTAACCTCGTAAGCGTTATAGAGAAAGAACTTGGGGCTTATGGCATCCAAGAAAAAGTGTCTACAGGTCATGAATACATGAACTTGTAGGCACTTTTTTATTTTAGGCTCTGATACACTGGGAGGTTGATTTCCGTTCCTAAACCTCATCTCTCCGATAAACCCCAATCACCGCTGGAAAGCTCAAGTAATCCTTCTTTAACTCGGTGTTTGTCAATATAGTTGTCGCATTTAGCTACTTTAGTATTCTAATAGAATTTTCCCAATGCCCTAGCTTAGTCAAGGCTACCGCGCTGCGCTTGGTGCCCTGGTGATTTGAATCGAAAGTAAAAGCTTGCTTTCAATTCAAATCACCAGGAAATATGGATCCTATGGTTTTCTTAATACTTTACCCTGTCCCTCATCTCGCATTGGATTTAGTGCTACTTTCTCATTTGGTGCCCAATTTCTTGTGCCTCTTGCCCAACGTTCTGGATGCTTATCCTTTGCGACTTCGTATACCTTTTTTCGCTTTTCCAATATAGCTAAGTGTTCTCCGGTATGACACTGCACAGGCGTCACAAAATTTAGCCCACTATGCAGGTGAATTTCGTTGTACCAATAGACAAATTGCTGTGCCCACTTTCTTGCTTCTTCTAGTGATGCAAAACCTTTATGTGGATAATCCGGTCGATATTTGAGTGTCCGAAACATTGCCTCTGAGTAAGGATTATCATTACTCACACGCGGTCTTGAAAAGGAGCTTTGAATACCTAATTTCTCTAGTAAACTTAAGAATGTTTCAGCTTTCATCGGGCTACCGTTATCTGAATGCAGCACAAGTGGTGCCCCTTGTATTTTTTCATTGATTACTGCTTTTTTCACAAGCATTTCAGCGTGCTTTGATTCTTCTGTTTCCCAAACTTCCCAGCCAACTGCCTTTCTACTAAATAAATCGATAATTAAATAGAGTCGATAATATAAACCTCTCACCGGTCCGCCAAGCCACGTAATATCCCATGTCCACACTTGATTTGGTGCTGTTGCCAGATGACTCTCAGGGACTCTTTTACCAGGTTTTTGACTACGACCGCGATGATGTTGCATTTTTTCTTCACGTAATACTCGATAAAAAGTTGATTCTGAAGCAATGTAAGTTCCTTTGTCTGCCAGCTTTGGTACAATCTGTGTCGGCGGTAAATCGACGTATTCTTTCTGCTTAATCACTGTCAGAATTTCTTCTTTTTCTTCTTCAGACAACTTATTTTTCGGTATGGGTCTTTTCGCAAAATGGACGCTGATCGACTTTCACGTTTCCATCTTCCACCCAGCGCTCATATGTTCGAACACTAATATGAAGTTCCTCACAAGCCTTCGCTAATCGCGCACCATTTTGATTAGCTTCTTGGATGAGTTCAACTGCTAATGCGCGATTTGACGGGCTAATCATTCTTCCTCGTTGTCCCCCCAAATCGCTTGGGCCTTTTTTCGCAAAAGTAATAAAGCCGCAGCTTCTGCGAGTGCCTTTTCTTTCTTTTGAAGCTCTTTTTCTAATTCCTTAGCACGCTTCTGTTCTTCCTTCAGAGCTCCATTTAGCTGTTTACTTTGGTCGAAGGCCTGACCATTTGCTTGAAGGCATACCGTTTTCCATGCTTCAATTTGTTCACGATACAAACCTTTTTTACGACAATACTCGGCAAGCTCCGTTTCATTCATCGCGAACGTCTCCATCACGATTAAAAACTTATCTTGGCTGCTCCATTTATCACTTGTTTTTCCATTACCGGGAGTGGCCATACCATCTGCGCGCGCTGCCCTACGCCATTTGTACAATGTCACATCTGAAATACCCAATTCTTTCGAGATTACCGGTACAGATTCATTATTTGGCGGCATCATTCGTTTGATAATAGCCTCTTTTTGTTCTTGCGTATATCGTGCTCCATTTTTTTCAGTCATATCGATCAACCTCCGTGTTATTTACTTAACTATAACACTAAAGTATCGTACGACATCTATCCTAACAGAGAGGGAACTCGCGGAAGCTCACAAATTCATTTCCTCTGACAATCGTGAAATCTAACGAATATTCATGACAATTGCGCGGGACAAGGCTCCAGGTTCTTTTGATTAGATCGCTGGCCTGCTGTGGATTCTTGGCAAAAACGAACACAAACTCATCACGGGTAATTTTTAAAGCATAGACCTTCTCAACCGAAATACAAAGATAATTTTGCTTTGTCCATTCGTCGACCAGCTCGGTATCGATCTGTACCTGACTCAGAATGGTATGGGAATCATTTGGTGACACCAGGCCCTCCCGCATCAGGTAATAGAGGGAATGGGCCGTATAGGAATAGTCATTCTGAACAGCTTCTTCAAATAGCTCTTTGATGGTCGGCATCCTTGATCTCCCCCGTATTCTCATTGTAGACGGCATGGGCTGTACCTACTGGCCCGTTTCGATTTTTCGTTATAATAAGCTCCAATGCTGGATTCTTCACTGAGCGGTCATAATATTTCTCGCGGTAAAGTAGAATCATCATATCTGCGTCCTGCTCGACACAGCCGGAGTCTCGAATGTCACTCATGCTTGGGCGCTTATCCTGCCGCTGCTCAACCGAGCGATTCAGCTGGGCAAGGCAGACAACCGGACAGTTGAAATCCTTTGCCATCGCCTTCAGGCCTTTAGAGATTTCGCCTATCTGCTGATTGGCGTTGCCGCCGTAGGTGTCATTCGGTGTGATGAGCCCCAAATAATCGATAAACACAATCGGCTTCCTATCAGGGAATTCATGAATCATTTTGCGTAGCTTTGCCCGCATCATTGGGACGCTTTGGCTGGAGCCGTCGAATAGCTGAATTTCCGTTTCATTCAGCCTGCCTAATACAGTTGACCAATGGTTTTTTTGCGCTTCCGTTAAATGCTGATAAGGATCCCGCATTTTCGCCCGATTGAAGCCTCCGGTGCTGGCAATCAATCGCTTTGTGATGTTATGAGCGGGCATTTCCAATGAAAAAATCACCGGCAGATAGCGCTGCCAGCCGGCTTGCTTTGCCAGATGAAGCATCACATCGGTTTTTCCCATACTGGGTCTTGCTGCAATGATGGTTAAATCTCCGTCCTGAAAGCCATTTGTAAAGGCGTCGAGCTGTGCGATTCCAGAAAGAGCAGTGGGTGGCTGCTTTGCCTCGCACCAAGGATCATCATAAACAGCCAAAAGCTCGTCGTTGATGGACCGATGATCGTTGATCTTGGCTTGATTCATATTTTGTAAAGCGGAGATCACTCGATCCATGGCCCATTCTTCTTTTACCGCCAAGGTTAAAATGTTCTTCTTCTCGCGTTGCTTCCAGTCCTCGAGCACGATATCCTCATAAGACTCATAACGCTCAGGATTGGCATAGGATAAAAGCTCCTGGACATACGAAAGTCCACCGAAAATTTCAGGATCTCCCTCAAGTGCAATGGTTACCGAGTCTACGGCTCTCGATTGGCTATGTATTTTTTTCATCAGCCTTAGTAACAGCCTATGCCGTCCTTCCGCAAAATGTTCTGGCAGGATGGAGGTGTCTTGCAGCAGATGATTTTCTTTTAAAAAGCTTCCCAGCAATGCCTTTTCAGCTAAACACAGTTGAGGCATCGTCCCAATTGTCTGCTCAGATTTCATCACCAATCCTCCCCTTCTGTTAAATCAAGCTGAAAGCTGCGGGAAATATCTCGGCCTTTATCATGCTGTCGGTATGGGCGGGTTGGCTTTTTGCTTTGATCACGGTTAATTTCATGCTTCACCAAATCCGAAATGGTCTTAATTCCTAAACGAGTCCAGTTGGAGAGAATGGTCCATAGGTAACCTAACCCCGGCTTGGAGGCCCGCTTCACTCTTTCAATCGCCTCCAAAATGAGCTCCATTGTCATGCGTGAACGGTTCAAATGGGTTTCGAGCATTTGAACGTGATTCGATCGAAGCGCATAGCCAAAAACAGCTTTCCAGGTTTCAACGACTTCAGACGAAAGGGAATGCTTCTGTGTGTCTGTCTGTTGTTGTCTAAATAATGCGGAACAAACTTCGGAATCTGTTTCCGAACCTGAGCGGTGATTGGAATGATGTTCGGTAATCGTTTCCGAACCTGAGCGGTGATTGGAATGATGTTCGGTATTTTTTTTCGAGCATGAGCGTTGCTCGGATTGAAGTTCGGTAATATTTTCCGAGCATGAGTGGTGCTCGGATTGAAGTTCGGTAATATTCTCCGAGCATGAGTGGTGCTCAGAATAAAATTCGGTAATATTTTCCGAGCCAAAGTGATGTTTGGCATGATGTTGAGGTAGATTTTGCGAAACTGAGTGGTTCTCGGAATAGGATACATTGATATGTTCCAATTCGAAGCGTTGTCTGGAATCACTTTTGGTCTTATCAAGCTCGGAATGAAATCCTGCTGATGGGACTGCATTCACATTTTTTTCGGCGCTATCAGAGGAAATTGTTTTTTCAGAAGGATATTTGTTCGTCTGCTGAGTTTCTTGGAAAAGCTCCAGACTCTGGAAAGGAATGATCCGATATCTTGGGGCTTTTCCTTGTCTTGAGACATAATCAATCCGGCCTTTTTCCTTCAGCTCTTTGCGGGCCTTCCGTAACGTGCGGTCTGTTAGATTCGTTTTGACACATAGCACCGACTCCGCAACAGAAAAGTGATGATTCCCGCCTGACTTATGATTCATATGCATCAATGCGTACCATACATTAATCGCCGACGGCGAAAGCGGATGTAATTCCAGCCAACTATAAAAAGCAGACATTTCCTGTACATAATCCATTCTGAATCCCTCACCCTATGTAGTATTTGTCCTGAACTACCTTCATAGTTGTTATATAGATAAGAGGTGGAAAAAGGTCCTATGAGTTGAGGGAGAAGGGGAGATTTTTATTGGGATGTCATAGAATCTTCACATAAATAGAGTGGCTGTGACGATTGTTTCTGGTGGTTTGTTAAATTGGAGGGGATATTTTTGCAAAAGAGATCGAGTTCTTTAACTTCATTCAGCAGAAGTCCTCCACTTCTACAAGTGGGGGATGAATGGGAATGGTACTTCGATTCAGTAGGGGTTCAAACCCCGGCTGAATCGAAGTAGCAGTTTCAGTTATTGGGAGTGTTGATACTTGGTTTGTGAGTGATAAAAAGTGACAGGCACGCCCCGAACATAAGCATTGGATTTCGAGGGCAAATAATCATTTAAAAAGAAGCACGAAATCCGTGCTTCAAATAATCGAACTATTGATTAGCCTGATCCATGCGATACAGCATCGTAACAATATGAGACCGCTTCATTGGTTCATTTGGCTTAAAGGAGGTATAGTTTTTCGGTGCTTGTCCATTTGAATCAAGATAGCCATCAACAAGGTTGTGATCATATAACCATTGAACAGCCTCTTCCTCGCTTACGGTGCTTTCGGTAAAGGTGCTAACAAGCAGAACGGCTGCTTCGCCTCTTGATAGGGCAGCATTTCCCTTTTCTTTTACAGGAAGACCGTATGATTTGGCAAGAGAATAGATGTTGGCTAATGATTCATCCTTCAAGTCCTCGCCTAATTTATACCGTAAAAAGACTCGTAAATACTCGCTTTCAGTCATTGGCTGGTATGGCTTCAATACTTTTTCCACTTCATAGCCCTTGATAATACCTTCACCGATGGCCCAGGCAAATGGTTCTGACCAGAATAGACCTGGCTCGTAATCCTTATAGACTGTTAAATCAACGTCCGTTTCCTCGGTGATAGTGCCTGTCTTGACCCATTCAGCGATATCGTTAATCATCTCCTCCGCGACATTTCCTGGTGTCATATATTCGGTCATTCCGTCTGGCTCAGCTGGATAATTGGCAAGGAAATGCATCATATCAGGATACAATTGATACTGGGCATTCTTCCGACCGTCTAAAGCAGCTTTCCAGTTTTCCAAATGCTCAGCAGGGACTTGGATATCCTTTCCGCCCTGTAAAAATAGCAGTGGGACATTTTGCTCTTTTATCAGCTCTGCTGGGTCGTAGTCATTTAAATCAAACCACCAGTAAGCCGGAGTCAATTGGAATTCAGGCGGCAGGTTGTCTCGTGAATATTGTGGATCATTGAGATAAGTAATCTGTGATTTTAGCCAATCCACCTGGGCTTTAGCTGCATCAAGCTGCTCCTGTGGCGCATTCATTTCTTCGGCACGCAAGAGTGACTGCTCCATTTGCCATAATAACAGCTCATGGAATTTACCGGTTGGACCTGCAACTCCGATACCGCCTTTTATATCCTTGGATTTGTCATTTTCCAAAATAAGTGGTAAAGCATATCCGCCTTGGCTGTGTCCTAGTACGAAGATATTTTTGCTATCCACTTTTGGAATGGATTTCAATGCTTCTACCGCGAGATTGGCATCCTCAACGGTTTCCTCCATGATGGAAAACTTAGGGTCCATGCTTGATTTTATCGAATGTGTATTGGTTCTTTTATCATAACGAAGCACGGCAACCCCATGATTCGCCAGCCCTACTGCCATATCACGGAATGGCTTAAAGCCATAAGCTGTTTCGTCCATATCGTTTGGCCCTGAACCGTGGACAAGAACAACCACTGGAAATGGTCCATCACCTTTAGGGAGTGTTAAGACACCTGGCAATGTGAAAGGAGCATCACCAATCGTGATTTGTTTTTCTATATAATTCTCAGGATGGTTATAGTCTGGATTAATGATTTGACTCGGGTCACTGGCCTGTTCCGGATGAAAATCAACAACTTTTCCATTTTCATCATAGTTAAACACGAATACTAATGGTCCATTCGCGGCAGTGACAAGGAGCTTTACCTTCTGATGAAGACCATTATGTTGATTCTCCTGCAGTACAACGTTATTAATTTTTCCATAAGCATTTAAACCTGCCCAAAGCTGTGGCAATTGTTCCTTTGGCAAAAATTCCTGCAGCTGCTCGCTTAATAAAGGATAAAGCGTATCCCAGTCCTGCTGCTCCGCTAGCGAAATAAAATCCTTCGCTGCCTTTTCAAAATCTGCTTGTTTCATAGACTGCTCCGCATAGACCGCTGGAGCAGGAAGAGTTCCCCCAACGCCAACCGCTGCGATTCCAAGCGTACTGGCTAAAAGCCACTTTGCCATCACTGTGTGTTTTTTCACAAATATACCTCCTTTTAATGCGCTCATACATAGTATTCTATTAGTTCTATAGAATTCCTGCTTAAAAAGTGACAGGCACGCCCCGAATAATCTTGTTTCACAGAATGTTTCACGGACGTTTATTTGTATCATTGGAGATACGGTAATTTTTCGGTTAAAGAGTACATGATTTACCCCACACTTCAGAAGAAGTCTCCACATGTCAAAGATGAAGGAAGGCTAAGCTGTCTACTAAATTCCATATAATTTACACAATCTGTCCTGTTGTTTCCATAGTTCTGGTATTTTATTATGATATAATTTTGATAGTACTATATATACTGAATATTGAATTTTACTGATAGACGTGCCGGGGTACGATGAGGTTTTCACGCTTGATTCGGAATGAATAGCGGCTTTTCGTTTCATTGCCACTTGTGGCAATACAGCATCAGACTCCGGAAGAAATGATCATGAAACCGAAGGAAGATGATGATGATGCTTGAAATGGTATTGGCGCAAGGCTCATTAATCTCGCACGGAAGTCGTATCCTATGGTTATAACGTTCATGGACTTCATCTCAGAATTTAGCATGAATCCGGCATTAATTATCACGACCGTTCTCACATTGGGAGTCATCATTGTGAATGGGTGGACTGATGCCCCTAACGCCATCGCTACTTGTATCTCTACCCGTGCCATGCGGATGGGGTCGGCTATCTTCATGGCGGCCGTGTTCAACCTGCTCGGTGTAATCGCCATGACCATGCTCAATCAAAAGGTGGCAGAGACTATTTACAATATGGTCGATTTCCATGGTGATGTAGATGATGCCCTGGTTGCGTTATGTGCAGCCTTGACAGCGATTGTCCTTTGGGCAACGGCAGCGTGGGTATTTGGAATTCCAACTAGTGAGAGTCATGCATTAATTGCCGGGCTTTCAGGAGCAGCCATTGCTTTACAGGGGGGATTCTCTGGCATTAATGGCGAGGAATGGGTCAAGGTTCTCTATGGTTTAGTCCTTTCTACTGTACTGGGCTTTGTCCTTGGCTTTGTCGTGGTCAAGCTTGTTGAGCTTTTCTGCAGGAGGATGGATCGTCAGAAAACGAACCGTTTTTTTGGCAAAGCGCAGATTATGTCCGCCGCCGGCATGGCATTTATGCATGGGGCACAGGATGGTCAGAAATTCATTGGTGTTTTCCTGCTAGGGATGTTTCTATCGAAGGGGCAGACGCAAGCTGCCGAAGTGATTATACCATTATGGCTGATGATTATTTGTGCGTCCGTGATGGGGCTCGGTACATCCATTGGCGGCTATCGCATCATCAAGTCGGTTGGCATGGATATGGTCAAGCTGGAAAAATATCAGGGCTTTTCTGCAGATTTGGCAGGGGTAATCTGCTTATTACTCTCCACGGCTGGTGGCATACCGGTTTCAACCACCCATACAAAAACAACCGCAATTATGGGCGTGGGAGCTGCAAGGCGTATTAGGAATGTTAATTTAGGCATTGTCCGAGAAATGGTACTCGCCTGGGTGCTGACATTCCCCTGCTGTGGATTGGTCGGTTACTTGATCGCCAAGCTGTTCATATCGATTTTTTAAAGCCGGTAAAAGGTGAAATTGCATGGAGTGACAGGCACCGCCCGAAAAATCTTGTTTCACAGAATGTTTCACAGAGATAGGTTCATAGAAGAAATGGAGTGGGATGATTCTGCCTTGTATTGATTAGGTAGAAATTACCTTTAGCATAATGCTAGAACGATTACAGCGTTTCACGTTATGATGTGTAAGGACTTTCTGCATCTTCGCATATCAAAATATAGATTTTGAACTGGCTATTAGCTACATATTTAAATAAAAGCAGGGGAAGGTTCCAATTCCCTTGCTTTCTTCTTGTACAAACTAGGCTGTGTGGATAAAGGGCATGTGGCCATGCGTTTGATTCGGTTTGCATCACTTAATCTACATGTATGCAGACCTTTGAGAGACCAATTCTCCAAAAACTAACAACTACAGAATCTATAACTAAAAAGAGGGAGGAATCATAGATTAAATGAAAGAGAAATTTCCATGGCTGTATTTATTGCTGCTATCAAGCGTGACCTTTATGGGGATACTGTCAGAGCTGGTACCTTCGGGAATTCTGCCTGAAATGAGTGAAGGTCTGCAGGTTTCCTATTCATCTATCGGACTATTAGTCAGTATTTATGCGATTGCCTCTACGGTCGGAACGATCCCGTTAATCACCTTGACGATGCCGATGAACAGAAAAAAACTGTTGACGATCCTGATGTATGTTTTCGGGGTTTCCAATTTAATCATTGCCTTTTCGCCGTCCTATTTTCTAATCGCTGCTGCCAGACTTGTCGGAGGAATCTCTGCTGGTGTGCTGTGGCCAATGGTGTCGGCCTATGCAATGCGTCTCGTATCCCCTAGGCAGCATGGAAGAGCCATTGCAGTTACCATGGCCGGAAGCACCCTTGGTCTTGGGGTCGGTTTACCGATTATGACCACAATTGGTACGGAGCTTGGCTGGAGAATCGAATTTGGCGTTCTGTCGGCGATTATTTTTGCGATTGCCGTTTTGGGTCAGGTGATTTTACCGTCTATTGCAGGGGAACAACGAACAAAAACAAATTCACCTTTTTACATCATTCGCAATAAGTCCGTCGTCATTTGCTTGGTCGTGACCTTCCTCACGATTATGGCCCATTATGGTTTGTATACGTATATTGCCCCGCTTGTCGAAGATATTAGCTTTGCCGGCGGAATCAAGCTGGCCTCCATTCTGTTTGGGATTGGGACGATCCTGTCCGTTGTCATGGCAGGTAAAGTCATCGATACTCACCTTCGAGCTCTGACAGCCTTTATGTTAAGTTTGGCTTTTGGCACGATGCTGTTGTTTGTGGGTTTTAAAGGTGCAGCTTTTATCTCACATCTAGCCTTCCTTTTATGGGGCATTTCCTTCGGAGCGCTTGTTTCGATTTTTCAGGCGGCTGTCACGAGACAGGTCGCTACTGGAAAAGATGTGGCAACCTCCCTGCAATCGAGTACCTTTAACTTGGGTATTGTGTTTGGAAGTGCATTGGGCGGCACGATCTTAGAGAATTTATCCGTATTCCATATCATTTATGTCACGATTGCTTTACTAGTTCTCCCAATTCTTTTGAGTCTTTTTGCAAAAAAAACCTTCTGGCAGGGGGACGTGAATGCAGGAGAAGTGGAAACAGCACACAAAAGCTATAGTGACAGGCACCGCCCGAAAAATCTTGTTTCACAAAATGTTTCACAGATTGACTGATAGAGAAATATTACTGTGAGTGGATTCAACTGTCCTGATGTTAAATGATTAGCTCCGAATTTATTCAACCGATGAATGCAGAGGAATCCAATCCAGTAGCACTATCAGCTCTAGTAATCCAAAGTCACATTTGTTACGATATTTATTAAGTCAAATGCTAAGAAGGTCTACGATGGAGAAAAATCAACTAGAGTGGAAAAAATTCCTTGAGCAGCAGCTGGAATGGGGTAAACAAAGGGATCGAATATTAGAACAAATAGAGAAGAAGCTTTTTGAAATGAAAAGTATTGCCGAATATGCTGCACAGCATGAACTTTCAAAGACGGAAGCGGAAAAGTTAAATGAGCAATTGAATGTGCTAAAGGATGAAATACATGCGCTTGAAGAATGTTCACGCCATATGGTTCATTGATTGCTCAAAAGTAAGAGGTCTGTTGCACCCTTGATGTAGCTTACCTAGAAAAAACAGTATTTAGATTAGGATGATGGTCATGACAAAAAAGAGAATCGCCACGTTATATAGTATTGTATTTTTATTAGCGATTGTCCTTTCATTGGTATTAGTCTTCTTTTTCAACCAGGATAAAGATTCTACGAAACCAAATGAAGAGCTCCAGAATGAACAGGATATTAAAAATGAGGAGCCTAGAGATCCAGATTCAGAGCCTAGAGATCCAGATTCAGAGCCGAGCAAAGATAACGGTGACACGCCGGAAAATAAGCTGGAGAAAAAGGTTGAGACTATCATGGAAAATATGAGTCTGCGCGAAAAAATCGGTCAATTAATGATTGTTGGTTTTCAAAGTTCGCAGGTGGATGACCATATTACGGAAATGATTACGGATTACAACGTCGGCGGCGTTATTTACTACGATCGGAATATGAAAACGCCAAGGCAGGTGGCGGAGTTGTCCAATGATTTGCAGGAGCTTGCCTCACAAACTCAGCACAAGCTTCCCCTGATGCTAAGCATTGACCAAGAGGGTGGAGCGATTGTCCGCATGAAGGAGCATGTTACCCCGATTCCGTCACAGCAAACATTAGGCCAGCAGGGCGATGCGGCCGCTGTTTATCATACCGCTTATCTTACTGGTCAGGAATTGTCTACCATGGGGATTCATGTGAACTTTGCGCCTGTTTTAGATTTATCGGATCAGGACAGCCGTTCTTTCGGATCGGACCCAGAGAAAGCGAACCTCTTCGGCCAGGAAGTCATTAAGGGTCTAGTAGACTCTGGAATGGTAGCGACCTTAAAGCATTTTCCTGGTCATGGACGAACCAATGTCGATCCTCACAAGGATACCTCATCCGTTGAAGTAGATCGGTTCGACTTAGAAAATCAAGACCTTTATCCGTTTAAAAAAACAATAGAGCAAATCGACCATCAGAGCTTTTTCGTCATGGTGACACATGTTAAATATCCTGCTTATGATGAAGTGAATCCAGCTAGTATCTCGCCAACCATTATTCAAGAGCTGCTAAGGGATGAGCTGGGCTACACGGGCATCGTCGTAACTGATGACTTGGAAATGGGCGCCGTGAATAAATACTTCACCTATGAGGACCTAGGCTATAAGGCTGTGGAAGCAGGAGCCGATATATTACTCGTATGTCATACATTAGAAAATCAGAAAAAAGTATTTAATGGCATTCTAGAAGCTGTAGAAACAAATCAATTGTCGGAAGAGAGAATTGATGAAGCAGTCAAACGAATCCTGATGTATAAGCTTTCTTCACTGAAAAACACTCATGTGGACCCTTCACGTGCTGAAAAGATGGTTGGGTGACACCAGATGGGTGACAGGCACCACCCGAAAAATCTTGTTTCACAGAATGTTTCACAGAGAAGATGTATATAAAAGAAAAGCAGGGGAAATGAAATCTCCTGCTTTTCTTTTGTATTTATATCATGCAAATAGTGGGGTTTATAACAGGATGGTGCCTGTCACACCCAATTCGGTCACACCCAATTCGTATGAAAAACGCCTTCTAAATCACGTCGTTCGTACGTGTGGGCACCAAAGTAATCCCGTTGGGCCTGTAGAAGGCTCGCACTGGAGGTTCCGGTACGATAGCTGTCAAAGTAGGTAAGGGAGGCACTTAGGCATGGGAATGAGATTCCTGCTTGAATACCTTCACAAACGACCTTTCGTAAGCCGTTTTGATAATCCTTAATCATCTCCACAAAATAGGGTGAGATTAATAGATTGGATAGGTTAGGCTCTTCCGCATAGGCTTCACTGATGACATTTAAGAATTTCGCGCGAATGATGCAGCCGCCGCGGAAGATCAGGGCGATATCTTTTAATGGTAAATCCCATCCATACAACTCTGAAGTCATTTTATATTGGGTAAAGCCCTGGGCGTAGGCACATACTTTTCCCATATATAAAGCCTGTCTCACGAAGTCAATCCATACATTTTTATCAAGAGTTTCTTGACCTTTAATTGGTCCTGATAGGATGTGTTCAGCTTTCACGCGTTCCTCTTTTAATGAAGAGATATAACGAGCGAATAAGGATTCAGTAATAATTGAAGTAGGGATTCCGTTATCGATCGCTTGAATGCTTGTCCATTTACCGGTTCCTTTTTGCCCTGCTTTATCAAGAATCACATCAACAAGTGGTAAATCGGTAATCTCATCCTTTTTCCTTAAAATCTCTGCCGTAATTTCGATTAAATAGCTCTTCAGCTCACCTTGATTCCACTCATCAAAGATATCGGCAATTTCCTCAACAGATAAACCTAATCTTTCTCGTAAAAAGGAATAGGCCTCTGTAATCAGCTGCATGTCGGCATATTCGATTCCATTATGGACCATTTTGACAAAATGTCCCGCACCTTTAGGTCCGATATACACACAGCAAGGCTCACCGTCTACCTGCGCCGCAATTTTCGTTAGAATAGGGGCGACTTTTTCATAAACCTCTCTGTCACCGCCAGGCATAATCGATGGACCGGTTAACGCGCCGACTTCTCCGCCTGAAATCCCAATTCCTAAATAACCGATGCCCTTTGCCTTCAGCTCCTCATAGCGGCGTTCTGTGTCCTCATAATGAGAATTTCCGCCGTCCATAATAATATCGCCTTCCTCCAGAAGAGGAACTAACGTGCTGATAACCGAATCAATCGCTTTACCTGCCGTCACCATTAAGAAAATTTTACGCGGTTTTTCTAGTGATTGGACAAAGTTCTCTACCTCGTAGTAGGGAGTCATACTTTGTCCATCAAGCTTTTCCACAAGCTTGTCGGTTAAATCCCTTGTGTAATTATAAACGGCCACCTGCTCTCCGTTGTTCGCCATATTTAACGCAATATTACTGCCCATAACTCCTAAACCAATCACACCAATGGTATGTAACATCTATAATCGACTCCTTTTTTTCAGAATAATAGGCAGTGAGGCCCTCACCGAGGTGGGAACTCATCTGCCTGATAAAGCTTACACGAACAAGCTTAGTAATAAAATAAAGCCTAATCCAGCAACGGATATAATCGTTTCAAGTAAAGTCCAGGTTGCAAATGTTTCTTTCATGCTTAAGCCAAAATATTCCTTGAACATCCAGAAACCAGCATCGTTTACGTGAGAGGCAATCACACTACCCGCACCTGTTGCTAATACAACAAGAGCAAGATTCACGTCCGTTTGTCCCAGCATTGGAATCACAAGTCCTGCTGTTGTTAACGCCGCAACAGTTGCAGAACCAAGTGAGATACGCAGGATAGCGGCAATAATCCATGCTAGTAGGATCGGTGATAAGGAAGTGCCTTGGAACATCTCAGCTACATAATCACCAACACCGCCGTCAATTAATACCTGCTTGAAGGCACCGCCGCCCCCAATAATCAACAGCATCATTCCAATACTTGTAATCGCGTTCGTACAAGATTCCATCACGGTTTTGATAGGGATTTTACGAGCTAAGCCCATTGTATAGACGGCCACTAACAGCGAGATCAGCATGGCTGTACCGGCGTCACCAATGAAGCGAATCACAGCAAGGAAGCCATTATCCTCAAATCCGATTGTTTTTTGCAAAAGATTTACGATTGTCGCGAATGACATAAGAATAACAGGAAGTAATGCGGTAAAGACACTGATTCCAAATCCAGGTGTTTCCTCTAATTTAAATTCCTTTTGTTTACCTAATGAAGCAATATCGCCGGCTTTTGTAAAAGAATCCGGAACCATTTTTTTCGCCAGCTTTGTAAAGAGTGGTCCAGCTAAAATAACGGTTGGTACGGCAACAAGAAAGCCATAAAGCAATACTTCCCCAATATTTGCGCCATATTCACCCGCAATCACCGTAGGTCCTGGGTGTGGCGGAAGGAAGCCGTGGGTAACCGATAAAGCGGCAACCATAGGAATTCCAAGATATAAAATCGAAACCTTTAACTGTTTAGAAATCGCAAAGACGATTGGAATTAATAGAACTAAGCCTACTTCGAAAAAGAGGGCAACACCGATAATGAATGATGCAAACACAACGGCCCATTGAATATTCTTTTCACCAAATTTGTTCACAAGCGTCATCGCAATTCGCTGCGCACCGCCTGAATCAGCGATTAACTTACCAAGCATCGCTCCAAGTCCAAAGATTAACGCTAAGTGGCCAAGTGTTCCGCCTAATCCGGCTTCAATCGTTTTCACAATGCCATCTAATGGCATACCAAGTGCCAACGCAACACCGAAGGATACAATAATTAAGGAAATAAATGTGTTTAATTTCAGACCCATGATTAAGATTAATAGGGCTATAATTCCAATGGCAACAATAACTAATGGCATGATGTGTTCCCCCTACTGATGTCTAATTAAATTTCTCTGATAGTTAGCGATTCGTGAATAATCGTCTTCTAAAACCCTTGATAAGTTGATAAAAATCGGTAGTAATTGACGATATTCCTTTGTTGCTTCTTCCTTTGGTGTATGCTTGAAGGTGCTGCCCACCATTTCAGATACAATCTCAAAGGAGTCAATTTCCCCTGTCGCATATAAGCCTAAAATACAGGCACCTAAGCAGGAGCTTTCATAGCTTTCAGGCACGACAACATCTGATGCAAAAATATCGGCCATCATTTGTCTCCAAACCTCGGAGCGGGCAAAGCCTCCCGTTGCTTGAATACGTGTGACAGGTCCGTCCATGCATTCTGTTAAGGCTAAAAAGACAGTATATAAATTGTAAATAACACCCTCTAAAGCAGCACGAATCATATGCTCTTTTTTATGCGACATCGTTAAGCCGAAGAAGGAGCCGCGCACGTCTGGATTCCATAATGGTGCCCGTTCACCTGCCAGGTATGGATGGAAAAGAAGTCCATCTGCCCCAGGTCTTACACGTTCGGCAATTTTCGTTAAGACTTCATACGGATCAATTCCCAGTCTCTTCGCTGTTTCAACCTCTGATGAAGCCAACTCGTCACGAATCCAGCGCAAGACCATTCCACCATTATTAACCGGTCCGCCGATGACCCAATGATTTTCTGTTAACGCATAGCAGAAGATTCTTCCTTTTTCATCGGTTTGCGGCTTGTCAATAATCGTACGGATCGCACCGCTTGTCCCGATGGTGACCGCGATTTCGCCTTTACGAATCGCATTGACACCAAGGTTCGATAGCACGCCATCGCTCGCTCCAATCACAAATGGAGTCTCTGGGTCAATACCCATTCTCTTGGCTAAATCAGGCTCACAATGATTGAACATCTTAGTGGTTGGCACGAGCTCAGATAATTGTGCAGGTGTAATTCCGGCAATTTGTAGCGCCTCTTCATCCCAAGCCAGTTTTTCAAGATTCATCATACCCATGCATGAAGCAAGTGAATAATCAACAACATATTGATTAAAGAAACGTTTAAAAATAAATTCCTTAATTCCGATATATTTTTTCGCTTTCGCGGCGATTTCAGGACGGTCATGGACAATCCAAGCGATTTTACATAATGGGGACATTGGATGAATCGGAGTTCCGGTTCGTTTGTAGACCTCATGTCCGTTCAATTCATTTTTAATCTTATGGGCCCATGCTTCACTGCGGTTATCCGCCCAAGTGATCACAGGCGTGAGCGGCTCGTCGTTTTCATCCATAGCAATGACACTGTGCATGGCACTGCTAAAAGAAATAAAGGAGAGCTTCTTATCCTGGCTGCGTTTCATAATATTGCTAATGGCTTGTACGACCGCCTGATAAATCTCTTCCGGGTTTTGTTCAGCTGTTGAAATATCTGGTGTGTGGAGCGGGTAGCCGATATTTTCATGCTGGATAACCTCACCCTTTTCCGTAAATAACACAGCCTTTGTACTGGTTGTTCCGATATCAATCCCTAACATATAGCTAGTCATCTTGCTGCTCAGCTCCTTTAGTCATCATTTGTTGCGACCGCCATAAGTCATCTACTTTTCCTTGAACATCGTCAAAGTTTTCGTGTAAAGACTTAATCATCAGTTTTCGATCCTTTGCCTTGATGGCCTCGATATAGAGTTCATGGTTTTCGATAATTCGATTTAAATCATCATAGTTTTCCTTGAAGCGCACGCGCATCGATAAAAGAATGAAGCCTTCCATCACCGGCTTTAAATTATTCCAAATCATGAGGATATAGGAATGGCCGATGGATCGAATGATGGTTTCGTGGAACAGGACGTCCTGATAAGCAAATTCATCAGCATCCTGATATCTGACCGCCACCTTCATCATTTCTAATATTTTGCTTAGCTCCATTGCTAATTCGTTCGTCTCCATTTTCAAGAGACGTTCAAACACAAACGTTTCAATCATGAGACGTACATCATAGATTTCTTCTACTTCCTTTTCGGTTAAACCAACGACAACCGCACCCATTTTTTCTAAACGGATGATATTTTCTGATGAAAGTGTTCTTAACGCTTCCCGGACAGGAGAGCGGCTCACATCAAAATCTCCCGCTAATTTATTCTCTGAAAGAGTGGTGCCGCTTTCAATAAGGCCGGATATAATACGCATTCTAAGCTCGTAAGCAACACGGTCACCTGTCGAGGCCTTAGAAAGCCATTTTTGAGGATATAAATATTCCTTAGATTGACTCATACAATCACCTAGTTTATCAAATAATCCAAGTATACTTGTGTATCTGTATACCTGTATACAAGTATTATAACTAAATTATCGAGAATTGCAAGCGCTTTACAAAATTCAAAGGTTTGGATTATTTTAGCGGAATAACTCCGCTTATTATTAAGTCCTTTTCTAACATAGTGAAAACAACCTTCATTAGTAATAGAGGCTTTTATTAAAGTAATAGTGCCGAAACCGCATTTAAATTTTCATAAAATTAATTAAATTATAACGGGTAGTATAGGAATATTATGGTAAAATAGTACTGTGTAAACAGAGCTGCAAATGCTTCGTTTTGACTAATAGAGAGGTCACTGGGAGGAGTGAAGAAATGAACTTTATAGCTCATATCCGTGAATCTGATAATTATATACAATCTGTTAAAGACCATTTATTAAAGGTTAAAGAATTAGCTGAACTTTATGGTGAATCGATGGGTGTCAAACATCTTGCGGGGCTTGCTGGTATGTTACATGACCTAGGGAAATATACTATTAAATTTAGAGACTACATATTGGAAGCCGTACATAACCCTGATACACCGCCAAAAAGAGGAAGTGTTGATCACTCAACCGCAGGTGGTAAGCTTTTATTTGATTTTTTCCACTCAAACAACAAACACTCTAATCTTTATAAAGCACTGTTATCTGAAGTAATAGGAAACGCTATCATCTCCCACCATTCATATATTCATGATTTTTTAAGTCCTGATTTGCAATCCAAATATTTAAATAGAGTTAAAGATAAAAAACTAGAGGAATTTGATTTCTCAAAAAGGCTATTTTTTGAACAAGTCATAAGCGAAAAAGAATTTCAGGAATACGTGACCAAAGCAGCGTTTGAATTAGAAAGCTTTTTAGCAAAAGAATCTCCAGAAAATAATGAAAAGCAATTAATGTTTTTAACCAAATTTATCTTTAGTGCCTTAATTGATGCCGACCGTACAAATACAAGATTATTTGAAGAAGGGAAGCAAGAATGCTCAGTGATTCACTATGATAAACTATTCAAAACCTATTACGAAAGATTAATGGAAAAAGTAGAATCCTTCAAGCATCACTCTAATGCCCATACGCCCATTAATCGTTTAAGAACAGAAATGTCAGACCTATGTGAACAATTTGCTGTAAAGCCTTCTGGGATATACACATTATCTATTCCAACTGGAGGAGGTAAAACGCTTGCAAGCTTAAGATATGCACTAAAACATGCACAACTCTATCAAAAAAAACATATTATTTATGTCGTCCCGTATACGACGATTATTGAGCAAAATGCTGAAGAGGTTCGAAATATTTTAAAGGATGATGCAAATATTTTAGAACATCATTCAAACGTGATAGAAGACGTGAATGTTAATGATGAAGATTTAAAAGGATACACAAATATACAGAGAAAATTGAAACTAGCTAAAGATAATTGGGACTCTCCGATTATTTTTACAACAATGGTTCAATTCTTAAATGCCTTTTATGCCAATGGGAGTAGGAATATTCGACGGCTTCATAATCTAACTGAATCCGTCATTATATTTGATGAAGTACAAAAGGTTCCGATTAAATGTTTGTCATTATTTAATCAAGCAGTTAACTTTTTAAAAACATATGGTCAATCTAGTATGATATTGTGCACAGCTACACAGCCTGCTTTGGATTTTGTTAAACATAAATTAGACATCAATCCAGGGGCAGAAATGATTCATCACCTAGACCATGTAATTGAGGCTTTTAGACGTGTTGAAATAATAGATAAAGCAACGGAAGAAACCTTTAATAATGAGAAACTTGCCTCATTTATAGAAGAGATAATGGAGGCAAAACAAAGTGTGCTGGTTATCCTTAATACAAAAACAGTTGTAAAAAATTTGTATATGAAATTGAAAGAGAACAATCAAGGAGCAGCTGTTTATCATTTAAGTACAGCGATGTGTGCTGCCCATCGAAACCAGATTCTACAAAAAATAAGGGAGCATTTGAAAGTAGGAAATAAAATAATCTGTATCAGCACCCAATTAATAGAAGCCGGTGTAGATGTTAGTTTTGAGTGTGTGATTCGTTCCTTAGCTGGATTAGATTCCATTGCACAAGCTGCTGGACGCTGCAATCGACATGGTGAAAAGGAAATCCAGCCTGTCTATATTATTGATCACGAGGAAGAGAAGTTAAACAAGTTAGAAGAGATTAAAGAAGGGAAAAAAGTAGCTAAAAAAATACTCATTGATTTAAAACATGATCAAAGGAAATATGGTGGGCATATTCTATCGGAACAAGCAATGGAGAAGTATTTTAAAGAATATTATACAGGATTTGAATTGTCTTTAAATTATTTTATCCCTAGGATTAAGAAGGATATGATGGAACTTTTAACTGTAGCAAAGGGAAATTATAGCTACCATAAAGCATATTGTTCCATCCATAAACATTCTGTTCCCTTATTTATTGTGAACAGCTATAGAACTGCAGCAGAAAATTTTCATGTGATTGAAAACCATACCTCATCGGTTTTCGTTCCGTATGGAGAGGGAAAAGAAATCATTTCAGAATGTAATGGACTCAGCAAAATTGAGGACTTTTCACGTTTACTGAAAAGAGCTCAACATTACACAATTAATCTCTATGACTATGAACAAAGACTACTAGAACAAAATAATGGACTAGTGTCCTTATTGGATGGGAAAATCCTTGCTCTTAGAGAAGGAGCATATCATGATGAGTTTGGATTTAATCTTGAAAATAATAGTCCGTTAGAGTTTTTACAATGGTAAAAACCTATCTTTTTTAAGATAGGTTTCCAAATAATATAATATATATTTCAATCCACACTTTTTTAAACATAGGCTTTGTTAGAGCACAGTGTTGTTTTTTAAGCAGGTTGATTGTAGTGGAAGGCACGAAGACTCCTGCAGGAGAAGCGAAACAGTCGAGACCCCGGAGACACGAAGTGTCGAGGAGGCTCGGCGGTCGCCTGCGGAAAGCGAAGTGCCTGCAACGGAAATCAACATCCTAGTTTAACAGAGCCTAAACATAAAAAAGTGACATTTATATAATAGCATATTAAAAATTAAACAAATAACTTTCATATAATATATTATTTATTTTGAAAAATTTGCAAAAAAGTATTAAATTTGAATTATTAGGAATACAAAAAATGGAAAGAGGTGAGAATATGCGAAATTCAATTGAATTTGAAGTGTTTGGAAACTATGCCTTATTTACAGATCCTTTAACAAAGATGGGGGGTGAAAAGCTGTCGTATCAGGTACCAACCTATCAGGCATTGAAAGGAATTGTGGAATCAATTTATTGGAAGCCAACGATTCTATTTATTGTTGATGAGGTTCGTATTATGAATCCAATTAAAATGGAATCGAAGGGAATCCGTCCTATTGAATATGGTGGAGGAAATACACTTGCCAACTATACTTATTTAAAAGATGTAAGGTACCAAGTGCGAGCGCATTTTATCTTTAACTCTTATCGGCCTGATATGGCTTTTGACCGAAATGAACACAAACATCACAATATTTTAAAGCGCTCTCTCAAGGCTGGTGGACGCAGAGACATCTTTCTCGGTACACGAGAATGCCAAGGCTATGTAGAGCCATGTGTTTTCGGGGAAGGGAAAGGTTATTATGACGAGTATGATGGTGCCATTCATTTTGGGACGATGATTCATGGAATCAATTATCCAGATGAGACTGGCAAAAATAAAATGGAAGCAAGACTTTGGAATCCAGTAATGAAGAATGGCATTATTCAATTCATTAGGCCCGACCAATGTACACTCATTCGAGAAATTACAGATATGGAGCCTAAGCACTTTGATCAAACCAATGTTGAGTCAGCAGATAATTTAGAAGAAACATGGGTAGAGGGGGGGCATCAATGAGCTGGTTATTAAATCTTTATGAAACCTATGAATCTAATCTAGGTCAGGTTGGATTGATTGAACAAAAGTACAATGGCCAAGATTTTACCTTGTTACCTATCTCGCACACTACTCAAAATGCCCATATTGAAGTAGAGATAACGGAAGAGGGGGAGTTTCATTCCGCATCTGTGATTGATAAAAATGCTGCTAGCACATTAATTCCATGTACAGAAGAATCTTCAAACAGAGCTGGCTCCAAAATTGCTCCTTATCCTCTTCATGATAAATTAAGCTATGTAGCAGGAGATTTTATTTCATATGGCGGGAAAATAAAAAAAGAAGAGCCCTTTACATACTATATTGCTCAACTAAAAGAATGGGCTGATTCTCCATATAGTATAGATAAAGTAAAAAGCATCTATCGTTATTTAGCCAAAAGATGTTTAATTAAAGATTTAGTCGAGAACAAAGTTTTATTTGTAGATGTAAAAAATCAATTAATTGATAAATGGGATAAAAAATATGAGTCCATACATGGGGAGCGCCCGCAGGTCTTTTCTGTTATTAATGGCGGTATAGAAAGCGCCTTTATTCGCTTTAATGTCTATTCTTCCGAAAAAGTACTGACAAAGGTATGGAAAGACCCGGAGATGTATGAATCTTTTATTCGCTTTTACCGAAATATGCTAGGGAATGAGGATCTTTGTTATGTAACTGGGAAAATGCTGCCGAGCACTGACAAGCACGCGAATAAAATTAGAGGATCATTTGACAAGGCCAAATTAATCTCGGCTAATGATACAAGTGGTTTTACTTTTAGAGGGCGTTTTAAGATTGGAAATGAAGTGGCAAGTATCAGCTATGAAGTATCTCAAAAGGCACATAACGCATTAAAATGGTTAATTAACCGGCAAGGAAAAACGATTGATCAACGGATTTTCTTAGTATGGGGAAATGATGAACCAGATATTCCGGGATTAACAGAAGATACTTGGGATCTTTACTCGTTAACTTCCACGACGATTAATAATAGAACAAGAACTGCTTTTACTAACCAAGAATTTGCCAATGAAGTATCTAAGGCTCTGGATGGCTATTCAAATAATTTATCCATTCAATCAAATATTAATATTATGATTCTAGATTCTGCAACTACTGGGAGATTAGCCGTACTCTATTACCGAAATATAGATAAAGAGCTATACCTGAATCGACTTAAGAAATGGCATACAACATGTGTATGGCTTCATCGTTACCGTAAAAATGATGAAGGTGATTTTGTCCAGTTTTATGGTGCACCTGCTACGAAGGATATTGCCTTTGCTGCGTATGGAACTAGAGCAAATGAAAAGGTCGTTAAAGGATTAATGGAGCGGCTCCTTCCTTGTATGATTGATGACGACATGCAAAGACTTCCTCTTGATATTGTTAGGAGTGCCTTCTACCGTGCTTCAAATCCGGTATCTATGGAAAAATGGGAATGGGAAAAAACACTTAGTATTACTTGTGCATTAATTAACAAACAGGAGGGATATGATGTGGGACTAGATACAGAAAATAATAATCGTGATTATTTATTTGGACGGTTATTGGCCGTCGCAGATGTACTGGAAAGACGAGCCTTAAGTACTGATGAAACTCGTTCTACTAATGCCATTCGTTATATGAACTCTTTTTCTAAACATCCAGCAAGAACATGGAAAACAATTCAAGAAAGTCTTCAACCTTACCAAGCACGCTTAGGGACAAAAGGATTATATCTTTCTAAATTGATAGATGATATTGCTTCTAGAATTCACTTTGATGATTTTAATAATAGACCATTATCAGGCAAGTATTTACTAGGTTTTTATAGTCAACGTCATGAGTTATATCAAAAGAAGGAAAAAAATATCATTACAGAAGAATTAACTATAGAGTAGGGAGAGATAGAATATGACGACTTTAGATCATAAAGTAGATTTTGCTGTTGTTTTGTCTGTTACAAAAGCTAATCCCAATGGAGATCCGTTAAATGGAAATCGTCCGAGACAGAATTATGATGGACATGGTGAAATTTCAGATGTAGCTATTAAGAGAAAAATTAGAAACCGGCTGCAGGATATGGGAGAATCTATTTTTGTTCAATCAAATGACAGAAATACAGATCATCTAAAAAGCTTACGTGAACGTGCTGATGCTAATCCTGAGTTACAAAAACTATTAAAAACAAAAAATAGTTCAAATGAGGACTTTGCCAGTATTGCTTGTCAGGAATGGATTGATGTAAGGAGTTTTGGTCAGGTCTTTGCATTTAAGGGGTCTGGATCTGGATCCGGTGTTTCTGTAGGTGTTAGAGGACCTGTGTCCATCCATACCGCTACGAGTGTAGCCCCAATTGATATTACAAGTATGCAAATTACTAAAAGTGTTAATTCCGAGCCTGGAAAGGAAAAAGGTTCAGATACCATGGGGATGAAGCATCGTGTCGACTTTGGGGTTTACGTTTTTTACGGTAGTATCAATACACAGTTAGCTGAAAAAACTGGGTTTACGAATGAAGATGCTAAAAAAATTAAACAAACCCTGATAACTCTATTTGAAAATGACGCTTCGGCTGCAAGACCAGAGGGAAGTATGGAAGTAAATAAGGTATATTGGTGGGAGCATAATTCAAAGCTTGGTCAATATTCTTCAGCAAAGGTTCACCGGCTACTAGAGGTAAAACAGATGGTTGAAGAGCCAAGGTCGATTAATGACTATAATATCACTTTAAATGAATTAGAGGGCTTGAAGGTAGATGTCCTAGATGGACTATGATTATGATGAAGAAGATTTTCTTATGTTGTCTGGTATTCAACATTTTCAATTTTGCAAGCGTCAATGGGCTTTGATTCATATTGAACAGCAATGGGAAGAAAATGTGAGAACAATGGAAGGACAGTATCTCCATCAAAAGGCAGATCAGCCTTTTCTTCGGGAAAAACGGAGGGATAAACTTATTGTTCGTGCTATGCCTGTTAAGTCAAGTGAACTTAAAATTACGGGGATTTGTGATGTTGTTGAATTTGTTAAACATCCGAATGGAGTAGAGATACAAGCAGCACAAGGAAAATACATCGCTTATCCTATCGAATACAAGCGTGGAAAGCCTAAACAGCATGATGCAGATATTTTACAGTTGACAGCTCAGGCAATGTGTCTGGAGGAAATGTTGCTGTGTCAGATTGACATCGGTTATCTGTATTATCACGAAATCAAACATAGAGTAGAAATACCTATCACAGCAGAGTACAAAGATAAAGTGCGAGCGATGACAGCTGAAATGTACGATTATTATAAGCGAAAGCACACGCCCAAAGTCAAACCAGGTCCTTATTGTAAAAGTTGTTCCCTTCAAAATATTTGTGTACCTGATCTAATGAAAAAAAGGTCTGTGAAAAGTTATATTGAAGGGAAGATTCAAGAATGAAAAAGCTCTTAAATACTTTATTTATCACACAACCTGATGTTTATTTAGCTCTAGAAGGTGACAATATTGTCCTTCTTAAGGATCAGGAGAAGTTAGGACGGCTGCCGCTGCATAATTTAGAATCAATTGTCACCTTCGGGTATATAGGTGCTAGCCCGGCATTAATGGGATATTGCGCTGAAAGGAATATTTCCATCGTATTTCTCACTATGAACGGAAGGTTTCTCGCTCGGGTAATAGGTAAAAGCAAGGGGAATGTAATCTTAAGAAAGATTCAATACCGATTATCAGATGATGAAACAAAGTCAGCAAAAATTGCCCGTAACTTTATTGTTGGGAAGGTTTATAATCAGAAATGGATGATTGAGAGAATGACGAGAGATTATCCATTACGGATTGATGTGACTCATTTTAAACAGATTTCTAAGCATCTATCGTCCATCATTCTTGATATTAGAGAGTGCGAGGATTTGGAAAGGTTAAGAGGTTTAGAAGGACAAGCTGCTATAAGCTATAATCAAATATTTAACCATATGATTTTACAGCAAAAAGATGATTTCTCTTTTAAAATTCGCTCGAAAAGACCACCATTAGATAATGTGAATGCCATGCTGTCATTTGCCTATACTTTATTGGCAAATGATGTGGCGGCTGCATTAGAAGGTGTGGGTTTGGACGCCTATGTAGGGTTCTTACACCGTGATCGACCGGGAAGAGTGTCGTTAGCTTTAGATGTTATGGAAGAGTTACGTGGTGTATATGCTGATCGATTTGTCCTATCTTTAATTAATAAAAAGGTTGTCAACAGTGGAGATTTTATTAAGAAGGAAAACGGGGCTGTTCTTATGACAGATGAAGCTAGGAGGAAATTTCTAGCTGCCTGGCAAAATAGAAAGCAAGAAAAAATGACCCATCCCTTTTTAGGAGAAAAAATAACATGGGGATTAGTGCCACATGTGCAAGCTCTGTTGTTGGCTCGCTATTTACGTAATGATTTAGATGAGTACCCGCCATTCTTATGGAAGTAGGTGTAGTTCATGCTATTGTTAATTACGTACGATGTAAGCACAGTGGATAGTACAGGCAGAAAAAGGTTACGAAAGGTAGCGAAAATTTGTCAAAATTACGGTCAGCGTGTTCAGAATTCAGTTTTTGAATGTAATGTCGATGCCACGCAAATGGTTATTTTAAAAATGGAGCTATCAAAGATAATAGATAAAGAGAAGGATAGTCTTCGGTTCTATCAGTTAGGTAATAATTATAAAAACAAGGTCGAGCACATTGGCGTCAAGGAATCCCTTGACTTAGAAGGTCCGTTGATTTTCTAGTGCGAATGTAAAGTACACATAAAATCATAGACTAATTCGCACCCTGTTTATCACTGTTCTTTCTATCAAATTTAATTTAATTAATAAAAGTCCTTTATAGTGATTAAAGGAAATGGTGAATTTAATAAACAAAATAGATTCTTATTGGCTATTTTGTGTAAAATTCGCTGTCGCACTCCATGTGAGTGCGTGGATTGAAATGACTAGTAAGCTGTCATATTGCTTGGCAAATCCTTGTCGCACTCCATGTGAGTGCGTGGATTGAAATAACTCAAGAAAAAAGAGATGAATTAGACCAACTTAGTCGCACTCCATGTGAGTGCGTGGATTGAAATCCAGAAGGTGTGGTCGGAGAAGGATACGTTAGAAAGTCGCACTCCATGTGAGTGCGTGGATTGAAATAATATCCAACAGCTGAAGCGGTTCCGCAACAAGTGTCGCACTCCATGTGAGTGCGTGGATTGAAATTCCTCCCCTGAAACATCTGCAATTGCAGCTGCTGGTCGCACTCCATGTGAGTGCGTGGATTGAAATTTCCTGCATTCTCGATAATCGACAACAGTTCATTGTCGCACTCCATGTGAGTGCGTGGATTGAAATTACAGTTAACATATTGTTAATCGTTAATAACATGAGTCGCACTCCATGTGAGTGCGTGGATTGAAATAATTAAAAAGAACGAACCTGTTTCAACCAAAATATTGTCGCACTCCATGTGAGTGCGTGGATTGAAATATTCGATATGATTGCACCTTTGAAATTCTATGAGTCGCACTCCATGTGAGTGCGTGGATTGAAATATAAAATGCCACCGGGTCCCGACAGATGGAAAGAGTCGCACTCCATGTGAGTGCGTGGATTGAAATTTCCACCCCTGGCAGCACTTGAACCGATACAAACGTCGCACTCCATGTGAGTGCGTGGATTGAAATAACAATAGGGGGAGTATCGTATCAAATTGGTATGTCGCACTCCATGTGAGTGCGTGGATTGAAATAAAACCAAAGCTGTTTCGATTTAATTCGTATGCAGCGTCGCACTCCATGTGAGTGCGTGGATTGAAATATACGGTTGTAATATTAAAAATGCTAATGAAGTGTCGCACTCCATGTGAGTGCGTGGATTGAAATTTTTACCCTTGTATGACTTGGTATGGACGTTATAGTCGCACTCCATGTGAGTGCGTGGATTGAAATATGCAATGTAAAAATTATTTAAATTTATAAACTGTCGCACTCCATGTGAGTGCGTGGATTGAAATGTTACTGTCAGTCAACTCCTCGAACAGGCATAAGGTCGCACTCCATGTGAGTGCGTGGATTGAAATCTCTGCCTGGCGCTCGACATTCCCCTGCGTATCGTCGCACTCCATGTGAGTGCGTGGATTGAAATTCGCGTAGCGCGTTGGATCATAGTCAAGGCCCAGTCGCACTCCATGTGAGTGCGTGGATTGAAATCGAAATGTAGTTTTCGAGAAGGATTTGAATATATGTCGCACTCCATGTGAGTGCGTGGATTGAAATCGAACACTTTTATATGAGGAAACAACTTTTGTATGTCGCACTCCATGTGAGTGCGTGGATTGAAATAATACGTTTCAACGGATACGGTTTATGAAAATAGGTCGCACTCCATGTGAGTGCGTGGATTGAAATGCTTGTAACGAACGATGATTATTTACAAGTTGGAGTCGCACTCCATGTGAGTGCGTGGATTGAAATAAACGTTTTAGCCAAAGCAGGCTTAGGCGGTATAGGTCGCACTCCATGTGAGTGCGTGGATTGAAATTATAAACCTATATTGTAAGATACAGATTTTCACAGGTCGCACTCCATGTGAGTGCGTGGATTGAAATACCTCGGTGGGGGAGAGGATGTTTGTTCGGTATTGTCGCACTCCATGTGAGTGCGTGGATTGAAATAGCAAGGATTTACAGAACATTGAACGCATTGAAGAGTCGCACTCCATGTGAGTGCGTGGATTGAAATATATTGTCGGCAACCACTACCGCTAAGGATGATAGTCGCACTCCATGTGAGTGCGTGGATTGAAATAATCACTAGTTTAGACTACTTAAACCTATCTATTGTCGCACTCCATGTGAGTGCGTGGATTGAAATCCTTTTATCTAAACTAGTACAAAAATTATTGATCGTCGCACTCCATGTGAGTGCGTGGATTGAAATAACGATAATCAATATAAGTATATCCCTATTAACTGTCGCACTCCATGTGAGTGCGTGGATTGAAATAATATCCTGCGAATAATGGCAAGCAAGGTTCCCTTGTCGCACTCCATGTGAGTGCGTGGATTGAAATACATATAGAATCCGAGTTATACAGTTATAAGGATGTCGCACTCCATGTGAGTGCGTGGATTGAAATTTATGACGATTGGGAATTAAGGGTTTGCAAGGATGTCGCACTCCATGTGAGTGCGTGGATTGAAATAGTATCTACATAAAAAACATCTTCCCACTCGTCAGTCGCACTCCATGTGAGTGCGTGGATTGAAATTTTTTTCCATTGTCCCAATATAGATAGTAATGAGGTCGCACTCCATGTGAGTGCGTGGATTGAAATCATACTATGTTAAAGGTATAAAGGATTTTATAAAGTCGCACTCCATGTGAGTGCGTGGATTGAAATATTTAGTTTAGTTCCATTGTGTAAATAAGTGACAGTCGCACTCCATGTGAGTGCGTGGATTGAAATTGGTATGAGTATAGTCTCAGAGGTTTCTCTCTAGGCGTCGCACTCCATGTGAGTGCGTGGATTGAAATATAAAATGCTATTGTATCATTGTAATAAATTAGTTCGTCGCACTCCATGTGAGTGCGTGGATTGAAATATCCAACGGGATGTGAATAATTACATCGGAGTGGTCGCACTCCATGTGAGTGCGTGGATTGAAATTCTTTGGTGAACATAATATCTTGTCTTAGGTTCTCGTCGCACTCCATGTGAGTGCGTGGATTGAAATACTGTCCATCTTGTCCCATGAGTCAAAACTATTGTCGCACTCCATGTGAGTGCGTGGATTGAAATTAGATGTAGGAATCTTGATGATAGCATTTAGATGTCGCACTCCATGTGAGTGCGTGGATTGAAATAACAATGGGGCTGACTTTAACTTCCTGAGTCGGCGTCGCACTCCATGTGAGTGCGTGGATTGAAATAACAATAGGGGGAGTATCGTATCAAATTGGTATGTCGCACTCCATGTGAGTGCGTGGATTGAAATAATCTTATTAATCTTTGATAATCATCTGGCAAAGTGTCGCACTCCATGTGAGTGCGTGGATTGAAATGTACAAGCGTTTATAAGGTATCCAATAGAGATATGTCGCACTCCATGTGAGTGCGTGGATTGAAATAGCTACAATTTACAACATGGAACGAACACAAACTAGTCGCACTCCATGTGAGTGCGTGGATTGAAATATAATGATATAATTTCAAGTCCTTTGCAACTTGGTCGCACTCCATGTGAGTGCGTGGATTGAAATAGCCCCCTCAATGGCAAGGGCCTGCCATTAAAAGTCGCACTCCATGTGAGTGCGTGGATTGAAATATTCTAGTTAACTCATTCACAACCTCAAAGACTAGTCGCACTCCATGTGAGTGCGTGGATTGAAATGTCTACTGTGCGTGGATTATCGAAACACCAATCGTAGTCGCACTCCATGTGAGTGCGTGGATTGAAATTGTTATTATCGAGAAACTTAACAGTGATATTAACGTCGCACTCCATGTGAGTGCGTGGATTGAAATAGCCTAGTACAACGATGATATATGCCACAGTATCAGGTCGCACTCCATGTGAGTGCGTGGATTGAAATGATTCCAAATATCCCTAATGTTAAGCAAAACGGTGTCGCACTCCATGTGAGTGCGTGGATTGAAATAGTCCTGCTTTATATGTGGAAGCCAGGATTATTAAGTCGCACTCCATGTGAGTGCGTGGATTGAAATCATCATCGAATACATAGCACCATGAGTAAGACTGGTCGCACTCCATGTGAGTGCGTGGATTGAAATAACCATATCATTAGGAAAAGTAACAAGTATTTGTGGTCGCACTCCATGTGAGTGCGTGGATTGAAATCAAGAACGTTGTTCGTTGGCGCACTCTCCTAGCTCGTCGCACTCCATGTGAGTGCGTGGATTGAAATTCAACTTGGATTAAATCATCTGTATCTATTTTGGTCGCACTCCATGTGAGTGCGTGGATTGAAATAAATCGGAGCACCTGCCACGGTGGATGAAGCACCGTCGCACTCCATGTGAGTGCGTGGATTGAAATTTTAAAACAAAAGATTAAAAGATTAAATAAACGTGTCGCACTCCATGTGAGTGCGTGGATTGAAATTGGGTTAATAAAAAAGTTGGTCTTTCCGACCAAGTCGCACTCCATGTGAGTGCGTGGATTGAAATCTGTAGACTGCGAAGCTGTTTTGTCACACCGCCGTCGCACTCCATGTGAGTGCGTGGATTGAAATAACAATGCCTGGATCTGTCTGATATATTGATACGTGTCGCACTCCATGTGAGTGCGTGGATTGAAATTGGAACTCCTAGTTTATCAGCTAAATCCCTTTGGGGTCGCACTCCATGTGAGTGCGTGGATTGAAATTGTCCTTGCTCAGAGGGTTGTTAAAGAAAAGGAGTCGCACTCCATGTGAGTGCGTGGATTGAAATTCTTGATTGCTTTCAACAGGCTGACCCATCGATGGTCGCACTCCATGTGAGTGCGTGGATTGAAATCTTACAAACCCGTTTAAGGTCGTGTCCATGCTCGTCGCACTCCATGTGAGTGCGTGGATTGAAATCTCGATCAGGTGGCTATGGCAATGGGTATTCCTGTCGCACTCCATGTGAGTGCGTGGATTGAAATATTTGGGTAAGAACCTGATCACCCATCTGCTGATAGTCGCACTCCATGTGAGTGCGTGGATTGAAATACTCCATCGGTAGATAAAAGTGATTTAACACCTGCAAGTCGCACTCCATGTGAGTGCGTGGATTGAAATTTTTTACATTCATGATTAAAACAGGATTAAGGAGGTCGCACTCCATGTGAGTGCGTGGATTGAAATATCCAGGACCAACTCGCGGTCATCGGCTAAGGCTGTCGCACTCCATGTGAGTGCGTGGATTGAAATACGTTGGAAGCACCATTGTTGCCACGATTGACTCGTCGCACTCCATGTGAGTGCGTGGATTGAAATGGTAAACGGTTAAATCTCTGACTCCCATAAAACACGTCGCACTCCATGTGAGTGCGTGGATTGAAATCTATTATTAGGAGTTGACCGCAATGAACTATGTCGTCGCACTCCATGTGAGTGCGTGGATTGAAATACCAGGTAATGGTCCATCATTTGAAACATACTCATAGTCGCACTCCATGTGAGTGCGTGGATTGAAATCGGGTAAGGGTGTAACGCTTTTAGGAACACAGGGGTCGCACTCCATGTGAGTGCGTGGATTGAAATAGGTACATTGACATTCGCGCCATCTGATAAAGGTGGTCGCACTCCATGTGAGTGCGTGGATTGAAATGTCAGTATAAGATGGGTGATTGTTATCGTAATATCGTCGCACTCCATGTGAGTGCGTGGATTGAAATCAAAATATAAGATTGGCGGTAAATGGTGCTTTCGTCGCACTCCATGTGAGTGCGTGGATTGAAATCTAGAATCAAATGAATGATGGACTACCCACAAAAAGTCGCACTCCATGTGAGTGCGTGGATTGAAATCAAATATATTTAATCCAAGGCGTGTCACTGTTTTGGTCGCACTCCATGTGAGTGCGTGGATTGAAATCATCTCGAACTTGATTAATGGTGAAAATCAAAGGTCGCACTCCATGTGAGTGCGTGGATTGAAATACCGATAAACTACGATTGGTTAACACTTCACCAAGTCGCACTCCATGTGAGTGCGTGGATTGAAATGCAACTTTGGCAGTTAATCAGGGCGCAGACTTAGCGTCGCACTCCATGTGAGTGCGTGGATTGAAATTATATAAATCCAAACATTCTTTGAACAACCCTACGGTCGCACTCCATGTGAGTGCGTGGATTGAAATATAATTGTCTCCTCCTGCGGAAACAAAAAAGCAAGTCGCACTCCATGTGAGTGCGTGGATTGAAATGATTTGTGGATGAAGATACAGGAAAAGTTTACGAAGTCGCACTCCATGTGAGTGCGTGGATTGAAATGTATCGTTAATAGTTTGCGTTATATGAAAAATCTCGTCGCACTCCATGTGAGTGCGTGGATTGAAATATCGATTGATGATGCTATGGACGATAAAACCATCGTCGCACTCCATGTGAGTGCGTGGATTGAAATCTAATTTTGTATTTACTGACATGACAAAAGGAAAGTCGCACTCCATGTGAGTGCGTGGATTGAAATTGTTATGTTGTTATCTAATAATCCTAACTTGATTGTCGCACTCCATGTGAGTGCGTGGATTGAAATATAATTGCCTTGTGTCGTGTATATGGGTTATTAATGTCGCACTCCATGTGAGTGCGTGGATTGAAATTACACAAAGTTTGCATACTCCTAAAACGCCTCTTGGTCGCACTCCATGTGAGTGCGTGGATTGAAATTATGGTACGCTTACAAGAAAAGGTAAAGCATGGGTCGCACTCCATGTGAGTGCGTGGATTGAAATAAATGCATAAACGCTCAATCGAAAACTCACCAGATGTCGCACTCCATGTGAGTGCGTGGATTGAAATTTTTCTTATATACGTAAAGACTCTCCCGTGCTTTTGTCGCACTCCATGTGAGTGCGTGGATTGAAATTTCAATAATAAAACCACAGTTACATTCGTGCAGAGTCGCACTCCATGTGAGTGCGTGGATTGAAATTTGTATGAGAGAATCATCTATGAGCGAATCATAAAGTCGCACTCCATGTGAGTGCGTGGATTGAAATATTTGTGAAAGAGCAAAAAGACATGGCATTGAAGTCGCACTCCATGTGAGTGCGTGGATTGAAATTTAAAAGAAGGAGCTGAAATAACAGGGTGCTCAATGTCGCACTCCATGTGAGTGCGTGGATTGAAATAATAAGGAAACAGGTGAACGTACCACACGTTTATTAACGTCGCACTCCATGTGAGTGCGTGGATTGAAATAAACTATCCCTTAATTGTGAGGTGCACAGAATAATGTCGCACTCCATGTGAGTGCGTGGATTGAAATTCCAGGCGGAGATGCTTTTGACGGAATTGCCATGTCGCACTCCATGTGAGTGCGTGGATTGAAATAAAGCAACGAAAATACATTAGTGTCGGATTCTTCGTCGCACTCCATGTGAGTGCGTGGATTGAAATATTTAAACTATCAAAATACAAATCATCTAATTTAGTCGCACTCCATGTGAGTGCGTGGATTGAAATATGATAATCTTGCTATTTTGTTTTATTCCGTGAGTCGCACTCCATGTGAGTGCGTGGATTGAAATTTATCGGACCATCAAAATTGACGATGAATTAATTGTCGCACTCCATGTGAGTGCGTGGATTGAAATCAAAGTAAGGTAAGATATGTAAACGAACAATTACGTCGCACTCCATGTGAGTGCGTGGATTGAAATAAGTGGTCGGGTTGGTGAGTTAATGAACAGTGCTTGTCGCACTCCATGTGAGTGCGTGGATTGAAATACATCTTTGATTAACCCGATTGGCTGTTGTGCGCCAGTCGCACTCCATGTGAGTGCGTGGATTGAAATACCGGTGCCCAAACGGACAAAACCCTCCATCCTGGTCGCACTCCATGTGAGTGCGTGGATTGAAATATCTGCTTGCCTAACTCATATCTGCATGTCGGAAGTCGCACTCCATGTGAGTGCGTGGATTGAAATGTTTACTGACTTATTGAATAAATTTAAAGGTGACAGTCGCACTCCATGTGAGTGCGTGGATTGAAATAAAAAAGAAAGAGGCACAGCAAATAAAATCTTCTGTCGCACTCCATGTGAGTGCGTGGATTGAAATAATGTGGACATAAATTTTAATCAAATCAAAGGCAGTCGCACTCCATGTGAGTGCGTGGATTGAAATCCATCGAATAAACATTATTTGCAAATTCATACGCGTCGCACTCCATGTGAGTGCGTGGATTGAAATTGAAGCGAAAGCCGAATATGAAAAAATGGTTGAACGTCGCACTCCATGTGAGTGCGTGGATTGAAATAAGAACTAGAACATCATCCGGAGTTTGCACTGGATGTCGCACTCCATGTGAGTGCGTGGATTGAAATTTTCATGATGTACAGCTCCTTACACATATTGTTGTCGCACTCCATGTGAGTGCGTGGATTGAAATAAATTGAAAACAGTCCATACACGAGAGAAGATGTAGTCGCACTCCATGTGAGTGCGTGGATTGAAATGATTGTATTGAATTTACTGTACATAATCATTCGGTCGCACTCCTCGTGAGTGCGATAATATCATACTCCACCATGGCTTGGGACTACACTTCTGGTTATGTAAACACCTCTAACGAGTAGAAGCCTATGTGAAATGCTTCTATAATCCAATGAATAAGAGGGGGAAGAAGAATCGAAATTACTGCAGACGTCGTTAAAAAGGAAGCTGATTCCCAAATAACGAGAATCAACTTCCTTTTATTAATGATTAGAACGGTAAAGTATTATTTACCCTCCGCAGCATTTTTACCAGCAACTCGGCCAAAAACAATGATATCAGCAATTGCATCTGATCCTAAACGGTTCGTTCCATGGATATTTCCAGTCACTTCACCGGCAGCATACAGACCTTTAATGATATCGCCAGTTGTATTGATGACCTGTGCATCTGGATTAATTTTTACTCCACCCATTGTGTGGTGTACGGCTGGAATGGATTTCATGATGTAATAAGGACCATCTGTGAAAGCTACCAATTCACCACGTTTATTAAATTCTAGGTCTTTTCCATTCTTCGCATATTCATTATAGTTCTTTACTGTTTCTTTTAAAGCCTCTGCATCGATACCGAAATGTTTAGCAGCTTCGTCAATTGTATCTGCTTTTACTAGCAGTCCGCGGTCGATTAGACTATCATATTCATGCTTATGTTTTACATCTACTTTACTAGCAACCATGCTGGCTTGATCCCAGAACATGTAGGAATAGCCATCGCTAGTTTCTGTAGTCGCTTTTGAAATAACATCGCGGCGCTCTAGTTCTTCAACAAAACGCTTCCCTTCTTTATTCACTAGGATAGAGCGGCCTTCCAAGCGAACATCACCTACATATAATAAACGCCCTGTTTCTGGGTCACAGGTAGGATAGGTTTGAATAAATGACATGTCGTCTAATTGAGCACCAATTGCTTCAGCCATCACAATACCGTCACCAGTACTGCCAGCTGATGTAGTAGAAAGAATTTTATCATCCATTTCAGGATTATATTTAACACGCATATCAATGTTCGCACCAAAGCCACCAGATGCTAGAACAACACCTTTTGCAGCAGTAAAGATAACTGTGTCACCATTCATTTCAGCTTCTACAGCGTTGATGGTTTCTTTATCATCACTATTTGCGATGAGTGCTGATGCTTTTGTATCCGTTAAAATGGTGATTCCCATTTCCTTTGCCTTTGCCTCAAGCTTCGTGATAAGCTCTACACCTGAAGCATTTTTTGGTACTAAGCTTCTTTTTACCGAGTGGCCTCCAAAGAATAACATATAGTCTTCCCATACCACTCCTACTTCATCTTTAAGCCAGATGGCTTCATTTAGAGCATTATCAGCAATTACTCTGATTAGAGCAGGGTCACTTTCATTATCTCCGCCCTTTAAAATATCCTCGTAAAATAAATCAGTGCTGTCCTCAATACCTTCTTTTTCCTGAAGCCAGTTACCAGGAGCAGCCATTTCACCACCTGATATCAGGGTATTTCCTCCAACTGCAGGCATTTTTTCAAGCACAACCACTTTTGCACCATTTTCTGCAGCGGTAATAGCTGAGGTTAAACCAGCTCCGCCTCCTCCAATGACAACAACATCATAAGCCGTTTCAATATCCTTATTAGCTGTAGATGAATCCCCTTTAATTTTCTTAAGAGCGTCAACATCTGCACCAGCTTCTTTTAATGCAATGGTTACCGCCTCCAAAATGGCTTTGCTTGTAAAAGAAGCACCGGAAACCGTATCTATTCCTAAGCCTTGAGCGTCAACGATTTGCTGAGGAATCTTTTCAATTGCAGGATCAGAAATTCCTTCACTTTCTTGATGCTCTAATACCTTTACACTCTTAATTGATGATTCGTCTAAAACAACCTCTACCTTTACATCACCATTCATCCCTTTTGCAGAAGCAGTATAGGTGCCTGCTTTCCAACTGGATGAATCGCTCGCAGTGTTACCGCTATCATTAGAGCTCGTACCACAGGCAACTAATGAAAGACACAGTAAAATGCTTAGAAAAAACACTACATATTTCTTCATTCTTTTTCCTCCTTATGTTAATCATGTGAAGTACAAAACAAATTATAGGCAATTGTAAAATATTAGCAAGTATAAAATTGATAGATTACTATTTTCGTCACAGGTTTATTCAATCAATGACCAATAAACATGCGGTGTACGAAGGGTTTTGGTAATAAAATGAGGTATTGTATTTGTGATAAACATCATATGGAGGAGAAGGAGGGGTTTTCTTGATAGGTAGTTTATCGAGAGAGATCGATAAAAATCCGGACGCAAATTCGACGGGCGAATTTGATTGTTGAAATTATCATTTTATCTAGTAGTATGAGAAGTGATAATTGAATGTGTTACTTTTGATAATAAAGAAAAGAGGGTGAACAAAATGGATAATGACAAGGAGAGACTGAGTATAGCCGCTGCAAGGCTTTATTATCAATCTGATTATAGTCAGCAGGAAATCTGTAAAAGTCTGGGTGTATCAAGACCAACCGTTTCAAGGCTGTTACAATATGCTAAGGAGCAGGGGTATGTCAGAATAGAAATTATTGATCCATTAGAGAATATGAATGATATTTCTCAGCAATTAAAGGAACTCTATGGATTAGAAAAGGTGCTGGTGGCCTTTTCACCACTCAATGAATATGAAGAAATTACCAAGCATATTACCCGAACAGCTGCGGATTATTTAGATGAAACGGTTAAGGAAGGAGATATTATTGGTGTATCGTGGGGGAAAACGATGCACATGCTAGCTTCACAGCTTAATCAAAAAAGGGTTCAGGGCGTTGAAGTAGTTCAGTTAAAAGGTGGTGTCAGTCACTCACAGACGCAAACCTATGCTGCCGAAACAGTAAATTTATTTGCAAAGGCTTACTATACTGTTGCTCGCTATTTACCTTTACCTGTTATTTTTGACAAGAAAGAAGTTAAACAGATGGTGGAAGAAGATCGTCATATACAGAGAATTATTGAAATGGGAAAACAAGCAAATTTTGCTATATTTACTGTAGGGACAGTACAAAATGATGCACTATTATTTAATTTAGGCTATTTTAGCGATCAGGAGAAGGCTGAGTTGCAGCAGTCTGCTGTGGGGGATATCTGTTCTCGCTTTTTTGATAAGGGAGGTAAGATCTGTAATAAAGAACTTAATGATCGAACAGTAGGGATTGAACTGGAAGATTTAAGGGAAAAGGAAAAGAGTATCCTTGTTGCCGGAGGAGAGAGAAAGATTAAATCAATACATGCGGCGTTAATTGGAAAATATGCTAATACACTAATTGTCGACCAGTATACGGCAAGAGCACTGTTAGAAATGAAGAGAAAATAAGTAAAGTCTGTTGGAGTAACTCTAACAGATTTTTTTATTTCTCTTATTATTTATTAAGTTATTAAAAGTAAAAATTTGTTTGAACAAAATTTCAAAACGATATTTACATTTGTTCAAACCGGTGTTATTCTTTAGTTGTGAAATCGCTTTACATAAATCAACAAATAGAAAAGGATGTTGCAGATGATAGCTAATTTGATCGACCACACACTATTAAAGCCTGATGCAAGAGAACAGGAGATTATCAATCTAATAGAAGAGGCGAAGCAGTACAAATTTGCCTCAGTTTGTATAAATCCATATTGGGTACCGCTTGCAGCTGAAAAGCTACAAGGAAGTGATGTTAAGGTTTGTACGGTTATAGGTTTTCCTCTTGGTAGCACAACCACTGCCGTGAAGGTATTTGAAGCAGAGGAAGCTATTCAAAAGGGTGCACAGGAAATCGATATGGTAATTAATATCGGACTTTTAAAGGCAGGAGAAGATGCAAAGGTAGAAGCTGATATTAAAGCGGTTGCAGATGCTACTCATGGTAATAAGGCTCTTCTTAAAGTAATTATTGAAACCTGTCTATTAACAGAAGATGAAAAAATACGCGCCTGCCAGGCTGCTGTTAAGGCGGGTGCTGACTTTGTTAAAACATCAACAGGTTTCTCAATAGGTGGTGCCACAGTAGAGGATGTCGCATTAATGAGAAAGATAGTAGGAGAAGCATGCGGAGTAAAAGCCTCTGGCGGCGTACGTAACAAGACGGATTTAGATCAGATGGTTGCAGCTGGTGCAAATCGTATTGGAGCAAGCTCAGGTGTTAAGATTATGCAAGGATTAACTGCAGAAACTAGCTATTAAGCTTTCATTTAACTTCATTCAGCAAATGCTTTTTGTACCGAAAGCTTGCGTCAGGTACAGAAGTTCTCTACTTCAAACCCCTGCTGAATGAAGTTAAGCCTCCGGCGAATTTGATTTGTATATAGCAGCATCTAAAACCGTTCTACACTCTATTAGTGTAGGAGGTTTAGATGGCTGTCTATCAAACCAGATGTCCAAAACAATAGTTTAGCTTCTTTACAGAGCTTCTTAGAAAATGATTAGAAAGAATAAAAATAATTGAGGTTATGGAGGTAAACAAATGAAATCGGCAAATATTATTCAATTATCAGATGGTTATCTGAATCGAACTCCTATTTTTCAATATATTATGCTGTCTATGCTGTTTCCATTATGGGCAGTAGCGGCGAGTTTAAATGATATTCTTATTACACAGTTTAAAAGTATCTTTGAGTTAAGCGACCTTGCTAGTGCTTTCGTACAAAGTGCCTTTTATGGCGGCTATTTCTTAGTGGCGATTCCAGCTTCAATGGTCATTAAAAAGACTAATTATAAAATCGGGATTATCACAGGATTAACCTTTTATATAATTGGTTGTTCTTTATTTTTCCCTGCATCCCATATGGCTACCTATAACATGTTTTTATTTGCACTATTTGCGATTGCCATTGGTTTAGGTTTCTTAGAGACTTCTGCCAATACATATAGTTCAATGATTGGTCCAAAAAAATACTCAACACTTCGTTTAAATATCAGTCAAACCTTTTATCCCATTGGTTCCATTGCAGGTATTTTATTAGGTAAATATCTTGTTTTCCAAGAAGGAGCAAGCCTTGAAGCCCAAATGGCCACGATGACACCAGAAGAAGCTCGGGTCTTTGGAGAACAAATGCTGCAGCATACGCTTGAACCATACCGATATATTATTTATGTCCTTATAGCTATGTTAGTATTATTTCTAATTATTAAATTTCCAAAATGTAAGCCGGTTGAAAAGGCTGGGTCTTCACAGGTGAAAAAACCAAGTATCCTAGAAACATTGAAATACCTATCCAAAATTAAAAGCTTCCGTAAAGGAATCCTAGCTCAATTTTTGTATGTTGGAATTCAAACAGCGGTTTGGTCTTATACAATCAGACTTGCTTTAGAGCTTAATCCACATATTAATGAAAGATTTGCTTCTAACTTTATGGTATTTAGCTTTATTGCCTTCTTTGTTGGGAAATTTGTCGCTAATCTATTAATCTCTCGTTTTTCTCCAACGAAGGTTTTGACAGCGTATTCAGTTATTGGAACATTGTTATTGGTTTATGTAGCATTAGTACCAAATATGACAGCCGTTTATGGGGCGATTCTTGTAAGCCTTTTCTTTGGTCCGTGCTGGGCATCCATTTATGCAAGAACTCTGGAAGTTGTAGATGATAGACGACACACAGAAACGGCAGGTGCCATTCTTGTAATGTCTATTGTCGGAGGCGCAGTTGTACCTGTTATTCAAGGCTTAGTATCAGACCTAGTAGGATCTCTTTCCTTATCCTTCCTAGTATCAATGGCTTGCTTCCTATATATAAGTTTCTACTTCTATAAAGAAATGAAAAGAGAAGCAAGCTCTGAAAAAGAAGCAAACGGAATAGAAGCAGATGCTATTTAACTTCATTCAGCAGAAGTCCTCCACTTCTACAAGTGGGGGATGAATGCAAATTGTACTTCGATTCAGTGGGGGGTTAAACCCCGGCTGAAAGAAGTTAAGCCTCCGGCGAGTCTTGCGATTTTTTAAAGGTAGTTTATCGAGCGAGCTCGATAAAAATCTGGACGCAAATTCGACGGGCGAATTTGATTAGAAGGCTGCAATGCTTTTAATGAAAAAACAGGATCATATTAATACTTTGCGTTTATGGTCCTGTTAAAGTGATGAAAACTATTTCAGAAGGGACGATACATCATGGCCGGAATCATTGATTTACAGCGTGGATTTTTCAAGGAAAGTCGTTCGGTTATTTTCAGAAATAATGAATTTACCGTTTCTTTATTTCAGTATCCATCAGGCGTTGAAGCGATAGAGTTAACGAATTCTCGAGGGAAAATGGTTGTTCTACCCTATATGGGCCAAATCATTTGGGATTTGGAATTTGATAATGTGAATCTAAAAATGAAGAATATGTTCTCACAGCCAAAGAAAGTGAATGAAATCGTTGATACCTACGGTTGCTTCTCCTTTCATTCTGGTTTGCTTAGCAATGGATGCCCTAGCCCGGAGGATACTCATCCATTACATGGAGAGATGGCTTGTGCTAACATGGATCAAGCATGGCTTGAGGTGTCCGATTCTTCTGTAACGGTTGGCGGGTTCTACGAATACACAAAGGGATTCGGCAGTCATTATTTAGCCAAGCCTACGGTTACGATGGTAGCAGGAGAGAGTCATATTGAAATAGGAATGTTTGTCAAAAATCTATCAGGTGCTGATATGCCTTTACAGTATATGTGTCATACGAACTATACTTATTCTCATCAGGCATTGTTGAAGCAGAATATTCCAGACAGCGCATTTTCACTTCGAAAATCGATTCCAGCTCATGTGAAACCGACCGAAAAGTGGCTTGCCTTTAACGAAGAACTGTTAAGCAACACTAGTGATACATTAAAAATTCTTGATCGCCCGGAGATGTATGATCCTGAAATCGTCTTTTTTGCTGATAGGTTGGAGCAATATACAAAGGAAGCAGAGTTTGAAATGGTTTCGCCAGATGGTGTGACTCTGTTCACGAAATTTTCGACAGAGGAATTTAATTATGCTACTCGCTGGTTATTATACAATGAGGATCAACAGGTTGCGGCGTTTGTATTACCAGGTACCTGTCGTCCAGAGGGCTTTTTAGCAGCTAATGAGGCAGGCAGCTTGATTACTCTAGCTGCGGGTGAAGAAAGATCATTTAAAGTAGTAACGGGTAAGAAATAAGGAGGAAATTATCATGGATATAGCGGTTATTGGATCCAATATGGTGGATCTTATTACATATATTGATAAAATGCCGAAAGAGGGAGAAACCCTTGAAGCACCGAGCTTTGAGCTTGGCTGTGGCGGTAAAGGAGCAAATCAGGCAGTAGCAGCAGGTAAACTCGGCTCCAAGGTCATGATGCTGACGAAGGTAGGGGATGATATTTTTGGCGGCAATACGATTCAAAATCTAGAAAGCTTTGGAATTGATACAACATTTGCATGCAAGGTTCCAGGAACGCCAAGTGGTGTAGCTCCTATTTTCGTAGATCCGCAATCAAAAAACCGTATCCTTATTGTGAAGGGCGCGAATCAGCATCTTTTACCAGCGGAAATTGATAAGGCAGAAATGCAACTGAAAAAATGCTCTGTGATTGTCCTACAATTAGAAATACCTTTGGAAACGATTTATTATGCTATCGACTTTGGTGTGAAGCATCAGATTCCAGTTATTTTAAATCCTGCTCCAGCATCAAAGGAATTGGATTTTGACTATGTGTGTAAATGTGATTTCTTTATGCCAAATGAGTCCGAATTAGAAATTTTAACGGGTATGCCAGTAGAGACAGAGGAACAGGTTCGTAAAGCAGCCTCCTATCTGATTGAAAAAGGTGTGAAAAATGTCATTGTCACCATGGGCAGTCGAGGTGTTTTATGGGCAACAAAGGACAATGCTCAACGTATAGATGCTTATCGTGTAGATGCCATTGATACGACAGGGGCAGGTGATGCATTCATTGGCTGCTTCACTCACTATTATGTACAGACAAAGGATATCCTGCATTCCATCCAAATGGCTACAGGCTTCGCTGCATTAAGCGTAACAAAAAGAGGAACACAAATTTCCTATCCGACTAAGGATGAATTAACCCAATTTGTAACTGAAAAAGGTTTAAGAGCAGTAAGCCAATAAAAAAGCTAGGGAACAATCTAATTCTTTCAGCATTATTAAATAGGAAAAAACAGTCAATTCTCTATTAGAGTTGGCTGTTTTTGTTGGTTGATATGCTTTTCCGTTACGATAAACCTTTGTAAAGAATAAGGCGTGCCTTACAATAACTAGTTGGAATTAATTGATTGGTGCCTGTCACCCAATCCTTTCATTGGAAAAGAAGTACACTGAAACAGAGGGATTAGAGATCTATTTTTCTGCCCTTAATAGACAAAATTTTAGGACTATATTCATATTATTGCGATTGAATGATAGAAAATATATGATTTAATTAGAGATTTATAGATAAAAAGAGGTTAATTTTTCGCAATTTATAATCAATTATTGGGTGTAAGGAAGGGGTCGTATCATTCATGATTCAATTTAAATACATAATGGAAAGAAGGTTGATGTGATATCTCAATATCTAAATTTTTTTTATAAATGAAGGGATATTCTGGTCAAAAACCATAAAAAGAGGGGCATCTATGAAAAATTTCTTTCGCAAATTCAATCATATTAAATCTAAGCTCATACTAGCGTTTGCTTTCATATTAATTATCCCTATCTTGATAGTAGGAGGTTTATCCTATATAACTGCAAAAAATACAGTCGAGACAGAAGTATTAGCTGGCATTGATGAAAATTTAAATTTATTGAATTTAACGATTAATAAAGAGATTGAATCTAAATTGCAAAATATAAAGTATTTCTCTCGTATCATTCAGATACAACTCGATCAAGAGGGCAATGAACGTTTTGTGCGTGAGAAATTTGATTCTTTCATTAATAACAACCCAGAGGTCACAACTATTTATGTAGGGACCAATTACGGAGCATTTATCCAGGAACCCAATGTAGCCATGGAGGCGGACTATGATCCTAGAGATAGAGATTGGTATAAAGAGGCGATGGCGAAAAAAGGTGAAGCTGTAATCTCGGCACCGTATATTTCTGAAAGTACAAATGGAATGGTTGTGACGATTTCCCAAACCACTAATGATGGGTCAGCTGTTATGGCTGTCGATATCGATTTAGCCTACCTACAGGAATTAACAGACCAAGTGAAAATTGGTGAAGGCGGGTTTGTGCTCCTTTTAGATAAAAATAAAAAATTCATATCTCATCCGGAGAATGAAGGGGGAAGTGAGGCTGCCGAGGATTATTACAATAAATTATATGATAAGGAAAAAGGCGAATTTGAGTACACCGTAAATCATGAACAGAAGATCATGAGCTTCACAACGAATGAAGTAACAGGCTGGAAGCTAGGAGGAAATCTCGTCACAAAAGAGATAAGCGAGCGGGCTGCCTCCATACTCAAAACCTCCATACTCGTGATGGTAGCGTCAGTCATCATTGGTTGTTTTGCGGTCTTATTTATTATTAAATCTATACTCCAACCTATTAGGGAAATCAAGGAAAAAGCGATTACCATTAGCCAGGGTGATTTAACTGAATCTATTCAAATCAAAACAAATGATGAACTTGGACAGCTAGGAGAAGCGTTTAATGAAATGCAGGACAGTCTACGACAGCTTGTGCAAAAAATAGAAGCAAGCGCTAAAGAAGTGACAGATGCATCAGAAGAATTATCGACCCATGCTTTTCACACCGGTCAAGCGACAGAGCAGGTGACAGTAGCAATCCAAGGGGTTTCAGCCAGTGCTGAGAAACAAACACAGAAAATGGAAGAAAACACTCAATCCTTGCAGGAAGTTTCGCAGGGTGTGCTGAGAATCGCTGAAAATTCTTCAAAAGTGTCAACGCTTTCAAAGCATGCTTCACAATATGCAGAGGATGGCGGCAAGGCGGTAAACGACACGGTGAATCAAATGCAATCTATTTATGAAACGGTGACACAATCCAATAATGTCATCAAAACGTTAAATGATCGCTCAAAAGAAGTTAACTCGATTGTGGAGGTCATTACCAGTATTGCAGATCAAACGAATTTACTTGCCTTGAATGCAGCCATTGAAGCAGCCCGTGCAGGTGAACATGGAAAAGGATTTACGGTTGTGGCTGATGAGGTGCGTAAATTAGCTGAACAATCACAGCATTATGCAAAAGAGATTTATCTGATAATCGAAAGAATCCAGTTTGATACCGATCAATCTGTAAAAATTATGACACAGGTTATGTCGGATGTTCAGACCGGGGTTCAGATTTCAAGGGATGCAATCGATAAATTCAATCGAATTATCAGCTCTACTAACGAAATGGCTCCACAAATGCAAGAGGTTTCCGCAGCAGCCGAGCAAATGGCAGCGGCTGTTCAAGAGGTGACAGGCATCGCCAATGAGCTTTCCGCCATTGCACAGGGAAATGCCGCAACCTCCGAAGAAGTAGCGGCTTCAACCGAACAACAAATGGCCGCCATGGAGGAAATTTCCATCTCCTCCAGTAAGCTCTCCTCCATGGCAGAAGAACTCTATGGAGCTGTATCACAGTTTAAGTATTAAAGTGAGTGGGGATAGTTTTTTTCTCTGTTGCTATTTTGATGAACATTTGAAGCACCTTGGGAATTAATACAGATAGATCGGATGGCCACTTCTTCGTTTCGGACATACAACAGGTGATCCTGATAAAAGAAAAAACAGCCAATTCTCTATTATTTAAGAGAGTTGGCTGTTTTTGTTAGACGATATGCTTTTCCGTTACAATAAACCTTTATAAAGAGTTAGACGTGCCTTACTATATTCTTTTACATATTTTTTATAATCTGCTATGAATTTTTTGATAAGGTTAGTACTCTTTCTCATGTGTGAACGCCCCTTTGTTTTTATGTACAATTTCTACTCTATTTGATGGTCCTATTATCATACTTTGTGAAGTGTTTTACAAAGTTGTTGAAAACGGTAACATTGACAATGTAAGCGAACTTCATGGAAGTAATACTCTCGTTTTCTCCCGTTTTCTTTGATTTTAAACTAATCACAATAAAAAGGTAAATGATGACGAGAAAGTACAGGAAAAGGTGACGCATATAGGGGGAGAAGAGGACAACCAAATGAAAAAGGGATGAGGAAAAACGTCTCATCCCAGCTTTTTTATTTATCCCTTAAATAAGGAACCTTCTTCAATGCAGCACATACCGGAATAGCAATGATGATTCCGACTACGTTTTGCACGAGGTCTCCTGGTATAGAAGCGAGTGGTGCAATCCAATTCCCATAAAGAATGACTTCACCTAAGTAATACACAGCAACCATAAAAGGAATGGAAACGATGGTGGCTGTGATATTTAAAGCCATGCTGTTGCCTTTACGGCCTTTTGACCAGGCGATTTTACCGACGATGAATCCCTGTAAACCGCGGGATACGAACGTAATGGGAGCCCAGACCAACCAGCCGCCGACTAAATCAAATAATCCCATTCCAATCGCACCAGCAAGTGCCCCTTTTTTCGGACCAAATAGGATGGAGGCAATGAATAGCATCGCCGTTCCGAGATGAACCAAACCGCCATTTGCCGCAATGGGCAGTCGAATATTTAATAAGAAAGTAGAGAGAAAAACGAGTGCCACAAGCATGGATGTCATGATTAAATCAAAGGTTTTATGTCCGGGCTTTGCATAGCTTTGAGTATTTTCCATATTCTGCATATCCATAATCCTTTCTCACTATAAGTTATCTGTGATTTTAGCAAAGGTCTGGTATATAGAAAAGTGCCATATTATTAAAATACTTCAGTCCATATTTTTGGGATGCAAGAGAAATTACCGCCACTTCCTTATGGCAGCTAGGCTGCAAATGCTGAAATGTAAGGAACCTCCAGTGCTATATCAGGATTTTCTGCCATCCATATTTGTGTTAAGATGATTAAAGTTTAACTTCATTCAGCATTCATCCTCCACTTCTACAAGCGGGGGATGAGTGCAAATGTTTCTTCGATTTAATGGGGGTTCAAACCCCGGCTGTATGAAGTTAAGCCTCCGGCGAGTCTTGCGTTTTTTTTAAGGCAATTTACCCGAGCGAGCTCAGGTAAGCCGGACGCAAATTCGACGGGCGAATTTGATTGGCCTTATGGAGGTACATATGAAAAAAGTTGCAGTAATTCAGGATTTATCTTCTTTTGGAAAATGTTCATTGACGGCTGCGATACCGGTTCTTTCTGTTATGGGCGTACAGGCATGTCCCTTACCAACGGCCATTTTAACGGCGCAAACCGGTTATCCAAGCTTCTTTTATGAGGATTTCACCTCTAAAATGCAGTATTTCGTAGACGAATGGAGTAAGCTGGAGGTCACCTTTGATGGAATTTACACAGGCTTCGTGACCGGTGAGGAGCAGATTAATAATATCTTTCACTTTTTAGATACCTTTTACCAGAAGGAAACCCTTGTCCTTGTTGATCCCGTGATGGGCGATAGCGGAGAGGTCTACAAGCTTTTTACCGCTCAATTGCTGGCCCGCATGAAGGAGCTTGTGAAGCGGGCAGATGTGATTACACCCAATATTACAGAATGCTGTTTATTAACCGGCATGTCCTATGAAAAGCTTCAGAGCTATAGCAATGAACAGGATTATCTGGTGGCAGCAGAGGAAGCTGGAAGTCTGCTGCAGCAGGAAACCGGTGCACAGGTGATTATCACGGGAATGAGCCCACCGCCAAAGGCAGGAAATGAGCGGTATATCGGAAATATGTATTTGGATGGGAAAAGAACCTTTTATCATAGCATACAGTACAATGGAAAAAGCTATTCGGGTACTGGTGATTTATTTGCTTCGATTATTATGGGAAGCATGATGCGTGGAGAAAATCTGGAGAAAGCAGTTCAGCTTGCGGTAGCCTTTCTGACAGAGGCAATCCATGATGCGACCGTAGAGAACATTCCTACAATTGAAGGAGTCCATTTCGAAAAATTCCTCAAAATGCTACTGTAGGGGAAAAAAGGGCGACGGCTCTGAGTCCCAATAGTACTTGAAAAAAGTACTCGCTTGGAACAAAAGAGCCGCCCCCTGCATTATCCGAGCTTTTCTAAAAATTGTATCGCTTCATCGGCATCTTCTGTGAGATAAAGGGTTTTTTGAAAATCAAATAGGGCTCGGTCCTCTGCCGCTTGGTAGTCGGCAATGGAGAGAAGGCCAAAGAATTTTTTCCACTTATGCTCTTTCTCCAGTCGCTCTGTCTCTCTTTTTATTTTGCCATGATCAATCTCGTTTATGATAATACAGGGCTTTGAAAAATCCGGTTGATAAAAGCGTCTGTACAGAATTTGCAGCTGTCTTGGATCCAATTCCCCCTTCACTAAGCCGGACAGAATCCCCACATTTTCAGCTTCATCCATGATTTTTTCCGTCATGCTGTCATAATTATCCAGATTGGTTCCTTCCTCTGTAATGATTCCAACACAATACCAAATCTGCTCCTCTTCCTCTTTTTGCTTTTTCTTTTTAAAAAACAAAACGGCCCCCACCTTTTTAAAAAATAATACTAATCAAAATAGTTAATATATTCCTACTATAGCATTTCAACCGTCATCCTACACACTCATTTTGGTTGGCTTTTCTTTATATGAAACAATTGATAGGTAGAGGCTTCATGAAATAGAATGTTTCAGAGGACCATCGACAAAGAGGGGACGATGTGGTTGATTGAAAATAAGTCTGAGAGAACGGCGGCCACTTTTAAAAAAAGAAGTGTTAATCAGGAGTGTTGATTTTCGTTCCAGGCACTTCGCTTTCCTGCGGGCGACCGCCGAGCCTCCTCGACACTACGTGTCTGCGGGGTCTCGACTGCCTCGCTTCTCCCGCGGGAGTCTTCGTGCCTTCCACTACAATCAACCTGCTAATCAACCATGTACAATTACACAGCCTTTTAAATAAGAAAACCACCAGTACCGTTTCATAGGTAGTGCTGATGGTTTCCTTTTAGCTTATGGAATAGCTTATATCATATCTATCAATGATAGATTCAACTCTAATAAGATTCTATTCTATGTGAATCAAGTAACATATGGTTTCAGAAAAAATGATTAGATGCTTAATCACCTCGGTTAGTCTTCAAAAGCTTCCTTTACAGACCATTCTTTCCATACGTTTCCAACTAAATCTGGTCCTGGCTTTAATGTGGTTTTTCCAGGTCTCCAGCCGGATGGAGTAACCTCAGCGCCGCCCGTTTCACGGACAAGCTGGAAGGCTTTAATTTGGCGGAAGGTTTCGCTGACATTTCGACCAACTGGAGGTGTTAGAACCTCAAAGCCTTGAATGATTCCATCAGGGTCAATAATAAAACGGCCTCTTGTTTCAACTGCGCCATTCTCATCATAAATGCCATACATTTTCCCGATGCCGCCATCCTGGTCTGATAACATTTGGAAGGGGATGTCCTTGCCAATCATTTTGGACAGCTCATTGTCATTCCACATTTTGTGGACGAAGACGCTGTCAACACTGACAGACAATACTTCAACACCTAGTGCTTTTAACTCTTCATACTTTTCAGCGACCGCTGAAATTTCGGTAGCTCAAACGAAGGTAAAATCCCCAGGATAGAAGCAGAGCAATACCCATTTTCCTTTATGCTCTGAGAGGGTGGTCTCGACAAACTTTCCTTGGTAAAAAGCAGGGGCAGAAAATTCTGGTGCTGGTTGTCCAACTTTAACCATTGAATCCTTCATCTCCTTTACAGTTTCCTCGATTACGGCAACTGGCTCTTGTTTCGGTTTTTTCACTTGCGGCCTTTGACATCCAGGCTTAAATTCCTCGGGCATGCACTCACCTTCCTCCAAATGTAATGGATGACTTCTGCATCAACATTATTTTACCATATTATTCCGCCTATTCTGTCTTCTGTTCTGACAATTCGATGAATGACTATCTGTTCACATTAGATAAAAACGATTAGTTAAAACTATTTCATTGCAAGAATGGCATACGAATGCTATAAACAATCCATAAGAGGAATAATAAATCATATGAATAAAAGGGGAAAGGTTCTTTGGAAAATAAACATTTAGAGCTTGTCAGAAAGCTACGTCATGAATTACATATGCACCCGGAGCTTTCAAATGAAGAGGTATGGACAAAGCAGCGCTTATTAAGTTTTATCCAGGAGCATTCAAAGCTGGAGATTGTGGATAAAGGCAATTGGTTCTACGCGATTTACCACGCAGGTGAGGGGAAAAGGAATATTGCCTTTCGAGCAGATTTTGATGCATTGCCAATGGAGGAGAGTCTCGATATTCCACATGCTTCGAGGATTCCTGGCAAAGCACATAAATGTGGACATGACGGGCACTCTGCATCACTGGCCGGCTTTGCGTTGGAGGTTGATCAAAAGGGTGCTGATCACAATATTTATTTCCTGTTCCAGCCTGCTGAGGAAACGGGTGACGGTGCAATTCAGTGCGTCGGTTTTATAAAAGAGCATAGCATCGACGAAATATTTTCCTACCATAATATGAGTGGGATGAGGTTCAAAACGGTTCATGTCATTGAAGGAACGGCTCAATTTGCTTCAAAGGGAATGACGATTAGGATGGAGGGCTCACCGGCACATGCTAGCCAGCCCGAGGATGGGGTGAATCCTGCCTTTGCGCTAGCAAATATTATCAATCGAATTCCTGAGTTCACAGCACCTGAGAACCATAAAGGACTTGTATTATGTACGGTCGTTCAAGTCGATATCGGAGAAAAAGCCTTTGGTATGTCGGCCAGCAGAGGGGAGCTGCTTCTGACCATCCGTGCTCAATATGAGGAAGAATTGGATCAACTGCAGGACGATTTGGAGAAGCTGGCAATCGCACAGGCTGAGGCATATGGAATCAAAACGGTAACCATCAGCTATCAGGATGAATTTCCGGAAACCAAAAATCACAAGGAAAGCATTGCAAAGGTCCGCAAGGTTTGTAGGGAAAAGGGGATTGAAGTCGTAGACATGCCGGAAGCCTGGCGGGCATCCGAAGATTTCGGTCACTACACCAAAGCAACGAAAGGAGCTATGGTCTACATTGGAAACGGCGAAGACTACCCGCAAATCCATACCTATGAATATGATTTCAGGGATGAAATTATTGAAACCGCCGTCGAGCTATTTAAGGGACTTGCTTCGGTGAAATAATAGTAGAAGAGTTCATTGTTTTTCATCTCTTTTCATCGTAAAAAAATCCCCAATCAGTCCTCTGTTTGGGGATTTTTGCGGTTGCCTTTTGAAACTTCTATAAAAACATCCCGGCAATAGCGGCACTTAATAGTGATGCAAGCATGCCGGCGGCAACGGAGCGAAGACCCATTTTGGCAATGTCTGGCCGTCTACTTGGAGCAAGTCCACCGATTCCCCCTAGCAGAGATGCTAGGGAGGTTAAGTTGGCAAAGCCGCATAGTGCAAAGCTGACGACGATAACCGTTTTTGGCGTAAGCTCGGGTATTTGCGGAGCAAAGGCGGTATAAGCAACAAATTCATTTAAGACGAGCTTCTGCCCGATATAGCTTCCGGCAGCAACAGCCTCCGACCACGGCACCCCGACGGCAAAGGCTAGTGGGGAGAAGATGATACCCAAAATCCCTTCCATCGTCAGGTTCGGATATCCGAACAATCCACCAATCCCTCCAAAAATCAAATTAATTAAGGCGATTAAGGAAATAAACGCCAAAAGCATCGCCCCGATATTCAAGGCAAGGGAGAGACCATCACTGGCACCACGTGCTGCTGCATCAATAACATTCGTGGAGGCGGTATCAGTTTCCATTTTAAAACCCTTTTCCTCAATTTTTTCCGTTTCAGGAACAACCAGCTTTGCCATAATTAATCCGGCAGGGGCAGCCATGAAACTGGCTGCCAATAAATAATTCATCGGAACCCCTAATAGGGCGTAACCAACAAGGGTTGAGCCGGCAACTGACGCCAGTCCGCCTGTCATAACAGCGAAAAGCTCTGATTGAGACATTTTTGGCAGAAAAGGCCGTATGACAAGCGGTGCTTCTGTCTGTCCAACAAAAATATTAGCGGCAGCTGACATGGATTCGGCCTTACTCGTTCCTAGCAGCTTGGCTAAACCACCGCCAATGATGTTAATGAAGAATTGCATAATTCCTAGATAATAAAGCACTGAAATTAGAGAGGAAAAGAAAATAATAATCGTTAATACCTGAAAAGCAAAGACAAAACCGAAGTTGGCCGTATCGGCAGCGGGCCCAAATACAAAGCTAATCCCTTCAGCAGCACTGTTAATCACATCCTGAACCCGATCTGATACCCAGCTGATTCCAGCTCGTCCAGCGTTCCATTTTAGCACAATAAAGGCAAATAGTATTTGAATCGCCAATCCCCCTAAAATGGTCCTCATATTAATCGCCTTTCGATTGGTTGAAAGTAAAAAAGCTAACCCAAACACAACCAAAATCCCTGCTATTCCCCATAATACATTCATACTGTCACCTCAATAACGATATTGTTAGTAAGTATCTTTTCCTGCGGAGGAATAACTTACTCGTAAAGTTTTGCAGCGACAGTAGGGCTGGCTATTTATATTATTCGTTTGTGCATTTTGTTGTATATCACAACGGTTACAATTGAAACAAGAACAATCACAGCATTTGCGGCAAAGGTTCCCGCCCATGTCATAGTCATGGTGCCGAAGATGGGGGAGGCCGCATTGAACATGGTGTGGAATATTACGCACATAAACACACGGCCCTTTCCTGATATTTTGTAGATTGCCCCGTTGAAAAACCGAAACGCAATGAGTTGAACGGCAAACATCCAAAAGTTAATGAGTCCCTCTCCGTGATTCGTCCCTGGAATGAAGAAGAGAGGGATATGCCATAAAATCCAAATGAATCCAGCAAAAATAGAAGACAAAACAAAACCGTATTTTTTATCAAGCTCAGGCTGTAGTATGTACATCCAACCAGCTTCCTCTAAGCCGCCGATAATAAGATTACCAGGCAGGGAAAGGAAGAAAGTATAAAATGGAAGCACCATTTCGGTACGGCCTGAAACTGCCATATGTATCAAAAAATAAAGTGCAAGTCCTGCAACAACGAACAAATAGATAGATAAGCTATTTTTGGCATAAAAAACCGTTTTCAACCATTCCTTGAAACCTGTTATTTTGTTACTTTTCTTCAGAACGATGTAGGAAGCGATAGCGGGTGACAAAATATAGAGTGAATAAGGGATATTCATTCCCAATTGCTGTAACGAGTGAACCCAATTATGAACCGTATATCCGAATGGCCCAAGAGCAATCAAAGCACCTGACACAAGATAGGCTATGCAAAATGTCAGCATTGTAAATTGTACGGTGATTTTTGTATCAGTCACGATTTCCTCATCTCACCTTTTAACTAATGTTTGCTTTCTGCCAATTCAAAGTTGCGCTCCGCACAAAATATAAATAATCTCCATTACAAATTCTCCTTTATCGACTTGTTTCTAAGCTAATTATAGCACTATTTCGTGGTACATTTATTTTTCCGGTACGACGTGAGCTCATGCATTATCAAGTAGTTTAAGCATTACTATCAATCGAAATCGATAAATTCTTACGGTATCATCCACGACAGGACGTTGCTTTGCAGGAAGGTCAATATTCCAACCAGAATGACTAGGAAAAAGCTATGCTTTAGCGTAAAGCGAAGTAAATCAGATTCCTTGCCTGCCAGTCCAACAGCGGCACAGGCAACGGCAATCGATTGTGGTGATATCATTTTTCCGGTAACGCCACCGGAAGCATTGGCAGCGACTGCAAGCAACGGGTCCATGCCAACCTGCATGGCCGATATTTTTTGCAGATTCCCAAACAAGAGGTTGGCTGAGGTATCTGATCCTGTAATAAAGACACCGAGCCAGCCAAGGAATGGAGAGAAGAATGGGAATAATGAACCTGTTTTGGCGATAACCATCCCAAGCGCGTGTGTCATCCCGGCGGTGTTGGCTACATAGGCAAAGGCTACGACAGAACCAATGGTTAAAAGAGGGCGCTTCAATTCCTGTATCGTTTCAAAAAAGGTGAATAACCAATTCCTCCAGGATAAACGAGTAATATATTTTGTAATCAAACAGGCTATTAAGATAGCAGTCCCTGCCGCACCTAATAATTCAAGCTTGTATACAGCGGTAATCGCTTCACCTGCTGCATTGAAAATTTTATTATGTAAAAAGGGTACCTCCGGTGAATAGGTGAGCACTTGTCCGAGTGAATTCACTTCTTTTAGAAGGCTATTCGTTCCTTCATACTGTCCAGTCAATGCTGCCTTCATGTCATGAATACCCCAAAAGGAAATGAGTGCGGTTAAGACTAAAAACGGAGACCATGCTTTGAATACCTGTCGACCTGTATAGTGAAATCCGTTTACTCTTCCATTTTTTACTGCTAAAGGTGTAGCCTTTTTTTCTTCCCCTTTAAAGTTGAAAATCGTTTTTGGTTTCCAAAATCTTAAGAAAATGACAAGCGCCAATAAGGAGACCAAGGCCGATAGAATGTCTGGTAATTCAGGTCCTAAGAAGTTTGAGGTTAAAAATTGCGTGAGGGCAAAGGACAGTCCTGAAACAAGGATGGCAGGAAGTATCTCAATGGCTCGTCTGAAGCCTGCCATTAGGATGACCAAGTAAAGCGGAACAAACAGGGAAATAAAGGGAAGCTGGCGTCCGACCATTTTAGATATTTCCATGGCATCCATCCCGACAGGACCTGCCATCGCAGTAATCGGAATCCCAATCGCTCCAAAGGCCACAGGTGCTGTATTGGCTAATAGACAAATCCCTGCAGCGTATAATGGGTGAAAGCCTAAACCTACAAGCAAGGCGGCTGAAATCGCAACAGGTGCCCCGAAGCCGGCAGCTCCTTCCAGGAAAGCTCCGAATGAAAAGGCAATCAGTAAAGCTTGTAAGCGGCGGTCCTCTGTAATCGATTGGACAGAGTTACGAATGATTTCGAACTGTCCGCTTTTGACCGAGAGCTTATAAAGAAATACAGACGTGACAATGATCCAGCCAATCGGTAATATACCATAGGCAGCCCCTTGACTGGCAGACATAATGGCCATTTCAGCGGGCATTTTGAAGGCGAAGATGGCAAGGACAACAGCTAGCACCAAAGTCTTTAATCCAGCTATATGTCCTGTCATTCGTTTAATCGCAAGTGCCCAGAAAAAATATAAAATAGGGAGAACAGCCACTAAGGCTGTTAGAGCTAAATTATCGAAAACGATCGTGAAATTTTGCGTAAATGTCATCGTTACACCCTCCCGCACATCCATACAGTAAAGTTAGCTTACTTATACTCATTCTATTTAGAAAAATTGAATAAAATGACATGAGTCTAGATTACCGGTTTGAACATTTATTAGAGATTGGTTTATACCTTGTTGAAGGCGTAGGGTGTATAAGGACCATTTAAGTGACTGTATGGGTAGTGGAAGGGTTGAAGATTTGGTACCATAAGAGGAAGTTCTTCTGAAGCTTTTGGGAAAGGATTTATTCTTAAAAAGATTCTCCGTATGGATGGTTCGAATTTTACCGAAGAATTTGCGCAAGAAAAGAATATATAGCTATAATTATTTTTTAATTATTGTTAAAATATAAAATATTATATTTAACTTCATTCAGCAAATGCTTTTTGTACCGAAAGCTTGCGACAGGTACAGAAGTCCTCCATTTCTAAAAGTGGGGCATGAATGCAAATGGCACTTCGATTCAGTGGGGGATCAAACTCCAGCTGAATGAAGTTAAGCCTCCGGCGGATGTCTCGGATTAATAAAGGTAGTTTATCGAGCGAGCTCGATAAAAATCCAGACGCAAATTCGACGGGCGAATTTGATTATAAAGGGGACAGGGTGGAACATATGGAGGAAATCAATCTAGAGGATTTACGGATTCAAATTGATAAAGTGGATCGTGAATTAATCAAATTACTAGCAGAACGTTTTGAGTTAACGGAGCAAGTGGGGGTATACAAAGCAAAAAAGAATCTGAATCCACAGGATAAAAGTCGAGAAGCTAAGCAATTTGAAAAATTGGAGAAGCTTTCCCTAGAAAATGGTCTAAATCCAGAATATGCTCAAAAAATCTTCAGATGTGTAATGGATATTGCCATATCCCGTCATCTAGAAATAGGAAAGTAGTCAGTACGATAAAAAAACTCTTCAGCAGGGGGCAGATGCTCGTGTAGTTTACACGATGATCTGCCCCTTTATTAGGCGGCCTTGTCCGATAGAAGGGTTCAAAAGCCCAAAGCGAGGTAAATCTGAGGCGGCCTTGTCCGATAGAAGGATTCAAAAGCCCAAAGCGAGGTAAATCTGAGGCCGCGTTGTCCGATAGAAGGGTTCAAAAGCCCAAAGCGGGGTAAATCGGAAGTCGAACTGTCCGATAGAAGGGTTCAAAAGCCCAAAGCGGGGTAAATCGGAAGTCGAACTGTCCGATAGAAGGGTTCAAAAGCCCAAAGCACGAGAAATCCGAGTTCAAACTGTCCGATAGAAGGGTTCAAAAGCCCAAAGCGTACGAAAACCGAGGCCAATCTGTCCGATAGAAGGATTCAAAAGCCCAATACACATGAAAACCGAGGCCAATCTGTCCGATAGAAGGGTTCAAAAGGCCAAAGCGGGGTAAATCCGAGGCCAATCTGTCCGATAGAAGGGTTCAAAAGCCCAAAGCACGAGAAATCCGAGTTCAAGCTGTCCGATAGAAGGGTTCAAAAGGCCAAAGCGGGGTAAATCGGAAGTCGAACTGTCCGATAGAAGGGTTCAAAAGCCCAAAGCGTACGAAAACCGAGGCCAACCTGTCCGATAGAAGGGTTCAAAAGCCCAAAGCACGAGAAATCCGAGGCCAATCTGTCCGATAGAAGGGTTCAAAAGCCCAAAGCACGAGAAATCCGAGGCCAACCTGTCCGATAGAAGGGTTCAAAAGCCCAAAGCGCATGAAAACCGAGGCCAACCTGTCCAATAGAAGGGTTCCAAAGACCAAACCGCATGAAAACCGAGGTCAACCTGTCCAATAAAAGGTTCAAAAGAGTCGAAATCAAGCATTGATACACTCGCAAATAAGGGCTTGAACATGCTAAGCATGCCACAAGCCCTCTTCCACGATAATATTTGAAATCGTACCTCAATCCTCTTCTTTATAAAATCGTTTACCCGTTTCTGGATGATAATAGACAACAAGCTTTTTTTTTGTTGTCGGGTCAATCGATACCTCGTTTGTCCGAATATACCCTTCTGGAACGTCTTTCCCATGTTTGGTTTTGAAGCGGCGGTCCCAAATAAACCAAGAGCCAAAAATGAGAATAGCCAAAATCAGAATCTGCAGTCCGAAATAGCCGAAAACCCACTCCATCTTTTTAATCCCGCTCAGCTATTACGGCGGTTCCGTAGGCAACGATTTCGCTCATGTTTTGTCCGATTTCACCTGAGTCATACCGCATCATGATAATCGCATTCGCACCCATTGCTTTCGCGTTTTCCACCATCCGGTCCATCGCCTGCTTCCTGGCGTCCTCGAGCATTTCAGTATACTGATTAATTTCGCCGCCGACCAATCCCTTAAAGGAAGCCATAATATCCTTGCCAATTCCCCTTGCCCTTACGGTTAGTCCAAATACAGGACCCTTCACCTCAACAATTTTATAGTTGGGGATTCGTTCTGTCGTCACTACTAGCATGGTGACCACACTCCATTCTTGGATTTATTCAATCGCTGCCTCTACCCTATGAAATTAATATATGAATCATCTCTCTCCATCATACCATAGGGCTTGTGAAGGTAGCATTATGGAACGAGTATGAGAAGGTGAATTCTTTTGAAAAAGGTATCACCATACTCAGCCATAAAACCTCCAAGTTCCTCTCCCAGCCTCCTTTGCCTTATACAAAGCATGATCGGCCTTCTTTAAAAGCGTATGGGCATCCATACCGTCCTCGGGGAAGAAGCTGATTCCGATACTCGTTGTCGTATGGACAACCTCTTCATCTAAATGAAAAGGCACCTCCATTGCCATAATGATTCTGTCTGCAAGGCTTATGACCTCTTTCGTTTCGGAAAAATGGGTCACATAAACAGCAAATTCATCGCCGCCTAAGCGGGCAAGAAACGAATGATCGCCGAGAAGATTATTTAAACGATTTGAGACATCAATGAGCAGCATATCGCCAAAGTCATGTCCGAGCGTATCATTAATCAGCTTAAAGCGGTCTAAATCTAGATAGAAGACAGCGAAGCTTTCCATTTCCACGCTGGATTCCTGTAAGACCTCAGCTAATTTCTTTTCGAAAAAGCGTCGATTCGGGAGGTTCGTTAAATGGTCATGGTTTGCCGTAAACTCCAGTGTTTTTTTCTGCTCTGTATCCTTTGTAATATCAGCCATAATCCCATCTAATCGAATCACCGTCCCGTCTTCATCCTGATAGGGGAGGACTTGGTGGTGAATCCATTTCACCTTTCCATCAGCAGCGACAATCCGGTGCTCATACGACATTTCTTTGCCATTTAACGCTTGGTTAAAATAATAAACAACCGAAAAGATATCCTCTGGATGAATATACTTAAACCAGGTAGGGTTCTTTTCAAGAAACTCGTTTTGGTCGACTCGATAGATTTCTTCAATTCCTTTTGAACAAAGGGTATAACGGCTTTGTCTGACGTCGTAGGACCAAATCCCAACACGTAGGCGGTCTGTCACCGACTTCATCTGTTCCTCATTTTCTTTTACCTTTAATTCTAGCAGTTTTTGCTCTGTTATGTCCTGAACGGTGCCAATGACTCGCACGGCTTTACCTGCTTCATTCTTCATGACATCTCCGCGTTGAAAAACAATTCGTTCTTCGCCATTGCTTCTGATGATGCGGTATTCCAGCTCGTAGCTTTGGCCGCTAGCTAGCGCCGTTTGAATGGTTTTCTAATAATTGCTGAAATCATTTGGATGAATTAATGCCGTAACCGTTTGCCAGCACGGAACAAAATCAGAATCATCGACTCCGAAAATTTCATAGGTTTGGTTCGGCCAGAATGATTGATCCTGAAACACATCATAATTAAAGCTCCCTATATTAGTAACTTTTTGAATGAATAGCAGATTATCATAAAGGTTTGAGATTTGATTTTTATATCCCTTTAAAGGTCGTAAATCCTGACATATACAAATAATGGTATCGGTTTCATAATTAATCAGAGTAATCTTAACCGGTATTTCATATCCTGTTTTATGAAGAAATGTAGCTTCAAAGGAAGAGGTTTGGTCCTTAAAGGCCTGCTGAATAGTAGAAGACATCCTTTTATACCTATCAGGGGACATCCATTTCTCGATGGAAAGACTGCGATTCTCAAGAGAATATCCCAGCAGGCTGCTTGCTTGCTCATTCATATAGATAATCTGATGTGCTTTATTAAGAACCATAACAGCATCTGGGTGTTCTGTGAACAATGGGTTTTTTTCAAACTCATGCTGTTGTGGGGCGGTGTGATTCGTTGTTGTTGGACTTAATAATCTTTTAAAAAAACCCATAGCTTTTCCTCCAAAAGAACACGATATTTCCTTTATACCATGAGAATCCTCCTTTGACTACAGGATATTAAAGTCAATCAATGGGTCTCTTTCCTCTGTCATTGCTTTACTAAATCAAGGTTCTAGGTATACAACCATTATTATAACGAAAAATATTCTTATTACACTTCTCGTGGGCGTATGATTTCGACACTGAATTGGAACATGTTATAGTATAGAATAGTTTGTATCGAGAGGAGCTCGTCTAATGGTATCACCTGATTCAGCCATCAAAACAAAATCGTTATACATAAGCCTATTTATTGTCGGAATTGTGCTAGTCTCCTTCAATTTACGTCCAGCCATTACCTCTGTTGGGCCTTTGGTCGGTATGATACAGGAGGATATGGGACTCGCACACTGGAGTGCCGGGCTGTTAACTAGTCTGCCCCTTATCTGTTTCGCCTTCATGTCACCGCTCGTCCCGAAAATCGCCAACCACTTTCACAATGAGCTGACGATGCAAATTGGTCTCATTGCCATTCTGGTCGGAATACTCATCCGTACCATATCAAGCGTATTTTTTCTTTTTGCCGGAACCTTTTTAATCGGCATCGGGATTGCGATTTGCAATGTACTGCTTCCCGTTGTGATCAAGGATAAATTCCCAGCCAAGTTCGGATTAATGACAAGCGTCTATTCGACTTCAATGGGTCTGATTGCTTCGCTGGCATCAGGCTTCAGCGTCCCCTTGGCTGTCGGAATGGACCTTGGCTGGCAGCGGTCCCTGCTTGTCTGGGGAATTCCAGCTGTGTTAGCCATTATTTTATGGGTCTTTTTAATAAAAAAAAGCAAAGGACACAAAGGGGATATGAAAAGGTCGTCCTCTATCAGAGGTGGGGTTTGGCGCTCGCCGGTAGCCTGGTATGTCGCCTTATTCATGGGCTTTCAGTCGTTCTTATTTTACGTCACAGTAGCCTGGCTGCCTGAAATCCTGCATAGCTACGGTGTCAGTACCGCAACGGCAGGCTGGATGTTATCCTTCACACAGTTTATCGGACTACCGGCCAGCTTTTTTGTCCCCGTGATTGCGGGCAAGCTTCGCAGTCAGGCCTGGATTGCCGGTATCCTCGGGGCCTGTTCGATTCTTGGCTTTGGAGGCATCATGTTAGCCTCCTCATATGTCCTCCTAATCTTTAGCATTATCCTCCTTGGATTAGGCCTGGGCGGAAGCTTTCCATTAGGCTTGGCTTATTTGGGAATGAGAAGCAGGGATGCCAGACAGGCTGCCGAGCTTTCCGGTATGGCACAATCAGTCGGGTACATCCTTGCTGCAGTGGGTCCGATTGCAATCGGTTCGCTCTACGACGTAGCCCACACCTGGACCGTTCCGTTAATTACCTTAATCGCAGTCGGAGTCCTCGTCGGTCTTTTCGGAGCAAGCGCCGGCCGCAATCAATATGTATAGGCAGTTTGAAGAAGCAGGGGATCCGTTCTCCTGCTTTTTCTTTTTAAGCTATTACGAGCACATTTAGCAGGCAATTAATACGGTGAGCCTTTCAATTGTAGACGTTTGTTGAACAAAAAGGTTTCTGGGAGGGATTGATAGAGAGATGTCGAATGGTGTAAGGATAGAGAGCGATTATTCTTATTAGTCAAAATTCGAAGGACGAATTTGATAATAGCTTGTTCCTTTCTGATGCTTGGGGATGATGAAACAAGAATGTGAGGGATGCTTTATGAACCATGAGGATTATGAAAATGTTCTATCTGTTCACCGTGTGCCGATTTCAAAACTCCGAACAGAGTTTGATTCCAATACCTTCTCCTTTGAAACGACTGAGGCTTTGGAACAGCTGCCAAATGAGATGATTGGACAAGTAAGGGCGGAGCAGGCGATGGAATTTGGCTTGTCTGTCGAGCAGACCGGCTATAATCTGTTTGTTGTTGGACCGGCTGGGACTGGTAGGATGACCTATACACAGGACAGCGTGGCGAAAATGGCGGCTAAGCGCGTCACACCGAATGATTGGTGCTATGTTTATAACTTTGATAACCCAGATCGTCCGCTTGTCATTTCCTTTCCAACCGGTGAGGGTCAGCAATTTCAACGTGAAATCGAGATTTTACTAATCGACATTCAACGGGAAATCCGCTCGGCTTTTTCCAGTGAAATGTTCGAGAAGAAAAAGCGGACCATTCTCGAGGAATTTCGGTCAAGCATTGATGAGCTTTGGGCTAAAGCAGATACCTATGCGTTCGAGCATTCGGTGAAAATTGAACGCACCCATGCGGGAATCAATACAATTCCGCTCTTGTTCGGCCGCCCGATTCAGGTTCAGGAATTTGAGAAAATGCCTGATGAAACAAAGGATATGATTAAGGAGAACGAAAAAAACGTCGAGGAAAAAATCCAGGAAACCGTCTATCAAATCCGAAAAATGGATGAACAGCTTCGGAAAAACGTCCAGCAGTTTATGAAGCAAACCACAGTCAACGCTGTTGAAGGCTTATTCCTGCCGCTTCGTGAAAAATATACCGAGCATCAAAAGGTCCTCCTCTATTTAGACGCCTATTTACGTGATGTGGTCGAGCATTACTCCTTTTTCACCGATCAGGAAGAGGAAAATCAACTGATGAGTGCGTTAACGGGTTCCAAGGAGCAGCAGCTTCATCGCTATACCGTTAACCTGTTTGTCAATAATCGGCAGTGCAAGGGGGCGCCGGTTATTTACGAAACCAATCCAAGCTACCATAATTTATTCGGTAAAGTAGAATACAGGGGTGCCTTTGGCAGCTATGTGACGGATTTTACATTTGTCAAACCAGGTGTCCTGCATTTGGCCAATGGAGGCTACCTCATTCTGCAGGCAACAGAGCTATTGCAGCAGCCGAATGCCTGGGTTCTGTTAAAAAGGGCACTGCAAACAGGAAATATTCAAATTGAAAATCCATATGAAGACCGGAGTGTTTTTCCAACGAGCGGGATTAAGCCTGAGCCGATTCCGCTCAATATTAAGGTCATTATTATCGGTTCTTACTATCTATATGATTTGCTCTCCACAGTGGACGAGGATTTTCATAAGCTTTTCAAGGTAAAAGTAGAATTTGATACGGTCATGAAAAAGGATGAGGAAAACAGCCAGAAAATGGCTCGCTTTATTAAAAATTATGGCGACAAGCATGGGCTGCTGCCTTTCCATCGCAGGGCTGTGGCAAAAATCATTGATTACAGCTCCCGTTTAGTTGAGGAGCAATCCAAGCTGACCACGCGGTTTCAAGAAATCACGAAGGTGCTGGTGGAATCCAGCTATTGGGCGAAGAAGGATGAGCAGGACTTTGTCGATGAACAGCATATCCATAAGGCGCTGATTGAAAAAATGAACCGCTCCAATCATGTATCAGAAAAGTATCGGGAATTGATTCATAATGGTACGATTATGGTGGATACAGACGGATTTCGAATTGGACAAATCAATGGTTTGGCGGTAATGGGAACTAGAGATTCGATTTTTGGTATTCCGACGAAAATCACCGCTCAAACCTTTGTTGGCAAAAGTGGGATTATGAATATCGAAAGAGAGGCGGCACTTAGTGGACAAATTCACAGCAAGGGTCTGATGATCCTAACCGGCTTCCTTTCCGGTGAATTTGCGAAAAACCGCCCGATTCCACTCTCAGCCAGTATTACGTTTGAGCAAACCTACTCACCGATTGACGGCGACAGCGCTTCAAGCACCGAGCTTTATGTGCTGCTCTCCTCTCTGTCAGAGGTACCGATTAACCAGGGCATTGCCGTAACAGGCTCTGTTAACCAATGGGGAGAAATCCAGCCCATTGGCGGTGTGAATGAAAAAATTGAAGGCTTTTACCATATCTGTAAAGAAAAAGGGCTGACCGGCAAGCAGGGTGTGATGATTCCGGTACAGAATGTGAAGAATCTCATGCTGGATATCGAGGTCGTCGATGCGGTGAAAAAAGGAAAGTTCCATATATGGTCTGTCAGCCATATTGCCGAAGGAATGGAAATCTTAACCGGTGTTAGTGCCGGAAATATCCGAGATGCTAACGGAGAATATCCGTCCGAGACGATTTTTTCAAAGGTAGAAGGCCGGTTTAACAAAATGTATGAAGCAGCAAGAGAAACCAAAAAATCATAGTGTAAAAGGATGATAGCATAATGGATATTGCAGCTATGTCAATGGCGCTGAGCCAGGGACAGTTGAGCCAACAGGTATCACTGAGCCTGATGAAGCAGGTGATGGATCAGGCGGAGGGAAATGCTGATTTCATCAACAAGATGATGAGTCCACATGCAGTAAAGGCCCTGGAGCTGAAAGCACAGCCCCATTTGGGCGGGAATATCGATATAAAAGGATAGATAAAAGTTGAAAAAGTCTGAGTGGACTAGGACTCAGGCTTTTTCATTTTTTGACACCGACACCCATTTCCTTAAGAACCTTATAAATTCTGCTTTCTTTCTATTAAAAATTTCTAGCTATTGCCGATATAAAGGGTAGCAAGTGAATTGTATAGGAGTGAAATTCTATGAATATTGAGCGGTTGCCGAATCTAACTAATCCTAATCCTTCTAATGCATCAAGAGTAAAGCCGGTAGAAAAAACTCAGCCCGCCCAACCGGTTGAAGAGCTTTTGAAAAAAATGGATCAACAGCAGCAAGAATCCAAGCTAGTAGAGATAGATAAGGAAAAAATGGAGGAGGTTGTGAAGGGGTTAAATGAATTTATTCAGCCTGTCAGCACCTCAATCCGCTTCGAACTTCACGATAAATTGCACGATTACTATGTAACGATTGTTGATGATAAAACAGATGAAGTAATTAGAGAAATTCCATCAAAAAAGCTGCTGGACACCTATGCCAACATGCTGGAGTTTGTCGGATTGCTCGTAGATAAAAAGATTTAAACGTTTAAAGAGATATAGAGGTGAATGAATATGGTGCGAATCAGTGGATTAGCGAGCGGAATGGATATTGATTCCATTGTGGCCGACATGATGAAAATCAAGCGAATGCCGCTCGACAAGCTCAAGCAGCAAAAGCAAACAATGGAATGGCAGCGTGACGATTATCGCGAAATGAACACATTGCTACTCAACTTCCGTTCGGAATTAACACAAATGAAGCTATCGACAAGATACCGAACAAGGACCACGACTACGACAGATGATTCGAGAGTGACGGCAACAGCTTCAAGTGCTGCGGCGCTTTCTTCGTATTCGATATCAAATGTTAAACAATTAGCGAGTGCAGAAACTAGAATTAATACAGGAAGCATCTCCAAGACGGGTAAATCTTTTGAAGCTAACAAAAGTATGTTCTCGCAAATGGATGCATTAGATGCAGAAACTTTCACTTGGAATACAGGGGCAGTTTCAAGTAAAACAATAGATGTCAAAACAGCGAATAATACGTTTAAATTAGAGGATGATACTGCTAAAACTTCATCGATTAGCACTTGGAGTGTAAGAGTAAATGGAATAGGCTATAAAGTGGTAGCCAGTGATTCAAACGATCTTAAATTAAATGAAAATGAAGTACAAATCAAAACAACTGGAGAAATGGTTTTCGGGAAAACATTAGCTGCAAATAGTACTGTAAAGGTTGATTATGTTGCTAATAATCGTACAGATAAAATTAGTATATCTTCAGATAGCGCAACAATAAAGTTAAGTAAAGGTGCTATTAATAATATAGTAGACAATAAGATTACATTAAAAACAATTAATGATGGAGTTGAAGCCGAACCTATTATTTTACAGATAAGTAATGAAGTTAATGATAAAGGTTTATATACAATAAAAAATGGCGATGACACTGTCGGCAAATTAAATAAGGAAACTGGTGAGATTACATTAGAAGGTAAGATGCCAAGACCTGATAAAAATTCAAAAACAACCATGTCACTTGAGGTTACTTACGACCATAATTATAAAGCCTTTTCTATTGATACCCATACTTCAAAAGGGGAAAGACATGATTTCTTCCTTATATCTGCTAGTGACTCTCTGAATTCCGTAATTAATCAAGTGAATACGTCTAGCGTTGGTGTTAACATGTTTTTTGATTCAGTTACTGGCAGAATGACAATGACCAGAAATGAGACAGGTGATTTTAACTCTGATGAAAATAAATCAGATATAAGTTTTACTGGTACCTTTATGAATGATGTGCTTAAATTTAGAAATTCTGAGACAGTAGTTAAAGGTCAAAATGCAAAATTCACAATCAATGGTTTAGAAACCGAACGTGATTCCAACACCTTCGCCATCAACGGAGTCACGTTCACCCTAAAACAAACCTTTAATGAAACTGAAGATAAAACTGCTCCACCCGTAACCATCGCGATCAACAACAACAACGATGCGATCTTTGAAAATATCAAAGGCTTCATCGATAAATACAATGAGCTAATCGGGAAAATTCAAGAAAAAACGCAGCAGGAGCGGTACAAGAGCTATACGCCGCTGACGGATGAGCAGCGCGAGCAGCTGTCGGACAAGCAGCAGGAGCAGTGGGAGGAGAAGGCGAAGAGTGGTCTTCTTAGAAGGGATCAGACCCTGACAAGCCTGCTTTCCTCGATGCGAATGGATTTTTACGGAAAAGTAGAGTCCGAGAAGATCAATCCAATCTACAGTCAGCTTGCCAGCATTGGCATTAAGACAACCGCTAACTACCTGGAAGGCGGAAAGCTTGAAATCAATGAAGCCGAGCTGAAAAAGGCAATTGAGGAGGACCCACAATCCATCGAAGCATTATTCAATGCATCCGGTACAACAAATGGACAAAAAGGGATTGCCCAGCGCCTTTACGATACAGTCGGCAGAACGATGGATATCCTAAATGAAAAAGCAGGAAAAGCCTTTTCCACAAACAATCAATTTACGATTGGTAAGCAGCTGAACAGTATCGATGATCAAATCGACAGTCTCGAGGACAGAATGAAGGCTTTAGAGGACCGCTACTATAGACAATTTACCGCGATGGAAAAAGCCATCCAAAGTGCCAACCAGCAATCGGCCTATATTATGCAGAACTTTTTCAATTAATGGAGCAATAGAAAGGAAGTACTAAAATGGCAGTTCAAAACCCGTATCAATCCTATAAGCAGAATTCTGTGAACACCGCTTCACCGGGGGAATTAACGCTTATGCTCTATAACGGATGCATTAAATTTATTCGCTTTGGCAGAAAAGCGATGGAAGAAAATCAGATTGAGGAAAAAAACACGAACCTCCTCAAGGCACAGAAAATTATCCAAGAGCTGATGGTGACATTAAATATGGATATCCCTGTTTCTCAAAACATGATGTCTCTATATGATTATTTGCACCGTCGCTTGATTGAAGCCAATACAAAAAATGATCCAGCGATTTTAGATGAAGTGGAGGGCTTTGTCACAGAATTCCGTGATACCTGGAAGGAAGTCATTCAAGTGAATCGGCAGAAGAAATATGCTGAAGGCGGTCAAATCTAGTGAGCGCCGTAAAGGATTACTATTTGATCACGGTAGAATTAATAAAACTACTTCAAAACGAGCAGTCTAATGACCGGGAAGCTAAAATGGCGAAAATCGAAGAGCTATTAGAAAAAAGGGCGGGTTTCATGCAAGGGATGAAGCCCCCTTTTTCACCAGAGGAACAGGAGACAGGCAAGCAGCTTGTTCTGCTGGAAAAAAAGCTGGCATTGCTCTTGGATCATCTAAAAGAGGCGATCAAAAGAGATCTTGTCACACTCAATAAGAAGAAGCAATCGCAAACAAAATACCATAATCCGTACGAATCCCTTTCCACAGCTGATGGCGTCTTTTACGATAAAAAAAATTAAGGCTGTGTTAAAGTACATGGTTGATTTTTAGCAGGTTGATTGTAGTGGAAGGTACGCAGACTCCCGCGGGAGAAGCGAGGCAGTCGAGACCCCGCTAGAACAAAGTGGCGAGGAGGCTCGGCGGTCGCCCGCAGGAAAGCGAAGTGCCTGGAACGAAAATCAACACTCATGTTTAAAATAGCCAAAATTAAAAATAACTTTGTTATCTAGTGTGAGATTTATCTCTTTTAACATCATTCAGCAAAAGTCTTCCACTTCTACAAGTGGAGGATGAAGGCAAATGGTACTTCGATTCAGTGGGGGTTCAAACCCCGGCTGAATGAAGTTAAGCCTCCGGCGGATGTCACGGATTTTTTAAGGGAGTTTATCGAGCGAACTCGATAAAAATCCGGACGCAAATTCGACGGGCGAATTTGATTTGCCTATCAGCCCTGTTATTCCTGCTATTCTACAAAAATGTCACTTTTTCGACATATTTTTAAAAAAATAACTGATTTAGCAGGAGATTGGAAGGGCAACATAGAAATATAATCCTATAAGAAATTAAAAACACACACAACGGCAATTTCTAAGGTTATAATACTGATAAAGGTAGGAATAAAACGCTTACCTTTACAAATAACTTTGGCATTGCCGAAAGTGAAAGAAAAGGAGGAGTTCACTTATGAACTACAACATTCGTGGTGAAAACATTGAGGTAACTCCAGCGATAAGAGAGTATGTTGAGAAGAAAATCAGCCGTCTTGAAAAATACTTTACAGAGACACCTAAAGCAAACGTAAATGTTAACCTAAAAGTATACAATGATAAAAAGGCAAAGGTTGAAGTTACCATTCCAATGCAAAACCTAGTGTTACGTGCCGAGGAAGTAAATGAAGACATGTATGCCGGAATTGACCTCATTACTGACAAGCTTGAGCGCCAAATCCGTAAACATAAAACAAAGGTAAACCGTAAATTCCGTGAAAAGGGCGGAATTAATACATTATTTAATGTAACGACTGAACCAGGTGAGCCAGTCGTTGAGGACGACAATGAGCTTGAGGTTGTTCGTCAAAAAAGCTTTGACTTAAAACCAATGGACAACGAAGAAGCGATTCTTCAAATGAACATGCTTGGTCACAGCTTCTACGTCTTCACAAATGCTGAAACAAACCGTACAAACGTTGTGTACAAGCGTAAAGACGGACGTTATGGCTTAATCGAAGCTCATTAAGACTCGAAGGATAAGTGAAATCCGATTCTAAGAACTTACAACGCAGCTCTTCCAAACAAGGGCTGCGTTTTCCTATCTTCAATGAGGCTAGCGAAGTGCCTGGAACGAAATCAACTACAACATTAACCCCAAACCATCTATCCTAAATCAGCCAAGACATATTTCTTCATCTGTAATATCCATCTTGCATAAGTTGTCACTATCCAATGGAAGTGGTAAGATAATGAAGGAAATTAGCGGTTTTTATTGGGAGGATTCGGTATCTAAAAAGCGAATCTTTTTTCATTCAAATAAAAAAGTTAAACAACAGGTCTATGAAGGAAGCAGGCGGATCCAACACCGCCGTTGCATAAAGGAAGCAGGAGTTCCAATACAATGCTTTCTAAATGGAAGTAACAGCACCAACCCCGTGCTTCCTCATGAAACAAATAAAGGAGCGTTTGTATGGCTGGGATTTTAAGTAAAGTATTTGACCCGAATAAGCGGGAGTTGAAACGCCTCACGAAAATGACGGAGAAGGTTGTGGCTCTTGCGTCTGATATGGAAAAGCTTTCGGATGACGAGCTGCGCGGCAAGACAGAGGAATTCAAGGCTCGTTATCAGGGCGGAGAATCCCTTGATGATTTATTATATGAAGCGTTTGCTGTTGTGCGTGAAGGAGCCAAACGGGTTCTTGGCATGTTTCCATATCCTGTTCAAATCATGGGAGGGATTTCCCTTCATGAAGGAAATATCTCTGAAATGAAAACAGGGGAAGGGAAGACGTTAACGTCAACCATGCCTGTTTACTTAAATGCCATAACAGGAAAAGGCGTTCACGTCGTAACCGTCAACGAATATTTGGCAAGCCGAGATGCCAGCGAAATGGGCCAGCTCTATACATTCCTTGGACTGACAGTGGGATTAAACCTGAACAGTCTTTCAAAGGAAGACAAACAGGCCGCCTATGCCTGTGATATCACCTATAGCACTAATAATGAGCTGGGCTTCGATTATTTACGTGATAACATGGTTCTGTATAAAGAGCAAAAGGTACAGCGTCCGCTGCATTTTGCCGTGATTGACGAGGTCGACTCGATTCTGATTGATGAGGCTCGTACGCCGTTAATTATTTCCGGCTCTGCACAGAAATCAACGCAGCTATACATTCAAGCCAATGCGTTTGTCCGCACACTTGTGAAGGAAGAGGATTTTACCTATGATGAAAAAACAAAAGGGGTCCAATTAACTGAGAGCGGGATGACAAAGGCTGAACGTGCTTTTGGGATTGAGAACCTGTTTGATATTCGTCATGTTGCGCTTAACCACCATATTACCCAAGCGCTAAAGGCTCATTCTAGCATGCACCGTGATGTTGACTATGTCGTGCAGGACGGAGAAATTATTATTGTTGACCAATTTACCGGTCGTCTCATGAAGGGGCGTCGTTATAGTGATGGTCTGCACCAGGCGATTGAAGCAAAGGAAGCCCTTGAAATTCAAAATGAGAGCATGACCCTTGCGACGATTACCTTCCAGAACTATTTCCGGATGTATGAAAAATTGTCAGGTATGACAGGTACAGCCAAAACAGAGGAAGAGGAATTCCGTAACATTTATAATATGAACGTTATTGTGATTCCAACGAACCTGCCGATTGCTCGTGATGACAGAGCCGATTTAATCTATGCCAGCATGGACGGGAAATTCCGTGCTGTTGTGGAGGATATTGCTGAGCGTCATCAAAATGGTCAGCCTGTCCTTGTAGGTACGGTTGCAATTGAAACGTCAGAGCTGATTTCCCGCTATTTAACGAAAAAAGGGATTAAGCATAACGTCCTTAACGCGAAGAACCATGAGCGTGAAGCAGAAATCATTCTTAATGCCGGACAGCCTGGTGTCGTTACGATTGCGACTAATATGGCTGGTCGTGGTACAGACATTAAGCTTGGTGAAGGTGTGAAGGAGGCTGGCGGTCTTGCTGTAATCGGAACAGAGCGCCATGAGAGCCGTCGGATTGATAACCAGCTACGTGGACGTTCAGGCCGTCAAGGAGACCCTGGTGTCACACAGTTCTATCTTTCCATGGAAGATGAATTGATGCGCCGCTTTGGCTCTGACAATATGAAGGCGATGATGGAAAAGCTGGGCATGGATGATACCCAGCCAATTCAAAGCAAAATGGTGTCAAAAGCGGTTGAATCTGCGCAAAGACGAGTGGAAGGGAACAACTTTGATGCCCGGAAGCAGCTTTTACAATATGATGATGTCCTGCGTCAGCAGCGTGAAATTATTTACGCTCAGCGTAATGATGTGTTAGAATCAGAAAATCTCCGCAGTATTGTCGAGAATATGATTCAAGCCGCCTTATCACGGAATGTAGCGATTCATCTGACAAGCGGAGACAATCCGGAGGATAAGGATTACCAAGCACTCTTAGATTATATCAACGGTAATCTTTTAGCAGAGGGCGATATCACACTGGATGATCTTCATGGCAAGGACAGCCAGGAAATTATCGAGTTCGTATTAGCAAAGGTACAAGGTAAATATAATGCAAAAGAAGAACAGCTGGGTGAAGCGCAAATGCGTGAGTTTGAAAAGGTCATTGTTCTAAGAGCGGTTGATTCGAAATGGATGGATCATATCGACACAATGGACCAGCTGCGTCAGGGAATTCATTTGCGTGCCTACGGTCAGGTCAATCCGCTTCGTGAATACCAGCAGGAAGGCTTTGCAATGTTCGAGGCCATGGTTGAAGCGATTGAAGAAGATGTGGCGAAGTATGTGATGAAGGCAGAAATTCGCAACAACCTTCAGCGTGAGGAGGTTGCCAAGGGGCAGGCTGTCAATCCGAAGGAAGACGGAGAAGTCAAGAAAAAGCCGGTTGTGAAAAAGAATATCATCAAGCGTAATGATCCGTGCCCATGCGGCAGCGGTAAAAAATATAAAAATTGTCATGGATTGTTGGAGTAGTCCAGTCCATCCATGATGTTGCTGCATAACAAAGTCTATTGTGAATAGACTTTGTTATGTCTGTTTTTTGGGTGTCTACTTAACTTCATTCAGCGAAAGTCCTCCACTTCTACAAGTGGAGGATGAAGGCAAATGGTACTTAGATTCAGTGGGGTTCAAACCCCGGCTGAATGAAGTTAGGCCTCCGGCGGATGTCACGGATTTTTTAAAGGTAGTTTATCGAGCGAGCTCGATAAAAATCCGGACGCAAATTCGACGGGCGAATTTGATTAACTATTGTTTCGAGGTGAAGGTAATGGAATTAGCGGAGATTCGTAATGAATTAGAAAAAACAGCTAAAAAATTAGCGGACTTTAGGGGGTCTCTTTGACTTAGAGAACAAAGAGGCGCGTATTGCCGAGCTGGATGAGGTGATGCTTCAGCCGGGATTTTGGGATGATCAGCAGCAGGCACAGGGTGTTATCAATGAATCCAATGCCTTAAAGGATCAGGTCAATGAGTTTCATGGTCTTTATGAAATTTATGAAAATCTGGAGCTGACCTATGAGCTTGTGAAAGAAGAGCCGGATGATGAACTTCAAGCGGAATTAGAAGATGAAATTGGGACACTTGCGGAGCGCCTGGCACAATTTGAGCTACAGCTTCTGTTAAGTGAGCCATATGATAAAAATAATGCGATTCTCGAGCTTCACCCTGGTGCGGGCGGTACAGAATCACAGGACTGGGGCTCCCAGCTTTTACGTATGTATACACGTTGGGCTGAGAAAAAGGGCTTTAAGGTGGAAACGCTCGATTATCTGCCTGGTGATGAGGCTGGAATTAAGAGTGTCACGCTTGCGATTAAAGGTCACAACGCCTATGGCTATTTAAAGGCTGAAAAAGGTGTACACCGTCTCGTGCGAATTTCACCGTTTGATGCTTCAGGTCGTCGCCATACATCGTTTGTTTCATGTGAAGTGATGCCTGAGTTCAATGATGATATTGAAATTGATGTTCGGACAGAGGATTTGAAGGTGGACACGTATCGTGCCAGCGGTGCCGGCGGTCAGCATATCAATAAAACAGAATCCGCGATTCGGATTACCCATCTTCCAACAGGCATTGTCGTAACCTGTCAATCGGAGCGTTCACAGATTAAAAACCGTGAGTCAGCGATGAAAATGCTGAAATCAAAGCTGTATCAGCTGGAAATTGATAAAAAGGAAGAGCAGCTGGCTGAAATCCGTGGCGAGCAAAAGGATATCGGCTGGGGCAGCCAAATCCGTTCCTACGTTTTCCATCCGTATTCGATGGTAAAAGATCACCGCACCAACACAGAAATTGGAAATGTGAATGCCGTCATGGATGGCGATATTGATGAATTTATCAACGCTTATCTCCGTTCGAAGATTTCCTAATTATTAATTGGTTTGTAATATTTGGTAATATTATCGTAATCAAACAGACCTTTGTCCATGGGGAGGACGAAGGTCTGTTTTTATTATTAATAGATTTTATTAATAATATAATTTTTATAAAAATAATGAAGTGGATATTAAACTTCTTTACTAGTTAAAAATAATTCACAAATTTGAAACAAATGACACAAAACCTTCATACTATTGGACTTTTCGCAAAAAGCAACCATAAAAGAAGATTAGAAATAGTTTTAAAAGAAAATGATTATGCTATAATATATCTGAATTATGTAGTCATTTCAAAGGGGGATCTAGCATGAAGTTTAAGGGGAAACTAGCAGCCCTGTTAGTGGGTTCTGCACTTGTACTTGCAGCCTGTGGCGGCGGGGATGAAGAAGCATCAACAAGCACATCTAATGATAGTGCTTCAACCACAACGGATACAGCAAGTGCGAACGGTGAGAAAATTTTCAATCAAAAGTGCTCAAGCTGTCATGGGATGAATCTTGAAGGTGGAGTGGGACCTGAATTAACAACAGTCGGCTCCAAAATGTCACAGGAAGACATTGAAACCTTAGTTAAGGATGGAAAAGGCGCCATGCCTCCAGGCTTAATTGATGGTGAAGATTTAACGGCTGTTGCAGAATGGCTGGCAGCTAAACAGTAATTTTTGTCTATCTAAGGGGGCCGATCACGCTAAGATGTGTTCACATTGTCTGTGTGAGAAGCTACCCTTATTTCGGGTTGTTCATCTCCTTCTTTTTAGCTACTAAATGGGAATATCTTTAACTTCATTCAGCAGAAGTCCTCCACTTCTACAAGTGGGGGATGAATGCAAATGGTTCTTCGATTCAGTGGGGGTTCAAACCCCAGCTGAATGAAGTTAAGCCTCCGGCGGATGTCACGGATTTTTTAAAGGTAGTTTATCGAGCGAGCTCGATAAAAATCCGGACGCAAATTCGACGGGGCGAATTTGATTAAAACACTCCTTTTATCCTGTACATTGCATAAATTACCAACCTATCTTCTTCTCCTCATAAAAATCCATGATGTGTCTTTATTTTACAAGCATAAACCTCCGTTAAACGACATTTTTTTCACCGTGAAAAGAAACTGTAATATTTTTAACACTATTTTTGCTGGATTATGATGTTATAATGGTGTGTGTGAGAAAAACATAAATATTTTGTAGAAAAATGTCGACAGACTTTTCTGTTTTTTTCAACACAAAAAACTTTGGGTGATAACATGATAGAAATGGAAGATGTTTTTAAGAAGTATCCTAACGGGGTAGTTGCAGCCAATGGGATTACCGTTTCCATTAAGCAAGGTGAATTTGTCTATGTCGTAGGACCTAGTGGTGCAGGTAAATCTACGTTTATAAAAATGATGTATCGCGAAGAAGTTCCAACAAGAGGAACGATTATGATTAATGGTGTCAATCTGGAAAAGTTAAAAGCAAACAAGGTTCCGATGCTGCGCCGTCAAATTGGCGTTGTATTCCAGGACTTCAAGCTGCTTCCGACCTTGACGGTTTTTGAAAATGTCGCCTTTGCGATGGAGGTTATTGAAGCCCAGCCGGAGGACATTAAGCGGCGGGTGATGGAAGTGTTGACACTTGTAGGCTTAAAGCATAAGGCGAGGATGCTGCCATCAGAGCTATCGGGTGGGGAGCAGCAGCGTGTCTCGATTGCCCGATCGATTGTGAACAAGCCTAAGGTGGTCATTGCCGATGAGCCGACAGGAAACCTGGACCCGGATACATCCTGGGAGATTATGAAAATTTTTGAAGAAATTAATATGAGTGGGACAACCGTTGTCATGGCCACACATAATCGTGATATTGTTAACGCGATTAAGCATCGGGTCATTGCCATCGAAAATGGTATGATTGCCCGTGACGAACTGAGAGGTGATTACGGTTATGAAGGCTAGTACACTTCGCCGCCATGTGAGAGAAAGCTTTAAGAGCTTAGGAAGAAATGGTTGGATGATGTTTGCATCGGTCAGTGCAGTCACCATCACGCTTCTCTTGGTTGGGGTCTTTTTCGTTATTATGCTGAACCTTAATAATGTGGCAAAAAGTATCGAAGAGGACGTTGAAATCCGTGTCCATATTGATGTTGCGGCAACAAAAGAAGAACAGACGGTATTAAAGAGTGAAATAGAAAAGCTGCCCGAGGTGGAAAGTGTTAAATTTTCCCCTAAGGAAGACGAGCTTGATAATCTGATTACCAGCTTAGGTGAAGAGGGAGAAGCCTTTACATTATTTGAACAGGATAATCCGCTTAACGACGTATTTGTCGTAAAAACGAAAAACCCAACAGATACCATGAAAGCGGCTAAGCAGATTGAAAAAATGCACTTCGCTTCAAAGGTAAAATATGGACAGGGCAGTGTTGAGAAGATTTTTGAAGTCACGAGCATCAGTCGAAACATTGGTCTTATTCTAGTCATCGGACTCTTGTTTACGGCCATGTTCTTAATCTCCAATACGATAAAGATTACAATTTTTGCAAGAAGAAAAGAAATCGAAATTATGAAGCTTGTAGGAGCGACAAACGGATTTATCCGCTGGCCGTTTTTCCTTGAAGGACTATGGCTTGGATTGCTAGGCTCTATTGTCCCCATTATTGTTGTTGGAATCAGCTATTACTATGCCCACGGCTATTTATCACAGAAGCTTACAGGGAATTTCATTCAACTATTAGAATTTAGCCCGTTTATTTATCAGATATCGGCCCTGTTAATTCTATTAGGGGCACTAATTGGGGTTTGGGGAAGCCTGATGTCTGTTCGAAAGTTCTTAAAAGTATAAGAATGTATGAAGGGAACAAGCAGGACTTGTTCCTCCCTACATATTAAATCCATCTCACTATTGATGGATTTTACTATCTTACTAGAATAAGAGAAACATAACTTGCCTGGTAGAGAGGAGAAATCACAATTGAAGAAAACCATCATGACATTATCCATTGCAGCTTCAGTTGGACTGGGTACAGCTTTTACAGGAATTCCAGCCGGGACCGTTTCGGCGGAATCAATCAGCGAACTACAAAAGAAGAGTCAAGAGATTCAAAGTAAGCAGGAAGGCGTCCAGAATGAAATTAATCAGACGGAGGCCCAACTGAATGAAATCAGTGCTGAAAAGGCGCAAATCAATGCAGAGATTAATAGAATTGATTTGGCGATTGGTGATACAACAACGAAAATCATAGAAAAAAACCAGCAGATTGATGAAAAGAATGCTGAAATTACTCAGCTTAATAAAGAAATAGACGGCTTGAAAGAGCGAATTGAAACTAGAAATAAATTATTAAAAGACCGAGCGCGCTCCTATCAGGAAAGCGGCGGTATGGTTAGCTATATTCAAGTGCTCGTAGGAGCTGAAAGCTTTTCTGACTTCATCGATCGTGTGGGAGCGGTCGCGGTTATTTTAGAAGCCGACCAGGACATTCTTGCACAGCATAAAGCAGATAAAGCGGCACTTGAGCAAAAACAGGCCAAGCTTGAAAAGGATTTAAGTGAGCTTGAGGCGATGCGTGCAGAGCTTGCAGAGCTGCAGGCAGGTTTAAATGTGCAAAAGGAAGAGAAAAATCAATTAATGACCTCGCTTCTTCAGGAAGAAGCACAGGTGAACGAGTTAAAAATGAGTCTTGAGGAACAAAACGAGAACCTGGCTGCCCAGGATGCAGCGGTGCAAAAGGCGATTGAGCTAGAGCAGCAGAGACAGGCTGAGCTTCGAAAACAGCAGGAGGCTGCCGCTTCATCAAGAGGCACATCAAATGGAGGCTCTGGTGGTGCTGTATCAACGATTCCAGTTTCATCCGGAACCTTCACTAGACCAGCAGCCGGTAGTATTACATCAGGCTTTGGCTGGCGCAGCTTTAATGGCGGCGGCTTCCACTACGGTGTGGACATCGCTAAGGCTGGCAGTGTGCCAATTGTTGCCGCAGCGGACGGCGTTGTTTCTAGATCCTATTCATCGTCATCGTACGGTGAAACGATTATGATTACCCATATTATTGACGGACAAACCTACACAACAGTTTATGCGCATCTGAGCAGCCGTTCAGTTGGAAACCTTGTCCCTGTCTCTAAAGGGCAGGTCATCGGCTATATGGGCAACACCGGCGATTCCTATGGTCAGCACTTACACTTCGAGCTTCACCGTGGCGGTTGGAATGCAGCGAAATCGAACGCAATTAATCCAGTTGGAATTGTCCCATTGTAAAAAGGATAGATTGCTAGCTTCAGATAAAAACGGAAGAGTGCTGAATGAACAGCTCTTCCGTTTTTTTTGTGCGTTTATGGAAGGAAATGTAAAAGCGCGGATAAGTGGTCTAAAACCGCGGATATCCGCTACACGGTGGTGAGAGTTCCGTAAAAACGTATATTTCCTGCTGAATTTTATGGTTGCTGTCTATGAAAATAACATCATTACCAAGCAGCAATATATCCTTTTATCCCGCTTCATTTTTTCCCCCTCTTAAATACCGTTTTTTTTCATAACCTGTCCATTCCAACATATATTGAACTAAGAAAGCTTGTGTTATTCCAGTTGAGGACATGCAGGATCCGTTTTAATAAAAAGCTAGGGTTCGTGAAAGGCAGAGAGGAAGATGGAGATGAACCGGAAATGGTTAGCGTTTCTTATGGCAGGCTCCCTGCTGACAGGGGCCGGCGGGACATATGCAGCCATCATGTTTAAAATGGAAACGATACCGCTCAAGCAGGAGCAACAGACTAAATTAGAATCGGATGAACAGGGACAGCAGTCCATGCCTAACCAGACGATTGGGGAAGGCAATATGGATAAAATTGTCCAGGCCTACCAGCTCATCAAAGGAAATTATATCGAGGAAGTGAAGGAGGAGCAATTGGTCGAGGGTGCCATTCAGGGGATGCTCACGACCTTGGATGACCCTTATTCCGTGTACATGGACAAGGAGACCGCTAGGCAGTTCAGCCAGTCGTTGGATTCATCCTTTGAAGGAATTGGCGCAGAGGTGAGCATGGTCGACGGGAAAATTGTCATTGTGTCACCATTTAAGGATTCACCGGCAGAAAAGGCAGGAATCAAACCCAATGATCAAATCCTCAAGGTGGACGGTCAAAGTGTGGAAGGGCTTGATTTATATGAGGCAACATTAAAAATCCGTGGGGAAAAAGGTACAACAGTCAAGCTGCAGATTATGAGACAAGGGTTAAAGGATCCGATAACGGTCCAAGTTAAGCGTGATGAAATCCCGCAAATTACTGTTTATTCGAAGGTCAAAAAGCAGGAGGAGCAATCTGTCGGATATATCGAAATTACGTCTTTTTCAGAGGAGACGGCTGCTGAATTTAAAAAGCAGCTGAAGCAGCTTGAGAAAAAGAATATCGATGGACTTGTGATTGATGTACGTGGCAATCCGGGTGGTTTCCTCGAAAGCGTGCAGGAAATTCTGAAGGAATTTGTCACGAAGGAAAAGCCGTATATGCAGATTGAAAAGCGTAATGGTGAAAGAGAAAAGTATTTTACGACGTTAAATAAGGAAAAGACTTATCCGGTTGCGGTATTGATTGATAAAGGCAGCGCCTCAGCCTCGGAAATTATGGCAGGTGCTCTCCAGGAGGCAGAAGGGTTTACCTTAATCGGCGAGAAGACCTTTGGCAAAGGGACTGTGCAGCAGGCCGTTCCAATGGGCGATGGCAGCAATATAAAGCTGACCCTGTTTAAATGGCTGACACCGGAGGGAAATTGGATCCACAAAAAAGGCATCAAGCCGGATTTACAGGTCACCCAGACCGAGCTTTATCATACCCATCCATTGCAGCTGACAGAGCCATTAAAAAAGGATATGAACAATGAGCAGGTGAAAAATGCGCAGCAAATCCTCCTAAGCCTTGGCTATGAAACGGGCAGAAAGGATGGCTATTTTAACAAAGCGACCGAAACGGCCGTGAAGGCATTCCAGCAGGAAAATAAGCTGAGCGTAACCGGCATGATTGATGACAAAACGTCTGCTGCCCTTGAGCAGAAGGTGATGAAGGAATTGAAAAAGGAAAGCAATGACCTCCAATTACAGGCAGCGTTAAAATTTATCGCCCAAGCGGCAAAAAGAGAACCATAACAGGTTCATCCTATAATCCAAATGGCTGAAATAGGTGCTGAGTCTGGCAATCAAACAGAACTGGGATCAACCCAAATTCCAGCTCCTGCCTTTTGCTAGGTTCAGCGCTTTTTCGTACACTTTTGTTAACTTTTCAGAATATCAGAAACATGTCGAAGCCATAAGCAGTACAATAATCATAGAGTATAAAAAAACATCTCATGAAGGAGATGGACAAAATGGCTGAAAAGAATAACCGCCATAGACAATATGAAACAATAACCGGATGGCTGTTCATTGTCCTCCTTACAATAGCGACTGCAGTGAAGTTCCTAAATGGAAGCCTCGCAAAGGGAACGATGGGAATGATGACCATTGTGTTGTTAGCCGGCATCCTATTGTATCAGAGCCGTTCACCACGTCCTTTTCCAGTCGCCTTTACCATCATCATCTACAGCTTTACCTATATAGCCGTTGGACTTGGAACATTAGGCGGATTCTATGCAATCCATCATTTTGACGATGTTTTGCACTTTTTATCAGGAGTTTGGATTGGCTATGGAAGCTTGATTCTACTTCAAATCTTGGCAGGTGAGGACATGGCCGCACGTCTCCCAAAAGGGTTTGTCACCCTTTATATGATTAGCTTCGCCCTAGCGGCGGCGGGTCTTTGGGAGCTGTTTGAATTTGCTGGTGACAAATGGTTTCATATGACCGCCCAGGGCAGGAATCACGATGATACGATGTTCGACATGATCAATGGACTCACAGGAGGCACTGTAGCGGCACTCATCTATTGGCGAAAGCAGCGCAGCTGAGTACTCATCATACTTCAATCAACATCTTTAATAGAATTCTAAAATGTGTCAATACGCCTAATTTACTGTCACGCTTTAATTTGATAGAATAATATAATAGAAATGATAGAGATTCTGAATTTCTAAATGAATGATCAATAGAGGTTGGTGGCAGTATTGGCACTAGATTGGGGCATCGAGTTGTTAAAAGGAGTAGAAAGGCTCTTTCTACATCCGCTGTTTTATTATTTGTTGGTCGTTGCAGCTATGTTGGGAATCTCAAGAGTAAAGCGGGAACGCAAGCAATTCCATGTTCGTGTGAAAAATGCTTATTATGAATTACGACAGCTTTTACCGCTCGGATTCATCCTTGGTTTAAGCCTGTCTGTTGTAACCATTGGCGCCGGACTGGTGATTCCAATGGAAACGATTATTTTCGTTGCATTATTTACGTTTTTATGGAGCTTGACCACTAATTTTCGCTTTTTATCTCCGGTTTACACTGTTGGTTTTGCCTTTTTCACTACGCTGTTTTTTCTTAGTAAAAAATGGTCTCTTCCCCTTATTGAAAGTCATACGCCTGAGTGGAATCCATCCATTCTTCCTTCGATTGCCGCCTTGCTTGGTTTATTAATCGTGGCAGAGGGTATTTTTATTTTTCGAAATGGAAGGAAGGGCACGTCCCCTAAGCTGATCAAAGGGAAACGGGGAATGCGTGTCGGCGTACATGAAGTGAAGCGTCTATGGATGCTGCCTTTATTTTTGATTATTCCAGGTGAAGCCTTACAGGCACCCTTTGAATGGTGGCCGGTCTTTTCAGTCGGCGGTCAAACGTATTCCATTCTGCTTGTTCCGTTTGCCATCGGATACTACCAGCAGATTCAAGGGAAGCTGCCGGTCATGGCGGTTAAGCAGACCGGAAAAAAGATCATCCTATTCGGGGTTGTCATTACGATTCTCTCAGCAGCAGGATATTGGTATCCGCTTGCAGCGATTGTCGTTACCGCACTGGCGATGATTGGTCGCGAAATCTTATCGATGCGCCAGCGTATCGTCGAGGACAATCTCCCGTTTTATTTTTCAATGCGAAATCAAGGGGTCATGATCCTTGGTGTTATACCGGATTCACCGGCGGAGAAAATGGGTCTTCAGGTTGGTGAGGTTGTGTCAAAGGTGAATGGCGTGACGGTTGCAGACGAGGAAAGCTTCTATGATGCGATGCAAAAAAACCGGGCCCACTGTAAGCTAGAGGTGCTTGATGTAAACGATCAGATCCGCTTCGTGCAAAGAGCGCTCTATGAGGGTGACCATTACCAGCTCGGTATCCTCTTTGTTCAGGATGAGAAAAATTGGGCTGAGGAAGATAGGGTTATGAAACAGCAAAACGATCCGACAGTTATTAATCATTTCCCAGAATAACAACCATGCATGATGAATGACTGAAAAATATTGATTACAAAAGAAAAAACCACTTGTTAGATATCCAATCGATATCCATCAAGTGGTTTTTATTTTTGTGAAGTTATTGCATTTTTTTCGTAATGTAAAAAAATATTCTATTTAACTTCATTCAGCAAATGCTTTTTGTAAGGCAAATGGTACTTCGATTCAGTGGGGGATCAAACTCCAGCTGAATGAAGTTAAGCCTCCGGCGAGTCTTGCGATTTTTTAAAGGTAGTTTATCGAGCGAGCTCGATAAAAATCCGGACGCAAATTCGACGGGCGAATTTGATTGCTTCTTTAAATAAATTATTTTCATTAATTTTTAAAAATTTATATGGATTAATCTATATAATATTGACTAGAAAATGCCTGTCATGTAAGCCTTTACCATCCTAATATTAGGCATATGGCATCATTTTTCTTCTATTCATCTCGAAATTAGATTGATTTTATCCAAAATCAATATTAGAAAGATTACCGATGTTGTAATATGATGAATATATCGAAAATCAATACCAATTTGAGAACAGTTTGAAACAACCTATCTTGATATTGATATTAATGCTAGGTCATCATATTTTTATGCAAAGGGTGAAGTGAATTGATGAATCAAAGTAAAATTCCGGTAAAACAAGGTCTTTATAATCCAAGCTTCGAAAAGGATGCCTGCGGAATTGGCTTTATTGCCAATGTAAAAGGACAGAAAGAGCATAATATTGTTCAACAAGGTCTAACGATGCTGGCACGGATGGAGCATCGAGGCGGTCAAGGAAGTGACCTGGATACAGGTGATGGGGCAGGGATTATGACGCAAATTCCTCATGCTTTCTTCGCAAACATAAACCCCCAATTGAACACATATGGAGAAGGAAATTACGGAGTTGGAATGGTTTTCCTTCCGAGAAACGCTGAACAACGTGAGCAATGTGAAGCCGTATTGGCGAACTTGATTAAAGCGGAAGGTCAGGTTGTACTAGGCTGGAGAACGGTACCAACCAATGATCGTGCTATCGGAGTGAAGGCAAAGGCGAGCCAACCCATGATTCGTCAGTTATTCATCGGAAAATCAAAGGACATTCAGACAGAGCTCGATTTTGACCGAAAGCTATATGTCATCAGGAAACGAGCTGAGAAAGAGGTCCGTGAAAATCAGCTTGCCAAGGATTCTACCTTTTATTTTGCGAGTCTTTCGACAAAGACAATCGTCTACAAAGGGATGCTAACCCCTGAACAAATGGACCAATACTATTTGGATTTACAGGATGAAAGCTTTACATCTGCCTTTACCTTAGTTCATTCACGTTATAGCACCAATACCTTCCCGAGCTGGGAAAGAGCCCATCCCAATCGTTATTTGATTCATAATGGAGAAATTAATACCGTAAAAGGGAATATCAATTGGATGAAAGCACGCGAAAATATGTTTGAAAATTCTGTATTTGGTAAGAGCGGCCATGAAGTGCTTCCGGTTATTGATGAAACCGGCAGTGACTCCTCCTCCTTTGACAATGCCTTGGAATTTCTCCACCTATCCGGTCGTTCCTTAGCACATGCTGCGATGATGATGGTACCGGAGCCATGGGAAAAGGATGATGTAATGGATGAAAGCTTAAAGGCCTTTTATGAGTATCACAGCCATGTAATGGAGCCATGGGATGGTCCTGCTGCCTTTGCCTTTACAGATGGGAAGCAAATTGGTGCGATGCTCGATCGAAATGGTCTTCGTCCTGCCCGCTATTATGTGACCGCAGATGAACAGATCATCTTTGCCTCTGAAGCAGGCGTACTCGATGTGGATGAAAGCCGCATTCTTGAAAAAGGAAGATTAAGTCCAGGGAATCTGCTACTGGTTGATTTAGAAAAAGGTCGGATCATTCAAAACGATGAAGTGAAAAAACAGGTGGCCAATCAGGAGCCCTATCGACAATGGCTAAATAATCAAAGCGTTCATATCAATCAATTACCAGAGGGTGGAGACAGTGCGAAGACCGTAACAGCCAAGCTGAAATCATTTCAGCAAGCACATGGTTTTACACAAGAAGAATTAAATGATCAGCTTCTTCCCATGGCAAGAGACGGAAAGGATCCGATTGGTTCGATGGGGAGTGATACACCGCTTGCCGTACTCTCGAATCATTCACAGCTGCTATACAACTATTTCCAGCAGGTGTTCGCACAGGTAACGAACCCGCCGATTGATGCGATGCGTGAACAATATGTCACGTCAACCTCTACATTATTAGGTCCTGAAGGGAATCTTCTGCAGCTAACGGAAGCAAGCTGTCAGCGAATCCGGCTTGATGGACCGATTTTGACAAATGAAGATTTGCATAAGCTAAAGAATTTGAATGGAGTACCCTTCCAAGCTAGAACCTTCTCGATGCTGTTTGATGTGAAAAAGGGAGAGCAGGGTCTCGAGTCAGCCTTAACCCAGCTGTTCCAAGCTGTAGAAGCAGGCATTCATGAAGGAGTATCATTGGTTATTTTATCAGACAAGGGCTTGAGTCAAGAGGCAGCCGCTATTCCAGCCTTGCTTGCAGTCAGTGGACTACACCAGCATTTAGTCCGTCAAGGTACACGGACAAAGGTGAGTATCCTTGTGGAAACCGGTGAAGCGAGAGATGTCCATCAATTATGTATGTTAATTGGCTATGGGGCCGATGCCATCCATCCATATCTTGCCTATGCGACCATTGAAGACCTATTCGAAAATGGAAAGCTAGGAGAAATAGAGCTTCCACTCGCCATCAACCATTATGTTAAGGCCGTAACAATTGGGATTGTAAAGGTCCTCTCAAAAATGGGAATTTCAACGATTCAAAGCTATCGGGGAGCCCAAATCTTTGAGGCTGTTGGCATTCATCCGGATGTGATCGAAAAATATTTCACAGGTACAGCTGTTCAGCTAGGCGGCATAAAGCTTGAAACGATTGCAAAGGAAACGCTGATTCGTCATGAAAAAGCCTTTGGCGATGCTGAGAACGAAGCCCAGCCACTATTTGTCGGCGGTGATTTCAAATGGCGCAAAGGTGGCGAAGAGCATGCCTACAGTCCCGATATCATTCGCCAGCTAAAAATGGCTTGCCGGGCAAATGATTATGAGCAATATAAAGCCTATGCAGAAAAAGCAAACGAATCGAAACTCATCTTTATTCGCGATTTATTTACCTTCAAGGCAAATAGCCCGATTCCAATTGAAGAGGTTGAATCGGTAGAATCAATCGTTCGCCGCTTTAAAACCGGTGCCATGTCATACGGTTCCTTAAGTCAGGAAGCACATGAAACGATTGCGATTGCGATGAATCGTCTTGGAGCGAAAAGCAATAGCGGTGAAGGCGGAGAGCACCCTGATCGTTATCTTCCAGATGAAAATGGCGATCTGCGCCGCAGTGCCATTAAGCAGGTAGCATCCGCGCGCTTTGGCGTTAACAGCCATTATCTAATGAATGCAGAGGAAATTCAAATCAAAATGGCGCAGGGAGCAAAGCCTGGGGAAGGCGGACACCTGCCTGGCAGCAAGGTCTATCCGTGGATTGCAGAGGTTCGGGGCTCGACACCAGGAATTGGCTTGATTTCACCGCCACCGCATCATGATATCTACTCGATTGAGGATTTGGCCCAGCTGATTCATGATTTGAAAAATGCTAATCCAAAGGCGAGAATCAGCGTGAAGCTGGTATCTAAGGCAGGGGTTGGAACGATTGCAGCCGGTGTGGCCAAAGGACTTGCAGATGTTATTTTAATCAGCGGAGCAGACGGTGGAACGGGTGCAGCCCCAAGAACAAGCATTAAGCATGCCGGTATGCCGTGGGAAATCGGTCTTGCGGAAACGCATCAAACCTTACAATTAAATGGCCTGCGCGATCGGGTTGTCCTTGAAGCAGATGGGAAGCTGATGACTGGCCGTGATGTCGTCATGGCAGCCATGCTTGGGGCAGAGGAATTTGGTTTCGCCACAGCACCGCTGATTGTTTTAGGCTGTGTCCTTGTTCGCCAATGTCAAAATGACACTTGCCCAGTTGGGATTGCGACACAAAATCCAGAATTACGTAAGAAATTTCTTGGCAAACCAGAGCATGTGGAGAACTTTATGCGCTTTATTGCCCAGGATGTTCGTGAAATCATGGCGAGCTTAGGCATTAGAACGGTCCATGAATTAGTCGGTCGGACTGATTTATTAAGCCAGAGCGAAAAGGCCAAAACCCATTGGAAAGCGAAGGATTTAGATATTTCGTCTATTTTTTACCAGCCAGAGGGTACAGCAAATGGCGGACTAGGAAATAAACAAAAACAAGACCATGGTCTGGAAAAATCACTCGATTCTCGTGAGCTTTTAGCTGTGTGTCAGCCTGCCTTAGAACAGGGACAAAAGGTGGAAGCTAGCTTCCAGATTCAAAATATTAATCGAACAGTGGGTACGACATTAGGAAGTGAAATAACCAAACGCTATGGTGCGAAGGGACTGCCAGAGGATACGATTCTGTTGAACTTTTCAGGAACAGCAGGTCAAAGCTTTGGTGCCTTTATTCCAAACGGACTGACGCTTTCTCTAGAGGGCGAGGCAAATGACTATGTTGGAAAAGGACTATCAGGCGGAAAAATCATTGTAAAGCCATCTGACAAGTCAGTTTTTGTCGCGGAGGAAAATGTGATGATTGGTAATGTCGCATTTTATGGTGGAACAGCGGGAGAAGCCTATATCAACGGTCTTGCTGGTGACCGCTTCTGTGTTAGAAATAGCGGGGTCAACGCAGTAATTGAAGGGGTTGGAAACCATGGCTGTGAATATATGACAGGTGGCCGTGTCGTTGTATTAGGCTCTGTTGGTAAAAACTTTGCTGCTGGGATGACAGGTGGAATCGCCTATGTATATGCAGAGCAATATGCTGAATTCCAAACCCATTGCAATCAGGAATTAGTCGATTTAGAGGCTTTAGAGGAAGAGCAGGATATTCATGAGGTACACAGCCTTGTCCAAAACCACTACAACTATACAGGCAGTGTGAAGGCCTTCAACATTCTGAACAACTGGAATCAAAACCTTAAGAAGTGGGTGAAGGTGATTCCAAAGGAATATAAGGGAAAGCTTCAAGCGTTTTCAAGTCAGGCCCTAATGAAATAAATTTAACTTCATTCAGCAAATGCTTTTTGTACCGAAAGCTTGCGACAGGTACAGAAGTCCTCCACTTCTACAAGTGGGGGATGAATGCAAATGGTTCTTCGATTCAGTGGGGGGGGTTAAACCCCGGCTGAATGAAGTTAAGCCTCCGGCGGATGTCACGGATTTTTTAAGGTAGTTTATCGAGCGAGCTCGATAAAAATCCGGACGCAAATTCGACGGGCGAATTTGATTCGATAGGAACGACATAAGGCAGAAGGGAATCAGGATATTTTCTCGTTTGCCAATGAATTAAGTAAAGCGTCGCCGATTGATGGAGGTGAGAATTGGAATGCAGTTTACAAAAATGAACTGCCTCGGGAGCTCATTTGTCCTATTTAATCTTTTAGAAGACTCGCTCGATCAGGTTGATTTCCCGGGATTGGCGAAACGGGTTTCAGATGTAACGATTGGAATTGGCAGTGATGGGATGATCTTGATTGGTCCTTCCCATCGGGCCGATTTTAAAATGAGAGTCTTTAATAAAGACGGGATTGAAGCAGACACTTGCCTAAATGGCTTACGCTGTGTAGCGGCCTATCTCTATGACACGATGTATGCTGATACACCAGCCTTCACGATTGAGACATCAGCTGGAGGGATAGGCGTGAAGGTAGACATAGGTAAAAAGCGAAAGGCGAAAAGCGTACTAGTATGGGATAAACGTAAACGTGCCTGGACAAAAGGAGAGGTCAGTTATGTTTGTTATGGAGAATTAGAGAAGCTGAAAACGTAAGAATGTCCAACAACCCACTTAATGATAAAAAAGGAGAGATATGTGATGGCAAAGTATACAAAAGATGATGTGAGACGTATGTGTGAGGAGCAAAATGTAAAATATATCCGCCTTCAATTTACAGATATTTTAGGTGTAATCAAAAATGTCGAAATTCCAATCAGCCAGCTAGAAAAAGCGATTGATAATAAAATTATGTTCGATGGTTCCTCTATCGAAGGCTTTGTGCGGATTGAGGAATCAGATATGTACCTATACCCAGACCTTGATACCTTCGTTGTCTTCCCTTGGACAGCTGAAAAAGGAAAAGTGGCTCGCTTTATTTGTGATATTTATAAGCCTGATGGTACTCCATTCGATGGCGATCCGCGCAGTAATTTAAAGCGAGTATTAAAGGAAATGGAAGCCCTCGGATTTTCCGACTTCAACCTTGGACCTGAGCCTGAATTCTTCCTCTTCAAGCTGGATGAAAAGGGAGAACCAACGTTAGAGCTGAATGACAATGGCGGCTACTTTGATTTAGCCCCTACCGACCTTGGCGAAAACTGCCGTCGTGATATCGTGCTTGAGCTTGAGGAAATGGGCTTTGAAATCGAAGCCTCTCACCATGAGGTGGCTCCGGGACAGCATGAGATTGACTTTAAATATGCCGATGCCATTACAGCCTGCGACAACATCCAAACCTTTAAATTAGTCGTTAAAACGATTGCACGTAAGCATGGTTTACATGCGACCTTTATGCCAAAGCCATTATTTGGTGTCAACGGCTCTGGTATGCACAGTAATTTATCCTTATTCAAGGATGGCGAAAATGCCTTCTTTGATCCAAAGGCAGATTTACAGCTGAGTGAAACCGCTCGTCAATTTATTGCCGGTATCGTCAAGCATGCGGAAGCCTTCACCGCGATAACCAACCCGACAGTCAACTCTTATAAGCGTCTCGTTCCGGGATACGAAGCACCATGCTATGTAGCTTGGTCCACAAGCAATCGTTCGCCGTTAATTCGGATTCCAGCCTCCCGTGGTCTAAGTACTCGTATCGAAGTACGTAGTGTGGATCCATCGGCAAACCCTTATTTAGCCTTAGCGGTTCTTTTAAAAGCAGGTCTTGATGGTGTAAAGAATCAATTAGCTGCTCCTGCACCAGTTGACCGTAATATCTATGCCATGAATAAAGAGGAGCGTCTTGCAGAAGGAGTTTCTGACCTTCCGGCAACATTAGCACAGGCGCTTGAGCTATTAAAGCAAAATGAAGTGATAGTCTCTGCTCTCGGTGAGCATATCTTCGAACACTTCATTGAAGCAAAGGAAATTGAATGGGATATGTTCCGCACCCAGGTTCATCCATGGGAACGTGATCAGTATATGAGTGTCTATTAATCCAGCACTTTAACCCAGCTGAACATAGAAGAAAGCAGCCTTCGTAAAAAGGCTGCTTCTTTCATGTAAGTATTCATCATCCATATTAAAAATAATACGGGAATGGGAAGATGAAAGGAAATCCGAAGGCAAAGAATGGAAATCTGCGCCGGCGGAATCGTCTGAATCTTCTTCTGCCATAACCTCCAAAGCCTCCGTAACCACCATAGAATCGATCATCCTCTGCTTCGACATCCTCAGGCACTAGCATTGTGACACCATCATCGTCCACATTTTCTAGGATACCTTCCATTTGCGTGCCATCACTCATTTGCGTAATGACATGATAATTCATGTATTTCATGCAAAGGTCCTTCATATCTTGATTATTTTGCATATTGGGCATTTGTCCTGATGGGTAACCATGATTTTGGTTCATAACCATCCCTCCCTTTCTCCTTCTCTTCTCCCAAAATATGCAAATATTTAAAGATGGTTACTTGAATTTTTCGGGACCGATAATAAGGGAACTGATGACCCCAACCGTGATAATCGCAATGCAGGAAAAAAGAAAGATTCTCAGGCCTAATACACGGAGTCCAGCTGTCACAATCAAACCGTCAATCATGAAGATAATGATTCCTATATTCAAGGAAGAGGCGTTGGCCACTAATTTTGCCACTAAATCCGTCCCGCCGGTGCTAGTCTGATAGTGGAGCATGAGTCCGGTACCCACTCCAATAAAGGTTCCGCCTAACAGGGCGCTTGCCAGAATCGGCAGATGCAGCTGACCCTTAAGCGGTGCCAGCCAATCAATGAAAAAGGCCGCCGTAAACAGACCGTATAGACTGTGATAAAAATACATTCGTTCCCGATACCATGTATAGAGAAATAAAGGAATACTTAGCAGTACCATGCTAATTCCAATTTGGGTATCAAAGTAATAATGTAAAATAAGGGCAATCCCAATGATGCCGCCATCTATTAGATGATAAGGGACTAAAAAACCATTAATACCAATCCCGATTAACAGGCAGCCAATTAACACAACAGGTATTTTCTGAATAATAAAAGTCACCTTCATTTTAGAGGAGATAAACTACGGAATAATATATGTCCAAGACTTTTATCTTAGAAGGATTTTATGATTCGTCATTTATGAAAAAAAGTATATCTGGTGAGGGAATCGTAAAGAATGAAATAAGTTAAGAAAGCAGACAAAAAGAGCTAATCAGGCTGATTAGCTCCTTTGTTTCTGCCTATTGGGGTTTAGCCCATATTGGGTTCTATATGAATATGAGAATCATTAATCTGATGCTCGTCAAACAGACGGTCTTCCACATCCTCGGCAATCTGGTGGCCTTCAATCACCGTTAAGCTCGGTTCAACAAAGATGGTCGCATCAACAATCGGACGATTTCCATGGAGACGTGCTTTAATGTCCTTAACCAGCTGAACGCCAGGAGTGTTACGAATCGTCTCCTCAATTTCGTTTAGCTTTGACACCTCAAAGGCATCTGTTAAATCGAGGGCTGCATCCTTGAAAATATTCCAGGCCGTATAGCAAATGATAACCCCGACAATGCCGGCCGTCAGTGGGTCAAGCCAGCCAATTCCAAAATAGGAGCCTGTAATTCCGATGGCAGCACCGATACTAACCAAGGCATCTGAGCGGTTATCCTGTGCCGCTGAATAAAGGGACTTATTATTGAGCTTTTTTGATAAACCAAGATTGTAGCGGTAAATACCAAACATAAAGAGGGCAGAGGCTAGGGCGACAAAGGCCGTTATGATTTCAGGGGTCGTATCACTCGGATTGAAAAAGGCCTCGACCGAGCCGATAATAACTTGAATTCCCACTGATATCATAATAAACGCCGCCACTAATGAAGCAATCGTTTCAGCTCTGGAATGGCCGTAGCGATGATTTTCATCGGGCGGTTTTTGTGAGATTTTTAAGCCGATAAGGACAGCGAGTGAAGCCATAATATCGGTTAAGTTATTCAAACCATCTGCTTTTAATGCTGCAGAATTCCCTATATAACCCATAATAAGCTTAAAAGCCGATAATACCACGTAGGCTGAAATACTAATCAAGGCTCCTCGTTCCGCCTTTTTTAAGTTGGAGTTCCCCATTGCAAGCCTCCTAGTCATTACATACAGTTTTTCCACCTATATAGTATTGATTGGGGCAGACGATTATATACAAAGCGGGAGTAGTGTCTGAAAGGGTAAAAATGGAAGGAATCATGGCAAAAAAACCAATTTACCGTTTATTTATCTAAAATTCAAAAAATATACACATGACTTCTCTTTTTTTAGTTGAACTTTTCGCTAAAGTTTATCATAATATATATGAACACATATTCATATAAGAAAATATAAAGAACAGATTAGAAAGCAGGGATTGGAAATGGGTCATCATCACGGTCATTCGCATGGGCATTCACACGGTCATCACCATCATGGGCATTCTGCAAATAAAAAAGCGCTATTTCTTTCATTTATTATTATTACCTCCTTTATGGTGGTGGAGGTAATCGGAGGATTATTAACAAACAGTCTAGCACTTCTAGCTGATGCCGGCCATATGCTCAGTGATGCGGCAGCACTTGGACTCAGCTTCTTTGCCCTTAAATTAGGGGAAAAGGCTGCATCACATTCCAACACTTATGGATATAAACGGTTTGAGATTATCGCCGCTGCCTTAAACGGACTGACCTTAATCATCATCTCATTATATATTTTTTACGAGGCGTTCCAACGCTTTGCCAATCCACCTGAGGTGCAAAGCCTTGGCATGCTGACGATTTCAACGCTTGGCCTTGTCGTAAATATCATTGCTGCTTGGATTTTAATGCGCGGTGACAAGGATGAAAACCTCAATGTGAGAAGTGCTTTTCTGCATGTATTAGGGGATATGCTTGGCTCTGTTGGTGCCATTGTCGCAGCACTGCTGATGATTTTCTTTGGCTGGGGAATCGCCGACCCTATTGCAAGCTTGATTGTCGCAGTACTGATTATTATCAGCGGCTGGAGAGTGACAAAGGATGCGTTTCATATTCTAATGGAAGGCGCACCCGCTCAAATTCAAATGGAGGATGTAAAGGCGTCATTAGGAAAAATTGCAGAAGTGACAGAGGTGCATGATCTTCATATTTGGTCTATCACTTCGGGAATGCCGATGCTGAGCTGTCATATTGCGATTTCAGAGCATGGCGTTCATGATCATATTTTGGAGCAGGCGCAGGAGATTCTCCATGATGATTTCGGGATTGAGCATAGTACCATTCAAGTCGAAAGAAATGAATTAGGCTGTCCAAACCCGCATCAAGGCTGTAATTAATGGTGGGCATGCTCAATCGTTTGCTTTAATATATCCATGACATGCTCATCATCATGTGTGTAGTATAGAGTGGTCCCTTCACGGCGGAAGGTCACGAGCCGTAAATTTTTCAAAAACCGGAGCTGATGGGAAACCGTCGATTGCAGCAGGGATAATTTCTCAGCAATCTCATTGACTGAATGTTCGCCGGTAAATAATAAGTGAAGAATCCGGATTCGGGTTGGGTCTGATAAGGCTTTAAAGGTCTGTGACACAATAAAAAGGGTCTCTTCATCAAGCTCTTTAATGTCTTCAGTAGGATTTTCATTTTCCAAGGAAAACACCTCCACACCCTATTATAACGATTTTAAGAATAAAAATCATGGGCCGCCCTATACAGCCCATGATTTTTTTGCTTTTTATGTTAGAAGCCTATTTAAATAGGAAATCATACTGTTTCTTTTCATCCTTATAGCTTAGTAGTAAAATAAGAATAGATGAATTATACATTATTTATTCCGATTGGTTGTTTTCGTTTCAACGCAGCACTTCCTTTTTGATGAACAGGAAGGCTGCTTATTCAAGGAGGTGAACCTTCACGAAAGGTGAAGGGGGAATTGGACAGTCTAAACTTACTCATTCTTTTTATTTTAATTGCTTTAACGGCTTTTTTTGTAGCCGCAGAGTTTTCCATTATTAGAGTAAGAGGGACAAGAATTAATCAGCTGGTTGAGGAAGGCAATAAAAAGGCGCAAGCCGCACAAAAGATAACGAGTCATTTAGATGAATATTTATCAACCTGTCAATTAGGTATTACCGTGACAGCCTTAGGAATTGGCTGGCTGGGGGAACCGACCGTTTCCCACTTGATTAAACCGATTTTTCAAAGTCTGCAAATACCAGAATCGATCATAGGCACGGTCTCCTTTGTCATTGCCTTTTCTATCATTACTTTTTTAAACGTGGTGGTCGGGGAATTAGCACCAAAGACTGTTGCGATACAAAAAAGCGAGCAGATTACATTAGCAATCGCCAAGCCATTAGTCTGGTTTAATCACTTAACCTACCCGCTGGTTTGGTTTATGAACCATTCCGCGCGCTTTATTACCCGGTTATTCGGGATGAAGAATGTATCGGAAAATGAACTGTCGCGTTCAGAGGATGAGCTGCGGATTATTCTATCAGAAAGCTATGAAAGCGGAGAAATTAATCAATCTGAGTATAAGTATGTAACGAATATTTTCGATTTCGATGAGCGGATTGCCAAGGAAATCATGGTACCGAGAACAGAAATGGTCACCATTTCAACCGATGCCACGAAGGAAGAGGTCATTGAAATCATGGAAAAAGAAAAATACACCCGTTATCCTGTTGCCGAGGGTGGTGATAAGGATAGGATTGTTGGCATCATCCATATCAAGGATCCGTTAACCGCCTGGGTGGATAACCCTGATGTGAAGATCCAGGATTTTGTTAAGCCGGTCGTGTCGGTTATTGAATCCATTCCGATTCATGACCTCCTGTTATTGCTGCAAAAGGAACGCGGCTACATGGCGATTCTCCATGATGAATATGGCGGGACGGCGGGTCTAGTCACGATGGAGGATATGATTGAAGAAATCGTTGGTGAGATTCGTGATGAATTCGATGCAGATGAAGTGCCTGAAATCAGGAAAAAGGGAGAAGGGCACTATATATTTGACGCTAAGCTTCTGATATCAGAAGCCAATGATTTACTTGGCACTCATTTGGATGAAGAAGACGTTGACACTATTGGCGGCTGGTTTTTAACGAAAAGATATGATGTCAAATTAGGCGATGACATCGAAGCCGATGGTTATCGATTTACGATAAAGGAAATTGACCAACAGCATATTATGTTTATAGAAGTTGAAAAAATCGTCCAGGCTGACACAGAAGCTATGGAGCTAGAAGAAATGAAATAGTTCATAAGTCATGAGCGCTATTCAAACGGGAAAAGACTCTTGTACCGTTAAAGCTAAAATCTCCATGAGGAGCAGGTGATGTTTTTGTTTATTAAATTTTTATCCGCCTTTTTTCTACCCGGCCTCTTGGTCGTCTGGTTTACAAGGGTAACCTATAACCGCGTGCTTGCCCTCGTTCTGACGGTAGCACTCATTGCAGCCTCAGTCTATAAAGGCTATACCAATCATATTCTGCTGATTATTGTAGATGCCTTTTCCCTGACGGTCGGATTTTGGTATGGAGAACGGATTAAGCAAAGAATGAAGCAAACCTCATAAGTGTAAACACAGCCAAGACCCAAGTAATACTTGTGAAAGCTTGGCTGCTTCAAGAGAAAAATGGCGTGTTAACGGCTCATAAGTTATACACGCCATTTTTATACTCGCATTCTCTAGTCTCCTTTGATTAAATGATCTCGTCTGTCGGTTTGCGGCGGCTCCTCTAACCAGGCGTGCTTGATCATAATATTGGCTCCATCCTCGGCATATAAGGCAATCTCGGGGATCAACGATGCATATTTTAATCCCAGGTCTCTTCTCGGGCTGCCTGACATGGAGGCGCCATAGTTTCCAATTCCCGCAGCGATCATCGCTGAAATATGAAACATCATAAGCTTATCCGAATAAACCGGGTAGGTGGAATCGGTTACCGCCGTATCCCATGTCATGGGGGCAGGCAAATCCTCCTTTTTGAGAATCTCACTAAATAGGTCGATATGCTTTTGAGCAATTTTTTTTCCGCGTATAAAGAATTCCTTCACCTCTTTATTCTGTGAGGTTTGGGCAAACCCGACAATCAATGTTTTCCCAATCGCGTTTGTTTGAACATTGTTAAAAAGCATTGTGATTTCCTGAACGGTTAATGGCCGTACTTCCCCAAAATACCCCGCAAGGAACTTTTGTTTCTCGACAAAATCAGGCTTATCAGGATAGGAGGTAAAGGGAGGCCTCACATATGTACCTTGGGCTAACATTAATTCTCTCGTTAAATCCTGAAGGCCGACCGCTGTTTTCAGTACAATCTTAAAAAATGAAATGATATCCGGTCTAGTCACAAATCCAAGTGCAGCGCTCGCAGCAGCCATGGCTAATATAGACATATTCTTTAAATACATTAAGGTAAAGGTATCAGAAAATAATCTTGGTGCATCAGGATAAACATCCTTTTCGGTAAATCCAATCGGGATTGGAAAGTTTTCCTTTGTAAATAGGTCCGTTAAGAACGCTATATTATGCTTTGAACCATTCATCGCAAACTCAATGACAGGCCGTACCTCTTTGTCCTCCACCTTCTCTAAAAAATGAGAAAGAACACAAACCGTAGCCGTATCATTAATATATTGCGTCCATAAGGTAGCCATTTCAGCCGCTGTAAAACGGATTTTTGTCTTATCTTCCATAAGTTAGCGAACACCCTTCATAATATACATGGCATTATCTTTCCACATTAACGCAAATAGAATGTATAGCAGAATACATTTTTATCTACATTCAGCAAAAGCGCTCCACTTCTAAAAGCGGGAGCTGATAGCAAAACGTTCTCTCGCGAAAAAAATGGAATGTTTGTTCGCTATATTAGTGGTTTGTTTTTATGGCAATGTGGTAGAATGGGAATAGATGAAAAAATTGGATACGGTAGATAGTGAGACTGGAATAGAAGGAATGGGAGGAACACACCTTGAAGGATCAATTTGAGTTAGTTTCAAAGTATTCACCACAGGGGGATCAGCCGGAGGCGATTAGACAGCTTGTAGAAGGAATACAAGCCGGTAAACGTCATCAAACCCTGCTTGGAGCAACAGGAACAGGGAAAACCTTTACCATTTCAAACGTGATTAAAGAGGTGAACAAGCCGACGCTAGTGATTGCCCACAACAAAACCCTCGCAGGACAGCTGTACAGCGAATTTAAAGAGTTTTTTCCCAACAATGCAGTGGAGTATTTTGTCAGCTACTATGATTATTTCCAGCCGGAAGCCTATGTCCCTTCAACAGATACCTTTATTGAAAAGGATGCTAGTATAAATGATGAAATTGATAAGCTGCGTCACTCGGCCACATCCGCATTATTTGAACGGAAGGATGTTATTATCATCGCGAGTGTTTCCTGCATCTATGGTTTAGGTTCGCCGGAGGAATATCGTGACCTCGTCGTTTCCCTGCGTGTCGGCATGGAAATCGAACGAAATCAGCTCCTTCGTAAGCTGGTGGATATTCAATATGATCGCAATGACCTTAACTTTATCCGTGGGACGTTCCGTGTGCGCGGCGATGTTGTGGAAATTTTCCCTGCCTCAAGGGATGAGCATTGTCTGCGGATTGAATTTTTCGGAGATGAAATCGACCGCATTCGTGAAGTGGATGCGTTAACAGGAGAAATTATCGGTGAGCGAGAGCATGTCGCGATTTTCCCGGCCTCCCACTTCGTTACCCGTGAGGAAAAGATGCTGGTGGCGATTCAAAATATAGAGAAGGAGCTTGAGGAAAGATTGGCTGAGCTTCGTGAAGATGGGAAATTACTGGAGGCGCAGCGTCTTGAGCAGCGGACACGCTATGATTTGGAAATGATGAGAGAAATGGGCTTTTGTTCGGGGATTGAAAACTACTCCCGGCACCTGACTTTACGGCCTCCCGGTTCGACGCCGTACACACTGTTGGATTATTTCCCGGAGGACTTTATGATTGTCATTGATGAGTCCCATGTCACCCTGCCGCAAATTCGTGGCATGTATAATGGGGACCGGGCGCGTAAGCAGGTGTTGGTGGATCACGGTTTCCGTCTGCCGTCAGCGCTTGACAATCGTCCGCTCATTTTTTCCGAATTCGAACAGCATATCAAAAATATCGTCTTTGTCTCGGCTACTCCTGGACCGTATGAAATGGAGCATACACCGGAAATGATTGAACAGATTATTCGTCCGACAGGGCTGTTGGATCCGAATATTTCCGTTCGTCCAATTGAAGGACAGATTGATGACCTTATTGCAGAAATCAATGAGCGGGTGGAAAAGAATGAGCGTATCCTTGTGACGACACTGACGAAGAAAATGTCCGAGGATTTAACCGATTATTTAAAGGAAATCGGAATTAAAGTGAATTATTTACATTCTGAAATCAAAACGCTGGAGCGGATTGAAATCATTCGTGAGCTGCGACTAGGTAAATATGATGTCCTCGTTGGGATTAACCTGTTAAGAGAGGGCTTGGATATTCCTGAGGTATCCCTGGTGGCGATTCTTGATGCAGATAAGGAAGGCTTCCTTCGTTCCGAACGCTCGTTAATCCAGACCATCGGACGTGCCGCTCGTAATGCGAACGGAGAGGTCATTATGTATGCTGATAAAATGACCCATTCGATGGAAGTGGCGATTAATGAGACAAAGCGTCGTCGTGCGATTCAGGAGGAGTACAACGAAAGGCATGGCATTACGCCGATGACAATCCAAAAGGAAATCCGTGATGTAATCCGCGCGACACATGCAGCAGAGGAGCAGGAGGAATACAGTGCGGTATCAGGCTTTGTCAATCTGTCGAAGAAGGAACGCGACAAGGTGATAGCCGATATGGAAAAAGAAATGAAAGAAGCCGCGAAGGCACTGAACTTCGAACGTGCCGCAGAGCTTCGTGATTTAATTTTAGAATTGAAAGCGGAAGGATGACCTATAAATGGCGATGGATAAACTGATTGTAAAGGGTGCCAGAGCCCATAACCTGAAAAATATTGATGTCACGATTCCGAGAGATAAGCTTGTGGTGCTGACAGGACTTTCCGGTTCAGGAAAGTCCTCGCTTGCCTTTGATACGATATATGCAGAGGGACAGCGGAGGTATGTGGAATCCCTGTCAGCCTATGCTCGTCAATTTCTCGGCCAGATGGATAAGCCTGATGTGGATTCGATTGAAGGCTTATCACCGGCGATTTCGATTGACCAAAAGACGACAAGCAATAACCCGCGTTCAACGGTTGGGACTGTAACGGAAATCTATGATTATATGCGTTTGCTTTTCGCCAGGGTTGGTCATCCGACTTGCCCAACCCATGGAATCGAAATATCGTCGCAAACGATTGAGCAAATGGTTGACCGAATTATCGAATATCCTGAAAGAACGAAGATTCAAGTACTATCTCCTATCATTTCCGGTAAAAAGGGAGCACATGTTAAGGCCCTCGAGGACATTAAAAAGCAGGGCTATGTCAGAGTCCGCATTGATGATGAAATGTATGATTTAGGTGAAGACATTGAGCTTGAAAAAAATAAAAAGCATAGCATTGATGTCGTCATTGACCGGATTGTGGTGAAAGAGGGAATAGAAGCCAGACTGGCCGATTCACTGGAATCTGCCTTAAAGCTTGGTGGCGGCCGTGTGAAAATTGATGTCATCGGCGAGGAAGAGCTGTTATTCAGTGAGCACCACGCCTGTCCGATTTGCGGATTTTCGATTGCGGCCCTTGAGCCGAGGATGTTTTCTTTTAATAATCCATTCGGTGCCTGTCCTGAATGTGATGGTCTTGGAATGAAGAAAAAGGTAGACGTCAGTCTTGTGATCCCCAATAAGGATTTAACCTTAAATCAGCATGCGATTGCCCCTTGGGAGCCAGCCAGCTCGCAATACTATCCACAGCTGTTGAAATGCATTTGTGACCATTACGGAATCGATATGGACGTCCCGGTCAAGGATATTCCGCAGCATCAAATGGACAAAATCCTTCTTGGCTCTGATGGTGAAAAAATTCGTTTTCACTATGAAAATGATTGGGGACAGGTCCGAGATAATGAGATTGAATTTGAAGGGGTTCTCCGGAATGTGGAGCGCCGTTATTTAGATACAAGCTCCGATTATATTCGTGAGCAGATGGAAAAATATATGGCTGAGCATCATTGCCCGACCTGTAAAGGCTACAGATTGAAAAAGGAAACCTTGGCGGTCCTGATTGACGGCAAGCATATTGGGGAGGTAACGTCACTATCTGTTATCGAGAGTCTCCGATTTTTTGAACAGCTCGTGCTGTCAGAAAAGGAAATGAAAATTGCCCACCTGATTTTCCGTGAAATTAAAGAACGTCTCGGCTTTCTCGTCAACGTTGGATTGGATTATTTAACGCTGAGCCGTACGGCGGGTACACTGTCAGGAGGAGAAGCACAGCGAATTCGTCTCGCCACACAGATTGGTTCACGCCTAACGGGTGTCCTCTACATCCTTGACGAGCCGTCCATTGGACTTCATCAGCGTGATAATGACCGTTTGATTGAGACATTACGAAATATGCGCGATATCGGGAATACCCTTCTGGTCGTGGAGCATGATGAGGACACGATGATGGCAGCTGACTTTTTGATCGATGTTGGACCGGGTGCCGGAATCCGCGGCGGTGAAATTGTATCAATGGGTACACCGCAAGAGGTAATGGAGGATCCGAACTCGTTAACCGGACAATATCTGTCAGGCAAGAAGTTTATTCCACTGCCGCTCGAAAGACGGAAGCCGGATGGGCGCTTAGTGGAAATAAAAGGTGCGAAGGAAAATAACCTCAAGAATATTAACGTAAAATTTCCACTTGGCGTTTTTATGGCTGTAACAGGTGTTTCAGGGTCAGGCAAAAGTACGCTTGTTAATGAAATATTACATAAAGCATTGGCCTTAAAGCTGAACAGAGCGAAGAGCAAGCCTGGTGAGCATCGCTCCATGACAGGGCTTGAGCATTTAGATAAGGTGATTGACATAGACCAAACGCCGATTGGCCGAACACCGCGCTCCAATCCTGCCACCTATACAGGTGTGTTTGATGATATCCGTGATGTCTATGCCTCCACGAATGAAGCCAAGGTCCGCGGCTATAAAAAGGGCCGCTTTAGCTTCAATGTAAAGGGCGGTAGATGTGAAGCGTGCCGCGGCGATGGAATTATCCGGATTGAAATGCATTTTCTCCCGGATGTCTATGTACCTTGCGAGGTTTGTCATGGGAAGCGATATAACCGTGAAACCCTTGAAGTGAAATATAAGGGGAAAAATATTTCCGATATTCTCGATATGACCGTTGAGCATGCGGTTGAGTTTTTCGAAAACCTTCCGAAAATTAAACGGAAGCTGCAGACACTGCTCGATGTTGGACTTGGTTATATTACGCTCGGTCAGCCGGCAACCACCCTTTCCGGTGGGGAGGCACAGCGGGTAAAGCTGGCTTCAGAGCTGCACAGACGTTCAACAGGACGCTCCTTCTATATTTTAGATGAGCCGACAACAGGACTGCATGTCGATGACATTGCCCGTCTATTAGTTGTACTGGAGCGGCTTGTAGAAAACGGCGATACCGTTCTGGTTATTGAGCATAATCTAGACGTGATTAAGCGAGCGGATTACCTAATAGACCTTGGTCCAGAAGGCGGGGATAAGGGAGGTACCGTGATTGCGACGGGAACACCTGAGGAAGTAGCCGAGGTAGCTGAATCCTATACAGGCAGCTATTTAAAACCGATTTTGGAACGCGACCGTGAAAGGATGCGCAGTCAAATCGAAGTGACGCAATAAAACGCTACACTCAGTCTCTAGACGTATTCTTATAATTTTTGAAACATAATGTTGTTCATTTCGTATGTATAAATGAAGATGTTTCTCTAGGGAGGAATCATGATGAAGGAACAACGTAAACGAATACTAAAGATGGTGGAAGAAGGAAAGCTAACCGTAGATGAAGCCTTAACTTTATTGGAAGAGCTGGAGAAATCAACGAAAACAATGGAAGAAAAACAGGAGCAGCTAGTCACAGAGCTGTCAACCGTTGTACATTCTGAAGGACACTCGAAAGAGGAGAAACACTCCTATTCGAATTCGCAGCACAGCTACCAATCGACAAAGGAGAAGTTTTTTGAATTTGTCGATTCGGCGGTGAAAAAGCTGAAGGACCTGGATTTGGACTTGAATTTTGGAAAGAAAATGGATATTTCTCATATTTTTCAGCAGACAGACGCTGATTTCAAAGAGCTGATTGTCGATGTAGCGAATGGAAATGTCCGCATCATTCCATGGGAGCAGCAGGATGTCCGGATTGAATGTCAAGCCCAGGTATTCCGCGGAGAAAATCACGATGAAGCTAAAGCCAGCTTTTTAAAGGAAGTCACGTTTGCCATTAAAGAGGATCGTCTTTATTTTTCAACGCGGCAAAAATGGATTAAGCTAGAAACCGTCATTTATATTCCGAAGGCAGAATATGAATATGGTGATATCCGTGTTTTCAATGGAAATATTGAAAGTACCAATCTCTCCGTGAAAAAATATAAAGTGAAAACAGCAAACGGAAAAGTCATTATGGATGGCATGAGCAGTCGCGAGGTTGAAACCGAGACAGGATATGGCTTGATTCAATGCATTGGCTGTGAAATAAAATCCATTGATGCGGAAACCCTCCATGGTGCCATTAGGCTGAATGGTGACTTTACTAAGGCAGAGCTGCAGACGTTTAACGGGAATATACAGTGTAAAACCATTAATCCTGACTGTGAAAGAATTGAAGCGAAGACCACCACCGGTAGCATTGACCTCTCCGTTCCAGAGGAGGCAGCGGTGAATGGAATCCTGAAATCCAATTTGGGTAATTTCAATGTCGAGCTAGAAGGCATTCAAATTATTGACGAGAAAAGTGAATTAATCCAAAAAACGTTGAATTTTAAAACGGTAAAAGAATCGATGCATCAGCTTCAACTGTATGCTGATACCAAAACAGGTTCGATTGCCATTCATAAAGCTTAACTTTATTCATCAGAAGTCCTCCACTTCTATAAGTGGGGGATGAATACAAATGGTCCTTCGATTCAGTGGGTTGATTTTGCGCTGTGGTAGGGATTGAATTCTCTATCACGGCTTCGAATAAGAGGTGTTAATATATGAGATGGTTAGTGGGGATATTGATTAATGCGATTTTATTTATGGCCTTAGCGGGTTTTTTCAAGGAATCCTTTTATATTGATGGATTTCTTGCAGCCGTTGGGGCGAGCTTTGTGTTATCGGTGCTAAATATGATTGTCAGGCCTATCCTCATCATATTGACACTGCCCATAACGGTTTTTACGTTAGGAATCTTTTTATTTGTGATCAATGCCTTGACCCTCGTCCTGACAGACAATATCATGGGGGATTCCTTTGAAATTGAAAGCTTTGGCATGGCGTTTCTAATCGCAGTCATCATGTCTGTTGTCAATATTATTATTCAAAACCAACTAAATCGAAAAGAAGATAAGCATTAGCCTCGAAAAAGCTGACATGAAGGGATGAAAATCCTGATTGTCAGCTTTTTTTGCCTTTTTTTCAAAAGTGGAAATTCGACCATAAAAGGAAATCTAATTTGGTTATTGGTAAAAAAATGATAAAATAATGTGAAACTTACTATCATATCCAGCCATGATTATGGTTCATATAATAAAGGAGGCACCAAGTTGGTTAAAGTACGAACGAAAGACATAATTGAAGAGTTTGGTCTCGAGCTGCTTAGTGGTGAAGAGGGAATTAATCGCCCCGTCACAACAAGTGATATTTCAAGACCCGGCATTGAACTGGCAGGATATTTTGATTATTATCCGGCAAATCGAATTCAATTGCTCGGTATGACCGAGATGACCTTTGCCAGTAAGTTGAACGAAAGCGAGCGCGATTATCGTTTGGAAAGGCTCTGTACAGATGTGACTCCAGGGATTATTATCACAAGGGGCTTGGAGGCGCCTGAAGTACTTCTTGAAGCAGCAGAGCGGGAATCTGTGCCGGTCATGCGCTCCAAGCAAAAAACAACCCGCTTTTCAGGACAGCTAACGAATTTTCTTGAAAGCAAGCTGGCACCGACGACAGCGGTACATGGTGTTCTTGTTGATATATATGGTGTCGGGGTTATGATTACCGGGCAAAGTGGTGTGGGAAAAAGTGAAACGGCGCTTGAGCTGGTCAAACGAGGACATCGTCTCGTTGCTGATGACTGTGTTGAAATTCGCCAGGAGGATGAGAATACCTTAGTTGGGACCTCGCCTGAATTAATTGAACATCTCCTGGAAATTCGCGGATTAGGCATTATTGACGTGATGACATTGTTTGGCGCGGGTTCTGTTTTGAAGCATAAGAAGATTTCGCTTGTCATTAGTCTTGAGAACTGGGATCAGCAAAAGCAATATGACCGACTAGGCATTGATGAAGAGAAGGTCAAAATTATTGATACAGATGTGACGAAAATTACGATTCCGGTCCGTCCAGGACGAAACTTAGCCATCATTATTGAGGTGGCAGCTATGAATTTCCGCCTGAAGCGGATGGGAGTGAATGCAGCAGAGCAGTTTACTAACCGCCTCAGTGAAGTGATTGATGAAAAGAAGGAAATGTAAATACCTGAAAGTTGTCAAATAACAGCCTATCCTTCATAGTGGAGGAAGAGAGCTTTGAATGCAGTCATGATAGGATGATGTTGTAAAAGGAGTTGTAGTAATGGAGGAGAGTATTCAACCGCTTGATCCGATAGCCATTTCGCTCGGACCCATACAGGTTCACTGGTACGGGGTTATTATTGGAGTGGGAATTGCGCTTGGATTATATATAGCGATTAAGGAGTCAGAGAGGCGTGGGCTTGATAAGGAGCTGTTCACAGACCTGATGCTGTGGGCGATTCCGATTTCCATCCTGTCCGCTCGACTTTACTATGTTTTATTCGAATGGGAATATTATGCTCGCTATCCGGGCGAGATTATGGCCATTTGGCATGGAGGCTTGGCGATCCATGGTGCTTTAATCGGTGCGGTAATCACGGCGATTGTTTTTACTAGAAAGAGAGGCGTTTCCTTTTGGAAGCTGGCCGATATTGCCGCCCCAAGTATTATTCTAGGTCAGGCAATCGGCAGATGGGGAAATTTCATGAACCAGGAAGCGCATGGCGGAGAAGTAAGTCGTGCCTTTCTTGAGAATCTGCATTTACCGGAATTTATTATCAATCAAATGTATATTAACGGGGTCTATTACCATCCCACCTTTTTATATGAATCACTGTGGAATTTACTGGGCTTCATTCTATTAATGGTTTTACGAAAAGTAAATCTAAAGCGGGGCGAGCTATTCCTATCCTATGTTATTTGGTATTCAATCGGACGCTTCTTTGTTGAAGGCATGAGAACAGACAGCTTAATGCTAACAGAGAACATTCGGATGGCCCAAACGATTTCAGTTGCACTTATTTTGCTCGCCGTCATTTTACTTGTCTATAGAAGAGTGAAGGGATACGCAAGCATTCGTTATTTAGATAACAAGAGCTAAGCTTGTGAAATCGCTATTCAAAAATAAAGGGGAGTTGTCGTTGGTAAGACAACGAAGAGAAGGATGAGGAGCTATGCTAGGAACCATTAAAAACGGCTGTATGGTCGGTCTCAGGGTAACCTGGACGTTTGGAAAAATTATTTTTCCCATCACACTGATGATCACGATTCTGCAGCATACCCCTGTCTTACCATGGATAATCGATAAAATTGCACCATTCATGAGCTTGTTCGGTCTCTCGGGGGATGCAGCGATTCCGCTTGTATTAGGGAATGTATTAAATATTTATGCGGCAATCGGAGCGATATTATCACTTGATTTTACGGTTAAAGAAGTTTTCATCATTGCCGTCATGCTGTCTTTTTCCCACAGCATGATTCTTGAATCAGGGGTGGCAATCAAGACAGGCGTTAAGCTTTGGGTTGTTCTTTTAGTTCGTATTAGCTTGGCGATCCTTTCGGCGCTTGTCATTAACCTTGTATGGCAGGGTGGCTCAGAGCAGGCTCAATATGGCTTCGTGTCTGCTTCACAAAGTAATGAAGCGGTGACAGGCTGGCTGCAAATCGGCTCGGCTGGACTGCAGTCAGCCATTATGGGTGTTGTGCAGCTGGCGATGATTGTCATTCCGCTTATGATTGGTATCCAATTTCTGAAGGATTTGAAATGGATTGATGTTTTTTCAAAATGGATGGCACCCATCACTCGTTCCCTAGGAATGAATCCCAATACATCGACCACCTTGGCAGCTGGCTTATTGCTAGGTCTTGCCTACGGGGCAGGGGTGATGATTCAGGCTGTCAAGGAGGACGGCGTCAGCAAGAAGGATTTAACGATTGCCTTTATTTTCCTTTCCGCCTGCCATGCTGTGATTGAGGATACGCTGATTTTCGCTCCGCTTGGCATTCCGGTGCTGCCGCTCTTGTTGATCCGTCTGGTAGTGGCGGTTGTGTTAACGGCTTCGGTTGCGCTTATTTGGAATCGATCTATTATGGCAAAGACAAGGAGTAAAGAAATAACCTATGAACAATAAGATTACAACATTATTATTTGATTTAGATGGTACATTAGTGGATACAAATGAATTAATTTATACCTCCTTTCAGTACACGCTAGACCAGTATTATCCTGGTCAATACAAACGAGAGGATATCCTTCCGTTTTTCGGACCCTCTTTAACTGACACCTTTAGTGGAATCAATCCGGAAAAAGCGGAGGAAATGATTAAGGTTTACCAGACGCATAATAAGGCCCATCATGATCAGCTAGTGTCGATTTTTCCAGGTGTTTTTGAGACCGTTGCGAAGCTGAAGGAAGAGGGCTACAAGCTTGGAGTCGTGACAACGAAAAGGACAGAGGTAGCGAGGATGGGCTTGAACCTGACGAAGCTGACTCCATTCTTTGATGCCTTCATCGCGTTTGAGGACGTGGAAAAAACAAAGCCGGATCCAGAGTCCCTTTTTAAAGCGCTCGATATCCTTGACGCTCGCCCAGAGGAAGCAATCATGGTCGGGGATAATTTTCATGATATTTTGGCCGGAAAAAATGCCGGTATGAAAACAGCCGGTGTATCCTGGACCATCAAGGGTGTTGATTATTTGAAATCCTATGAGCCGGATTATATCCTCGAATCGATGAATGACTTAATGGATATTGTTGAGGGGCGAAAATGAGAAATACGGAGCGGTACCCTGTTGAAGGACCGAATTCACTCTGGCATGTCTACAAAACCGTTCCGTTTTGGAAGGTCATCAAAAACTTTGTCGTTATTCAATTAGCCCGTTATAGTCCCTTTCTTGGTCTGAAGAATTGGCTATACAAGCATTTTCTCGGGATGAAGGTGGGCGAGCAAACATCGTTTGCGTTGATGGTGATGCTGGATATTATGTTCCCTGAGAAAATCAGTGTCGGGCGTAATACAGTGATTGGCTATAATACAACGATTCTTGCGCATGAATACTTAATTAAGGAATATCGTCTGGGAGATGTGAAAATTGGCAGCGAGGTCATGATTGGAGCCAATTCCACGATTCTTCCTGGCGTCACGATTGGAGACGGTGCTATCGTTTCAGCTGGCACCCTCGTCCATAAAGATGTACCGGCCGGAGCCTTTGTCGGAGGAAATCCAATGAGAATGATAAGAGAAGATGCTCAGGAGCTTCTGCAGGACTAGAGCATCTCATCGACGTTTATTTCGGTAAACGCCAACCGGATTGGATGGAAGGTGACAGACGCCCATAATTGGTGCGCTGTCACCTTTTTTGTTGATGCAGAATGCTTGGCTAAAAGCAGCCAGGCCAGATATTCACTGGCACTAAGCTTAGCTTCTAGCAAGCAAGGCTGAAAATAGGTAAATTAGTCAGAACAAAGGCTCTACTCAGACAAAAACTAGTAAAAACCAATAATATCTGTCCAAAACCGAGCCCTACCCTACACAAGCCCCGTTCCCCCGGCAAGCAAGGCTGGTTAGTTTTTCCTTGACAACTATCGACAGATAGCGATACAATATCTTCAACTTACTACCACATTAGCGAACTAAAGCAAAACTGAAATTTCAGTACGCAGTGTGATGAACAGAGGTGTTCTTAGCAAATGAGCCGTTTATTTATGTTTGAAAAACCACTAGGCATGCGAGATACATTACCAGGATTATATGAGACAAAGCACAAAATCCGCCATGCTATCGGAGATGAAATGAAAAAATGGGGCTATCAATTTATTGAAACGCCTACTTTAGAATATTACGAAACCGTTGGTGCAGCTTCGGCCATCCTCGATCAGCAGCTTTTTAAACTGCTCGACCAGCAGGGTCATACGCTTGTCCTTCGACCAGATATGACGTCGCCAATTGCCAGAGTTGCAGCCTCCAAGATGCTAAAGGAAATTACGCCATTACGGCTTGCCTACACTGCCAATGTATACCGTGCCCAGCAGCGCGAAGGCGGGCGTCCGGCTGAGTTTGAACAAATTGGCGTTGAGTGCATCGGGGACCACACCATTAGTGCTGACGGGGAAGGCATTACCCTCCTCATCTCTTCATTAGAAGCATCAGGCCTGAAGAATTTCCAATTATCTGTCGGCCATATTGGCTTCGTTAAAGAATTTTTCAGCGATATCTTAGGCACGGAGGAGCGTGTCAATGCGCTTACGACCTTTTTATATGAAAAAAATTATGTCGGCTACAGAGAGCACGTCAAACAATTACCGTTATCTTCTATTGATAAGCAGCGTCTGTTAGATTTCTTAAATCTACGCGGAGGAGAAGAGGTCATTGAAGCAGCCTACCGTCTGCTTGAAAACGGCAAAGGACGCCAGGCATTAGACAATCTAAAGCAGCTTTCGGAGACACTCGCAGATTACGGCGATGCAGGGGCAAGAGTGAAGTTTGATTTATCCCTTGTCAGTCATATGAGCTACTATACTGGAATTCTATTTGAGGTATATGCGGACCAGGTCGGCTTCCCAATTGCCAGCGGCGGACGTTATGACCAATTGCTGAGCAAATTTGGCAAGGATACGGGTGCAACCGGTTTTGCTATCCGCCTTGATCGTTTAGTAGAAGCACTTGGTACGATTGAAGCTCGTGAGCCTGTTCAATGTATCTTATTCAGTGCCGAGCGCAGAAAGGAAGCCTACGCTTTAGCTGTGGAAAAAAGAAACAGCGGAATAAAGGTGGTCCTTCAGGACATTAACGGAGTTGAAAATCTTGATGCCACAACAGAGCTTTACGATGAGGTTACGATGCTAGTCGGAAAAGCAGGGAAGGAGACAGCGCAATGAAAGAGCCGTTAACAATTGCCATGCCGAAAGGGCGTATTTTTGAAGAAGCGGCGGCATTGCTTCGTGAAGCAGGCTTCAAGCTGCCGCCGGAATTTGATGATTCACGGAAATTAATTATCGATGTCGAAGAGGAGAATTTCCGTTTTATCCTCGCGAAGCCGATGGATGTGCCAACCTATGTTGAGCATGGTGTCGCAGACCTTGGGATTGCCGGAAAGGACGTCATGCTTGAGGAAGACCGTGATGTCTATGAAGTACTTGATTTGAAAATCAGCCACTGCTACTTAGCGGTAGCGGGGCTTCCAAATACGAAAATGAATGATGTAGCGCCGAAAATTGCCACGAAATATCCGAATGTTGCTTCAAAATATTTTCGTGAGCAGGGTGAGCAGGTTGAAATCATTAAGCTGAATGGCTCAATTGAGCTGGCACCGATGATCGGTCTTGCTGACCGTATTGCCGATATTGTCTCAACAGGCAGAACACTAGTGGAAAATGGGCTGGTTGAATATGAGCAAATCGTTGATATCACTTCACGGCTGATTGTCAATCCAGTCAGCTACCGCATGAAGGATAAGCGAATTAGTGAATTAGTGGAACGAATTGCCGACGTGCTGAACCAGAAAGCAACGGTATAAAAAGTTATCAATCTTTTATGTTAGGATGAGTACGGTGAAAATCATAACGATAAATGAAGGCATTTCAATTAAAAGATCGGTCGACAGCGGAACAGAAGAGCAGCGAAAAATTGTAAAAGACATTATTGGAAAGGTCAAAAACAATGGTGACGAGGCGTTAAAGGCCTATACGGAAAAATTTGACCGTGTCCAGCTCACCAATCTTGCTGTCACAGAAGCAGAAATAGAGGAAGCCTACAGCCAGGTTTCAGAGGAAATCATCGCGATTATAAAAGAAGCAGCGGATAATATTCGTTCCTTCCATGAAAAGCAGCTACGTAACTCCTGGATTACAACCGAGAAAAACGGAACCGTGCTGGGACAGAAAATCACACCGCTTGATTCTGTCGGTGTTTATGTACCAGGCGGAACGGCTGCCTATCCATCATCCGTGCTAATGAATGTCGTACCAGCACAGGTAGCAGGAGTGGAACGGATTGTCATGGTATCACCACCAGGCGTATCTGGGAATCTACCAGCAGGCGTTTTAGTTGCCGCGAAGGAAGCGGGTGTAAAGGAAATCTACAAAGTAGGTGGGGCTCAAGCGATTGCTGCGCTTGCCTATGGAACCGAATCGATTCAATCCGTTGATAAAATCACAGGTCCGGGCAATATCTTCGTTGCCCTCGCAAAACGAGAGGTTTTCGGTGATGTCGATATTGATATGATTGCCGGACCAAGTGAAATTGCTGTTTTAGCAGATGAAACAGCAAGAGCCAATGAAATCGCAGCCGATTTGCTGTCACAGGCAGAGCACGATGCGCGCGCCTGCAGTGTGCTCGTGACACCATCTCGTAAGCTTGCAGAAGCGGTTGCACAGGAAGTCGAAAAGCAGCTGGCAACCTTACCGCGTAAAAGCATTGCCGCTCAATCGATTGCAGATTACGGCGTGATTTATGTAACCGAAACAGAAGCAGAAGCGATTGAAACAATCAATCAATTAGCACCAGAGCATTTGGAAATCATGATGGAAAATGCGATGGAAAAGGTTGGTCAAATCCGCCATGCCGGAGCGATTTTTGTCGGCAGATACTCTTCAGAGCCTGTCGGCGATTATTTTGCCGGACCAAACCACGTCCTTCCGACAAACGGAACCGCTCGTTTCTCAAGTCCGTTAAATGTCGACGACTTCCAAAAGAAATCAAGCATCATCATGTACAGCGAACAAGCATTCAATGAAAATAGCGAAAAAATTGCGGCATTCGCCCGCCTCGAAGGCCTCGAAGCCCATGCCAGAGCCATCGAAGCCCGAAAACAATAAGAAGCAGAGGGACGTTTCTTCTGCTTCCTTTTCAACTAACAGTAGCATTATATGTATAAAATCGCTCACGACATAAACGAGCCAGGATAGGGAGATAGGATCATGACAAGAAGCGCATCGATACAGCGAAAAACCAATGAAACAAGCATCGAGCTTGAGCTTAACATTGATGGCTCAGGCCAATCTCAATTAGAAACCGGAGTACCCTTTTTAAACCATATGCTCGATTTGTTTGCCAAGCACGGTCAATTTGATTTAACCGTTAACGCAAAGGGAGACATCGAGATCGATGATCACCATACAACAGAGGATATCGCGATTTGCCTTGGACAGGTGTTTAAAGAAGCACTCGGTGATAAAAAAGGCATTAAACGATATGGGACCTTCTTTGTCCCTATGGATGAAACCCTTGCCCAGGTGGTGGTTGATTTAAGTAACCGTCCGCATTTAGAAATCCGCGGTGCTGATTTTCCAAGTCAAAAGGTGGGTACCTTTGATACCGAGCTTGTCCATGAATTCTTGTGGAAGTTCTGTCTAGAGGCCCGGATGAATCTGCACGTGATCGTCCATTATGGTCAAAATACACACCACATGATTGAAGCTATTTTCAAAGCGATGGCAAGAGCGCTAGATGAAGCGACCATCATTGACCCACGGGTAAAAGGTGTTCCATCATCAAAGGGGATGTTATAAATGATAGGAATTGTTGATTATGGAATGGGGAATTTGTTTAGTGTCAGCCAGGCATTAAAGCGTCTCGAGGTGCCCTTCTTTCTTTCTGAGGACCCAGCTGAGCTGGCGAAGGCCGACGGGCTCATTTTACCGGGTGTCGGTGCCTTTAAGGATGCGATGGCTCGTCTGAATGAATCAGGATTAACAGACTTCCTGCATGACTATGTAAAAACAGGTAAGCCGCTCCTAGGCATTTGCCTTGGCATGCAGCTGCTTTTTGAAGAAAGTGAAGAGGGCGGAATGACAAAGGGACTTGCACTGCTTCCCGGACGTGTGGTCCGTTTTCAAGGACAAACGGAAAATGGTGAGCCCTACAAGGTGCCACATATGGGCTGGAATCGTTTAAAATGGGAAAGTAGCTCTCCCATCACCGCCAACCTGGAAGAGGATTATGCTTATTTTGTTCATTCCTATTATGTCAAAACCATTAATAGAGAGATTCTCATCGGAACGGCCTCGTATCATGAAGAGGTTCCGGCAGTAGTCGGTCTTAACAACGTCTTCGGCATGCAGTTCCACCCGGAAAAAAGCAGCAAGCTTGGCGTCGAGCTGTTAACAAACTTTACGAAACTAGTATAAAGGCAGTGGAAAGGGGAACGGATTGATGGCTTTTACAATATATCCTGCTATCGATATGAGAGGCGGGAAGTGTGTTCGGTTAATTCAAGGTGATTATAATCAGGAAACGGTGTATGGGGATTCTCCGTTTGATATGGCCAAGTCCTTTAAGGATGCGGGAGCGCAGTGGATCCATATGGTTGACCTTGACGGTGCGAAGGACGGCAAGCGCGTAAATGATACGTTCGTTATCCAAGCAGCAAAGGAGCTCAATGTGAACGTCCAAATTGGCGGGGGCATCCGTACAGAAGCGGATATCGCTCATTATTTAGACAATGGCGTCACAAGAGTCATCATCGGCAGCATCGCGATTTCCAATCCAGAGTTTGCGATTGAAATGGTGAAGAAGTACGGCAAGCAGATTGCGATTGGCCTTGATGCGAAAAACGGCTATGTTGCCACACACGGCTGGTTAAATACCTCGGAAGTCAAAGCGGTTGAAGTCGGTAAACGCTTTGCCGATGCCGGTGCAGAAACGTTTATTTTTACCGATATTGCGACAGACGGTATGCTGTCAGGTCCTAACATTGACGCCGTAAAGCTTCTGGCTACTGAAACAGGCAAGCAGGTGATCGCTTCAGGCGGTGTTAGCTCGCTTGACGATTTAAAACGTCTAAAGGAATTTGAAGCAGCCGGCGTAAGTGGTGCAATTGTCGGAAAAGCCATTTACGAAGGCCGATTCACGGTTTCTGACGCCTTGAAAGAGGTTGGTGTATAATGATTACGAAACGGATTATCCCATGCCTTGATGTAAAAGATGGACGAGTTGTGAAAGGAATTCAATTTGTGCAGCTTCGTGATGCAGGCGATCCAGTCGAACTGGCGCGTTTTTATGATGAGCAAGGCGCAGATGAACTGGTATTTCTTGATATTTCTGCCTCCCATGAAGGTCGCAAAACCATGGTGGATGTCGTTAAGGATGTGGCTTCAGAGCTGGCGATTCCGTTTACCGTCGGCGGCGGTATCAACTCACTCGAGGATATGAAACGGATGCTGCGGGCGGGTGCGGACAAGGTTTCTTTAAATACAGCCGCAGTCAACCGCCCGGAGCTGATTACAGAGGGAGCTGACTTTTTCGGCACTCAATGTATGGTCGTGGCCATTGATGCGAAATATGACGAAGAATTGGGCTCATGGCGCGTTTACACGCATGGTGGCAGAACGCCGGTCGATAAAGAAGTCATTGCCTGGGCTAAGGAAGTGGTCGAGCGCGGTGCCGGCGAAATTCTGCTCACAAGCATGGATTCTGACGGCGAGAAAAAAGGCTTTGACCTGGCGCTAACAAAGGCTGTCAGCGAAGCCGTGACCGTACCCGTTATTGCTTCTGGCGGTGCCGGCAATGCCGAGCACTTCGAGGAGGCGTTTAAAGAAGGCAAAGCAGATGCCGCTCTTGCCGCTTCTATTTTCCACTATAAAGAAACCTCCGTCCACGAGGTTAAGGCCTATTTACGGGAAAAAGGTGTGAATGTTAGATGAACTTGGAACAGGTTAAATACGACTCACAGGGCTTAATCCCGGCAATCGTCCAGGATGCCAACACGAAGGAAGTCTTGACACTTGCGTATATGAACAGGACTTCGCTGCAGAAATCAATTGAAACAAGAGAAACCTGGTTTTATAGCCGCTCACGCCAGGAGCTGTGGCATAAAGGGGCAACAAGCGGAAACACACAAAGGATTGTGGAGATGAAGCTTGATTGTGACCGTGATGCCATCGTTGTGCTCGTTCATCCAGCTGGTCCTGCTTGCCATACCGGTGCAGTCAGCTGTTTTTCAGAGCCGATTTTAGAGGAGGAATAAAAAGTGACAAAGGAAGCAAAGCTCGAGGATTATCAAATACTCATCGATTTAGAAAACATTATTGATCAACGTGAAAAAGAACGCCCAGAAGGTGCCTATACGACCTATCTATTTGAAAAAGGCGTCGATAAAATCCTGAAAAAAGTCGGTGAAGAAGCGTCTGAAGTCATCATTGCGGCGAAAAACCGTGATCCTGAGGAATTAAAATGGGAAGCTTCCGACCTTTTGTACCATTTGCTAGTTCTGCTGCGTGAACAGGAGCTGCCATTCAAGGAAGTACTCCAGGTTCTCCAGGAAAGACATCTGCAGAAAGAAAGTAAATAATTTTCGGTGCCTGACACCACAAAAAGACACGGTCCTTTTGTGGTGTCAGGCACCTTTTTTTACCTCCGTATTATTTTACAAACAGCCACTTTCTGCGATGGGGAGGGTATGTTATAATTGTTTGGTTGAGCAAAAAACATAGTCTCGTGAACGAAGCGAGTTTCTATAAGTAAGTTAATTTGTACTATTTGGAGGATTACATGAGTAAAAACTCTCAAGCTAAAAAATCAAAAGGACAATTATTGTCATTTATCCCTACGGGTGAATATTATTTTTCAAAGGGCTTGAAGGCTTTTCACCGTCGTGATTTTCATAAGGCAATCAAATATCTAAAACGGGCGATGCAGCTTGAACCGGGTGAACCGATGATTGTCTGTCAATTAGCCATTATTCATACAGAGCTGGGAGAATATCAGGAATCCAATAAGCTGCTTCATTTCATTCTCGAAGAGCTGGATGAAGAGATGATGGAGTGCCACTATTTCCTAGCTAATAACTATGCGCACCTAGGCTACTTTAAGGATGCCTATGCACATGTGACCCTCTACCTAAAGGAAGAGGAAAGCGGTGAATTTGTTGAAGATGCAGAGGATCTTCTTGAGGTTCTGACCCTGGAGGCAGATGATTTAGATGAAGTGCTATATGAGCAGGACGATTTAATGGTAAAGCAGGAGCAAGCGAGAGACTTACTTGAATCAGGACATTTTCCAAAGGCGATTGAGCTTCTAGAGGATGTGATTGAGGAGTTTCCGGAATATTGGTCTGCCTATAACAATTTAGCCCTTGCTTATTTTTATTTAGGTGAGCTTGAAAAAGCGGACGAAACGTTGGAATTGGTGCTGGAGCGAAATCCAGGCAATCTACATGCGATGTGTAACAAGCTTGTATTTGCCTATTTCCAGAAACAGAAAGAGGAAACCGCTGCGATTGCGGATATCTTGAAAAAAGTAAAGCCAATGTTAACGGAGCATCAATTTAAGCTTGGGGCGACCTTTGCCTTAATTGGTGAGTATGAGCCTGCTTATCGCTGGTTCCGAAAGCTTCATAAACAAGGATATGAGGGTGATGGTTCCTATTATTACTGGTTCTCCTATGCGGCCTATTTTACTGGCAAAGAGCAGCTTGCCCACTCCCTATGGGAAAAGGTGTTGGAGATGAACCCTGGTAAGGAAGGACTTGAGCCTTGGAATGAAGAGCATCCGAGTGCGAACGGCTTTGAGGAGTATAACACCTCCATTCTCAAAAAGCTTGAAAGTGATTATATCGAGGAAAGATTGTTTGCTCTGTTCCTTATTTCGCTTTCTGAGCAAAAGGAAACCCTGTTAACCTCACAGGAAGTCGTGAAAAATCATAAATTTTCGACACTGGAAAATCAATATGTAAACATGGTGAAAGTGGGCAAGATAGATAGTAGTCAGCTTGTGGTGGCGCACGAAACAGCAAAAGCTCTATACGAGCACCACCATCCGATTGGAACGGTTGAAGCAGGGCTATATTTAATGTGGTTTTCGATCTTTGTTGAAATGAGCGAAGCGAAGATTGATTTGAAAAATAAGGACGCACTAGCAGCTGCAACGGAATACATGTGGAAAAAACTTAGAAATGAAAAATCATCGCAAAAGCTAGTGGCGCAGCAATACGGATTGTCGCCATCTACATTGCAAAAATACATCAAATTAGTAAATGGATATTTACAGTGAGCAAATGGTTGGACATCTGAAGTGATGTTTAATAGGATAGGGATAGGGGTATTTGACCACAATATGAGGAAAACGGTTTGACCAATATAAAAGGTATCAGACAGCGCTATTTTTGTAGCTAATACCAAAGGCAGTATAATGGATAAATCCTTTGGATGCCTGACACCTAATGGTGACCGAAAGAGGAGGATTTCAGACGTGACGGAAGAAAAAATTTATGATGTGATTATTGCAGGAGCCGGACCTGGCGGTATGACTGCTGCTGTATATACTTCACGAGCTAATTTGTCTACGCTGATGATTGAACGTGGAGTGCCTGGCGGTCAGATGGCAAATACAGAAGAGGTAGAAAACTATCCTGGTTTTGAAACGATTCTTGGTCCAGATTTATCAACCAAAATGTTTGAGCATGCGAAAAAGTTTGGTGCTGAATATGCATATGGTGATATTAAAGAAATTATTGATGGTAAGGAATATAAAACGGTTGTTGCCGGCTCGAAGCAATACAAAGCTCGTGCGGTAATCATTTCAACCGGTGCTGAATATAAGAAAATGGGTGTTCCTGGTGAAAGTGAGCTGGGTGGACGCGGTGTCTCCTACTGTGCCGTATGTGACGGAGCTTTCTTTAAAAACAAGGAATTATTTGTTATTGGTGGCGGAGACTCGGCTGTAGAGGAAGGCGTATACTTAACAAGATTTGCGAGTAAGGTAACGATTGTTCACCGCCGTGATGAGCTTCGTGCGCAAAAAATTCTTCAGCAGCGTGCCTTTGATAACGAAAAAATCAATTTTGAATGGAGCCATGTCCTGAAATCGATTAATGAAAAGGATGGCAAGGTTGGCAGTGTGACGTTAACTTCAACTAAGGATGGAGCGGAGAAAACATTGCCGGCAGATGGTGTCTTCATCTATATCGGAATGGTGCCGCTGTCCAAGCCGTTTGAAAGCCTTGGAATTACGAATGAGGCTGGCTATATTGTGACAAATGAAAAAATGGAAACAAAGGTACCAGGTATCTTTGCTGCCGGTGATATTCGTGAGAAGACACTTCGTCAGATCGTGACAGCAACAGGTGATGGCAGTATTGCTGCCCAAGCGGCTCAGCATTATGTAGAAGAGCTGATGGAAGAGCTAAAGGCAGAAGCAAAATAAGCGAGGCATAGGCCTATCACCTATTCAAAATTCACTTGGATTTAACTGTTTTGTAACAAGAACGAAATATAATTACGGTATGATAAAAATAGAAATTGACCCCCTTTAAGATAGTTACTTATTCTAAAAGCACAGGCTGCTGGCCTGTGCTATTTTTTTTTCGTAAAATATATTCTTTATAAAGAACAAATGGAGTTTTGTTAATTTTGAGTAGGTTGATTTTCGTTTCAGGCACAAAGAGTTTAGCATAGCCGTAGAAAAAAATAATCCCTTATATCTGCTAGTTTGGGTGTGGTAAGATGGAGACTATATCCATTGTGACGACCCCATAAAAATAGTATAATATATGGAAATAGTTGAGTTTAAACTAGGGATCACCCCCTGAATGTGTACGAAACCAAACATTGATTCATAACTCTAGGAATAGAATAATTGATAATCTATAAATTACTGTTGTTTTCTGATTGTGAGGCGAGCCGTGATGCAGCGAGTAACGAATTGTGTATTGTTAAAGGATGATAAAGTATTATTGCTACAAAAGCCGCGCCGTAATTGGTGGGTGGCACCGGGCGGTAAAATGGAGCCGGGTGAATCGGTTAGAGATTCCTGTATCCGTGAATTTAGAGAAGAAACAGGGATTTATTTACGCAATCCCAATATTAAAGGAATCTTTACCTTCATCATGAAGGATGGCGATCAAATCGTCAATGAATGGATGATGTTCACATTTTTCTCAAGGGATGCCGATGGCTTAAGTTTAGATGAATCGGATGAAGGAATTATCCGCTGGCAGCCTATCAATGAAATAAGAAAACTGCCAATGGCCGAAGGTGACTACCATATCCTAGACTACATGATCCACGGAAACGGAATCATCTACGGAACCTTCACCTACACACCAGACTTTGAATTACTCAGCTATCGACTAGACCCAAGTTAAAGGGCTGATAGTTAGTTGGACAGTTGGTTAGGGGTTAGTAAGCTTTTTTGATTTTTCTAACCAACGAACCGCTAACCAACTAACTTTTATTATTACAAGGAGGAGGAAAACAAATGAGTACCGGATCGCTTAATGACTCTCAAGTAGTGATTATTACAGGTATGTCAGGGGCGGGAAAAACAGTTGCTATCCAGAGCTTTGAAGACTTAGGTTTTTTCTGTGTAGATAATTTACCTCCTACTCTGCTTCCGAAATTTCTCGAACTGATGAAAGAATCAGGCAATAAAATGAATAAAGTCGCTTTAGTGATGGATTTACGCGGAAGAGAGTTTTTTGAAGACCTCTTTAAAGCGTTGGATAATTTAGTGGAAAGCTCCTGGGCAACCCCACAAATCTTGTTTCTAGAAGCAGATGATGAGACCCTCGTCAGAAGATATAAGGAAACAAGAAGAAAGCATCCGTTAGCAGGTACTGGCCTTCCGCTTGAAGGCATCCAAAATGAAAGAGCGATGCTGGCAGATTTAAAGGGAAGAGCGCAACACATATACAACACATCGCAGATGAAGCCACGCGCACTACGTGAAAAGATCCTAACAGAATTCTCTTCTAATAAAAAAGCAATCTTTACCGTCAACGTGATGTCGTTCGGCTTTAAACACGGAATTCCAATTGATGCTGATCTTGTGTTTGATGTTCGTTTTTTACCAAACCCGCACTATATTGATTCGATGCGACCGTTAACCGGCTTGGACAGTGAAGTCTCTGGTTATGTGTTAAAATGGAATGAAACGCATAAATTCCTTGAAAAAGTGACAGACCTGCTTGCTTTTATGCTTCCACATTATAAACGGGAAGGGAAGGCACAGCTAGTGATTGCCATCGGCTGTACGGGTGGACAGCACCGCTCAGTGGCATTGGCAGAATACATTGGGCACCACTTTGAAAAGGATTATCATACCCGTATCTCACATCGTGATATTGAAAAAAGAAAGGAACCACTAACATGACGCAAAATGGGCAGCCGCCAAGAATCGTCATCATCGGTGGCGGAACAGGATTGCCGGTATTATTAAGAGGATTGAAGAAATATCCTGTTGATATCACGGCAATTGTTACAGTTGCCGATGATGGAGGAAGCTCAGGTCGACTTAGGGATGAGCTGAACATTCCTCCTCCTGGTGATGTTCGCAATGTATTGGCCGCTCTATCAGATGTTGAGCCATTAATTGAAGAAATGTTCCAGCATCGATTCAAGTCAACTAATGATTTATCCGGTCATTCGCTTGGAAATTTAATCTTAGCGGCGATGACTTCTATTACAGGGAATTTCATGAACGCGATTCAGGAAATGAGCCGAGTATTGAATGTGCATGGAAAGGTTCTGCCTGCCGCTAATCAAAGTGTTGTTTTGCATGCAGAGCTGGAGGATGGTCATATGATTTCCGGGGAATCCAAGATTCCATTCTCTGGAAAAAAGATTAAGCGTGTTTTTTTAACTCCGGAAAATATTAAACCGCTTCCAGAAGCCCTTCAGGCGATTCAATCCGCAGATTTAATTATTATCGGACCGGGCAGTCTTTATACAAGTATTCTGCCGAATCTTCTTGTTCCGCAAATCGGTGATGAGGTTTGCCGGGCGAAGGCAAAGAAGGTCTATATCTGTAATTTAATGACCCAGGCAGGAGAGACACATGACTACTCAGCAAGTGATCATGTGCAGGCTGTCTATGATCATCTGAATGAACCATTCATCGATACGATTCTGGTTAACAGTGAGGATATACCAGAGGCGATTCAAAAGCGCTATAGTGAAGAGGCTGCCAAGCCCGTTCATTTTGATGTGAGCAATCTCTATGATTTAGGACTTGAGGTAATCTATGGTGAAATCGTGAGTCTGGAAAATGGTGTGATTCGCCATGATACAAATGAAGTAGCAAAAATTTTATATTCGTTCTTAATAGATGAAACCAACAAGCGTCATAATGCGTAATAATAGATAGAGCTTGTCAATGGGAGGTGCAGCAATGTCTTTCGCTTCAGAGACAAAAAAGGAACTGACAAATTTAGAGGTAAAGGATTGTTGTGGAAAGGCCGAACTATCAGCCCTCATTCAAATGAATGGCTCCCTCTCTTTTACAAATCGAAAGCTAGCAGTGGATATTCAAACCGAGAATGCAGCGATTGCTAGAAGAATTTACACGCTAATAAAGAAATACTATACCGTTAGCGTGGAGCTATTAGTTCGAAAAAAAATGCGCTTAAAGAAAAATAACGTGTATATTGTTAGAATGGTAGAAAATACGCGCAGTATTTTAGAGGACTTAAAAATAGTTGGGGAAGGCTTTGAATTTCAAACTGATATTTCACCAGAGCTAATTAAGAAAAAGTGCTGTAAGCGTTCCTATTTACGTGGAGCGTTTTTAGCAGGAGGCTCTGTCAATAACCCGGAGACTTCCTCCTATCATCTTGAAATCGCTTCACTCTACAAAGAGCACAACGATTCACTATGTGAACTCATGAACTCTTTTGATTTAAATAGCAAGACACTGGAGCGTAAGAAGGGCTTTATCACGTACCTAAAGGAAGCAGAGAAAATAACTGATTTTCTCATTATTATTGGGGCCAACAATGCCCTCCTTCGGTTTGAGGATGTTCGGATTGTTCGGGATATGCGAAATTCAGTCAATCGGTTAGTGAACTGTGAAACCGCTAATTTAAATAAAACGATTGGAGCGGCCATTCGTCAGGTGGAGAATATTAAATATATTCAAGAATCTGTCGGTCTCGAGATTTTGCCGGAAAAATTGCGCGAAATCGCCGAGCTTCGTGTTCATTATCAGGATGTGACCCTAAAGGAACTAGGTGAAATGGTTTCCGGCGGCACCATTAGCAAATCGGGCATCAATCACCGGCTTCGAAAAATTGATGAAATCGCAGAAAAATTACGAAAAGGTCAAACGATTTAAAATACTCTAAACAAAAGAAGTGTATAATAAAATAGTATAGTTACGAGAGCAAGGTCCACAGCAATGAAGGAAAATCGGAAATCGTATAGCTTTGTATCGTGACAGCTGGTTACAATTAGGGTCAAAACCCATTAATGATAAAGAGATATAATGATACTTTATTAGGAGGATTATGTGAGATGGTAGAAAAACAGGTTGAAGTGAAATTGAAAACAGGTTTGCAAGCTCGTCCTGCTGCTTTGTTTGTACAAGAAGCTAATCGATTTTTATCAAATGTTTATTTAGAAAAAGACGGTAAAAAGGTAAATGCAAAAAGTATTATGGGGCTTATGAGCCTTGCTCTTGGTTCAGGAAGCACGGTGCTATTGAGTGCAGAGGGAAGTGATGAGAACGAAGCGATTGAAGAACTGTCAAAGTATATTGAGCAGGAAGATTAATGCTGTTATTCAATTGAATCATATAAAAAGAAAAACTCGCAGCATTTTTCAATGCATGCGAGTTTTTTTAGTCATTAAAGCGCTCAGCACTTTAATTATTTATCATTCTTTTCAACAGCATTGCTGCGTGAAATAATATGGTCAATTAGGCCATATTCCTTTGCTCTTTCTGCTGTCATGAAGTTGTCACGATCAGTATCGCGAGAAATGACTTCAAGCGGCTGACCTGTGCGCTCTGAAAGAATCGTATTTAATTTTTCGCGTAGGAAAAGGATACGCTTAGCAGCAATTTCAATTTCAGTTGCCTGACCCTGTGCACCGCCAAGTGGCTGGTGAATCATGACTTCTGCATTTGGAAGAGCATAGCGCTTTCCAGGTGCACCAGCAGTTAGTAGGAAGGCACCCATTGAGGCAGCCATACCAATACAAATGGTTTGTACATCCGGTTTAATGAACTGCATAGTATCATAGATCGCCATTCCAGCTGTGATGCTTCCACCAGGGCTGTTAATATAAATGGATATATCCTTCTCAGGATTTTCTGCTTCAAGGAAAAGTAATTGTGCAACAATCGAGTTTGCTACGTTATCATCAATTCCGCTTCCTAGCATAATAATACGGTCTTTTAACAGTCGGGAATAAATATCATATGCTCGTTCCCCGCGGTTTGTTTGTTCAATAACTGTTGGGATTAAATTCATTTTTTATATCCTCCTTCTCATTACTATAGGTTCCGCAGCGATAGAAAGCGTATATCCTATAGCTGTTTGTAATTTAATCATACACTGATGGTCAAACAAGGTCAAATAATAGACCTGAATCTGAATCAAAGAATTATTCGACAATATTTTTGTTGTGATGTTGACCCGTATGTTTCCTCTTTCATCATAACCAAGCATCAGTGGTCTTAAACGAGTTTCATGCTTAAGTGCACAAAAAAACACCTATCCAAAGGGATAGGTGTTTTTGTTTTTAGTACGCCCTCGGAGGGAATCGAACCCCCATTTTAAGAACCGGAATCTTACGTGCTATCCGTTGCACCACGAGGGCAAAATAAAAGCGTCATTTAACAACGCCTTTTCATTATATGATAAGACATTTTTCTTTGCAAGTTTCTTTTTTATTATTTCTCTGTCAATTTCTAGCATAAAACAATAATTATAGTAGTATTTTTAAATAATCATATTTTCATTCACGAAAAAAGGTTCATATTGTAAAATTAACAAGAGGTGATGTTCATGAGTATGAAGGCAGGATTATGGCAGCAGCAAACGATGAAATTATCCATGACTCAGGAATTAACCCAGGCGATTGCCTTGTTGCAGTATTCCACCCAGGAATTAATGGAATTTCTCGAAAATAAGGCAATCGAAAACCCGCTTCTGCAAATCGAACCTGGGAGCATTCAATCCGTAGACCCTCGATATGATTCTGTTAAAAAGGTAAAAAAGTCCTTACGTGAGGATAAACACAATTGGCTCGAGCAAATGGCAAAAAATGAAACCACCTTAGCGGACTATTTATTAGCCCAATTAGATTTACGATCCTACAATGAAAGTCTAAAAAAGACGATTCTTTTTTTAATTAACAGCCTAGATGAAAACGGTTACTTACATATCGCTCTAGATGAAGTAGCCGATATTTTAGCTGTACCACAGCCAGTAGCAGAAAAGGCGTTAGAAACCATTCAGGCGCTGGAGCCTCCTGGGGTTGGCGCGAGAAACCTGCAGGAATGTCTGCTTTTACAGCTTAAATATAACCGTGATGAGGATAAATTAGCCTATCGAATCCTTTCCGACTATTTTCTATTATTTGCTGAAAAAAAGTGGCGTTTGATTGTGAAGCAGTTAGAGATAGAAATGAAGCAGATTCAGGAGGTTTTTGATGAGGTGCAGGCCTTAAACCCGAGACCAGGCTCGGATTATTCCTCAGAGCCATCGGCCTACATTATTCCTGATTTGATGATAAAATGGGATGGTGAAGCATTTTCTGTTCAAATGCTCGATGAGTCCCTGCCGAAAATTCAGTTTAATGAAGGCTATTATCAAAAATTTCATGCGAATGGTGATGCGAAGGTCAAGCGTTTTCTGCAGGAAAAACAGCAGGATTATCACTGGATTATGAAAAGCATAGAGCAGCGCAAAGAAACCTTGCTAAGGGTAGCTCTAAAAATGATTGAAAAACAGCCTGAATTTTTCAAGCATGGGAAGGAATACTTAAAGCCGATGACCATGAAGGAAATTTCTGAGGAGCTGGAGATTCATGAATCAACTGTAAGCCGGGCAGTGAGAGAAAAATATGCCCAAACGGTCTTTGGGACAATTGAATTAAAATCATTATTTTCCAGTACCATCAAAACAAACTCTAGCCAGGATGCTTCATCTGTTCAGGTGAAAAAGGAAATGGCTCAGATGATTGAAGCGGAGGATAAGCAAAAACCGCTTTCAGATCAGGATTTAGCTTCCCTTTTGGAGGAGCAGAAAGGCATCGTTGTTTCAAGAAGAACAATTGCCAAGTATCGTGATCAATTAGGAATTCCCTCCTCCTCGAAAAGAAAACGGTTCGGATGATAACAGAAAAGGATGAAGAAGATGAAGGTTGTAACACTGTTTACCAGAAATGGATGTCATTTATGCGATATAGCAAAGGAAATCATCATGGAGCTCAAAAATGATTTCGATTTTGCTTATGAAGAATGTGATATTGAAGAACGGGATGAATGGACTGAGGCGTATGGCTTAATGATTCCCGTTATTCTATTAGATGGGAAAGAAGTCCAATATGGACAAATAGACAAAACCTTATTATATAAAGCGTTTTCAGAAAAATAATTGATTCTTTGCTATTGAAATAGGAAAACTTTCCTGCTAGAATAATTTCTGCAGGGTAATTTTTTTTGTGTCAGGTGGGACATAATATGTCTAACGTGGACTTTTATTGACCAACCGTGAAGGAGTTACATAGAATGAAATCAATGATTGAATTACAAAAAAGATTATTACCTGACCTGCTACCTACTATCCAAAAAAGATTTCAAATTCTCCGTTTTATCGGAGCGATGGAGCCAGTCGGTCGGAGAAGTCTTGCTGCTTCTCTTGGTTTGACAGAGAGAGTGTTAAGAAGCGAGGTAGAATTCCTGAAGCTGCAAAAGCTCTTATTCAGCACGACAGCTGGAATGAGCTTGACAGAAGATGGAAGAGAGCTCGTGGAAGAACTCCAGAGCTACATCCGTGAGATTATGGGAATTGATGAAATGGAAGCAAGCCTTAAGAAGATGCTTGGGATAAACAAGGTCATCATCGTTTCCGGGGACAGTGAAGAATCTCCTTGGGTGAAGGATGAACTTGGAAAAGCATGTGTTACAAGCATAAATAATAATTTAACAGGAGAAAATATCATTGCAGTAACCGGCGGTACTACTATGGCTGCAGTTGCCGAAATGATGTCTCCGCAGTCACAGGATCGTCAATTATTATTTGTTCCAGCTCGTGGCGGTATTGGGGAGGATGTCAAAAATCAAGCCAATACGATTTGCTCGAAAATGGCAGAAAAAACGGGCTCGAAGCATCGTGTTCTTTATGTACCTGATCAAGTAAGCAATGAGATGTATCAATCGATGAAAAAGGATCCGGAAATTAAAGCAGTTTTGGATTTAATCAAATCGGCCAACATGGTTTTGCATGGAATTGGAGATGCTATAACCATGGCCAAGCGTCGAAAGACAAGTGCAGAGGACATCAACAAGCTTGAAGAGTCTGCAGCTGTCGGAGAAGCCTTTGGCTACTACTTTAATGAAGCTGGTGAGGTTGTTCATAAAGTGCAGACAATCGGCATGCAGCTGAAGGACCTTGAGAAGGTTAACCATGTTATTGCGATAGCAGGTGGTGCTTCAAAAGCAAAAGCGATTCGTGCTTATATGAAGCAGGCGCCGACATCAACTGTATTAATTACAGATGAAGCGGCAGCAACTAAGTTGTTACAAGGGTAAGGCCCTTTTAATAAAGATTCTATAAAAAATAATCCTTACATAATTAAAGGAGGAAATTATAATGACAGTAAAAATTGGTATTAATGGTTTTGGAAGAATCGGACGTAACGTATTACGTGCTGCACTAAATAACCCGAATGTAGAAGTGGTAGCTGTTAACGATTTAACAGATGCAAACATGCTTGCACACCTTTTAAAATATGATTCAGTACACGGAATTTTAAATGTTGAAGTATCTGTAAACGGCAATAACCTAGTCGTTAATGGAAAAGAAATCATTGTTAAAGCTGAACGTAATCCAGCTGACCTAGGCTGGGGAGATCTTGGCGTAGAAGTAGTAGTTGAATCAACTGGACGCTTCACAAAGCGTGAAGATGCAGCGAAACACCTTGAAGCAGGTGCGAAAAAGGTTGTTATCTCTGCTCCAGCATCTGACGAAGATATCACAATCGTAATGGGTGTTAACGAAGACCAATATGATGCGGCAAACCATCATGTACTTTCTAACGCATCATGTACAACAAACTGCTTAGCTCCATTTGCAAAGGTTCTTAATGACAAATTTGGCATTAAGCGTGGTATGATGACAACGATTCACTCATATACTAATGACCAGCAAATTCTAGATTTACCACACAAGGATTACCGTCGTGCTCGTGCAGCAGCTGAGAACATGATTCCAACTTCAACTGGTGCAGCGAAGGCAGTATCTCTAGTATTACCAGAGCTTAAAGGTAAATTAAACGGTATGGCAGTACGTGTACCAACTCCTAACGTTTCATTAGTTGACCTTGTTGCTGAGCTTGAGAAAGAAGTAACAGCTGAAGATGTAAATGCAGCATTAAAAGCAGCTGCTGAAGGTGAATTAAAAGGAGTTCTTCAATACAGTGACGAGCCACTAGTATCTAGAGATTATAACGGTGACCCACATTCTTCTTCTGTTGATGGACTTTCCACAATGGTAATGGAAGGAAACATGGTTAAAGTTATTTCTTGGTACGATAACGAAACTGGTTACTCTACTCGTGTAGTTGACCTAGTTGATTATATTGCAAAAAAAGGTCTTTAATTTAAAATAGGCGCCCATCTGCCCGATAGCATCTCGGGCGCCTTTCTTCTTTTATAAACAAAATAACTGCGCTAAACTTAGACTAGTGTCTAGCTTCAGCGCCTAGCGTCTAGTGGACTTCACACTTCCTCCTTACGATAAGTCAACATCGAATCACGCTAACGCGTTCTTCGTGTTTCCTTTATCTCAGTCCGGAGTGCTCCAGTCCATACGCCGCTGGGCAAGGCGCTTACGCTTTTCTATTTGTGAAAATAATTATAATGTTCGTTAAAGAAACTATTGGAAAATTTTCCAGCGAACGACTATAATGGTTAAGGGTATCACAGGGGAGGGGGAACATTCCCCGCTCCTTTTTTCATGCGGATGAATGGCATGAAAGAAGATTGACCATTCGATTACCGCTTATGGATTTGCTTTTCTATACTTACTTCTTAAAGGAGGATCTTTTCGTTGAATAAAAAGAGCGTAAAAGATATTGATTTAAAAGGGAAAAGAGTATTTTGCCGCGTTGATTTTAACGTACCAATGCAGGATGGTCAGATTACAGATGAAACCCGTATTCGTGCGGCACTTCCAACCATCCAGTACATGCAGGAGCAAGGAGCAAAGGTCATTCTTGCTAGCCACTTAGGACGTCCAAAAGGACAAGTAGTAGAAGAAATGCGTTTGACACCGGTTGCTAAGAGATTATCAGAACTACTTAGCAAGGATGTTAAAAAAGCGGACGAGGCTCACGGCGATTCAGTCAAATCACTTATCGCTGAAATGAATGAAGGCGATGTCCTCCTGCTTGAAAATGTTCGTTTCTACCCTGGAGAAGAAAAAAATGATCCGGAATTAGCGAAGGCTTTTGCGGAATTAGCAGATATATATGTAAATGATGCATTTGGAGCTGCACACCGTGCCCATGCATCAACAGAAGGAATCGCCCATCATCTTCCTGCAGTATCCGGCTTCTTAATGGATAAAGAGCTTGAGGTAATCGGCAAAGCCCTTTCTAACCCAGAACGCCCATTTACAGCGATTATTGGTGGAGCAAAGGTAAAGGATAAGATTGGTGTCATTGATAATCTGTTAGAGAAGGTTGATAATCTGATTATTGGCGGCGGTCTTGCTTATACGTTTGTGAAAGCACAGGGTCATGAGGTAGGGAACTCTCTTTTAGAAGAAGATAAGATTGAACTAGCAAAGACCTTTATGGAAAAGGCAAAGGAGAAGGGTGTCAACTTCTATATGCCAATTGATGCCGTTGTGGCAGATAAATTTGGTGCAGATGCCAATACAAATAATGTTTCCATTGAAGAGATTCCGTCCGATTGGGAAGCGTTGGATATCGGTCCGAAAACGGCTGAGCTATATGCTGACGTCATCAAAAAGTCGAAACTTGTCATTTGGAATGGCCCAATGGGTGTTTTTGAAATCGATAAATTCGCTAATGGTACGAAGGCAGTCGCTGAGGCCTTAGCAGCTTCGAACGATACATATTCGATTATCGGCGGTGGCGATTCAGCTGCAGCAGTTGAGAAGTTCAACCTTGCCGAAAAAATGAGCCATATCTCAACTGGTGGTGGTGCTTCCTTGGAATTCATGGAAGGTAAAGAGCTGCCAGGTGTTGTAGCACTGAACGATAAATAAGGGAAGCTAAGCTTTCTATAGCTTGAAAGGATGTATAACAAAATGCGCAAACCAATTATCGCGGGAAACTGGAAAATGCATAAGACCCTTCCTGAAGCCAAAAGCTTTATGGAAGAAATCATCAAGGCAGTTCCATCAAATGAGAAAGTAGAGTCCGTTGTATGTGCTCCAGCTTTATTTTTGCATAGTTTGGTGGAGCTTGCGAAAAATACAGATGTAAAAATCGGTGCTCAAAATATGCACTTTGAAGAAAAAGGTGCTTTTACAGGTGAAATCAGCCCGGTTGCCTTAGCAGACCTTGGTGTACAGTATGTGATTATCGGTCACTCTGAACGCCGTGAGATGTTTAATGAAACAGATGAGTCTGTGAACCAAAAGGTATTGGCTGCTTTTAAACATAACTTGATTCCGATCGTTTGCTGTGGTGAAACATTAGAGCAGCGTGAAAGCGGCGTAACAAATGAGTTTGTCGCTTCTCAAGTTCAGAAAGCTCTTGCAGGACTTTCAGCAGAGCAGGCGAAAGAGACGGTCATTGCCTATGAACCAATCTGGGCGATTGGCACTGGTAAGTCTTCAACAGCACAGGATGCGAACGAAGTATGTGCCCATATTCGTTCCGTTGTGTCAGAGCAGTTTTCAGCAGAAGTAGCGGAGGCAGTCCGCATTCAATACGGCGGCAGTGTAAAGCCGGAAAATATCAAGGAATATATGACAGAATCAGACATCGATGGAGCCTTAGTTGGAGGCGCCAGCTTAGAAGCGGCATCTTTCCTACAATTGTTGGAGGGTGGAAAGAATGAGTAAAGCGCCTGTTGCGTTAATTATTTTAGACGGTTTTGGCTGCCGGGACGAGCAAAAGGGAAATGCAGTGGCCCAGGCAAAGAAACCAAATTTTGACCGTTTGTGGAAGCAGTTCCCGCATAACCATTTAGGTGCCAGCGGTGAATCAGTTGGTCTTCCAGATGGGCAAATGGGAAATTCAGAGGTTGGCCATATGAATATCGGTGCTGGCCGAATTGTGTATCAAAACTTTACCCGCGTAAACATTGCGATTCGTGAAGGTGAATTTGAGAAAAATGAAACCTTCCTTGATGCGGTAAACCATGTAAAGCAGCATGATTCTGCCCTTCATTTATTTGGCCTATTATCTGACGGTGGTGTGCACAGCCATATTACCCATATGTATGCATTACTACGTATGGCAGCAGACCACGGTCTGAAGAAGGTGTACGTACACGGATTTTTAGACGGTCGTGATGTAGGTCCGCAAACAGCTGATATCTATATTAGTGAAGCACTGGAAAAAATGAAGGAATACGGCGTTGGTGAATTTGCCACGATTTCTGGTCGTTACTATTCAATGGACCGTGATAAGCGCTGGGAGCGTGTCGAAAAATGCTACCGTTCGATGGTATACGGTGAGGGTCCTTCCTACACTGATCCATTACAGGTTGTGAAAGACAGCTATGAGAACGGCATTTATGATGAGTTTGTGCTTCCTTCTGTCATTACAAAGGAAAATGGTGAGCCGGTTGCGACGATTCAAAACAATGACGCGGTGATTTTCTATAATTTCCGTCCAGACCGTGCCATCCAAATTTCGAACACATTTACGAATGAAGACTTCCGTTCGTTCGATCGTGGGGAAAAGCATCCATCCCCATTACATTTTGTATGCTTAACCCATTTCAGTGAATCGGTTAACGGCTATGTGGCCTTTAAACCAACGAACCTGGATAACACACTTGGGGAGGTTTTAGCGCAAAATAACTTAACACAGTTACGTATCGCTGAAACAGAGAAATATCCTCATGTTACGTTCTTCCTAAGCGGTGGACGTGAAGACGCATTCCCTGGTGAAGAGCGAATTTTAATTAATTCACCAAAGGTTGCCACATATGATTTACAGCCTGAAATGAGTGCCTATGAAGTGACGGATGCACTTCTTAAAGAAATTGCAGCGGATAAATTTGACGCGATTATTTTGAACTTCGCAAACCCAGACATGGTAGGACATTCCGGTATGCTGGAACCAACCATTAAAGCCGTTGAAACGGTTGATGAGTGCTTAGGTAAAGTCGTCGATGCCATCCTTGCTAAAGGCGGTCACGCCATCATCACAGCTGACCACGGAAATGCGGATGAAGTTATCACAATTGATGACAAGCCAATGACAGCTCACACAACGAATCCGGTACCGGTTATTGTAACGAAAGAGGGCGTAACCATCCGTGACGGTGGTATTCTAGCGGACCTTGCCCCAACCATCCTAGATCTACTAGGAGTAGAAAAACCAGCTGAAATGACTGGAACGACGATTATTAAAGCGTAAAGAACGGTATAGGCTACCGAAGAAGTGTAAAATTCGTAAGAGCGGTAGCCTATAAGCGGTATAAGCTACCGAAGAAGCGGAAAATTCGCAAGAGCGGTAGCCTATAAGCGGTATAGGCTACCGAAGAAGTGTAAAATTTGTAAGAGCAGTAGCTTATAAGCGGTATAGGCTACCGAAGAAGTGAAAAATTCGCAAGAACGGTAGCCTATAAGCGGTATAAGCTACCGAAGAAGTGAAAAATTTGCAAGAACGGTAGTCTATAAGCGGTATAAGCTACCAAAGAGTGAAAAATTCGCAAGAGCGGTAGCCTATAAGCGGTATAAGCTACCAAAGAAGTGAAAAATTCATAAGAGCGGTAGCCTATAAGTGGTATAAGCTACCGAAGAAGCGAAAAATTCGCAAGAGCGGTAGTAGCCTATAACTCCTCTTCAAGCGAAAACAAATAATTATAATCATTCTAGTAACTTAATTCTCTAAATCGGAGAAAAATATATTAATCATCTATTAAAGGAGAGATTTTCTATGCCATACATCCAACATGTTTATGCTCGTGAAGTACTTGATTCCCGTGGTAACCCAACCGTTGAAGTAGAAGTTTTAACAGAATCAGGATTTTTTGGACGTGCGTTAGTACCATCTGGTGCATCAACTGGTGAATACGAAGCCGTTGAGCTTCGTGACGGAGACAAAGGACGTTACCTTGGTAAAGGTGTTCTGAAAGCCGTTGAAAATGTAAACGACGTAATCGCTGAAGAAATCATCGGCATGGACGTAACAGACCAAGTGGGCATCGACCAAGCGATGATCGAATTAGACGGAACTGAAAACAAAGGCAAATTAGGTGCCAACGCGATCCTTGGTGTATCTATGGCTGTTGCACACGCTGCTGCTGAATCTGTAGGTCTTCCTTTATACCGTTATTTCGGTGGTGTGAACGCGAAGCAACTTCCAACTCCAATGATGAACATCATCAACGGTGGTTCTCACGCTGATAACAACGTAGACTTCCAAGAGTTTATGATTCTTCCTGTTGGAGCTCCTTCTTTCAAGGAATCGATTCGTATGGGTGCAGAAGTATTCCATGCCCTGAAGAAGGTTCTTTCTGGTAAAGGCTTAAATACAGCTGTGGGTGATGAAGGTGGATTCGCTCCAAACCTTGGATCTAACCGTGAAGCATTAGAAGTAATCATCGAAGCAATCAAAGCGGCTGGCTATGAGCCAGGCAAAGATATTGCTCTAGGCATGGACGTTGCTTCTTCTGAGTTCTTCAACAAAGAAACTGGCAAATATGATCTTGCTGGTGAAGGACGTACTGGCTTATCTTCAGCAGAAATGGTTGATTTCTATGAAGAGCTTTGCAACGAATTCCCAATCATCTCCATTGAAGATGGTTTAGATGAAAACGACTGGGAAGGTCACAAGCTTCTAACTGATCGCATTGGTAATAAAGTTCAGCTTGTTGGGGACGATCTATTCGTAACAAACACGAAGAAGCTAGCTGAAGGTATCGAAAAGGGTATCTCAAACTCTATCCTAATCAAAGTGAACCAAATCGGTACACTAACAGAAACTTTTGATGCTATTGAAATGGCGAAGCGTGCTGGCTACACAGCTGTTGTTTCTCACCGCTCTGGTGAAACAGAAGATGCTACCATTGCAGACATCGCTGTTGCAACAAACGCTGGTCAAATCAAGACTGGTTCTATGTCTCGTACAGACCGTATCGCAAAATACAACCAATTACTTCGCATCGAAGACGAACTTGGCGAGCAAGCAGTATACGCTGGCATCAAGTCTTTCTATAACTTAAAGAAGTAATTCAAACCTAACCGTTATTAGCCTCCATTCCGTGTGGGATCACGTCCCCGCAGATGGAGGCTTTTTCTCTTTTCTGTCAGAAAAATTGTGTTTTCGACATATAGGGTTTGTCCAAGCTCTTTTGAAGTCGGAGCATAAAGTATAAATGCGGGTGATATTTTTCAACGGAAAGGAGAGAATTCTGAATGAGTTATATGGGATTTCGTCAAGGCGAAGTAATGGGTGTTCAAGATAATGGTAATGGCAGATGTAGAGGCTGTGTATGTAACCAGCTTAGAGAATTGCAAACAGGTACTTCTGTCGATGTGTTTTTATGTGGAGGCACTATGTTTGCCGGATTAACATTTGTCAACTTTAATGATGATACCTGCTGTGCTTATTTTAGTGAAAATGGCTCCATTCTTGTCTTAGATTGTGGAAAAGTCCAAGCGCTTCGGGTTGTCAATTGCTGTAATGGCAATGGCTAATGCCGCAAAAAACGGGACTTTACGCTAGTCCCGTTTTTCTTATGTCTTTTTTTTATCAAGACCGAAAGATGTCATTTCAGTCTTTACAATTTCGTGAATTTGTTTGGTACTAGAATGGATAATATGATAAAATAGAAATATTGTAAAAGGGCGTTTTCAGGAGGTTTAATATGCTGCATACAATATTAATTACATTACTAGTGATTGTATCGATCGCTCTAATTGTTGTCGTTCTACTTCAATCTGGAAAAAGTGCAGGTTTATCTGGGGCCATTTCAGGTGGAGCAGAGCAGTTATTTGGTAAACAAAAAGCGCGCGGACTCGATTTAGTCCTTCAGCGTTTAACTATTGTATTATCTGTATTATTCTTTGTATTGGCAATCGTTGTCGCTTATTTTGGAATATAATACAGAAAAGACCTGGCCACGTGGTCAGGTCTTTTGTTGTCCCGATTAGGAGCTTCCGCTTTTCTGTTTAAATCAGAATATTAGCATGTTCCAAAATCATTTGTAAAAACTATGATTACCCGAATATATGAATAGAGAGGTCTGTTATTGATGAAAATTGTTACACCAAAACCATTTACATTTGGAAAAGGAAAGCGTGCGGTCTTATTATTGCATGGCTTTACGGGTAATACAGCTGATGTCCGTATGCTTGGCCGATTCCTTGAGAAAAAGGGCTATACCTGTCATGCACCTTTATATAAGGGTCATGGAGTACCGCCGGAGGAATTAGTCCAATCCGGACCTGAGGATTGGTGGCAGGATGTAAAAGCTGGCTATGAGTTTTTAAAAAGTCAGGGTCATAAAGAAATTGCGGCAGTCGGGCTCTCACTTGGTGGGGTATTTTCCTTAAAATTAGGATACACTTTACCTATAAAGGGAATTGTGCCAATGTGCGCGCCTGCTTATATAAAAAGTGAAGAAGTCATGTATGAAGGAATCCTAGACTATGCCCGCGAATATAAAAGACTAGAAGGCAAAACAGAGCAAGAGGTTGAGCAAGAAATGCAGGAGTTTCAAAAAACACCCATGAAGACACTCAAGGCCCTGCAAGACTTAATTGCTGATGTACGCGATCATATTGATATGATTTATGCGCCGCTTTTGGTGGTACAGGCAAGGCATGATCATATGATCAATCCAGATAGTGCAAATCTTATCTACACTCAAGCGGAATCCGTACAAAAGGAGCTGAAATGGTATGAAGAATCAGGACATGCCATTACATTGGATAAAGAAAAGGACCAGCTTCACGAAGACATTTATCAATTTTTAGAAGGACTTGACTGGGAAGAATAAGTGAATGGAAGCTTTTATTAATGGCTCTGTTAAGGCAACGTGTTGATTTTTCCAAGATTAACAGTTGAGCCTTATTCTATAAAAGGAGGGATATAGATGGATGCTACAATAAAACCGCATGTGGATCGATTATTACATTATATGAAGGATGAGGCCTATAAGCCTTTAACGGTTCAAGAATTAGAGCAGGCATTGGGTGTGGACGATTCTTCTACCTTCAAGGATTTTGTTAAAGCCCTAGTATATATGGAAGAAAAGGGGCTTGTCGTCCGGACGAGGAGCAACCGATATGGGTTGCCGCAAAAGATGAACCTAATCCGCGGGAAGCTGACCGGTCATGCAAAGGGGTTTGCCTTTGTGATTCCAGAGGAAGCGGGGATGGACGATATTTTTATACCGCCCAATGAAATCAATAATGCTTTGCATGGTGACATAGTACTTGCCCGTGTGTCATCAGAATCCTCTGGCCAGCGTAGAGAAGGAACGATTGTCAGGATTCTTGAACGAGGGATTCAAACAATCGTTGGGACCTATACAGAAAGTAAAAACTTTGGTTTTGTGATTCCGGATGAGAAAAAATTTGCCGGTGATATATTCATACCAAAGCAAGCGGCTAACGGTGCTGTCGAAGGTCATAAGGTCGTTGTGAAGCTAACGGTCTATCCGGAAGGCAGGATGAGTGCAGAAGGAGAAGTCATTGAAATTCTCGGTCATAAAAATGATCCAGGTGTTGATATTCTTTCGGTTATTCATAAACATGGACTGCCGGGAGAATTTCCGGAGGACGTTCTCAAGCAGGCACACGATACTCCTGATTCAATTGACGAAGAGGAGATTAAAAACCGCCGTGACCTTCGCCATGAAACCATCGTCACGATTGACGGTGCCGATGCAAAGGACTTAGATGATGCTGTAACCGTAACGAAGCTCGAGAACGGAAATTACAAGCTTGGTGTACATATTGCCGATGTCACCTATTATGTTACAGAGGAATCACCTATTGATAGGGAAGCGGCTGAAAGAGGCACGAGTGTCTATTTAGTGGACCGTGTTATTCCGATGATTCCACACCGTTTATCAAACGGAATCTGTTCGTTAAATCCAAAGGTTGACCGCTTGACACTTTCCTGTGAGATGGAAATAGATGAAGATGGTACCGTTGTAAACCATGATATTTTTCAAAGTGTAATTAAAACAACGGAAAGAATGACCTATTCCGACGTCAATAAGATTTTAGTGGATGAGGACGAAGAATTAAGCCAGCGCTATGAGTCTTTAGTGCCGATGTTCCGCCTCATGCATGAATTAGCAAAGATTTTAAATGGAAAAAGGCAGCATCGTGGAGCGATTGACTTTGATTTTAAGGAAGCGAAGGTGCTCGTCGATGAAGAGGGTAAGCCATCGGATGTCGTCCTTCGTGAGCGGTCTGTCGGCGAACGCCTGATAGAGGAATTTATGCTTGCGGCCAATGAGACCATTGCAGAGCATTTCCACTGGATGGATGTACCGTTTATTTACCGGATTCACGAGGATCCAAAGGAAGACAAGCTGCGCCGCTTCTTTGAATTTATTACGAATTTTGGCTATATCGTAAAAGGAACAGCCAATTCTGTCCATCCTCGTGCTTTGCAGGAGATTATTGAGGAAGTACAGGGTAAGCCGGAGGAGATGGTGATTTCAACCGTCATGCTACGCTCGATGCAGCAGGCAAAATATGATCCGGACAGCCTCGGCCACTTTGGACTTTCAACGGAGTATTATACGCATTTCACATCACCAATCCGTCGTTATCCCGATTTAATCGTTCATCGTCTCATTCGTACCTATTTAATAGAAGGAAAGCTAGATCAGATGACAAGGGAAAAATGGGACTCACGCCTTCCTGATATTGCCGAGCATTCCTCGAAAATGGAGCGCCGGGCAGTTGATGCAGAGCGCGAGACAGATGAGCTGAAGAAAGCAGAGTATATGGAGGATAAGATAGGTGAGGAATATGACGGGATTATCAGCTCTGTTACGAACTTTGGCATGTTCGTTGAGCTTCCAAATACAATTGAAGGGTTAATCCATGTCAGCTACATGACAGACGATTATTATCGCTTCGATGAGCGTCATTTCGCGATGATTGGCGAGCGGACAGGGAATGTGTACCGAATCGGCGATGAGATTACGGTTCGCGTCATCAACGTCAATAAGGATGAACGCTCAATTGATTTTGAAATCGTCGGCATGAAGGGCACACGCAGACGCGATCCAAGTGAAGGTGGTCGTGTCTTCAAGACAGGCAGCTCAGAGCGAAAGGCTCGTAAAGGTAAAGAGGGCGGCGAAGGAGGCGGCCGAAGCAGAAGTCGAAATGGCCGTGGCAAAGAAGCCAATGCCAGCAAACCATCTGCCAAGAAGAAAAATAGAAACAAAAAATTCTTCGAAAACGCCCCAGCAGCAAAACGCAAGAAAAAACGCTAACCAAGTAAAGCGTTACACCGCTGGGGGACAGTCCCCCAGCAAGGTAAAGCGTTAAACCGCCGGGGGACTGTCCCCCGGCGGAGTAAAGCGCTAAAGGTAGTGGATTTTGATTTGTTTGGAACGTGAATATTTGCTAAAATAGAGCAAGGAAAGTGGGGAAAGCTCTATGCCAAAAGGTGAAGGTAAGGTTATTGCGCAGAATAAAAAAGCGTATCATGACTATTTTATTGAAGAAACATATGAAGCAGGTCTTGTCCTGCAGGGGACTGAAATCAAAGCGCTTCGGGCGGGACGTGCAAACTTAAAGGATTCCTATGCGAAAATTTTGAATGGTGAGGTATTCTTAATTGGAATGCACATCAGTCCATATGAGCAGGGAAACCGCTACAATCATGACCCGGAAAGAACCCGGAAGCTCCTTTTACATCGCAAGCAAATCAATAAGCTAATCGGTGAAACAAAGGAAGTCGGCTACTCGTTAGTACCCTTAAAGATATATTTGAAAAACGGTTATGCAAAAATCCTCATCGGCTTAGCGAGAGGAAAGAAGAAATTCGATAAGCGTGAAGATTTGAAGAAAAAAGAAGCCAAGCGTGATATTGAACGTGCATTCCGTGAGAGACAGAAGATGTAGACGACAGGAGTTTGATTAAAGCTCCGTCCAATCTGTCTGCAAGCAAGCTGGCAGCTAAACCAGTAAATTACAATTGAAATCACCATGGATTATGGTATAATGAATTATGTCAGCAAGAGCTGATCACTAATCTTTGCTCGACCTTTGAGCATTCCTAACGTCAGCGCAGGTTTGCGCGAATCGATAAGATAATTCAGTTTATCCTCGATTTTCTCATAATGGGGACGCTACGGATTCGACAGGGGTAGTTCGAGCTTAGGTTGCGAGTCGAGGGGATCGGCCTCGTTAAAACGTCAAAGCCTATAACTGGCAAACAACAAAACAATTTCGCTTTAGCTGCCTAATAAGCGCTTAGCGGTTCCTCCCTCCATCGCCCATGTGGTAGGGTAAGGGACTCAACTTTAGTGGGCTACGCCGGATTCCCCCGTCTGAGGATGATGGAAGAGAACAATCAGACTAGCTAGCCCGGACGCCCGTCGATAGGCATATGGAGCGGCGAAACAGCAAATATATCGACTACACTCGTAGAAGCTTAAGTGACGATATCTTTGGACGTGGGTTCGACTCCCACCGTCTCCACCATACATAGCTTTGTTGGTGGTTTATACTTAATTATAACGGACTTGCCGAATAGGCAAGTCCGTTTTTGGTCGTTTTCAGCGGCGCCCCAACTAGATCAATAATGGGCGCCCATTATTGATCTGATAGCGAAAAATCCTCGATGCATTATTCAATAACACCGGTCTGCGTAATCATGACGTCTGATGTTACCTTCACAGTCAGATTTCGATAATCCTCTTTTACCCATTTTTTAATATCAAGCTGACGGGTTTGCGTTCTGACAAAATGCCCTAAACCTAGAGGATCTAGCTTTTGCGCTTGAAAGTCTTTAATGAGCTTCTCACATTCTCTGTTGATTTCCTTTTGAAAGGCCTGCTCTAATAAATCAATATTTTTCGGGGATAGCTTATTGCCAGTAAATTCGTTGATGAGCCCGCGAACGGTTATATGAATGGAGATTTCCTCTGGATTCCGTTTTGTCAGCTTAAAACGATGTCTAGATTTGATACTCCTAATGGCCGCATCCCCTTCATCGATACTGACCCGATGCATCCCCTCGCTAAATTTATCAACAAGGAGCTTAAAGAAAAACATCTTATCCGGCGGGACCACATCGATGACCTTTCCACGGCTAAAAAGAGCCATCCCGTTAATTTCTAATTTATTTTTAGAAAGCTGTTTAATCTGTGGAAGGTATGGCGTTTTCCCCTCCTGATAAAAATCAAACAAAAAGAGGTGAAGGTTTGATTGCGGAACCTCCTCCTGCTTGATGTTATGCTCGAATAAATTGGCAATAAACGTTCCATTTCCCCTTATCCCATAATCCCCCTCTAATAATGGTTTGGCATCCCCGTCAACGACAGCCAAAAATAGCCCGGCACCAACACCAGGGTCTCTTTGGAAGGCATCCACCAATTCAAGAATCCCCTCTTTCTTGGCGATATCTTTCCCAAATAATACTACCTCAAGACTTCCCGTAACAATCGGGTCTGGTGTTTGCTGCTGTATATCCTGCAGTATGGTCTTTTTAATGATCGCCTCAGCCGAGAAGGATTCATTCTTAGGTGGAGAGTCAGGCAAATAAAGAGGAAACGTAACGGTACCTAGAATTTGGCCATTTTCAGACATGTCAAAGCCAATCCCTTCGATTAAGCTGATATCATCCAATACTTCCTTTTGCACACATCCTCCAAGCAGGAAAAGGAGGACAAAAACGATGAAGTATTTACGTTTCTGTTTCACGCTTTTTCACCTTCTCTGCAATGATTGTGGCCAAAAATAATAATGGAATATAGACAAAATTGAAGTATAAGCCAATTTTGGCTGTAATGTCCGTTAAAATATTTACCATTTCACGCGTTAATAACAGACTTGTACCAATAATGCATAAGACTGACAGGGCAGGTACAGAGATTTTTTGCCGTAGCGAAAAAATTTGCTTGGCTAACCAGCTTGCACACCATATTGCAAGACAGGCATTAGGTAGGATAATTAAACACCAATTAGCAATCCCGATATATTCAAAGCGTTCCACGAACGGCATTTTAATAATTTTCCACATAGTAAGTAATGGCCAGGCGTTTTTTTGCAATTGGTTTTCCGAAAAATAGGAAAAGGTTAGGATGGCAATGTACAGACATAGCAAGATTGTATATAGATTTCCTAAACTAGCCCACTTTCGTGATTTCTCCGGGCTTTTGATAAATGGATAAAATATTAGGATTGTTTCAAAGCCAAGCACTGTAAGCGACATATCACGACTTCCACGCAGGATATCTGAAACTGGATGATCTAAAATTGGCAGTAGGTTCGTAAAATCCGAATAAGGTATGGTAATAAAAAACAATAGAACGATATAAAAGGGCAACACAACTGAGAAAAAGGCAATCCCGGTGACGGTCCTAATCCCGCCATTTACGATATAATTTAAGAGAATAAAAAAGACAACTGAAAACCAAAAGATACTTAGCTCCGGAAACATCCACACATGGACAATTTCAATAAATCCTCGCAGGACCGTCACTGTCAGTAAACAAAAGTAAATAATAAGCAGAGAGCAGATGGCTTTACTAAGCTTTTTTCCCAGAATGAAGCTGTGGATCGCTAGGATATCTCCGTCCGCCACTTTGGCCATTTTATAAATCATCCAAATAATTAACTGAATAACGAGCCCGGTCACGATAATCGAAATCCAACCATCATGACCGGCATTCTTGGCAATGATTCTGGTAAAGCCGAGGATGCCAATACCTGTCTGCATCGCATGGACGGTAAAGAATACAAGAAAAGGAGCGATTTTTTTGTTTTCCGGAATGGATACTTTCATAAAATAACCTCTAATCTTCGATATCTTTCTTTTCCTTTGCCGCCTTCTCAGGAAAACGGTCTGACTCTTGTGTCCGTAAGAAGAATGGCCGTTTTCTTTGTTTATTAAAAGGCAATCGGATCAAAGAATCCTTAAAATCCTGTTTCCTTAATGGGTATATTGGCTCTAAAAATGGTCTTCCAAGTGAAGTCAATCGAATGAGATGGGTAAGCAAAAAACAGAAGCAAAGCAATATTCCCAAAAGACCCCAGAGCTCAGCAAAAACTAAAAACGGGAAACGCAATAAACGGATGGTGTTACCCATTTTATATACGGGTGTAGTAAAGGATGCTAGTGCGGCGAGCGCGACAAAAATCAATAATACATTGCTTGTCAGACCTGCTTCCACACTAGCCGTTCCAATCACAATACCGCCCACGATACCGATGGTTTGTCCGACCTTTGTCGGCAGTCGGGCTCCTGCTTCACGTAAAAGCTCGATGGTTAATTCAAGAAATAATGCTTCGAGAATGGGCGGAAAAGGTATCGCCCTTCTCGAAGCCACCAATGCGCTTAATAAATCCTGCGGGATTAACTCGTAATGATAGGAAAGCGTTGCGACATAAATGGGTGTCACTAAAATAGAAAAGGCCACCGCAAATAACCGAATTAAACGAAAAAATGATGAAAGAATCCAATTTAAATAATAATCCTCAAATGAGCTGAAAAATTCTACTAAGGTTGTCGGTGCAATTAAAGCATGTGGTGAGCCGTTTACCATAACAGCTACCTTTCCTTCTGCCAGTATGGCGGCAACTCGGTCAGGTCTTTCTGTATCAAGCAGCTGCGGGAATGGTGAATTTTGATTATCACAAATCATTTGAACAATATACGAGCTATCCGTGATTTCATCAAATTCAATTCCTTTGATTCGCTGTCTGACCGTATCGACATTTTCGACATTGGTAATGCCCTCCAAGTAAAGAATAGCTACTCTTGTTTTCGATAGAGTCCCAATCGTTTGCTCTTCAATAATCAACTCCTTTACAGGAATTCTTTTTCGCAGCAGGCTTAAGTTTTGATCAAGTGATTCAACAAAGGCTTCCTTTGGACCAATGACACTGAATTCAACCTCAGGCAATGTGATGCTTCGCGCCGTGTCCTTTATGGCAGAGAAATAACAAAATTTTTGTGCTTCCCCGGGTATAGTCAGCAGTACATTGCCGGTGATGAGCTTTTCTTCTATGATCGATGCGTCCGTTGAGAGCTGTACATCTGGCAAGGGAAGAAGCTTCCTCGCATCCTCTAATTGATGAAAGTCTTTTTCCAGTAAATAAGGAAGAGCACACTCGCGAATTGTTTTTTCCTCGACAAGAGTGGTGAGAAATGTTAAGCAAAAAGAAAGCTTCGTTTTTTCGTTTTCAAATTCATAGGTTTTAAAATCATGTGATTTTGAAAAAACGTCCTTGGCACTTTCCTTTTCTTTGCCTTTATTTTTTAAAAAATTAAACACGATCGTAGTCTCCTTAGCAGATGAATCTAAAGCTTATTGTTTACCTTAATTGGAAAGAATATGAGTGATTTACAGGTTCAACTGTACATAAAAATGAAAAAAGCCGTATCAAGGGACCTTTCCCTGATACGGCTTTTTCAACTCTTAATAGGTTAAGCTTCCCGCAACAACCAAACCGACGGTAATTCCAGCGGCGAATAAGCTGAAGCCGACGGCTAGATTGCCTTCCTCGACCTTTTTCGCTAAGTTTGTTTTAGGTGTTAGTACATATTCGATAATCAAATACACAATGACCTGCGTGATGATTCCAATTAAGCCCCAAATAAAGGCATCTAAAATACTGACACTTCCACCCCAAACCGTGTAAAGCGTAATCGCTAATCCAATCACCTTACCCCACAGCTTTAATGCGACGGCTGTATTTCCATTCTTAATTAACTCCCATTCTGAGAATTTCGTTGTAAAAGCAAAGGCAAAAATTCCAATGATAATTAAGCCTAAGCCTGTTCCAACATGGGCGAGAAAAGCAAAAAAGCTTTCTGTTGATATGATTTCCATCATTTATTCTCCTCCTCGATATCGATGCCTACCGGTAGGAAATAGGCTTCATTGTCTGTAATTTGTCTACCAGCTCGGATCCCGATTGCACTTGCTTGTCCGTTAATGTAAAAGCACCCATACATATAATGAGCGTTCTTGGACCCATTGACCGTTTGAATCACGGTTTTTGGAAGCTTGATGAATTGCTGATATACGGGCAGTGAATCCTGATAGGTTTTATGAGCATCCTCGGCAACCTTTTCTCCACTGCCTGAAAAGATTTCGACCGTATCTCCCTCACGTCCAAAGGAGGGTTTTTTCACATACGAAATCTCTTGCTCAAGAAAATAGTCCTCATCCAAATAGGTGGGTAAAAAATAGCTATGAATCCATTCATGCTCTTCCGCTGTAAAAAAAGCATGCTCTTCCTCATGTAATCCCCATATTAACGCCATGACGGCTTTGGATTGCAGTAAAAAAGCAGAGGGCGGATTAATAATCGCTAATTCCTTTTCTTCAACGAGCTTCAGTAAAAGCTGTCCAACTTTCTCCTTTGTTGCGGGATCTTCATCCTCAACAAGGTGTTCAATGGGATAGGTCTGTCGGTATAGAACATCAATCTTTTCACCATGGCTATCGTAAAGTCCTTTTTCAATGAGAATTTGACCGTTCTCTGTTATAGACTCTGGTACAAGGCGAAGCTGACTGAGCCCGAGATACTGACTAGGTAATCCAGCGAGCTCCTGCAAATATTTCGTTGTTAAGCGGTCTTCTTCATGATCATTGTGTGAAGAAAAGACGATGCTTGGGCTTCTTCTATGAGCTTCTCTTTTTCCGAGTGATTGAAGAGCCATCTTAAGAGCCAGTTGGATAGCTTCACGAAGCTCCTTAGCACAGGTCTCATTCGGGTTGATTAATCCGAATGCTTTGCAAACCTCCCCATTGACAGAAAAGGTTTCTTTAATAAAAGTAGGTGTATCGGAGTTCACCTCTAGTAGCTTTATTTCATCAGCTGTAACAGCTAAATCAAGCCGTGCAATCACACTTTCGAAGGGCAGGGTTTGAAGTCTGATAAAGGAAAGTGCCGGCTTTGGAAAGCCAAGCTGAAGCAGGGTTTCTTCATCCAATTGCCGTAACAGCGGTGCTGCTTTAAACAAAATATGTCCGATCCGCTCTGCTGCCTGTCTAATGCGGTTTATTCCAGCGGTTGTCTCTTTTTTGACATCATATAAGGCATATTCAGTATTAAATAGATCATGCCAGAATCCCTCGATGTTTTCAAAAAAACGCTGCCTTTCCTGACGAAACGTATTCATGCTTATCCTCCAAATCCGCCTTTTGATCCACTGCCGATTCCTGATTTGTAGGAGCTTTCATAGGATTTATAGCTTGGACTGCTTTTGAGTGATGACTTACTAGAGTAAAAGGAGCCGCCATGATAATATCTGCCCCCATAATAGGAGTCATCATCATCACAGTAATAGGTTCCTGTTTCGCTGTCCCAATCCCAATCATCACAATCATAGCCGGTTGGTTCAGGAGGACGGTCCTCTGAGCATGCCGCTAAAGAGGTAACGAGTGTAGCGGCAAGGACACCCTTCATCATTTTTTTTGTCTTGTTCAATCTTAATCCCCTCTCTTTAATCTGTTATGGAATATCCTGTTGCTGTGACATACAAAACATAGGCTTTCCGATCCTCATCAATTTCGGCAGAATCGCGTTCCCACTCCTGCTGCTGATGGTATGTATAGACACTACCAAGAGTACTTAATACATCTAAGTGATCCGTCAAATATTCAGACGTCAGGAGCGGATACCCCTTAAGGGAGTTCAACTCTCTCACCTCAAGCAAAATCCCGTCCTCTGTTAAGATAGCGGCATCGACTGGTCCTTCCTCATATATTTCTACATAAATAATAAAGAGATTTTCCTCAATCGCCGAGGACAGCTGCTTGTATGTAATGCCATCCTTTACAAAAAACTCACATTCTCTCCTTGCTAAAATCTGCTCTAGCTCAATCTCCGGATAATGATAAATGGGAACAAACTGGTCATTCCCTTTACGAAGACGATATTCCAAAACAGCATTCCGAAATTTCATAATCCACACCCTTTTGTCCTTATTCATCAAGTAGGTACGCTTTATTATAAAAAAAGTTTCAGCATATTTGTCGAAAAAATCGTAATTTATATTTTTTGTTACTTATTAACCAGGAAAACATAATTAGCCTAAAACAAACAAAAACCCGATTTCACTGAAATCGGGAATTAATGTTCTATCATGTTATTCAAGAAATTTTTGTAATTTTTCTGTTAGTAGTAGAAATTGCTCTTTGTTTCTGTCATGTAACGATTGGTCGATTTCCTTTAGAATTTGCTCTTTCTGGAAATCGCGCAGCGCTTTGTCTAACACCATTTCAGCAAATAGTGAATCATCCATTACCTCAGTTTGTTGGGGTGTGTTTAGAGAGTACTTATTCATTGGAAATCAACTCCTTAACCTTTTTTCAATTATATCAATTAATTTCAGATAATTCAAACATTTTCGCTGTTTATTTTTAATTTCATTATTCAATAGGTACTTGTTTGATTATTTTGCTATATAGGTTGGTTCATCATGCAAAATTGTACTAATTAACGTATACATGCAATATATCTAACCATTTTGGAGGATGAACAAGGAGGATTAAGATGAGCAAAGATAAGCATAAGCAACATAACGCTGCGGACCACAGCTCGAAATCACGTTTTTATCATGCATTTTTTAAATCAATAAAAGGGAAGGAAGTCAAAATCTATCGAGGAGGACCAGAGGCAAAGCATGGAAAAGTAATTGATGTCAAATCAGACTACGTAGCCCTGGAGACGAAAAAGGCGGTCATTTATTACCAAGCAGAGCATATCAAAAGTATAAGTGAACCGACAAAACCAAAACCAGAACATCATGAGCACGATCATCATCATGAAAAGGAAAATAGCGAAACGCATCTATCAGCTAAAAGCTTTCGAAAGCTCTTAAAGAAAATGGAGCACAAGGTGATCCAATTAAATCAAGGAGGACCAGAATCGATTCATGGTGAGTTATTAAGTGTTAAGCATGATTTCCTTTTGCTGCTTGCTGAGGATGGATGTCTCGTATATGTGAATCTTCACCATGTGAAAAGTGTCTGTCAATCCTCGAAATCTTTTAAGGGCAACAAAGAGAAAATGAAAGGAAAACGTGTGAAAGCACATGATTTACATGGAGTTTTTCAGCAACTGAAAAATAAATGGGTTTCGATTAATCGTGGAGGACCTGAAGCGATAGAAGGAGTTCTGTTCGTCGACAAAGGCTTTTATAAGCTGATTCGTAATGAAGAGGTCATTCGAGTTGATCCTTTCCATATTCGCAGTATCAGCTCCGGGCCTAAAGAGATGAAAAAGGATAAGGGCGGGGACAAACATCATAAGGATGGAAATAAAGGTCATTCTGATGATAAGTACAAGGATTGTGATTTTGATTTCAAGGATGGTAAACGAGGCGGACGTAGTAATGGGAAAGATCGATACAAGAATCAGGATGATAAAAAAGATAAATATAAATCAGATACTAGTGAACGTTATAAGGATTGGTTTGAAGACAAGTCAGATGACAAGAAAGACTGTCCATTTAACTATCTAAGCAATGATGATGAGAAGGATAATCAAGACAAATATGATTACCAAAAGAATAATGATGGTAAGGATGACAGCAACAAGGATGATAACAAGGATAGTAAATATAGCAACAACAAGGATGATAATAAGGATAGTAAATATAGCAACAACAAGGATGATAATAAGGATAGTAAAAATAGCAACAATAAGGATGATAACAAGGATAGTAAAAATAACAGCAATAAAGATAATAAAAAAGGATAGTAGAGTCTATATCCAGATAAGGCCGCACAGAAAAAATTCCTTTTCAAAGAAGAAAAGGAATTTTTTCTTATTGCGCTGCATGCGGCTAATATATTATCCATTCAATCCAGATATAGAGAAGAATGAGGGTAAAGACAACCGTAATGGGAATCACTAGTAACGTTACCTTCAGATATTCCTTCCAGGTCACCTTTACATGATGCTGCCTTAAAATATGCATCCATATTAAGGTGGCTAATGTTCCGGTCGGCAGTAATAGGGCCCCGATGTCACTTCCGATAATATTTGCTAAATAAATGGTTTTCAGTGTGATTGGATCCAGCCCCATTTGTGTTAAAGAAAGAGTACCGATCATGAGCGCAGGGTGATTATTGAAGATATTAGATAAAACGGTCAATACTGAGCCCATAATCATACTTGCATGAAAGAGGCTGGAGGCTGCGAGTGGTTCGAGGTAGTTAATTAAGAGGCTAGTTAAGCCGATATTATGCAAGCCATAGACAATTACATACATGGTGAACGCAAAAATAAAGATATGCCAAGGGGTTTTTTTCAATAAATCGATCGGACTAACCTTTAAATATAGCCAGCGCCATAATAGTAATAGGAGAGAGCTTATCACAGCGACAAGTGAAATCGAGATATCTAAAAACGCTGCTACAAATAAGGCAATTCGAACAAAGAATACATAGGTAAGAACAGCAATCATGAGTCTAGTTTGTTTAGTTGAGTGATCCGGCTCAGCCAATGGATGCCTTGGCTGTTTTATCGGTGAAAGTTGTTTGTTGTGCTGTGGCTGGATTGGGTGATGGTGCATAGGTTGTCCATGATGAATTTGGGCGGGGTGATGGGGGACAATACCTGTGTGCGGATGGATGGCAGCCGGTAATGCTTTGCGAAACAGGAAGTAAAGTAGGCTGGCGAGCAGAAGTAAGCCTAGCGTTCCAGGCACAAATATCATCATGGTGTAGTGAATTAAATCCATTTCGATGATTTCTAAAGAGATTAAATTGACGATATTGCTTACACCGATTGGGGCGCTAGATGCAGTGGCAACTAAAGCTCCGCTAATTAAATAAGGCAGCTTTTGTTTGGTGTTCAGGCCTAGCTTTTTTAACAGTAAGAGAAGAATCGGGGTGGTAATGAGAATACTGCCGTCATTGTTTAGAAAAAGTGTCATGAAGAAACAAAGTAGATTGGTTAGCCAAAACAACCTGTGACCTGAACCCTTTGCCAATTCTAATAGCTTCTGTGCCCCCCATTGGAAGAAACCGATGCTTTCCATGGCGATCGCCATAATCATGGTTGCCAGTATTGTGATGGCTGCCCCCGTTACCTTTTCACCAATCACTACGATATCTGATAGGGTAACAGCACCGCACCAAAAGATAAGAATCGCACCGAGTGTTGCCGGGATGGCTTCGTTTATTCCCTTTGGTCTCCAAAAAATAAGCAGCATGGTGAATAAAAAGGATAAAATCGTTAGCCAAAAGGTGAATTGTGTCAATGAAACACCTCCTTTCAGGGACCCTATTACAGTGAATGATTCCTCGATTTTTCTACAATGGTGTCTTCTATAGTATACGTAAACGCTAAGAAGTTGTCCTAAACGTTTTCATTAAACGAAAATCAATAACATAGTTAAAATACAAAAATAATTCTTTATTAGACTCACTATTCCGAAAACATTATCTTGCTTTGGTTTTTTTTTATTAAAAAACATTGACACAGGACAAATAAATGTTAGAATTTTATGTATAAAGATTAAATGATAATCAATCTCATCCAAAAGGATGCGATTATTATTTTCACTTATATTGATAATGAATCTCATTGAGTTATTTTTTTAATCTCCAGTGATAATAGTTATCAAATAAAACGATTTCACTAGCCTCAAATGATCATTTTCTTCATTTGGGGAATTTCTACAACATCAGTTGATAATGAATCTCATTATTAAATAGATTCATAGCTACATATTCATGTCAAAAGAAGAGAGTTAGGGAAACAAATGAAGAAAAGATATCTAGTCATATTACTTATCTTATTATCATGCATATCGCTGTTTATAGGTGTTTCCAATATTTCACCGTTTGAGATCTTTAAAATGAGTGAAGAACAGGCGAAAATTTTCTTTTCCAGCCGGGTGCCAAGGCTTGCCAGCCTCATTATCGCCGGAGTGGCGATGAGTATCAGCGGTTTGATCATGCAGCAGCTGAGCCATAATAAATTTGTCTCGCCAACAACGGCCGGTACAGATGATTCTGCCCGCTTTGGTATTCTGATGGCGATGATGTTTATTCCAACGGCTGGAATCTTAGCCAAAACGGCTATGGCCTTTGTCTTTGCCTTACTGGGTACTTTCATTTTCATGAAAATATTAGATAAGGTGAAATTCAAGGATGCTGTGTTTATTCCTTTAGTAGGTTTAATGTTTGGTAATATCATTAATTCCCTTACTACGTTTTTTGCCTATAAGAATGACCTAATTCAAAACATGACGGCATGGCTGCAAGGAAACTTTTCGATGATTGTGAAAGGGCAATATGAACTTATCTACTTCAGTATCCCGCTTGTCGTCATTTCTTATCTTTTTGCCAATAAGTTTACAGTAGCAGGAATGGGTGAAGAATTCGCTGTTAACCTAGGGCTCAAATATAAGCGAGTTGTCAATATTGGTTTAAGTCTGGTGGCGATGATGTCAGCCGTGGTTATTTTAACAGCAGGGATGATTCCATTTCTAGGGTTAATTATTCCGAATATTGTATCTATTTATAATGGAGATCATTTACAAAAAAATCTCTCACATACGGCGTTACTCGGTGCGGTGTTTATTCTAGCTTGTGATATTTTCAGCCGCCTGATTATTTATCCATATGAGATTCCAATCGGCTTAACGGTTGGCGTCATTGGAAGCGGTATATTTATCTTTTTACTACTGAGGAGAAAGGCTTATGCGTAATTGGACAAAAATCGGAATACTCTTTATAGCAGCAGCCATTCTTATCGCGGTCTTTTTATTTACCGATATTAGAGGATCCTGGGAGTATGTACTGTCGAAAAGAACTGAAAAAATCGCGGCTATGGCACTAACAGGAGCAGCGATTGCCTTTGCAACGGTTATATTCCAAACGATTACTAATAATAAAATTCTTACACCAAGTATCATTGGTCTGGATTCCCTTTATATGTTGATCCAAACAGTTTTGGTTTTTGCATTTGGCTCCAGTCTTAGTCTAATGAGCAAGAGCGTGAACTTTTTTATCTCCATTGCGCTTATGGTTCTATTTGTTGGAATTTTATACAAAATTATTTTTAAAAGAGAAGGCAGCAATCTTTATTTTCTCCTACTCATCGGAATCATCTTCGGTACCTTATTCCAAAGTGCATCAACCTTTATGCAGGTGCTAATCGATCCAAATGAGTTTATGAGAGTTCAAGATAAAATGTTTGCCAGCTTTAATAATATTAATGGGGACCTACTGCTCCTTTCAGCAGTCCTTATTCTCCTAGTAACCTTGTACTTCCTTCCATTTAGAAAGTATCTCGATGTTATCTCTTTAGGGAAGGAGCAGGCCATTAATTTAGGAGTGGATTATGATCGGATTGTGAAACGACTGCTAATTATTGTCGCTATCCTCATATCTATCGCAACCGCTCTAGTTGGTCCAATTACCTTTCTTGGTTTATTAGTTGTCAATGTCACCTATCAACTTTTCAACACGTATAAGCATACCTTTTTAATTCTCGGCTCGATGTTAGTTAGTATTATTGCCCTTGTCGGTGGTCAGTTAATAGTTGAGCGGGTATTCACCTTTTCAACAACCTTAAGTGTCATCGTGAATTTCATCGGTGGAGTGTACTTTATCTATCTTTTATTAAAACAAAGCAAAGCCTAGTGAGGAGGAGAAGAGATGTTAAGTGTTAGAAATTTGACAAAACGATTTGGTACGAAGAAAGTGGTAGACGGGGTCACGATGAAAATTCAAAAGCAGAAGATTACTTCGTTTATTGGTCCGAATGGTGCAGGGAAAAGTACCGTCCTATCGATGATTAGTCGCTTAATTCTGGCAGATGAAGGAATGATTCATATTGATGAAAAAGAGCTTTCATCCTGTAAAAGCAATGATTTAGCCAAGAAAATTTCAATCCTGAAGCAGTCTAACCATATCAATGTCCGCTTAACCGTTAGGGAGCTTGTTTCCTTTGGACGCTTCCCATACTCACAGGGTCGTCTAACAAAAGAGGATTGGCAATTCGTTGATGAAGCGATTGAGTACATGGAGCTTGAGGATATGCAGGAAAAGTACCTTGATGAGCTGAGCGGCGGGCAGCGACAACGGGCCTATATCGCGATGGTTATCGCACAAAACACTGAATATATTCTTCTCGATGAACCGCTTAATAACCTTGATATGAAGCATTCTGTGCAAATTATGAAGGTGCTGCGCAGATTAGTTGATGAACTTGGAAAAACAGTGGTTATTGTGATCCATGACATTAACTTTGCCTCCTGCTACTCCGATTATATTGTGGCATTAAAGGATGGGAAGGTTGTACAGGAAGGTCCAACAGACGAAATTATCAAACCAGCTGTATTAAAGAATATTTATGATATGGATATCAATATCGAGCATATCGATAACAATAAAATCTGTGTTTTTTATGCATAGGTAATTATGTTTGCTCTCGAGTGAGAAATATTCTCATATGTGATCATAGATGTGCGCACATCTTTCTGAAAGGCTGTGATCACAGGGGAAATCTCGATCGATAATAAGCATTATTATAGATAAGAAAATAATATGACAATAACAAAACTACTATGAGGTGTAAAACATGAAGCAGAAATTAATGGTTTTTATCTTAGCGATATTTGTTCTCATTTTAGCAGCATGCAGTTCTGAATCATCAACAGAAGAAAGCAAGAGCACAGACTCAGCTGAACCGAAAGAAACAGCTGAAGCAAAAGAAATGACGGTTAAACATTTATTAGGTGAAACTCCTGTAAAGGTTAACCCGGAAAATGTGGTTGTGTTTGATTTTGGCGTATTAGAAACATTAGATACATTAGGAGTTGAAGCAGTTTCAGCATTGCCAAAGGAAGGTACAATACCGAGCCAGCTAGAAAAATATACTTCTGATGACTATGAAAGTGTTGGATCATTAAAGGAACCTGATTTTGAAAAGATTAACGAGCTTCAACCGGAACTCATTATTATCTCAGCTAGACAACAAGAATTATATGAAGATTTCCAAGAAATTGCGCCAACGATTTATATGGGTGTAGATACGACAAAGTACATGGAATCATTTAAAGAAAATACAGAAATCCTTGGTCAAATTTTTGATAAGGAAGCAGAAGTAAAAGAAGAATTAGCAAAAGTGGATGAAGCGATTCAAGCACTTAATGAAAAAGCAGCAGCATTAGAGGATAAAGCATTAGTAACATTAATTAATGAAGGTAATATCAGTGCCTATGGACCAGAATCACGCTTTGGCATCATTCATGATGTATTCGGTGTAAAAGCAGTGGATGAGAACCTTGAGGTTTCAACACATGGTCAGAGTGTTTCTTTTGAATACCTAGTCGAGAAGGATCCTGAAATCCTTTATGTTATTGACCGCGGTGCTGTTGTAACAACAGGTCAAGCGTCAAGCCCGGCAAAAGAAGTGTTAAACAATGATCTTGTGAAGGGAACAAAGGCGTTTAAAGAAGACCGTATTGTTTACCTTGATCCTAACGTATGGTATCTATCTGGCGGCGGACTTATTTCTGTAACGGAAATGGTCAAAGCAATCGACGAAAGCCTATAAAAAAATAAAAGAGTACAAACAAGTGTACTCTCCTAAAAAGATGGTGTAAAAAGACTGAGTGTTTCTGGCACTCGGTCTTTTGATTATTATAGCCATAATAAAAAGTGATTAGCAAGTAAAAAAGGCTGACGAAGCGTCAGCCTTTTTCTGATATAACTTTATGCTTTGAAAAGGAAACGGAGGTTTCCAGCATTTTTGCAAAATCGACCCGTTTATTGACGGCGTACATAATCGGTGCGCCAATCACCATGACAACCAGTTCTCCGGCAGCTGTTGTTAGCCAAGTAAAGAGGAATGGAAGTCCGAACGCAAGGTTCAGCTCAAAGGCAATGATGAACATGGTGAAGGTGAATACAATCGTGTTAAAGGCCATTCTGGCCCAGATGCCTTTAATGTAACGCATTGAGAAGATGGTCACGAGAAGGGCAACAATCGACTGTCCAACACCAAAGACAAGATCATAGGCAACCATTGGCGAAAAGAAAAGGTTAGTTAAGAAAACGCCAAGGACAATTCCGTAAATAAATTTCTTGTTAAATACGATGAGATGATTGAACATCTCAGAGACACGAAATTGTACATTCGTGAAGCCAAAAGGCTGAATGACAAAGCTAACAGCAATATATAATGCCGCCACAATGCCATTGACTGCAAGGGTTTTGATATTCATGATAATCTCTCCTTAGTTTTTTATCGTGGGAGGGTCTCGAACCACGTGTTTGAAGCAGAATCAAACTATAATATTATACTATGAAAATGAAAAAATAAAACCTTTTTCAAAAAGTTAAATGATGGAAAAAAGTCTAATGAAGTTAAAGTTACCAAGATTATTCTTGACATTATCTCCTAGACTCTTTATCATTACCTTATCAGAATAAGAGTTTCCCTAAAGGGGAGTAGCTTTTACAGCAAAGTCGTCATTACGGAGTTCGCTCCCGGCTTTGTTGGCAACTTGTATGAGTTGTTAGCAAGACCTTTACCAATAGTCAAGGTCTATTATATTGCGTAAAATTAGACCTTTACTATCGGTAAGGGTCTTTTATTTTGTTTTCGATGGGAGGAGAGTTAATGGAAAAGGAAAAGACACGGTACAAGATGCTGACACAGATAGAAGCGATAAAACTCTCTGTCAGTCGGGCAAATGGAACCGAGACTTGAAAATGAAAAAATCCATTACTTGCAATCAATGAGTCGAAGCTTATAGTACATTTTCGAGGGAGGTAAAATATGGAATTTTCATTATTGTTAGAGTATGGCTGGGTTTTATTAGTATTGATTGTATTAGAAGGATTGCTGGCAACTGATAATGCTTTGGTCCTCGCGATTATGGTAAAGCATTTACCGGAGGAACAGCGTAGAAAAGCATTATTTTATGGCTTAGCCGGTGCGTTTCTATTCCGATTAGGATCACTATTTGTTATCTCACTTCTTGTTGATATTTGGCAGGTGCAGGCACTTGGTGCCGCGTATCTCATCTTTATGTCCCTGAATCATCTCCTTAAACATTTTCTTAAGAAGAAGTCGGCGGGAGAGGAAGAGGAGAAGCCAGAAAAGCCTAAGAAGCAAAGCGGCTTCTGGATGACCGTATTAAAGGTTGAAGTGGCGGATATCGCCTTTGCGATTGATTCAATTCTAGCAGCTGTTGCGTTGGCGGTTACACTGCCTGTTATTCCGACTCTAGGAGAAATTGGCGGTATGCATGCCGGTCACTTCATTGTCATTTTTGCCGGTGGGTTCATTGGTCTTGTCATCATGCGATTTGCGGCCAATATGTTTGTTAAGCTGTTAGCGAAAAAGCCAGGCTTGGAAGTGGCTGCATTTGTTATTGTTGGATGGGTGGGAGTCAAGCTTCTCGTTCAAACCCTAGCACACCCGGCTGTTGCCGTTGTCTCAGAAGGCTTTTCCCATTCAACAGCCTGGAAAGCAACCTTCTACATCGTATTAGTTGGAATTGCCGTTGCCGGCTGGTTTCTGTCAAAGGACCATCAAACAGAAGCAGAATCCGATTCAGCATCAGATAATGTGAAAAAGGTGAATGCGTAATTCATATTGTCAGACCGGAAAGTGGGAAGGAGTACCACTTGAATTTCTATAGCGAACTCGCACGCAGTGTTTCGTTTTCAAAGAGAGGCTCCAAAATGATTCTCACAGGAAAGCATAAGGATTTGGAGTTTGTTGGTGCCGGCAGAAGTGCCTATGTATTTAGAATCAAAACAACGGAAAAAGTCATAAAGGTTTTCTTCCCTGCTTTTACCGAGGTCGCAAAGGAAGAGGCAGGAATTTATCGGGCCCTGCAGGGAGTCGATGATTATCCCTCATTGTATGCGGCAGGAGAAAATTATATCGTGATTGATTATCTTCGCGGCATGACTTTTTTTGAATGCTTAAGCAGCGGACATAGGATTGAGCCGAAGCATATCAAGGCTGTTGATGATGCACTAAACCTGGCAAGGCAAAGAGGGTTAAACCCCTCTGATATTCATTTGCGAAATATCCTCTTAACGAGTAATGGTGATATTAAGCTCATTGATGTTGCCCGCTTTAGGCAACAAAAAGATTGTCATCAATGGGAGGACTTAAAAAAGGCCTATTATCAATATTATCAAAAGGGACTTTTCCCAAAGAAAATGCCGGTTTGGCTGTTAAATCGAATAGCCGACGTGTATAAAAAAAGATGGCTGCCAAGGCTGCCCCAGCTGAATGGGGATCATCGGTAAGACCTATCTAATATGGAGGCAGACGCAAAAAAGACCTCCTATCAAATAGGAGGCTAGAAAAGGGGGGTTTTACACTTATGACTAGTATGACCCTTCTGATAAAATTTATTCAGCTTTGTTCTTGTTTTTAGGAAATTTAAGCCCTTTTTGTTGCAACTGGTGATGAGCCTGTACAAAAAGTGAACAAGCTTCATATGTAATAGTAAGGATAGCTTAAAGTTTGTCCTTACCGTTAAACCCTAACCTCCTATATTTATTCTAAAGCCGTATGACCATCATACGGCTTCTTTTTATATAGTTAAATAGCTTTTCCATTCATTAAGGAAGGAACGGGTTTCTTGATTTGGATTTTCGATTACATCCATCGTGGAACCTTTCTGTTTTAATTCGCCGTTTTTTAAAATAAATAATTCATCTGTTAATGATTTGACTTCAAGTAAATCATGGCTGACAAATAAAGCCGTCGTGTCAGCTGCAGACAATATCGATTTGAAATCAGCAATGAGCTTCATCTTCGTCGGAAAATCAAGAGCCGAAAAGGGCTCATCGAGGCAAAGCAGCTCAGGCTCAAGAATCATCGCTCTGGCTAAATTAACCCGCTGCGCTTCACCGCCTGAAAGCTTGGACACATGCTTTTCCGCCAGATGGGTAATATTGAATTTTTCCAGCCATTCATATACCTTTTCCTTAATGACCTTCCGCGGCAGTTTTCTTATTTTTAAGCCGACAGCAATGTTTTGAAAGACAGTCGTATCTAAGAGCAGTGACTGCTGAAGAGCAATCGCAATCTTTCTCCGCTCCTCTAGTGTCACGGTTTTGGCTGATACTCTTTTACCGTTAAACGTAATCGTACCACTTGTAGGAGCATCTAGCAGGGAAAGAAACTTAAGCAGCGTGCTTTTTCCCGCCCCATTTGGTCCCATAATACCGTATACATGACCTTTTTCGAGCACAAGCTCCGAAATGGAAAGAATACTCCGTCCTGGTACTTGAAATTCCAGCTTTTCAGCTCTAATCATTTCTGTCATTCCGTTCGCCTCCTTTGCTGAAGTGTGGTTAGGCTGAACGTAATAATAAAAGCGAGTGTCATTAAGATAAACGAAAGGGCAATCGCCACATCAAAATTCCCCTTTGAAACCTCCATCATAATTGAGGTCGTTAAGATCCTTGTCTCGCCTAGAATATTACCGCCGACCATCATGGCCGCTCCCACCTCTGCAATGACACGGCCAAAACCGGCCATAATCGCAGCTAATAAAGCAATCCGCATTTCCTTTAGTAAAATAAACAATGTTTGTGTTTTCGTTGCTCCAAGCGCTTTAATCTGCAGGAGCATTTTTTCATTTATTTGCTGAAAAGAGGAGCTTGTTAACCCAGTAACAATTGGTAGGGAAACAAGGATTTGTGCCAAGATGATAGCGGTCGGAGAATATAACAGGGAGTAATCTCCAAAAGGGCCTGATCGCCAAAGCAGCATCGTAATCGTTAGACCGGCAATAACGGGTGGCAGTCCCATGCCAATATTAATAAAGGCAAGAATGATCTTCCTTCCTTTGAAACGGGCTAATCCTAAAAGGATGCCAATGGGAATACCGATTAATGTGCTGATAAGAATGGCGGTAAAGGATACACGGAGGGTGAGAAAGGTAACCTCAAAAACACCTTCGTCGCCAGATGTAATCAATTCAAATGCTTTTAATAAACCTTCTATAATGAGATCCATATGACCAACCAACTCCTGCTCAAATAAAACGGTGGCGGTAAGTATCAATACTCACCGCCAGCCTATTTTCTCTCTATTATTTAGCATCCGGGAAGAATAAAGCTTGACCATACTCTTCTTTACCGAATTCACCGATTGTCTTCTGTGTATCACTATTAATCATAAACTCAACAAACTTTTCTGCGCCTTCACTGTTGACTTTATCATGCTTCTCAGGATTAACCTGCATCACATGGTAAATATTTTTTAAATCTTCATCACCTTCGACAACGATTTCAAGGCTTGTTAAATTCTTTTCTTGCGCTAACCAAGTTGCTCTATCCGTTAATGTATAGCCATTCTTTTCATTGGCAATTTGTAATGTAGCTCCCATACCTTGTCCAGCTTCCATATAGGCTTCATTATCAGAAGGTGTCTTGCCCATCTTATCCCAAATGCCAAGCTCTTTTTTGTGAGTACCTGAATCATCACCACGTGACACAAATACGGCACCCTCTGACATGATTTTATCAAAAGCTTCATTAATAGGTAAACCCTTTACTCCCGCTGGGTCATCCTTAGGACCAACAATAATAAAATCATTATGCATCACAAGTTGGCGGTTTACAGCATCGCCGCTTTCAACAATCTCTTCTTCAGAAGCAGGAGCATGAACAAGCAGTACATCTGCTTCTCCTTTTGTTCCCATTTCTAACGCTTGGCCTGTACCAACCGCAATAGTTTTTACATTAATTGCCGGGTTTTGTTCCTCAAACAACGGGATTAGCTCGTCTAATAAGCCGCTGTCCTGTGTACTTGTGGTGGTGGCTAAAATAAGATCCTTTGTTTCAGCTGGTTCTTCCGTTTTTGCCTGTTCCTCTGTTTGGTTAGTCTCATTGTCAGTTGATTCAGCGGCGTCCTCATTATTATTTCCGCAAGCTCCTAAAACCAGCAATAACAAGGCAAAGAGGCTTGCTGCTAAAAATTTATTTAGTTTTTTCATCGTTCATTTCCTCCTTTGTTTAATGATGCTCGTAGATGATGGTTCCAAACTCTGATACATCATAGCCAGCAGTATTCTGCAGACTATCTTTAAAAGATGTGCGAGTAAGCAATTCGATTAATTGCTTTAGTGCGGTTTGGTTTTGCTCCGTCCACCGGAATACAAGATCAAATTGCTCCTTCATAATGGGGATAAAATCTAATGGCAAATTATCTGTTGCAGATTGAATTCCCAATGCGACATCTGCTCTTCCACCGCTAATCAGTGATGCTGTTGATAGGTGGGTCCATTCCTCATTCTCATAGCCTTTAATGTCTTGAGGATTGATTCTTTCTTCAGCTAAATAATAGTCCAGCAGATAACGGGTTCCTGACCCCTTTTGCCGATTAACAAAGACAAGGTCTTTTCTCGTTAAATCATGAAAGCTCTTTATGTTTTTCGGATTTCCTTGTGCTACAATAAAACCCTGCTCTCGAGCTGCAAACCGCATGACCGTAAGTGGTTCATGGACAAAAAGCTGCTTTATAAAAGGAATATTATATTCCTTTGAAGAGGGGTCTAATAAATGAATCGCTGCTACATCACAATGATTTCGATATAGCATCATCAGCCCTTCAAGACTGCCGACATATGTAGGTTGAAGCGATAAACCTTGTCCTTGGCGTGCCGTATACTTGACCAAATGTTCGACGAGAAAATCATGGCTGCCGGCAAGTCGAATGGAATGAGAAGTGGATGATTTAGCGGCGGGTGCTGTTTCCATCTGCTGTTTATATCGATTCACTTCATTTTGCTCAATCCGCATTTTATTGCCGACTTTAAAGGCACGAAGTTCCCCGCGTTTAATCAATTCATAGACTGTATGCTTTGATATTTTAAACAATTGGGCTACTTCATCAGGTGTGTATATTTCGTTCATAGGTCTCTCCTTTCGTTCATTTTTTAACTTCATTCAGCCAATGCTTTTTGTACCGAGGGCTTGCGACATGTACAGAAGTTCAAACCCCGGCTGAATGAAGTTAAGCCTCCGGCGGATGTCACGGATTTTTTAAAGGTAGTTTATCGAGCGAGCTCGATAAAAATCCGGACGCAAATTCGACGGTCGAATTTGATTCGTCCAACATTGAGTCAAAAGTTGCATGCAAAAAAAGTTTAACATACAGTTTTATTGTAGAACAATTAGTTTTGTTAAGTTTCGTTAAGTTTTGTTAGGGTACTAGTGGTTTGTTCACATTATGTTCATTAAGTCACATAGGTAAAAAGTTATAGTTAAAAAAATCCAATGGAAATGATTTTGTTGAGATTTGTCGAAAATAAAAATATAATGAGGAATTGTAAGCGAAAATGGATGGGCTGTTTTTTAAATAGCCTTATAGAAGGTGAAAGAACATGACAAACAAACAATCAACATCAAGATTAGATTTCGGTCTTGTACTTATATTATTACTGTTATGTTTGGCCAGCTGTATTTCGATATACAGTGCACAAAAAACGGGACAGTACAGTGAAAATTTTCTTTTAAAACAAATCGTATGGTATATCGTTGGCACAGGAATTATTGCTGCCGTCATTACACTAGACTCAGACCAGCTGAAGAAGCTGTCCTGGTACGCCTACGGCTTTGGGATTTTTCTTTTAGCCTTTTTAATTGTAGCTCCGTCAAGTATTGCCCCAGTGATAAATGGAGCAAAAAGCTGGTATAAGGTACCGGGGATGGGCTCCCTGCAGCCGTCGGAATTTTTTAAAGTGTTTTTGATTCTGGCCTTAGCCCGTGTGATTGTGGAGCACCACCAAAAGTTTCTCTTAAAAACAATTCAAACGGATTTATGGCTTTTAGTGAAGCTTGGACTCGTTACCCTGCTGCCGCTGCTCCTTGTCATGCAACAGCCTGATTTAGGAACATCATTGGTCTTGATGGCTATTTTTCTCGGAATGCTGGTTATTTCAGGGGTTTCCTGGAAAATCCTCACCGCCATTTTCGGTAGTGGAGCTGTCCTTATATCCGTAATATTTTACTTTGTCCTTTGGCAGCCTGAGATTTTGGAAAAGTACTTAGGGGTGAAAGAGTACCAATTTGGCAGAATTTATTCATGGATTGATCCTTATAACTATCAAAGCTCAACAGGCTTTCAGCTGACTCGCTCCTTGCTTGCCATCGGGTCTGGAGAAACATCTGGCAAGGGCTTTGGGACAAGAGAGGTCTATTTGCCGGAAAGTCATACTGATTTTATCTTCAGTGTTGTCGGGGAAGAGTTCGGTTTTATTGGGGCCAGTATTTTAGTCAGTCTTTTCTTCCTGCTCATCTACCACATTACAAAGGTGGGCATGGAAACAAAAAACCACTTCTATTCCTATATTTGTGTCGGTGTGATTAGTATGATTACGTTTCACGTCTTTCAAAATATTGGCATGACGATTGGAATACTGCCCATTACAGGTATTCCGCTATCATTCATCAGCTACGGCGGCAGCTCCCTAATGGGGAATATGCTCGCCCTTGGATTGATTTTCTCGATCCGCTACCATTATAAAAAATATATGTTTTCAACAAGTGATTAACAAAAGCCGCTTTGACAAGGTCAAAGCGGCTTTTTCCTTCTTTATTGAAGCTGCCCGTCGCTATATGGAAATTGAGTGGTGGTGTAATTATAGAATTGCTGGTGTTTTTGCTGAAGCTTTTGTGCTTCCTCCTGCTCAAGCTTATACCAGCCCTTTTTAAACATCAGATTATATAGCTGTCTCTGTTCATTTTGCGTTTCGGTAAATACGGACAAAATATCCTGATAAAGTGCCTCGTGGCTTGCCTCATTTAAGGCAATATTGTAGGCAGATGTCATATATTTTTCCGTTGCTAATACATCATTTAAATAATCTCGGTCATTCATTTGTGGCGTTTTCTGCAATTGGGTTGTCTTTGGATTACTAATCGTTTGACTTTGCCCGCCTTGGTTCTGGTTTTGATTCATGTTTCACACCTCCAAAAAATGATTACATCATCCCATTATTCATCTGTTGATTATTCATTTGCTGTGTATTCATCTGTTGGTTTTGCGTGTTCAGATGAGAAAGGATTTTTTCATAATGACGCTGGTGCATCTGACCGCAGCGTTCGAGCTCTGCGACAATTTCAGGGTCATGGCATTGCTGGGCAAAGGAATGGGCCTTTTTCATTGCCAATAGATTCCAAGATAGCATATCGGTTAAGTATAATGTATCCTTTGTTGAAACAATTGCCGGTGGTTCCTGATAAAAGACACCTTGATTTTGCGTATTCATATTTGATTGCTGCTGCATGCTTTCAATCCTCCTTTAGATACCAATACAACTACCTTTTATATTGGTTATTTTGACTGTTCACTTTATCGCGGCCTTGAGCCTCCGCTTCATAGCCGGGTCCGGCATTCCCTTTAACACTAGCCGCGCTTACGGCTGCTCTCGACGGATTCTTTCCTCGTTTTACCATGAAAATCACCTCCATGTTTTAGGTTAACCTGTTCTTATAAAATCATTTAATAGGGATATTTTTTCTAATTTTCCGGAATGTTTGTCTGAAATTTCAATATATTTTATAAGTAAAATAAATCATTCATCAGGAGACATCCATCCTCGAAATAAAGCAATATAGACTCTAAAAAGGAGGGTAACAAAATGCTTTCATCTATCCGTAAAGCGGCTGTTCTCGGGTCTGGTGTTATGGGCTCGGGAATTGCTGCCCACCTGGCCAATATCGGGATTCCGACCCTGCTGCTTGATATTGTGCCAGAGCAATTAACAGAAACTGAAAAAGCAAAGGGCTTAACGCTTGGAGATAAACAGGTACGGAACCGCATCAGTGAACAAGCGCTGCAAAGGCTCCTCAAGCAAAAGCCGGCACCGTTAACGACCTCGAAGAACCTTTCGCTTATAGAGGCTGGTAATTTAGAGGATGATTTGCCCCGTCTTGCAGAGGTTGATTGGATCATTGAGGTGGTGGTTGAAAATCTTGATATTAAGAAGCGGCTCTTTACAAAGGTTGATCAATACCGAAGACCTGGGAGCATCATTAGCTCAAATACATCCGGTATTTCCGTCGAAGCAATGGCAGAAGGGCGATCTGAAGATTTTAGAAAGCATTTTCTCGGCACCCATTTTTTTAACCCGCCCCGCTATTTAAAGCTTTTAGAGGTGATTCCGACACAGGATACGGACCCACAGGTCGTTTCTTTTATGAAGCAATTGGGCGAAGAGGTGCTCGGTAAAGGTGTCGTGATGGCCAAGGATACACCAAACTTTATTGCCAACCGGATTGGAACATATGGTTTGCTTGTAACCGTGAAGGAAATGCTGAAAGGCGGCTACAGCGTCGGGGAAGTTGATTCGGTTACAGGTCCGTTGATAGGACGGCCGAAAAGTGCTACCTTCCGAACCCTTGATGTCGTGGGACTTGACACCTTTATTCATGTCGCTCATAACGTATACCAGCAAACTGAAGGTGAGGAGAAGGAAGTTTTTGACATTCCTGTGTTCATGGAAGACATGCTGGAAAAGGGATGGTTAGGAAGCAAAGCTGGCCAGGGCTTTTTCTTGAAAAAGGGAAAGGAAATTCTTGAATTAGACCCAGCCACAATGGAATATGGACCGCGTAAAAAGCTGATAACTGCAGCGGTAGAACAGAGCAGACAGGAAAAAAGCAAGACTAAAAAAATGAAAACGCTTCTATATAGTGAGGACCGTGCCGGCAAGCTGCTATGGAACATCATTCTTCCGGTTCTTGTTTATTCAGCTGATAAGCTTGGAGAAATTGCCGAAACAATTGTCTCCATCGATCAGGCCATGAAATGGGGCTTCGGCTGGGAGCAGGGGCCGTTCGAGCTATGGGATAGCATCGGACTAGAGGAATCACTGCAAAAGCTTGAGGCAGCGGATATCAGCATCCCTCAGGTCGTGAAGCAAATGCTTGAAAAAGGCTTTACCTCCTTTTACCGAGAGGAGAACGGCAAGGATTATTACTATCATAACGGAGAGTACCGATTAATGGAGGAGAATCCGAAAATCCTTAATCTGGCAAAAATCAAAAACCAACAGGGTGTCATCAAACAGAATAGCGGTGCTAGCTTGATCGATATAGGTGATGGTGTGGCGCTCTTGGAATTCCACTCGAAAAGTAATGCCATTGGACCTGATATCTTACAAATGATTCAGTACGCAGTGGACGAAGTGGAGCAGAACTATAAGGGGCTTGTCATTGGGAATCAGGGCAAGAATTACTGTGTCGGTGCCAATTTAGCGATGATACTTATGGAAGCGCAGGATGATGCTATATTTGAACTCGATTGGATTATCTCATCCTTTCAACAAACGATGATGAAAATAAAATATAGCACAAAGCCCGTTGTTGTAGCACCGTTTGCTATGACGCTAGGAGGCGGAGCAGAGGTGTGCCTTCCAGCAGCTCGTATTCAGGCTTCGCTGGAAACCTATATCGGCTTAGTGGAAACGGGTGTCGGTCTGATTCCGGGTGGCGGTGGTAACAAAGAGCTCTATCTAAAGCATTTGCAGGCCATTCCGGAAGGGGTCGACATGGACCTGCAAAAGATCGCCAATCAGGTGTTTGAAACGATTGCCCTTGCGAAGGTTTCATCCTCTGGTACGGAGGCGCGAGAAATGCGCTTTTTAAACCGTGATGATGGGATTAGTGTCAATGGAGATTATCTTCTTTATGATGCCAAGCAGGCCGTGCTGTCATTATATGAAAAGGGCTATAAACCGCCGCGTAAAGAGAAGATTCCTGTTGTCGGAGAAACCGGCTATGCCACTCTGTTATTAGGCGCACGGGCAATGAAAGCCTCCGGCTATATATCTGATTATGATTTGAAAATAGCCCAAAAGCTTGCCTTTGTGATTGCGGGTGGAAGAGTACCGTATGGAACAAAGGTAGAGGAGGAATATTTACTGCAACTGGAAAAAGAAGCATTCCTAAGCCTTGTGACGGAAAAGAAATCTCAGGAACGGATGCAGCATATGCTTTTAAAGGGTAAGCCGCTACGAAATTAACAGAAGCGATACAGAATGGCAAGGAATGAATTAGGTGATTTAGTTTCGAAGGGAAAGGAGCCTATTAAATGAGAGAAGCGGTTATCGTTAGCGGAGCCCGTACTCCCGTTGGGAAAGCGAAAAAAGGTACGCTTGCGGCCTTTCGTCCGGATGATCTTGGGGCCATCGCTGTAAAAGAAACCTTAAAGCGGGCCGGCGGCTATGAAGGGAATATTGATGATTTGATTATTGGCTGTGCGATGCCTGAGGCAGAGCAGGGCATGAATATGGCTCGCAATATCGGAGCCTTAGCAGGGCTGCCCCATACGGTTCCTGCCATTACCATCAACCGTTATTGCTCCTCAGGATTGCAGTCGATTGCCTATGGGGCCGAGAGGATTATGCTAGGGAGTGCCGATACGATTATTGCTGGCGGAGCTGAATCGATGAGCCTTGTCCCGATGATGGGGCATGTCGTGCGTCCGAACGTCAGGCTAGCGGAGGAAGCGCCAGAGTATTATATGAGCATGGGTCATACCGCAGAGGAAGTGGCAAAAAGATTCGCTATTTCGCGTGATGAGCAGGACCAGTTTGCTGTCCGCAGCCATCAAAAGGCAGCGAGAGCGGTTGTTGAAGGGAAATTTGTTGAGGAAATTGTTTCTGTCGACGTTCCTGTTCGTTCCATCGGAAAGGATAATAAATTGCAGGAAAAGGTCATAAGCTTTCGTGAGGATGAAGGGGTTCGTAAGGATACAAACCTAGCCTCATTGGCGAAGCTACGAACCTCGTTTTCTGTTAATGGTACGGTAACGGCCGGAAATAGCTCACAAATGAGTGACGGGGCGGCTGCGGTGATGGTGATGGATCGTGAAAAGGCGAAGTCAGTCGGTCTCCAGCCCATTGCGAAGCTGAGAGCCTTTGCTGTGGGTGGAGTTCCGCCGGAAATCATGGGAATTGGACCTGTTGCTGCTGTCCCAAAGGCCTTGAAGCTAGCGGGCTTAGAGCTTTCGGATATTGGCTTAATCGAATTAAATGAGGCCTTTGCCTCCCAATCGATTCAAGTCATCCGTGAGCTTGGTTTGGACGAGGAAAAAGTCAATGTGAATGGCGGTGCGATTGCCTTAGGACATCCGCTTGGCTGTACCGGAACGAAGCTGACCCTGACGCTTTTGCATGAAATGAAACGAAGACAGGTGCAGTTTGGCATTGTAACGATGTGTATTGGAGGTGGTATGGGGGCGGCCGGTATTTTTGAATTAGTATAAGAAAGGAGAAGGATGCATGGCTAACAAAACGAACCGAGTGCCAAAGGGTGGAAGTTTTTTAATAGATGATGTTTCCTGTGAGCAGGTATTTACGCCTGAGGATTATAGTGATGAGCATAAGCTGATTGCCAAAACAACAGAAGAGTTTGTGACGAATAGCGTTCTCCCACAGGTTGAGCAGATCGAAAATCATGAATTTGACCGCTCTGTCAAGTTATTAAAGGAAGCGGGAGAGCTGGGGCTATTGGCTGCAGATGTACCAGAGGATTATGGCGGCTTAGGGCTTGATAAGGTAAGCTCTGCCTTGATCGCAGAAAAAATGTCCAGGGCGGGCGCCTTTTCAATCACACATGGAGCCCATGTTGGGATTGGAACGCTGCCGATTGTCTTGTTTGGCAATGAAAAGCAAAAGCAAACGTACTTACCACCATTAGCCTCAGGAGAAAAAATTGCTGCCTATGCCCTGACAGAGCCTGGTTCAGGTTCAGATGCACTCGGTGCTAAAACAAGTGCTAAGCTGAATCCTGAAGGAACCCATTATCTATTAAACGGCGAAAAACAATGGATAACCAACTCGGGGTTTGCCGATGTCTTTATTGTCTATGCCAAAATCGATGGACAGCACTTTTCTGCTTTTATCGTCGAAAAGGATTTTCCAGGCGTGTCAACCGGCTCAGAGGAAAAGAAAATGGGTATTAAGGGTTCATCGACAAGAACCTTAATCTTTCAGGATGCCCTTATCCCGAAGGAAAATCTGCTTGGTGAGTATGGAAAGGGGCATGTGATTGCCTTTAATATTCTCAATATCGGTCGCTATAAGCTAGGTGTTGGGGCAGTCGGGGCGGCGAAGCGTGCCTTTGAGTTGACTGTTCAGTATACAAACCAGCGGCAGCAGTTTAAGCAGCATCTTTCAAGCTTCCATTTGACGAAAGAAAAATTAGCTACAATGGCATCCAGATTATATGCCGCTGAAAGCTCCGTGTACCGGACTGTGGGTTTATTTGAAGAACGAATGAGTAGCCTGTCCACAAAAGAGATTAACGACGGTCGGGAAGTGGCGAAGTCGATTGCAGAGTATGCGATTGAATGCTCGATAAATAAAGTATTTGCCTCCGAGATGCTTGATTATCTGGCGGATGAAGGCGTGCAGCTCCATGGCGGTTATGGGTATATGCAGGAATATGAAATCGAACGAATTTATCGGGATTCAAGAATTAATCGAATTTTTGAAGGAACAAATGAAATTAACCGTCTGTTAATACCAGGAACCTTCATACGAAAGGCGGTAAAAGGGGAGCTGCCGCTCATCCAAAAAGCCAAGAGTCTGCAGAAAGAACTCATGGTGTTTATGCCCGAGGAGCCAGGGGAGGAACCGCTTGCCAAGGAAAAAAATTTGGTTGCGAATGCAAAAAGAATCGGTCTCTTAGCTTTAGGGCTGGCTTTGCAAAAATATGGCGAAGCCCTTGAAAAAGAGCAGGAGATATTGGTCAACATCGCGGATATCTTAATCCATACCTTTGCTATGGAGTCCGTTGTATTACGAACGGAAAAAGCGATTGCCAATACGGGCGCAGAGAAAAGCAGGCAGAAGCTTCTTTATACAGAAATTTTCTGCCAGGAGGCATTTCAAAAGATTGAGCAGGATGCGAAGGAAACGCTAATAGGGGTGGAGCAGGGTGACACATTAAGGATGATGCTGTCTGCTCTCCGCAAGTTTACTCGTCATACACCAATCAATGCTATAGCTAAGAAAAGAGATGCAGCGCAGAAAGTGATTGCTGCCGAGCGATTTACCGTTTGATTGTAACACCATCAGCGGGGCTTCCCTGCTGATGGTTTCATAATCAGAAGCTAATTTTTCTTTCATAGAATAATTTTAAATTAATTGGAGGATATTGATAAGAAAAGTAGAATAAATGTATAAGGTCTATTTATGACCTTATGTTTTCAAGAAAAAGTATGCTGATATTTGGACAAGCTAGATATGAGGTGATGAATTGGCACTTACGTTGTATTGGTACCCTAAATGCGGTACATGTAGAAAAGCAAAAAAGTGGTTGGATGACCGCGAAGTGAAGTATGAAGAAATACATATTGTTGACAATCCGCCGTCACGCGCTGAGCTGGAAACGATGTACAAGAACAGTGGCCTTGAAATCAAAAAGTTCTTTAATACAAGCGGTCAAAAGTACCGTGAGCTCGGGATGAAGGATCGAATCAAGGAAGCATCTGAAGAAGAGCTGCTTGATTTATTAGCATCAGACGGAATGTTAATTAAACGTCCAATTGTAACAGACTCTGAAAAGGTAACCGTTGGCTTTAAGGAAGAGCAATTTGCTGAAACCTGGGGTTAAGGCTTAAAATGAAATAGGACTGCAGGTCATAAATGGTCAAAAACATAAAAGCTGGAGGGATAGGAATGAATGCACCAAAAGAATTACGTTACTCCGAAGAGCATGAATGGGTAAAGGTTGAGGGTGACAAGGTACGTGTCGGTATTACTGAGTTTGCACAGCATGAGCTTGGTGATATTGTATTTGTCGAGCTTCCTGAACCAGGAGATGAACTAAAGGTAAATGAGCCGTTCGGAAGTGTTGAGTCTGTAAAAACGGTTTCTGAGCTATATGCTCCAATCAGCGGGAAAGTTGTGGAAGTTAATGAAGACTTGGCAGATGACCCACAATTTGTCAATGAATCCCCTTATGAAAAGGCATGGATGGTCGTGATTGAGCCGACAGATCTGTCAGAGATTGATCAATTAATGACGGCAGAGCAATATGAGGAAATGACCAAGGAAGACTAAAATTCGAGCAGACTGCGCCTTATGGGCGCATTCTGTATTTAAAGGGGGAAATGGGAATTTTAGGTCATGATAAGGTGATTATTGTCGAGGGAACGACAGATAAAAGAAAAGTGAAGACCATTATCAAAGAACCGATTGATATCCTTTGTACAAATGGAACGATTAGCGCTACGCTTTTAGATGAATGGAGTGATACATTATTTGATAAAGATGTCTATGTATTAGTGGATGCAGATGAAGCCGGCGAGAAGCTTCGCCGGAAGTTAAAGCGAGAATTTCCACTGGCAGAGCATCTTTATATTGATAAAATGTATCGGGAAGTAGCAAGTGCACCAGAATTCCATTTGGCAGCCATTCTCATCGCTGCCGATATCGAGGTTCACGCACAATACTTAGACAGAGGTTAACGTAATGGATGAATGGAGCAGAGAGAAACTAGAAGGTTTTATCGAGAATCAAGGCTCAGGATTAATCTATTTGTATACGCCCTTTTGCGGGACATGCCAGGTAGCGGGTAAAATGCTATCTGTTGCGGAGGAGTTAATACCTGAAATCGCAGTAGGCAGGATTAATTTGAATTATATGTCGGAACTGGCAAGGCAATGGGAAGTTGAGAGTGTACCGTGTTTAGTCTTTCTACAGGAAGGTATCATGGTTGATAAACTCTATGCTTTTCAATCCGTTCCGTTTCTATTACAAAAAATTAAATCATGTTTTTAGACATCCGTATTAAAAGGGGTGGAGGACTTGCGCTAGCTAATAGATCCTCCACCCTTTTGATGTGTTGTACTAAAAGAAAGGGATAAGAGAATGACTCACCATAAGCAGGAATTTTGCGCAGCTGCAGTGAATATATACTTAAAATGTGAGTAAAGCAGGGTGGTGGTTCAGAATGATAGAGCAAGTAATAAGCTGGCTTAGTGAAGTGAACCGAAAACAAGGTGTCCGGCTTCTGATTCGCAATATTCGATTCTCCTTTGCTGTGAAGACTGAGCAGGACGAGCTATATGTGAAAATTGATGATGGTCTCGTTGCCCTTCATGAAGCAGGGGAGTCGTCATCAGCTGGAAAAAGAATCGAAGTGTCGTCTGACGTTTTACATTCCATTCTAACTGGTGAAAGAAAGCTCAGAGAAGCGGTGAAGTATCGAGAAGCAGCGACGACATGTACTTTCCGTGAGCTTTTATTACTGGAATCCTTGTTTTTTTTAGCAAAACCCGACAAAACTCATATACTTAATAAAAATTTATCGAAATAATTGACGAATATTTCGTAATCATGGTAATATTTCATTATCAATTAAATAGTTTCTTATCAAGAGCGGTGGAGGGACTGGCCCGATGAAGCCCAGCAACCGGGGAAACACGGTGCTAAATCCAGCAGAGTGAAAGACTCTGACAGATAAGGAGAGACGACGAAGCCCTTCTTCCTGTGATAGAAGGCTTTTTTTGTATCTTCTAACTACTTTATATGAAATGGGAGAGATGAAGATGTCAGAAACTGAGAAAAACTATCGTTTAGAAACATTAGGGATTCATGGAGGACTTCAGCCTGATCCGGTAACAGGTGCAAGAGTGGTACCGATTTATCAAAACAATGCCTATCAATTTAAAAATACGGACCATGCCGCTAACTTATTCGCTCTTGCAGAGCCAGGCTATATCTATACCCGGATTCACAATCCTACTGTCACCGTGTTTGAAGAAAGAATGGCTTTATTAGAGGGTGGAATCGGTGCGCTTGCGACTGCCAGTGGCATGGCTGCCATTACGCTTGCCATATTAAATATTGCGGAAGCCGGAGATGAAATTGTCGCTGCCTCCAATCTATATGGCGGTACATATAATCTGTTCGCTGTTACCCTGCCAAAATATGGCATCAAGGTAAGCTTTGTCGATCCAGAGGATCCAGAAAACTTCCGCTCAGCGATCACCGAGAAAACGAAGGCTGTGTTTGCTGAAACAATCGGTAACCCAAGCCTGAAGGTGCTAGACATTGAGAAAGTGGCTGAAATTGCTCATGAAGCAGGCGTGCCGCTGATTATTGACAATACGTTTGCAACGCCGTATCTATGCCGTCCGATTGAATTTGGTGCAGATATTGTCGTTCATTCGGCAACCAAATGGTTATTAGGTAATGGAACGACAACAGGCGGAATTATCGTCGATGGTGGTAAATTTGATTGGAATTCACCGAAGTTCCCTGGCTTTACAGAGCCTGATGACAGCTATCACGGTCTTGTATATGCGGAAGCAGTTGGTGCTGCAGCTTATATTACAAAAGCACGTGTGCAACTTCTACGTGATATGGGACCTGCTTTAAGCCCGCAAAATGCTTTCTATTTCGTTCTTGGACTGGAAACATTGCATGTAAGAATGAAGGAGCATGTGGCGAATGCTGTAAAGGTAACCGAGTATTTAGAAAACCACCCTGGCGTCGACTGGGTTCTATACCCTGGTAGTGAAAGCAGTGCGGATAAAGCACTTGTGGAGAAATATTTACCAAAGGGCGCTGGCTCTATGATCGTTTTTGGCATCAAAGGCGGCAGAGAGGCTGGAGCAAAGCTCATTAACAATATTGAACTTTGGGCACATGTGGCGAATGTCGGTGATGCAAAGAGCCTGATCATTCATCCAGCTAGTACAACTCACCAGCAGCTTGACGCAGAAGGCTTGCAAGCAGCCGGTGTAACAGAGGATTTAATCCGTCTTTCTGTTGGAATTGAAAATGTTGAGGATTTAATTGATGATTTAGAGCAGGCTATTCAAAAGGCAACTGGAGAGACTTCACGATAAGCGGTAAGGACGAATTAGATTAAACTATTATTATAGTAGAATATGAATATTTGTTGACACCCTTTTCTATCCATGATACGATATCACTCGTAATTGTCAGAGAAATTGATATCTTTGAACTTAATATACAGGTTTGCTCTTATCAAGAGAGGTGGAGGGATGTGCCCGATGAAACCCGGCAACCGTCAATTGCTAATGGTCAATTGACACGGTGCCAATTCACACAAAGCGCTTGAGCTTTGATAGATGAGAGAAAGGTAGCAACAGCCTAGTGCCTTTCTGCTCATATGCGGAAAGGCATTTATTTGTATAAAAGCTAATGATTAACCTAATTTCTGTTAAGCAGAATGGGATATTCTATGGATAGTAAAGGGGTGAAATCACGATGATTTCAATCAAGAATGTAAAAAAAATATTCTCTACAAGGCAAGGCAATGTGACAGCCGTTACAGATGTTAATCTTGAAATTAAAGAAGGCGAAATATTTGGTGTCATTGGCTATAGTGGTGCCGGAAAAAGTACACTCATTAGAATGCTGAATGGTCTGGAGCTCCCTTCTGACGGAACGGTTACGGTCGCAGATAAACAGGTATCACATATAAAAGGGGCTAAGCTGAGAGAAGCCCGCCAAGAAATCAGCATGATTTTCCAGCATTTTAATCTTTTATGGTCGAGAACGGTAAGAGAAAATATCTCCTTCCCGCTTGAAATTGCCGGGGTTTCGAAGCAAAAGCGTATGAAAAGAGTCGATGAGCTGATTCAGCTTGTTGGACTTCAAGGCAGAGAGGATTCCTATCCGTCACAGCTAAGCGGTGGTCAAAAGCAAAGGGTTGGGATTGCAAGAGCACTTGCTAACAATCCAAAGGTATTATTATGTGATGAAGCGACATCAGCGCTTGATCCAGAAACAACAGATCAAATTTTGGAGCTGTTGGTTGATATTAACAAAAGACTTGGATTAACGATTGTCCTAATCACCCATGAGATGCATGTCATTCGAAAGATTTGTCATCGTGTTGCCGTCATGGATGCAGGGAAAGTGGTAGAAATGGGCACAGTATTAGAGGTCTTTAAAAATCCGCAGCAGGCCATTACGAAGCGCTTTGTTCAGCAGGTGACAGAGCCTGAGGAGACAAAAGCAACCATTGATCATTTGCTTTCAGAGTATCATTCCGGAAGAGTGGTTCAGCTTACCTTTATTGGTGATGGTGCTGAAAAGCCATTAATCACCAATTTAATCCGGCATTTTGAGATTACGATTAATATTCTTCAGGGGAAAATCTCGCAAACACAAAATGGGGCCTATGGGACCTTGTTTATCCACCTTGATGGGGAAAATAGCGAAATTGAAAAAGCCATTGAGTATATCGATACACAGCAGGTTGGCTTGGAGGTGATGCCGAATGCTTAATCAATGGTTCCCAAATGTGAACTGGGAAAAAATGTGGGAAGCGACAAATGAAACCTTATATATGACAGGGATTTCCACTCTTGCTACGTTTATTCTTGGTATTATTCTAGGATTACTATTATTTTTAACAGCAAAGGGGAATTTATGGCAGAATTACGCCATTAATAAAGTAATTAGTGCCGTGGTGAATATCTTTCGCTCGATTCCGTTTATCATCTTGATTGTTCTATTAATTCCTTTTACAAAGCTGGTATTTGGAACGATGATTGGTGAAAATGCGGCATTACCGGCCTTGATTATCGGTTCAGCGCCATTTTATGCCCGTATGGTAGAAATTGGCCTTCGGGAAATTGATAAAGGGGTCATTGAAGCAGCAAGGTCAATGGGAGCGAAAACCTCGACGATTATTTGGAAGGTATTAATTCCGGAATCACTTCCGGCTCTCATCTCAGGGATTACCGTTACAGCCATTTCATTGGTTGGTTTTACGGCCATGGCAGGTGTCATCGGTGCGGGAGGACTAGGAAACCTAGCCTATCTTGAAGGGTTCCAGCGCAGCCGTTTCGATGTTACGTTAATGGCCACGATTATTGTTCTTGTGATTGTATTTATCATCCAATTTATTGGAGATATTATAACAACTAAAATAGATAAAAGGTAAAGGGGATGTCAAAATGAAAAAGTGGTTAACTGCATTATTCTCATTAGTGTTTGTACTTGTGCTGGCAGCTTGCGGCGGTGCGGCAGATGAAAGTAAGGACGATTCTTCAGCAGATTCAAAAGAAGAAACGAAAAAGCTTGTAATCGGTGCATCTAATGTACCACATGCTGAAATTCTGGAAGAGGCTAAGCCTATTTTAGAGGAAAAGGGAATTGAGCTTCAAATTGAAACATTCCAGGATTATGTGCTTCCAAATCAGGCCCTAGATTCAAAGGATCTTGATGCAAACTTTTTTCAGCATATCCCATATTTTGAAAATCAAATGAAGGAAAATAATTATGATTTTGCCAATGCGGGTGGGATCCACATCGAGCCAATTGGTATTTATTCCAAGAAGTATAAATCTTTAAGTGATCTACCAGAGAAAGCACAGGTGATTATCAGTAACTCTGTGGCAGACCATGGACGTGTACTTTCCTTGTTAGAACAAGAAGGCTTAATTACCTTAAAAGACGGCATTGATAAAACAGCAGCTACATTAGAGGATATTGTGGAAAATCCTCGAAACCTAGAATTTGACACAGAGTATGCAGCAGAGCTACTGCCACAAATTTATAATAACGACGAGGGTGACATTGTACTAATCAATTCCAACTTTGCCATTGATGCTGGCTTAAATCCACTTGAGGATTCCATTGCCATCGAAGACAGTGAATCACCATATGTCAACATTATTGCTGTTCGCAGCGGAGACGAAAATAAAGAAGAAATCAAAACGTTAGTTGAAGTGTTACGCTCAAAGGAAATTCAAGATTTTATTTTAGAACAATATGAAGGTGCAGTTGTACCTGTATCTGAGTAAAAGGCATCATAGTAAAGCCGCAGCGCTGCCATCCATAAGGATGGTGGAGCTGTGGCTTTACGTTTTTTTTACAATAACAAAATGGGTCTTGCAAGCCAAGCGGGGATGTTTTTATCCACGAAAATAGCCGAGAATGTAAGAAAAGTGTCGAACGATATGAATGAATAACCAAAAAACGGGAAAAATCGCCGAAAATGGGTTATTTTCAGGTTTGAGCAGTATCGTGCGGTGGTGTTAGAGTATAAAAATAAAAAACATCAGGCTATAACAGACGCATTCTATGTCGAAGGGATTGAGGACCATTAGCAGCCTAAATATGAATTATACTCATGAAATGGAAAAAGCCATGCATCATGCCCATGGGATTGGCTATGAGGTTTACTGCCAAAAGCATGAAGTAAGAATGAAAGTCGAAAATCGACGTGAAGAGGAATATAACCAAAGCAGAAAAATCGTCGAAAACCATGTCAAAAAGCAGCATCATTTCTAAAATAGACAATATCATGTATAATAACCATATACAAACCAGTGCCAACCCACGCGCTGGTTTTTTTGGTTCCTGACACCAAATGAAAACGAACGGATTGCAGCATACTAATGATAGGGAAAAGTGAAATTCCATAAAGATGACGGTGGTGTGCGCAGTGAGTACGTGATGATTAGGTGTTAGCAGGTTGATTGTAGCAGATGGCACGAAGACTCCCAAGGAATGCCAAGTGCCTGGAACGAAAATCAACAAGTATCTTTAAAAAATAAAAAATTTATTAAAAAAATTTTTTATTAAAAGCTAATTGAAAATAGCCTAAAACCATTCTCAATAGCGATTAAACGGACTTTCGAAATAGTTTTGTTTGAAAAGCTTGTAAATACTACATAAATGTTGCTAACAAATATGATTTAGTATAAGATTGTAATGAGAATAGATTGAGAATTGAAAAAGCCGGTTTTATAACCGACAAGATAAATTATTTTTCTGGAGGGTAATTATACTATGGCAGGATCTGTACTAACCATTAAAGACTTACATGTCTCTATTGAAGGTAAAGAAATACTTAAAGGTGTAAACCTTGAAATAAAAGGCGGAGAATTCCATGCAATCATGGGGCCGAATGGAACAGGTAAATCTACTCTATCTTCAGCGATTATGGGACATCCAAAATATGAAGTGACACAAGGCAGTATCACACTAGATGGACAAAACGTATTGGAAATGGAAGTTGACGAGCGTGCCCGTGCAGGTCTATTTCTTGCCATGCAATATCCAAGCGAAATCAGCGGTGTAACAAATGCAGAGTTCTTACGTTCTGCGATTAACAGTCGCCGTGGTGAAGGCAACGAGATTTCCTTAATGAAATTTATTCGTTCAATGGACAAAAAAATGGAATTCCTTGATATGGATCCCAATATGGCACAGCGCTATTTAAATGAAGGCTTCTCAGGCGGTGAAAAGAAGCGTAATGAAATCCTTCAATTAATGATGCTTCAGCCGAAAATTGCCATCCTGGATGAAATTGACTCAGGACTTGATATTGATGCATTAAAGGTTGTTTCTAAAGGAATCAATGAAATGCGCAGTGAGGATTTTGGCTGTTTAATGATTACTCACTATCAGCGTCTGTTAGACTATATCACTCCTGACTATGTGCATGTCATGATGCAGGGACGTATTGTGAAATCAGGCGGTCCTGAGCTTGCAGAGCAATTAGAAGCAGAAGGGTATGACTGGATTAAACAAGAGCTCGGAATCGAAGACGAAACAGTCGGTCAAGAAGCGTAAGTTAGGAGGATTAGATCATGACAACAGAAATGAAAAAAACTTTTGAAAAAGAGTACATCAGCTCTTTTTCAAAGGAAATGGGTGAGCCAGGCTGGTTAACAGAGCTTCGTGTGAGTGCTCTTAAACAGGCTGAAAGTCTTCCCATGCCGAAGCCGGACAAAACTAAAATTGACAAATGGAACTTTACACAGTTCGAAAAACATATAATAAAAAGTGAAGATTTTACTTCCTTCGAGGAACTACCTGAAAGTGTAAAATCTTTAATTAATGTAAATGAACAGGATCAAACCTTGTACATTCAACGGAATAACCGCCCAACACTTTTATCACTTTCAAAGGAACTGCAGGAAAATGGGGTCATATTCACTGACATCTTTACTGCAGCCCGTGAGCATGGCGAACTTCTGCAAAAATATTTTATGAAGGATGCTGTAAAGGTTGATGAGCATAAGCTAACTGCGTTGCATGCGGCTTTGTTAAACGGCGGAACTTTCTTATATGTTCCGAAAAATGTGGAACTGAAAGACCCTGTGCAGGCTGTCTTTTTACATGATGATGCTGAGGCAAATGTATTTAATCATGTGTTAATCGTTGCTGAGGATAATAGCTCTGCTACGTACGTTGAAAACTATATCTCGACTGTGGAAGCAACGGATAGTGTGTTTAACATTGTAACGGAAGTCGTTGCGAACCAGAATGCACATGTTCAATATGGAGCAGTTGATAATCTTGCAAAAGGCGTTACAACCTATGTAAACCGCCGTGGAGTTGCTGCGAAGGATGCGCGCATCGGCTGGTCACTTGGTTTAATGAATGATGGAAATACCATCTCTGAAAATACAACCAATCTTATTGGTGACGGTTCAAGCGGCGACACGAAATCAGTGGTTGTCGGCCGTGGTGAGCAGATTCAAAACTTTACGACAAAGATTGTCCATTATGGTCGTAATACAGAAGCAAACATCCTTAAACGCGGTGTCTTGAAGGAAAGTGCGACAACCATTTTTAATGGAATTGGGAAAATTGAGCACGGTGCATCGAAATCAAATGCTGAGCAGGAATCCCGTATTCTGATGCTAAGTGAAAAAGCCCGTGGGGATGCAAACCCAATCCTTCTTATTGATGAAGATGATGTAATGGCAGGACATGCTGCATCAGTAGGCCGAGTGGATCCAACACAGCTTTACTATTTAATGAGCCGCGGAATCTCACAGAAGGAAGCGGAGCGTCTTGTTATTCATGGATTCCTGGCACCTGTTGTCGATCAATTGCCAATCGAAGGGGTTAAAAAACAACTCGTTGAAGTCATTGAAAGGAAAGTTCAGTAATGAATATCAAAGAGATTAAGCAATTATTTCCTATTTTAAATCAAGAGGTAAATGGGCATCCATTAGTCTATCTTGATAGTGCAGCGACTTCACAGAAGCCGATTCAGGTCATTGATGCGATTACAAACTACTATCGTCAGGATAACTCGAATGTTCACCGTGGTGTTCATACACTTGGAACAAGAGCAACTGATGCATATGAAGGGGCCCGTGAAAAGGTCAGAAAATTTATCAATGCGAAATCGATTGAAGAAATAATTTTTACAAGAGGAACAACGACAGCTTTGAACCTGGTTGCTTCCAGCTATGGAAAGGCCAACCTTAAAGAAGGCGACGAGATTGTCATCACGTATATGGAGCATCATAGCAACCTGATTCCATGGCAGCAGGTGGCGAAGGATACCGGAGCAACCTTAAAGTATTTCCCACTTCAGGAAGATGGTACATTATCGTTGGATGATGTAAGAGCGACGATTACATCCAATACGAAGCTTGTTGCGATTACAATGGTTTCAAATGTCCTTGGTACGATGAATCCAATTAAGGAAATCGCCAAAATTGCTCATGACAATGGGGCTGTTATCGTAGTGGACGGAGCACAGGGTGCACCGCATGTAAAGCTAGATGTACAGGATTTAGACGTAGATTTCCTTGGCTTCTCAGGACATAAAATGTGTGGACCGACTGGTATTGGTGCCCTTTATGGTAAAAAGAAGCTGTTGGAAAATATGGAGCCAATTGAATTTGGCGGTGAAATGATTGATTTTGTAGGACTTTACGAATCTACCTGGAAGGAGCTTCCGTGGAGGTTTGAAGGCGGTACACCGATTATTGCCGGAGCGATTGGCTTAGGAGCCGCTATTGATTTTCTAGAGGAGATTGGGTTGGACAATATTCTCGAGCATGAACATAAGCTTGCCGCTTATACGCTTGAAAAAATGTCCGCGATTGAAGGAATTTCAATCTACGGTCCGAAAGAAGCAGAGAAACGGGCTGGGGTTGTGACATTTAATCTTTCCGATGTTCATCCACATGATGTTGCAACGGTCCTTGATGCAGAAGGAATTGCTGTCAGAGCAGGTCACCACTGTGCACAGCCGTTAATGAAATGGCTAGATGTATCAGCAACTGCCCGGGCTAGCTTTTATCTGTATAATTCAGAGGAGGATATCGATCGACTTGTGGAAGGACTCGTGAAAACAAAGGAGTATTTTAGCGATGTCTTCTAATAATTTAGATACCCTCTATAGACAAGTAATAATGGATCATTATAAGAACCCTCGTAACAGAGGCGTCATTGAAGATGAAAGCTTGACGATTAATATGAATAATCCGACCTGTGGGGACCGGATTCAGCTGACGATGAAGGTTGAGAATGACATTGTAGTGGACGCAAAGTTCGAAGGGGAAGGCTGTTCCATCTCGATGTCATCTGCATCCATGATGACGGACGCCATTAAAGGCAGACCGGTTGAGGAAGCGTTAAAGCTTGCCCATACCTTTTCAGATATGGTACAGGGAAAAGATGTGGACGTTGATGATGACGATGATCTCGGCGATATTGAAGCCCTGCAGGGAGTGTGTAAGTTTCCTGCTCGTATCAAATGTGCAACACTAGCGTGGAAAGCCATGGAGAAGGCTCTTCATGAAGAAGATAAATAAGCATCTATCCAATGAAGGATAGATGAGGTTAAAAAATAAGTGGAAGCTGCATAGCTTCCCTTATAAAGGAGGACTAAGGTGATGGCAAAAAAAGCACCTGAAATTGGTGATTACAAATATGGCTTTCATGATAAAGACGTCTCCATTTTCCGATCAAAGCGCGGTTTAACAAAGGAAATTGTGGAAGAAATTTCAAAAATGAAAAACGAGCCTCAGTGGATGCTTGATTTCCGTTTGAAATCATTAGATCTTTTCTACAGCAAGCCAATGCCGCAATGGGGTGGAGATTTAAATTCATTAAACTTTGATGAAATTACGTACTACGTAAAGCCATCTGAGAAATCAGAGAAATCCTGGGATGAAGTTCCAGATGAAATCAAGCAGACGTTTGATAAGCTGGGAATTCCGGAAGCAGAGCAGAAGTATTTAGCAGGGGTTTCTGCTCAGTATGAATCAGAGGTTGTTTATCATAATATGAAGGAAGACCTGGAAGCGCAGGGGATCGTATTTAAGGATACGGATTCTGCTTTACGCGAAAATGAAGATATTTTCCGTGAGCACTGGGCGAAGGTCATTCCGCCGACAGACAATAAGTTCGCAGCGCTTAACTCGGCAGTATGGTCTGGTGGCTCCTTCATCTATGTTCCAAAGGGTGTAAAAGTCGAAACCCCATTACAGGCGTATTTCCGAATTAACTCAGAGAACATGGGTCAATTTGAGCGTACGTTAATTATTGTTGACGAAGGTGCTTCCGTGCATTATGTAGAAGGCTGTACAGCACCTGTCTACACAACGAATTCCCTACACAGTGCGGTTGTTGAAATCATTATTAAGAAAGACGCTTATTGCCGTTATACAACCATCCAAAACTGGGCGAACAACGTGTTCAACCTAGTAACAAAGCGTGCGGTTTGTGAAGCGAACGCGACAATGGAATGGATTGACGGAAATATCGGTTCTAAATTAACGATGAAGTATCCGGCTGTTATCCTAAAAGGTGAAGGTGCACGTGGTCTAACGCTTTCTATCGCGATTGCCGGTAAAGGACAGCACCAGGATGCCGGTGCGAAGATGATTCATTTAGCACCAAATACATCCTCAACCATCGTATCTAAATCGATTTCTAAGCACGGCGGTAAAGTAACGTACCGCGGTCAGGTTCACTTCGGCCGTAAAGCAGAAGGTGCCCGTGCAAACATCGAATGTGATACGTTAATTATGGATAATCAATCAACATCAGATACGATTCCATATAACGAAATCCTAAATGATAATATTTCACTTGAGCATGAAGCGAAGGTATCAAAGGTATCAGAGGAGCAATTATTCTACCTCATGAGCCGTGGTGTTTCTGAGCAGGAAGCAACTGAAATGATCGTTATGGGCTTCATTGAACCATTTACGAAAGAACTACCAATGGAATATGCCGTTGAAATGAACCGCCTCATCAAATTCGAAATGGAAGGTTCTATCGGATAATATCATGTCAAAACCGCTTGCCAAACAGGGCAGGCGGCTTTTTAATGTGGAACTATTTATGGTTTTATCGATAGGTCTCTTCCATAACATACTGCTGGCTACATTTACATTTACCTTCTAATTAGCTATTCTTATATCGTAAACTAGGAGGCAGGAACCTTTCGAGGCTGCCGAAAATAGAAGGTGAATAGATGGAGTTTGTCATTCTTGTCATACTCGGGTTTTTAGCAGGGACAATTGGAAGTCTCGTTGGTCTAGGTGGGGGAATTATTATTGTACCTGCCTTATTATTTTTAGGAGCGTCAACCACATTGATTGGAGAGGTGTCACCGCAGGTTGCGGCAGGTACCTCACTTTTGGTGATTATTTTTACCGGCTTATCCTCGACGATTGCTTATTACAAGCAGAAACGTGTCGATTATAAAAGCGGACTGATCTTTTTTATTGGTAGCGGCCCTGCGGGAATCTTTGGAGCTTGGGTTAATAAACAGCTAGATGTGGATACGTTTTCGATTTGGTTCGGCTTTTTTATGATATTCATCTCGTTTGTTCTCATGTACAAGGACAAATTAAAGCCGTTAAAGCGAAAACCGGAAAAGGGAATTTGGCGGACCTATATCGATTCTGCAGGTAATGAGCAATCCTACGGCTTTCGACCGAGTGTTGGTATTGCGATATCTGTTCTTGTTGGTTTCTTGGGCGGGCTACTCGGTATTGGAGGCGGATCATTAATGGTCCCAGCGATGATTCTTTTATTCTTTTTCCCGCCCCATATAGCGGTTGCGACCTCGATGCTCTTATTATTTTTAACCTCCATTACCAGCTCCATTGCTCATATCGTGATGGGAAATATCAATTGGCTGTATGCACTTGCGCTTATACCTGGTGCCTGGTTTGGGGGAAAAGCTGGTGCACTCTTAAATCAAAAGCTTCCAGGAAAAACAATTGTGACACTATTAAGAATCATCTTAATAATAGTTGGCATTCGTCTCATCCTCAGCGGACTTTAACTTCATTCAGCAAATGCTTTTTGTACCGAAAGCATACGATAGGTACAGAAGTCTTCCACTTCTACAAGTGGGGTTCAAACCCCGGCTGAATGAAGTTAAGCCTCCGGCGGATGTCACGGATTTTTTAAAGGTAGTTTACCCGAGCGAGCTCAGGTAAATCCGGACGCAAATTCGACGGGCGAATTTGATTAAAGGAGTTTTTAGGTCTTTTGTGCTAAGATGTAGAAAAGAAAGCATTATCCAATCACTTAGATGGGGAAGGAAAGGTGATTGAATTTGGAAGTAATCCATATTTATCATACGAATGATTTACATAGCCATTTCGAGAAATGGCCTCGGATAAACCATTTTTTAGCTGAGCGCAGAAAATGGCATCAGGATGCAGGAGAAGAATTCTTTCTATTTGATATTGGCGACCACGCCGACCGTTCACATCCTTTAACAGAAGCGACCCAAGGACAGGGCAATGTGCAGCTTTTAAATGAAGCAGGCTATCACGCGGTCACCATTGGAAATAATGAAGGAATCACCTTTCCATTTGATGAGCTAGATCATTTATATGATCAACGCCAGTTTGATGTATTATTGGCTAATTTATTCTATCAGGATGGCCATTCACCTGGTTGGCTTAAGGAGCATACTATTTATGAAACGAAAAAAGGGGTCAAAATGGGTCTTACAGGACTGACAGCCAATTATGCCCATCTTTATCAGCTTTTAGGCTGGCAGACAGCAGATCCCATTGAAGCGCTTAAACAGCAGGTCACACGGTTAAAAGAAAAGTCAGATATCATCATTCTGCTTTCCCACTTAGGGATTACGGATGATGAACGGATTGGACAGGAATTTCCAGAGATTGATGTTGTCATTGGTGGACATACTCATCATATTCTTCATGAAGGGAAAATGGTCGATACCAGCTTACTAACCTGTGGCGGCAAATGGGGAATGTATGTGGGTCATATTCGCTTGGTGGTCGATCCCGCATCAGGCACCTTGGTCGAGAAAAAGGCTTGGTTATATGATACGAATGATTTGCCTTCCTTTGAGGCTGAAGAGGAGCAAATCAATCATTTATATAAATGGGGCAAGGATATTCTCTCAGCTTCAGTCGTTTCTCACGATTGTGAGGAGAAATCTAAGGATGAGCTTGCCCAGCTGCTTTGTAAAGCGATCCATGACTGGTGCGAGGCAGATTGTGCCTTTATGAATGAAGGTCTCATATTGAATCACTTAGCAGGTGGCACTGTCACGAGGTATGATTTGCTGAAGCTCTGTCCGCATCCAATTAATCCAGCTGTTGTCGAGCTAACTGGTGCAGAACTAAAGGAAGTACTCGTGCAGACGCGTGATGAAAAATGGAAAAATCTGCAGATATTTGGTCTCGGGTTTCGCGGAAAAATTATGGGGGAAATCCTCTACAGCGGTATCGATGTAAAAGTTGAGGCAGATTATCTTCATTTTTATATCCATGGGAAACCGATTGAGAGTGAGAAAATCTATAAGCTGGCCATTCCGGATATGTTCACCTTTGGCCGCTTTTTCCCATCCATTTTTCGTGCCAAGAAAAAGCAATATTTCCTACCAGAATTCCTTCGTCACCTACTAGAGTGGAGATTGGGTGAAACGGAAAAACAAATTGTAAAATAATACACGCATAATGCCTTTCCGACATATTGTGTAATAGGAAAAGGAAAGGAGCATGTATAAATGATCGATGTTTCACCAATTGAAATTAGTGGACATACCTTTTTAAGTATCTCTGTTTCTTTACCCAAAACGAATTTACTTGTTGTCACAAGTGATAAAGGATATATCATGTGCGGCGCCCTTGATGTCGGATTGCTGAATGCGAAATTAAAGGACAGAAAGGTGATTGCCGGTAGAGCTGTAGGAGTCAAAACGATTGACCAGCTTCTAGAAGCACCGCTTGAATCGGTCACCCTTGAAGCAGAGGCAATGGGGATTCATAAAGGCATGATTGGAAAAGACGCCATGCTGAAAATGATCTAAAAGGAGGGGAGTCATCACGACTGCCCTTTTTTTAACGTTCGAAAAGTCGCAATAAAATAAGGACTATTGTAGCTTGATACGATAGAAAAACGAAGGGTATCTTGGAGGTATGTGTATTTTTACATCATTAGCTGGTAAGAAAATATGAACCTGTAGGAGCATATGTATGAGATTAGTAAAGACATCATCTGTAGAGGCAAATACAAAGCTTGGCAAAGCCATATACAATGAACAAGGCAGAATATTAATTAATAAAGGTGTTGCTCTAGAGGGACGTATGTTAAAAAGGCTTTTGGAGCTTGGAATTACCTTTATCTATATCGAGGATCGCCAGACAGAGGATCTTGTCATCCATGACCCAATCTCAGATCCTTTAAAACGAGAAGCGCTGACCACCATTGCGACAACCTTTCATAAGATTTATACCGAGCCGCTTGAATCAAAATCCTTCATTCTGGAAAAATCCATAAAGGAATACAAAGCGGTCATCAAGCATATTATGAGCGAGTTAAATGAAAAGCCTAAATTGATGTCGATCTTGTCAGATGTTTGTGTCCATGATACCTATATTTTTACTCACTCCTTGAATGTAACTCTGTATTCATTGGCCGTCGGCATGGAGCTCAAGCTTCCCTCAGATAAATTAGAAGCCATCGGACTTGGTGCTTTAATGCACGATATTGGCAAAGTCTCGGTACCAAAAGAAATCTTGATGAAGCCTGGAAAGCTGAACGATGAAGAATATGCCGTTGTGAAGCAGCATTCTACCGCTGGATTCGAATTATTACGGAACACTCATACCGTACCGCTGCTTGTCTCCCACTGCGCCTTTCAACACCATGAACGGCTGGATGGCTCAGGCTATCCTAGAGGACTTCGGGGCAATGATATCCATGATTACGCCAAAATAGTAGCGGTTGCCGACGTTTTTGATGCGGTGACCTCACATCGGGTCTACCGGGAGGCGATGCTACCGCATGAAGGCTTGGAAATGCTGTACGCAGGCTCTGAGCGTCATTTCCATCCTAAAATAGTGAAAGCATTTCAAAATTCAGTTGCCATCTATCCAGTCGGCATAACCGTTTCCCTTAATGACGGTAGGAAGGGCGTCGTCGTGAAACAAAATAAATCGCTGAATGACCGTCCGGTTGTTAGAATCATTGAAACCGGTGGCTTTCCAGTTGAACCCTATGAAATCAACCTAGCAGAGGAGCTTTCACTTGTTGTAACAGAATGTGATACAACGTATAACGGCAGGTAAATAATTTTATTGCTTTCATGAGAAAATTTTAGCGTTAGTCCCCCTTTTTTTGCATACATATCATGTAGAGGGGGGAATGGTCTTGGCGAAGCTTTTTCGCAGAATGAAACACAAAAGAGGACCGCTGCCGTTACGATATGTACTCTTAGTGACCTTAGTCTTTTTTATATGTTCAACCCTAATCTGTTTATGGGTAATTGAAAAGGAATTAGAGCCGACCTTGATGAGCTATGCGAAGTCGGAATCAAGAAATATCGCTACATTAGTCATCAACAATGCGGTTGATAAGCAATTTAATGCAGCTGAATCAGAGGACCTTTTTCGGACTATTCCTAACACGGATGGTTCCAATAATATTCAATTAGATACAGAAAAGATCATTCGTAAACAGACCGAGATTGTAAGTCTCATTCATGAAAATATTAAAGAAGCAGAGGAAGGGAATACGGATGTTCTCCGTTCTCTTACAGATGTTGAAATTGAAAAGAAAAAGCACGAGGAAGCAAAAGGAATCAATTTCTCCATTCCATTAGGGCGGGCAACCGATAATGCCTTGCTTGGTAATCTTGGTCCAGATATACCGGTAGAATTTTATGCAATCGGAGATGTGCAATCAGATGTCAAAACGAAAATAGAGGAATTCGGCATCAATGGTGGCATCATTGAAATATTTATTGAAGTGCAGGTCAATATTGAAATTATCGTTCCTTTTTCCTCCGATATTACGGTTGTGAAACGTAATATTCCAATTGGAATGGGTGTCTTCAGAGGCGACGTACCACAATTCTATAACGGCAATGGAAACAGCACTCCAGCCATACAACTGCCAAAGGAATAAAATAAGGGTGTCAGGCACAGCAGTTGGACAAATGATTGATTTTGTCTTTTTGCGGTGCCTGACACCCTAGTTTTCTTGTCTATTTCGCTCGTAGTCTTTCCTGTCGTTCCCACAGCCGTAAATGCGGATACGGATCAAAGGACCATTCTGTTCTTCCATTGTCCTTATACATTCCATAATGCAAATGAGGCGGGAATTTGCCAGATGTACCTGGAGGACCATAACCGGAGCTGCCAACACTGCCAATCATCTGACCTGGTTCAACCACTTGCCCGATATGTAGATCCTTGGCAAATCCATTTAAATGTGCAAAATAGTGGTAATTATTATTAATGTCGCGAATCCCGACCCGCCAGCCGCCGTATTTATTCCAGCCCTTCATCTCGACAATTCCATACGATGTCGCACGAACCGGAACCCCGTAGCTAGCAAAAATATCAGTCCCTTCATGAATCCGTCTGCCGCCCCAGCCCCGTGCATCTCCCCACGTGTTTTTGTAGCTGTGGTTACTGCGAAGCGGAACAGGAAATGCGTGATTCTCTAAATTCAAATGTCCAAAATGCCTGTAAATCTTGGCTTTTCCCATAATAATACTGACCGTTTTGTCACGCTTATAATAGTTCCATAAAGCCAGCTTTATATTATCGTGATCAGTACCATAATCTAAAATATGGCGGGCAAAGGAATAAAGAACATCTGCATCACTTTTAAGGGATGCTTTATTATCTCCGTCACCATCAGAACCAATCCCTTCAAAAAATTGAATCGTAAGCGGGTTTTCATCTGATCGATTTGGATTTGTGAGTCCGACCCATTCCTCCGCTGGAAAATAAATACCTGTTAAACCCTCTGCTTTTGGTAAATCCTTTCGGGATTGGCGGATATTTCGTTCATACTGGTCAACAGCAGCTAAATAATACCAGGGAATATTTGTTACGGATTCGATTTTTTGATATAGCTCCATTCTCCCAGCAAAGTGATCGGTTTGTTTATTTTCTGCCTTTGCCATGACAGGTTCATGTACAACAAGCAGTATGAAACAAAGCGAACAAAGTAAAGCCTGCCGCATACAAATCCTCCCTTCATTTTTAAAAGATAACTTTATCATTCGTTTTTTCAGCCCCTCAACATCTTAGACAATGGTAACCGGGAAGCCTGCACTTTTCTCTTCCTCATTAGTTTGTGAGGAGAAAAGGATTTCATAAATATAAATTTTTGGAAATACATGCTGTGGTTTCGATTTCTTGTTGTTCAATCTTTTTATATGTTAAAGTGGGAATGATAGAATTTCTGTATGGAATATTATTCTGAAATAGAGTGGAGTGAGGATATGTCCAATAAAAAAGACCTACAACGTAAACCAGAATGGTTAAAAATAAAACTCAATACAAATGAACATTACACAAACCTGAAAAAAATGATGCGCGAAAATGATCTACATACGGTATGTGAAGAAGCGCGATGCCCTAATATTCATGAATGCTGGGCGCAAAGAAGAACCGCTACTTTTATGATTCTTGGTGATACCTGTACAAGAGCCTGCCGTTTCTGTGCGGTTAAGACTGGACTTCCGTCCGAATTGGATTGGAAGGAACCGGAAAGGGTAGCAGATTCAGTCCAAATCATGAATTTAAAGCATGTCGTTGTAACTGCCGTTGCACGGGATGATTTAAAGGATGGTGGTGCTGCTGTCTTTGCGGAAACCGTTCGGGCTATCAGAAGAAAAAACCCGCTAACCTCGATTGAGGTATTGCCCTCGGATATGGGTGGGGTGTATGAGAATCTGAAAACATTAATGGATGCGAAGCCGGATATATTAAATCATAATATCGAAACGGTTGAAAGGCTGTCTCCAAGTGTAAGGGCAAGGGCAAAGTATGAACGTTCGTTGGAATTTTTACGCCGTGCGAAGGAGCTTCAGCCGGAAATTCCGACGAAATCTAGCCTTATGGTCGGTCTCGGCGAAACGAAAGAAGAGATACTAGCCACAATGGATGACCTGCGTGCCAACCAGGTTGATATTATGACCATTGGTCAGTATTTACAGCCGACGAAAAAGCATTTAGCGGTAGAAAAGTACTACCATCCTGATGAGTTCAAGGAGTTAAAGGAGATCGCGATGCAAAAGGGCTTCAGCCACTGTGAATCCGGTCCACTTGTCCGCTCCTCCTACCATGCAGATGAGCAGGTAAATGAAGCAGCCAAACAAAAGCATTCATTAGGAGACCAGGAGTTAAAAAATGCTTAGAATCAAAAAGAGCTCAGCTTGGCATCAGGCTGAACTCTTTTTATATTCGCATCAGCATCACTCTTTTTCAACATGGTTTGAGCGGTTTTGGATATGAATCATGTCTCCATTAGCATTTTCCTCATCATAAACCGGCTGACCTTGAGGTGTTTTTAGCATATCTCGAATCAGCTTATCAATGCCTGTTTCGGCATTTCGGCTGTTGGAATCAAGGTAGGAATAGCTTTCCATCGTTTCTCTAAGGTTAAAATTATCGCTGACATAGACACGGTACCAGCGAGGTACAACAGACATACCGGTTTTCTTAACCTGATCTGCAGTCAGATTCCGATTCTTTGTATCGGTAGCATATATAATGAGAACCTCTTCATCTGTCACAAGTGTCGCGGCATCCTGGACATTGGGAAGGTCCGTACAATATTTAGAAATCGTATCGGCGACCTTTTCGCGGTCAAGCGCTGTATAATGGTTATCTGAATGGTTTGTCCCTATTACAGGACTTTTTTGATGCCGTACGTAGCCGAAGTTTTCACTTTTATTCCCGTTTTGATGCTCCTTATATAATTCACGCCGGTCATCATTGACGTTAATCGTGTTGCCGCTATCCTTGTAGATATCCTCTCGTGCGCTATCCTTCTGACAGCCTGCTATGAGAGTGAGACTGCACAGTCCCATTATCAGCCATGTATTCTTCATTTTTGCTACTCACCTCCCTCTATAAATGTTGATTTATCAACGGTTTGACCCGTTGGTGGAGTGTCAAAAAAAAATTTTTCGACACGCTTCCTAACAATATTTTTATATTATGTGAAACTATTCCATCATATGGGTACGCTACGCGGTCACTACTGGATAATTGTGGTAAGTAGTGTCAGAGAATTATGTGATGCACAATGGATCTCTGCGTAACTTATGATGACGTACCCTCCCATATCTCTGGGCATCTGTGTGCCTACATTCCTTCGTTCGGTCTAGTCATAAGGCAGAGGCTAGCGAAGCTCCTTTAGGGACTCTAGGTCGAATGGTGAATATAATGCCAGCTTCTCCGTGTCATCCTGTTGTCTAGGTCTGTAAAGGGGATGTAGAAATCTATATAGTCTCTGCGAGACTCGGAATATCCTTCATCATTCGCTGCGCATCAAATGCTTTGTGCTTCGTGCTGATTCCATGTAACACTTTTAATAGTTTTCCGCATAGAACCACGATGGACTGCTTCTTACGTAATGGATTAACCTGACGATTTGTATAATATTCGTGCAGTTTTCTAAAAGCTTCATTATAGCGAATCATCGGCATCATGACTCTAAATAGGAGGGCACGCAGCTTTCTTCTGCCACGTTTGGAGATGCGCTTTTGCCCTTTGTGCTGTCCGGAAGAACTCTCTCGTAATGTCAACCCCGCGAGTTTGATTAGTTGGCGTGGGTCTTCATAGTATGAAAAGCTTCCGATTTCAGCTAATAAATCAACTATCGTTGTATCTCCTAGTCCTGGTACCGTTGATAGCCACTCGTACTCTACAGAAGTTTTTACAAGCTCAACTAAGTGCCCCGTAATCCTCTCGATATCTTGTTCCAGCTGATGGTAACGGCGAACGAGCGTGGCGATTTCAATACGGGCCATCTCACGTCCTTCTGTTACTCCAATGGAATAAGCAGCGACTTCAATGAGGCGCACTGCTTTTGGTCGTTGGGGAGATTTGAGCCCCTCGATCTTTCGATAAAGGGATAAAACCTCATCAGCTTGTTTCTGATGGAGATCACTCGGAAATGGGGTACATTCTAGTACAGCCATTGCCATCTTTCCAAATGACGGAAAGACCTGAGTAAACTCAGGAAAATAGCGATCTAACCAGCGTATAATCATGTTTTTGACAGCACTAAGTTCCTCTGTCAATTTCCCTCTAAACGTTGATCCAACACGAAGTTCAGCCTCCATGTCTTTCAAGATACGTGGATAACTGAAGCGTCCATCTTTAATAAGACGAGCGATTACTAGCGCATCTTTACGGTCATGTTTTGTTGGTAAATTGTCATCCAATTCCTTTGACTTTTTAACGTGCAAAGGGTTGGTCATGACCAGGGGAATACCCCGTTCTTCAAGGAAATAGGCTAAATTTAGCCAGTAATGGCCTGTTGGTTCAATCCCAACAATGACCTCCGTTTTTTCGTATTCTTTCATTGCAGTCAAAATACGTTGATAAAACCACTGGAAGCCATCACTAGACTGTAATACTGGGAAAGATTTTTGGAGCACCCGACCACGGTCATCTACAAAGCAAGCAAAATGTTTTCGCTTGGCAATGTCAATTCCGACTACGAGTGTATTCTCGGTGACTTGATTTATTTTCTGATTTTCGTTAAAATCCACTTTGGAGTCCTCCTTGGTTAACTAAGTTAGGGGTCATTTCGCCACACGATTTGACACCCCGTATCATACCAAGAGGGCTCTTTTTTGTTCAAGTCCCCGAAAATTCTTCTAACAGGAATGCTCCTTAAGTATATAGTGACCGATGTGACTCTTTTTTCTCATAGCAATTGTTGGCGATTCTGCTACTAGCTTGCACTTTTTTAGAATTTATGGCTAAATCTTCTTATAGCAATCATTCCAAGCACGGCGACAATAGAGGACGTTCGGCAAACATCGAGGTTCTTGGAATGTCATGGGAAGCGTATAGATAAAATACTGTGTCTACATTACGGTTGGCTGAAAAGCCCCCATTTTTGGAGAGACACTTTCGAGGGGTGAAAAGAATGGTTTGCATTGAAAATACCTGTTACGAAATCGTTGAGGAAAGAGGTGATGGCTTCAACGAGGAGGCTTTTCGCAGCCGATTTAGCGATATTTTAACAAAATATGATTATATTGTCGGAGACTGGGGGTACGGGCAGCTCCGTTTAAAGGGCTTTTTTGACGACCAAAATCAAAAGGCCTCATTTGATACGAAAATCAGCACGGCTTCAGAATACCTATATGAATTCTGCAACTTTGGCTGTGCCTACTTTATCGTCAAAAAAGTAAAAAAATAAGGTGTCAGGCACCGCAAAAAGACAAACTGCTAGTATTTGTCGATCTGCGGTGCCTGACACCTTTATTTTATTCATCATGCGGTGGGTGAGCCCCTTCCATCTGCCGGGGCAGATGCTCGTGTAGCGATTTATTCTCATAGTTAAAAGCACTGTAAGGGCGTTGTCCTTCCTGCCATGGGGTGCTTTTATTTTCAACCGGTGTATTTTTGCCAATTGGTGAACCGACAGGCCCTTCGGGAAATTCCTCAGGGACGATATATTCTTCCATCGCTTCCACATTAGAAAAATTACTATATTTTTTAATTTCTTTATCGCCCAATATCATCACCTCTGCTTCAGTATTCGCTAACGGAGGGAAAATATGAGCGATTCTCCATTCAATTAGACGATTTCAGCCAGAAAGCTAGTGAGTTCTGCTGCAGCCTCTTCATCTAAGCGGAATACATGCTCTATATAACCTTCTTCCTCAAGGTCGTCTTGCCCGATAATCGCAAAGTTGCCGCCTTGAATATCGAGCACTAATATTTTTCCGTAATAACGGTCTGAATACGTGATCGCTAAATCAAAGCGATGATTCTCCCCCATAAAGCTAACAAACCTTGTTTTCGTGTTCTCCGTATCATCATATAAGAAAAAGCGCTCTGCCATCATTCTCTCCCCTTTATTCACATTCGTTACAAATATTTCACAATAAAATATTGTTATCCCTATATTAGCAGAAACGAGTGTTATACACTAATGGTTGAGACTGTCAAAAAAATATTTCATAAATAGATTTGGTGAAAATTATGGTACAATATACATAAGTATATTAATATGACGGAACCGGGCTTTGAATTTCTCCAACTAGCGGCAATAAAGTCACTTGGCTTATCAAGCTTGTGAGTAATCGAACTTGTTAAACCGTTTACAATGACAGATTACGTTAACTTCATTCATCAGTAGTCCTCGACTTCTACAAGTTGGGGATGAATGCAAATAGTACTTCGATTCAGAGGGGGTTCAAACCCCTGCTGAATGAAGTTAAGCCTCCGGCGAGTCTTGCGATTTTTAAAAGGTAGTTTACCCGAGCGAGCTCAGGTAATCCGGACGCAAATTCGACGGGCGAATTTGATTTTCAAAGATAGATTGGTTTTCTATGCTTCTGAGAGGAAGGAATATTCGATGAGACTCGATAGGAAATACAGAAAATGGATTGATTGGTGGAAAGTCATTCTTCCGTTACGAAATATCAGATTTTTCCCACCACGTTTTATCATAAGAGATCCGATTGTAGAAGGGGTTTCACAGGCATTTAAGAAAGGGCACGAAGTGGCTGTCATTGTCTATCATATCAGAAATCTTCAGGATATATCGCAGTGGTTTGGTGAAAGTGAAATGGAAATGGCCATTCAAACGTTGAAAAAAACATTTCGTGAAGTAACCGAACAGGAACAGAGAACAGATAGCATAATCCTGATTGATTATCATTATGGAGATGGGTTTACAGTCTATTTTCAAGTAGAAGATGATATCGAGCAGAGAGTATTTGATGTAGAAGCCTTAATGAATAAATTATACATGGACATGAAGCATTCGCTATCTTCTAATCCAATATATGATCAGTTAATTGTTGATAAAGGTTTTATGTTTATTGATAAAAGCTACACATCTGTTCAGGATGCGATTTACTCAGGGCGTAAGCAGGCCTTAACGATGGCTGAAAAAAGGGTCAAAAGTGAATACCTTGAGATGCGTTATAAGATGAAAAAAATCATTCAGAAAAAAGAGATTCGGATGTTTGCTCAGCCAATCATGGATATGATGACAAAGGAAATTCATGCATGGGAGATGCTGACTAGAGGTCCTGAAGGGACTAATCTTGAAATGCCGTTACGTTTATTCTCCGTTGCAAGACAGACAGGAAATTTGTATGATTTAGAAATGATTGTCCTTGAGAGAATCTTCGAAAAAATGAAGGAAACAGGCTGTCATCAAGAGATTTTTGTTAATTTTACACCACTGACACTTGGAAATAAGCGCTTTGTTCAAGATTTGCAAACTCAATTAGCCAACTTCAGCACCGTTAATCCACGTCAGATTATTATTGAGATGACGGAGCAAGATTCAGTGGATGAGAAAAAGGGATTAATCGATAATATTAAAAAGCTGCGAACGCTCGGCTTCCGCTTTGCCTTAGATGATACCGGCGCCGGCTATTCTAATCTTTACTCCATTGGCGAAATTCTGCCGGAAATTATTAAGATTGACAGAGCGTTAATTCAAAATATTCATGAAAGCTCTGTAAATGAATCAATGCTAAGAGGAATTCTGCTTGTCGCTAGAGAAGTAGGTTCTAGAGTGGTTGCTGAAGGTATTGAAAAAGGGGAAGAAATCAGTGTCTTATCCAGACATGAGGTGGACTATGCCCAGGGCTATTATTTTGCGCGGCCAACCGATTTCACCCATCAGTTGCTCGCTTCACATTCATAAAAACGGCACACTCATACATAAGCAAATATTATAGAGCAACAAAAATCAAATGGACTGGAAGAACGATGAGGGAAGGATGATAAAGATGTATTTTGTCGATAGAGAAAAAATTGAAGAAACACTCCATTACCTTGAAGACCGGATTGACTTGTTCGAGGAAAATAGTACATGGGAAACGGAAATGGAAAAAGCGGCCTTGGAAAGAATTCTACATATGATACTTGAGTCGATCCTTGATGTTGGCAATGGCCTAATCGACGGCTTTATTATGCGTGACCCAGGCAGCTATGATGATATTATTGATATTTTAGAGGATGAAAGGGTCATTACAAAGGAAATGTCTGAAAGCTATAAAAAGGTAATTGCTTTCAGAAAAAATCTTCAGCAGCAATATACTCAAATTCAGCATGCAGAACTTCTAGAGGGCTTCCAGCAGGAATTAATCCAGTTAAAACAATTTGCGCCAAAGGTACGAGAATACATGATAAATGAGCTTGGACCGGTTACAGCCTTTAAACCAACGGCAAAATAAGCTGAGTGTAGCAAGCGGGAGGTCTGTAATTCCGCAACTTTAATGGGAAAGGACTCCGAGTTGAAGCTATTTTTCCAGGTACAGAACGCTTAAATGCTTTTCTTACAAGGATGGTGGAGGAAATGTTAATTAATACGCGGAATACAAAGGAACAAATATTGGCCCTTTTAAAGCAATACGGCAGCTTAACAATCATGGAGCTGTCCAATGAATTAGGCATAACAGAGATGGCTGTGAGAAGGCATGTACAGACATTAGAGCGAGACAAGCTCATTCGTTCTAATGTTAAAAAGCAGACAATGGGCAGGCCTTCTAAGGTATACGAGCTTGCCGAGCAGGGAGAGAACTTTTTTCCGAAAAAATATAAAGAACTTAGCCTTGAAATCTTAAAGGGATTAAAGGAAGCTGGGCACGAGAATTTAATCAATGAGATTATCCAAAAGAAGAGAGAGCAGTTTCTTGAACAGTATAAACTTGAGCATAAGAATGAAACATTAGCCGTAAAGCTTGAGAGCTTAAAGCGTATTCAAGAGCGTGAAGGCTATATGCCGCAAATTGAGGAACATGAGGGCAAGCTCCACTTTAAGGAACTGAATTGTCCATATGTTGAATTAGCGAAGGAATTTCCGGCAATTTGCCAGGCTGAGCGCGAGTTTATCAAGCAGTTCCTAGATGCAGATTTAACGACACTGTCATCAATGGCGGATGGACATACATGCTGTCACTATTCGATTCAAGAAAACTAATCACACACTGGCTCCAATTTTTCTTCAAGAAGCTGCAGCAAACGGAGGTGGATGAATGAAATCCTATAAAGGGTATTTAATTGATCTCGACGGTACCATGTATAGAGGAACCGAGGTTATTCAGGAAGCCGTAGATTTTGTTAATAGACTAAATGACCGCGGATTGCCTTACCTTTTTGTCACGAATAATTCTTCACGGACACCGGCACAGGTGGCTGAAAAACTGCGTGGGTTCGGGGTAAAGGCAAAGGAAGAACAGGTGTTTACCACTAGTCTAGCAACGGCAAATTATATTTATGAACAAAAGCAGGATGCCTCAATTTATGCGATTGGTGAGGAAGGACTCTTAACCGCTATAAAGGAAAAGGGCTTTTCCCTTGCAGGAGAAGAGGCTGATTATGTGGTAATTGGCATCGATCGCTCCATTAGCTATGAAAAATTAGCGATCGCTTGTTTAGCTGTCCGTAAGGGTGCTATCTTCATTTCTACTAATGCTGATATTGCACTGCCAACGGAAAGAGGATTCATGCCTGGTAATGGTTCCTTAACTGCCGTGGTTACGGTAAGTACACAAACTCAGCCAATCTTCATTGGCAAACCAGAGTCGATTATCATGGAGCAGGCCTTAAAGGTCATTGGAACAAGTAAAGAAGACACCATCATGATTGGCGATTACTACGACACCGATATTATGGCAGGAATGAATGCGGGTATCGATACATTGCTTGTTCATACGGGAGTGACGACTAAGGAGCTGCTGAAGGGATACGAGAAGCAGCCAACCTATGTTTTGGATAGCCTGAATCAATGGGAAATCATATAAAAAAGCACGCACCAGCTGCGTGCTTTTTTATATAAACCCTTTGCAAACGGCTCATCGGCGAAGGGTATGGATGTTGCGGAGAAATTATTCTACATTTTCAGCACGGTGGGCAAGGCGGCTGGAAGCGGCAGCAGCAATGGCACCGACGATATCATCTAAAAAGGTATGGCAGAAACCGGAGGATTTATCATTTAGCTTTTTTAGAATACCAGGCTTTTGTTTATCAATATAGCCATAGTTTGTGAAACCGATTGAACCATACACATTGACAATGGACAAGGCTAGGATTTCGTCCACGCCATATAGACCCTCATCCGTCCCGATAATGGATTGCAACGGCTCTTCAAGAAGTCCCTTTTCTGCGAGCATGTCAAGCTGAATCCCCGTTAAGATCGCGTTTTGCACCTCTCTTTTCGAAATGACACGCTCCACATTATGCAGACAGTCCTCCATTTTTAGGTTCGTATGATAATCCTTTTGCAGATAATAAACTAACTCGGCGATTTCTTCCGTTTTCACTCCTCTTTCATTCAACCATCTTCTGGCTGTTTCTTCAGTTATATCAATCGCTTTTCCTTCTTCGCTCATCATGTTTCACCTTTTTCTTAAGATTTTCACAACACTCACTGCAAACTATTGAATACACTCCTACATCTTCAGCATTTCCGTTGATTTTACCCTTATTCAAGAAGTGCACAAGTTTCCTGTTCCTTCGTCATAAAATATAATACATCAGCTTTTGCCAAAGAAGCTGAATAATAAATAGTATTAGGATTATTCTATCAACTTTTTGTGTATCTGCCAAAGAAGAACACATATTGTTTTGTAAAAAAAATTTCTTCCGCAATATTCGTCATATTAAAAGAGGTGAGGAAGTATGCTGCAAAAGCTTCTAAAACAATATTATGGGATTGAGGCGTCTGAAGCGATGCCGATAGGTCATTATCATTCCTGTAAAAAAGAGAATCAGCGGTTTATTTTAATTCCAGTTAATCATGCTACAGAAGAGGAGCTGGCAGAATTAGAGCAAATAGCCAATCATCTAAAAAATAATGGAGACCGCTCAGTCAGTACGTTTCTATATACAAAAGAGAATCATAGAGTTTTAGCTTTAGAATCGGATAAGTACTGTGTTCTCGTGATCAGGGAGTCTCCGTCAAGAATCGGTCAAATGGGAAGAAAACTGGCGAAATTCCACTATCGAGGCCGGTCTATTTCTTTTCCAGTACAGAAGATTACAAGAATCGGACAATGGAAGAGCCTGTGGGAAATGAGAATAGACCAAATGGAAAAGGTTTGGAGCAGTATGCTTTACCAGCCTCCCGAAAATGAATTTGACCGCATGTTTATGGAGTCTTTTCCCTATTATATGGCCATCGGAGAAAATGCGATTCAGTATTTAGTGGATACTGAGTTGGATGATGACCCAAAGACGATTGACAATGGAACGGTCTGTCATATTCGTTTTACAACCCAGACCTGGGGTGATTCAAACCTGAGAAACCCGTTTGATTGGGTTTTTGATCATTGTAGCCGTGATTTAGCTGAATGGACGAGGGAATGCTACTTCCATCATTATCGGACGTATCAGCCGGAAATCCAAAGTTTCTATAAGGATTATCAATCCATTGAACCTTTAAGTTCCTTTGCCTGGAGATTATTATATGCAAGATTAATCTTTCCGCTTCATTATATGGAATGTATTGAGGATTATTATTCGACGAGCTCTGAGCAGCAGCAGCGCCTCTTAACGGAAAGGCTGGAAAGCTATTTGCAGCACTCGGGTGATCATGAAAAATTTCTGCAGGATTTTTATCCATTGGTGGAGGCTCCTGTTCATAAATTCCAAATTCCTGTTATGGATTGGCTATAAAAACGCGAGACGATTCGTATTCTGAGAATCGTCTTTTACCTTTCACTTTTTTCATTTCTTTTGTGAAAAAGGCTATTTTCGCAGTATAATAAAAATAATGAAAAAAATAAGAAAATAAGGAGGCTAAGGGAAGTCCTGCATCATACATATGGAGGCAAAAGCAAGGAGAAAAAGGATTTATGTCCATTTTTGTAGCTGTGTATGAAGGTAGAAAAAATTTTCAACCTCACTCTGAGTAGAGGAAAATAAGGTAAGGAACCGTTTTCACTGTCAGACAGTAGAAAATTATTCCTTGTAAAACCAGTATATTCACACTATAATGTCTACTATACACATACAAATGTACACTTATAAAGCACAGCAAAAGGGGAGGGCTAGCAGTGAACGTGATTTCAATTGGTTTATTAGGACTAGGCACAGTGGGTTCGGGTGTTGTAAAAATTATCGAAGATCACCAGGATAAGCTTATGCACCAGGTCGGCTGTCCAATTAAAGTGAAAAAGATTCTAGTGAAAAGCTTGGAGAAAGAACGTCCAATTGATATTGAACCATCTGTTTTAACAACAGATGTTAATGATATATTGTTAGATCCAGAAATTGATGTTGTTATTGAAGTAATGGGTGGTGTCGAAAAGACAAAAGGCTATCTCTTGCAGGCATTAAAAAATAGAAAGCATGTCGTAACAGCTAATAAGGATTTAATGGCCATTCATGGAGCAGAGCTTCTACAGACAGCCTCTGAAAATGAATGCGATTTATTCTTTGAAGCAAGCGTTGCCGGCGGTATTCCTATTTTAAGAAGTATCGTGGACGGTTTGTCTTCAGATAAAATCACCAAAATTATGGGGATTGTTAACGGAACTACGAACTATATATTAACAAAGATGAGTAAAAACGGTGCTGCTTATGATGAAGTACTGAAGGAAGCGCAGGAGCTGGGCTTTGCTGAAGCGGATCCAACTGCGGACGTAGAAGGCTTCGATGCGGCTCGTAAAATGGCTATTCTTGCCACACTTGGTTTCTCCATGGAGATTGATTTGGATGACGTGTCAGTACAGGGAATTTCATCCGTAACAGAAGAAGATATCCAATATGGTAAGCAGCTTGGCTATACGATGAAATTAATTGGCATTGCTAAGCAGGATGACGATAAGGTAGAAGTAAGCGTACAGCCTACCTTTTTATCTGATTCCCATCCGCTTGCAGCCGTTCAGAACGAATATAATGCTGTCTATGTCTGTGGTGAAGCGGTCGGTGAAACCATGTTCTACGGACCGGGAGCGGGCAGCCTGCCGACAGCTACATCCATTGTGTCAGACCTCGTAGTAGTGATGAAAAATATGCGCGATGGTGTAACAGGAAAAAGCATTGTATCACCACAATATCCGAAAAAATTAAAGGACGATAATGAGATTTTCTCAAAATACTTTCTACGTCTGCATGTATCAGATGAAACAGGAGTATTCGCAGAAATTACTTCGCTATTTGCCGAGCATAATATCAGCTTTGAAAAGATTCTTCAGCTGCCTGTTATCAAACGGGAAGTGGCTGAAATCGTTCTGGTTACACATCATGCCTCAAAGCAGGACTTTGAAGATATTTTAGTGAGATTAAGGGATTTAAAATCGGTAAAGGATATAAAGAGTACGTACCGCGTTGAGAGAAGCTCAAATTAATGTGATGGAAGGGGTTGCTTGGAATAGCAGTTCCTTACAGTTACCGGTCATATAGGACCCAAATACAGCCATTCAGTATAGAATAATGACACCAGTAAAGCTGCCATATGACGAGACGCAGGTTGCTGAGCATATCAAGGGAGTTGTCAAGGTTATGAATGAAAGTGACATGCTCATAATAAAGGTTCCCGCCAGTACGGCTAATCTTGGCCCAGGCTTTGATTCGATTGGCATGGCATTAAATCTTTATTTAACTCTAGAAGTAGAAAAAGCAGAAAAATGGGAGGTTGTTCCACTAAGTAAGGAAATGGCCTCCTTTCCGAAGGATGAAAGCAATTTTATCATTCAAATCGCAATGAAAACGGCCGCACGGTACAATCGAGAATTAACGCCGGCAAAAATAGGCGTAAAAAGTGAAATCCCCCTAGCCAGAGGACTTGGGTCCAGTGCATCAGCAATCGTAGCCGGGATTGAACTGGCTGATGTTCTAGGCGATTTAAACCTGACACGGCAGGAGAAATTTGTTATAGCGTCAGAAATTGAAGGTCATCCTGATAATGCAGGGGCGTCTGTATTCGGGGGCTTGATTATTGCCTGTCAAACTGCCGAGTCAATAGACGAGGTTGTGACCCATGAGGTTGATTTTGAAATTGTGGCGGTTGTTCCGCGCACAGAGCTTTTAACAAAAGAGGCTAGAGGGGTCCTTCCTGAGGAGGTAGCCTTTAAAGAGGCAGTGACTGCCGGAGCGGTCTCCAATGTCCTAGTTGCTGCCCTATTTAGCGGGAACTATGATTTAGTTGGAAGGATGATGGAGAAGGATCGCTATCACCAGCCATATCGACGAAAGCTTGTTCCGCACATGGCCATCATTGAAGAGCATGCACCGAAGTATGGTGCTTTTGGAGTAGCTTTAAGCGGTGCAGGGCCAACCATCCTATGTTTAACTAAGCCTGGTGCTGCACAGACTGTAATAGAAGGCTTACAGAAGGTTTTACCGGACATGGATTATTTAAGCCTACAGGTTGATCAATCTGGAAGTAAGGTTTATTCCATGACAGGTATATAAAAAAGAAAGCGACTATGATAGTCGCTTTCTTCATCTTCTGCTTAGAATACTTGTTCAACTTCTACAACACCTGGTACTTCTTCAAGCAGTGCTCGTTCAATACCGGCTTTTAACGTAATGGTTGAGCTTGGGCAGCTTCCACAAGCACCTAAGAGGCGTAATTTTACAATCCCATCCTCAACATCTACAAGTTCACAATCTCCTCCGTCACGAAGAAGAAAAGGACGCAATTTATCTAATACATCTTGTACTTGCTCTGTCATTGTTTGTTCTGACATCACGATCATCTCCTTTCCTACTCATAATTATTATTATAATCAGAAGAGGGGAAAAAAGCTATAAATGAGAATCGAAATCCAGCATTTGCTTTTAATGTTTTAGGTTGAAAATAGTATGATTATAGAATGAAAGGAGGAATGTAAAATGAGTCACAAAGTGGTGGAGATGGCTGTTTATGGAGCAGAGCAGATCTGTGCCAGCTGTGTGAATCTGCCCTCTTCAAAGGATACATACGAATGGCTGGAAGCAGCAGTAAAACGAAAGTTTCCCAACCAACCCTTTACCTATACTTATATAGACCTGTTCGAACCAACTGACGATGAAGAAAAGCAACGAATGATTAAAAAGATTATCGAAGAGGATTTATTCTATCCAGTCGTTGTCATTGAAGGTAACATTGTCGACGAAGGAAATATTCGCTTAAAGAACGTCTATGCGGAACTAAAAAAATATGGGTATCAGGAAGCGGATTAATAAGAATGGTCTTCAACCATAATGGCTAATAAAAAATCCGCAAAATTTTGCGGATTTTTTATTAGCCATTATGATATTTATACATCCAAAGAATACCTGACTTAATCAAGCGGGCAACTCTTCCTGTCACCGGCTTTTCGGCTACAAGACCAAAACCATGCTTTTTCCCAAGGGAGCCAAGGATTCCTTTTAGCTTAATCGTTGGTAAGGCTTCAGGAAGTGGTTCACCCTTCCAACGTGACTGTAAAACCTGTACGATCTGCTCGGCCTGACCTTCGGCTAGCTGAGCACTTGGTGCATGTGGCAAGCTAGCACAGTCACCAACTACATATACATGCTCATTATCAGGAAGATTATGATATGGCGTGATAACCACTCTGCTTTGTTTATCCTTTTGCACGTCCATTTCTCTAACAATCCGGTTCGGCTGTATCCCTGCCGTCCAAACGATGACATCGCATTCAATCGGTTCATCATGATTATAAAGGGTCTTCTCTTCCACTCTCGTGATATTGGAATTGTTGATAATTTCTACTCCGTGATTATCAAACCAATTCTGAACATATGTGCTCAGTCTCTCAGGGAAGGCAGAAAGAATATAGTTGCCTCGATCAAACAGCTTGATTTTAAGGTCCTTACGGCTTTCGTTTAGCTCAGATGCAAGCTCTACACCGCTTAAACCAGCTCCGATAATCGATACAACAGAGCCTGGAGGTAGATTATTCAAGGCTTTGTATGTTTCACGGGCTTTTTCAATGCTCTGAATACTGTAGGTATATTCGGCAGCACCAGGCACGCTATGATATTTATCTTCACAGCCCAAGCCAATAATCAAATCGTCATACGTAACCGGGTCTGCATCAGATAGAATTACTTTGTTTTCTTTTACATCAATTTTTTCAATCTCAGCATAAATGACTTTTAATTTTGCGTGTTCAGGAAGATCAACACGGACATGCTGGTCAGATATCGTACCAGCAGCAAGAGCATAGTATTCGGTTTTTAAACAATGATAGGGTAATCGATCAATTAAAGTAATGGATACATCTTCTGGTAATTGATTCGGCAGTAACCGAGCTAACACTCTCATTCCACCATAGCCTGCACCTAATATAACAAGGTTTTTCATTTCAATTTCCCCTTTTTGCTTCGTTCATCTAGCGGTTGTTTCCTTTCTATTATTTCGATGAAGGAAGTCATTCTCATTAATAGTTAAGTAGTAATATGTTTGTAGAATGCCTTTTCATTTTAAGGCACAATGATGGAAGCTTTTCTGTCTAGACAAAAAGGCTTCTACTATAATGTATTAATTATTCATAAAATACTGTGGATACACAAAGTATATCTAAATTGTGACAAAATAACAACAGATATGGGTAGAAATATTGACAAATTACCTATTCTATTAATTTACATCACTTTTTTAGTAGACAAGCGATTCTTTTGCGATGATGATATAAAAAAAGTATTATGATTTTATAATACGAGGTGAAAAAAATGATTAAACCAATTATAGAATTTTGCGTGAGCAATTTAGCCGAGGGTGCACAGCGGGCCAGGGAAAAATTTGAAAGCGATTATGATTTAGATGTTCTGGAGTACGGGTGCTTAGGCTACTGCGGTAAATGTGCTCATTCTTTTTTTGCTCTAGTCAATGGTGAGGTAGTAACAGGAGAAACACCTGAACAGCTTGTGGAAAATGTATATCAGTATTTAGAAGAAAATCCTCTTTTTTAGATAGAGCTGAAATGGATAAGGGTGCATAGGGTGCACCTTATCCATTGATATCCTGTCGAATATCCTGCCATCTTTCCTTTGCTATTTCTACAATTCTCGTTTCTGTTGCTCTCCGTTGTCCCTCAATAACCTTCGAGAAATACCTTCCTGATTCCTTTTTATTACCAGCTCGGTATGAAAGCTCTGCCAAAAGGTATAGCACACGTATTTCTGATACCTGTGTCCCCTGATAATCCTGGGTCATATAGGCCTCCTCATACTCCTGGATAGCCAGCTTCATAAAACGCTGCTCCTGCTCTGTATTTTCAAGCTCACGATAAAGCCAAGCAATTTTTAGATACATACCAGCTTGTACAATATGCTTTTCTTTTTTTAGCGACGCACAATAGACTGCCAGTTTATAGGTTTTGATGGCATCTTCTGCTGATCGTTTATCTGAAAAGCTATGGGGTTTCCATTGTGAACAGACCTTTTCCTGAATCGCCTCCTTTGTATCAGGTGGAAAGAAAGAGGAAAAATCATCCGAAAAGGAATAACCGCAAGCTGGACAAACTAGGATATGATAGAGCAAGGGATTATTTTCAGTGGGTGAATAGACAGGACATAGGTCTGTATCGGTACGAATTAATTTAATAAACCGCGAACGGAGTTTTTTTGATGTGAAAGAATTCCCACAAAGGGGACAATCACATTTTTTATCAAATAAGGCATCTAGTGCTGTCAATTGTATCACCTCTTATGATGTAAACTGATTCTTCTGTCCTAATATTATAGCTTAGTTAGTACAAAAGAACGAATAATTGTGCTTTTTTTGCTAGGTTAGTTAAGTTGTGGAGTGGTTGGGAAGTGTATATAATATAAAGAAAGTGTTAAAGGAGGAAAGTTCATGAGTGAAACAGTTAAGATAACCGAGGCAGCGGCTCTTCAGATAAAAGAAATGATGGTACAAAATGAAGAAGAAGGATCACTATTACGTGTGGCGGTTAAAGGCGGTGGCTGCAGCGGTTTGACATATGGAATGGGATTTGTTCAGGAAGCAGAGGAAGATGATGTTCAGCATGAGCAGCACGGAATCCAGGTGGTTGTGAAGAAAGAGGATGCGGCTATTCTAAATGGTACAATCATAGATTACAAGCAATCGATGATGGGCGGCGGGTTTACGATCGAAAATCCGAATGCCATTGCAACATGTGGTTGCGGATCATCGTTCCGTACCGCAACACAAACCGGGACACCGGAAAACTGTTAATCCAATAAATAAAAAGCGGTTAGCTTCATGGCTATCCGCTTTTTTGCGACTTTTTATTTAAATAAATCAGAGCTGTGCGGGACATGTTTTTTAGCGCTTGGGTCAAGATACATTTTTGCCTGTGAAACGGCTATTGGTGCTTCTCCAAAGCCATTTGCAATCAGCTTTACCTTTCCGTCATAGGTGCAAATATCACCGCAGGCATAGATTCCGGTAATACTCGTTTCCATTTTCGAATTGACCACAATCGAATTCCGTTCAATCGTTAAGCCCCATTCCTTAATCGGGCCAAGGGAAGAAACAAAGCCATAATTCACAATGACCGCATCTACATCAAGCGCTTCTTTTGCCTCTGTTTTTATGTTCTGAATGAGTACCTGGGTAATCCCATGTTCATTACTCATTAATTCTAACGGGACGTAGGGGGTTTTAATCTTTACCTCTGAATGCTCTAGATTTTCAACGCTATGTTCATGGGCACGAAATTTGTCTCGTCGATGAACAATTGTGACCTGATCGGCAACAGACTCAAGCATTAAAGCCCAGTCAACAGCAGAATCACCGCCGCCAAAGACAACGACCTTTTGACCGGCAAATTGCTGTAAATCATTGATGAAGTAGTGGAGGTTTTTTCCTTCAAATTGAGATGCATTTTCTAATTCAAGTCTGCGGGGCTGGAAGGCACCGTTACCGGCAGTAATGATAACGGCCTTTGAGTAGTGGATTTCTCTATTCGTGGTTAATTTGAAAATACTGTTCGCTTGTTTTTCTATTTTCTCAACGGATTGCTCAAGGATGATGGTTTGTTCAAACTTAGCTAGTTGCACTTTTAGGTTATCAATTAATTCCTGAGCCCGGACCTTAGGAAAGCCAGCGATATCATAGATGAATTTTTCCGGGTATAACGCAGATAATTGTCCGCCTAGCTGCGGCAGAGCTTCGATTAATTTAACTGAAGCTTGTCTCATTCCTCCATAGAATGCTGTAAACAATCCGACCGGTCCGCCGCCAATCACCGTAATATCATAAATATTCTGATCTTCCTTCAATCGTACAACCCCCTATTATGATTATTGATATTACTCAATATAATAACATACTTAAACATTTTTTCTTCGAAAAGGAAGTGTTAATTTCTATATTTTACTGTTAATTTAGATTATTTAGAATAACAAAATACCCAAGGGGAATATCGACTTCAATCTATTGAAAAAAGGGTAAATATAGAATATTATTATAGGAAGAGAGGTTGTTAACCTTTTGTGAATTATTTTATATTATATGAATATGTCTGTATTAGTGAAAAATATCACAATTAAATCTCCTTTTATCGCATCAAGGAGGATTTTATCGACAGGTGGGAAAAACTAATTTAAAGGGGATGATCATTTTGCTTAAGCCAAAAATCGTGATTCTGGGAGCGGGTTATGCTGGATTGATGACGCTTACAAGGCTGCAAAAAACAATCAATGTGAATGAAGCAGAGATCATATTAGTAAATAAACATGATTATCATTATGAAACTACCTGGCTACATCATGCAGCTGCCGGTACGCTGCATCATGATCGCGTCCGCTTTAACATAAACAATTTGATTGACCGTAATAAAGTGAAGTTTATCCAGGGGACTGTCGTTGAAATCAATACAGATAAGAAAAAAGTTAGATTAGAGAATGATGAAGTGTCCTATGACTATCTTGTTGTGGCATTGGGCGGCGAATCAGAAACCTTTGGAATCAAGGGCTTAAAGGAACATTCCTTCGCGATTGTCAGTGTGAATGCGGCACGAAAAATTCGTAACCACATCGAATATCAGTTTGCTACGTATCATACTGCAGGCGAAAAAACAGAGGATAAATTAACGATTGTGGTCGGCGGCGCAGGATTTACAGGTATGGAGTTTCTTGGCGAAATGACGGACCGTATCCCGAAGCTTTGCCGTGATTATGATATTAAAGAAAACCAAGTGAAATTCATTTGTGTGGAGGCGACTGATTCACCATTGACTGGCTTTGACACAGATTTAGTCAGTTATGCAATGGCTTATTTGGAAGGCAGGGGTGTTCAATTCAAACTGAATACGGAGATTAGGGAATGTACACCAGGTGGCGTGATAATCCAGTCAGGTGATGAACAAGAGGAAATAAAGGCGAGAACGGTTATTTGGTCAGCTGGTATCCGTGGCAGCACTGTGATCGATCGCTCAGGCTTTGAGGCAAAAAGAGGACGTGTAGTGGTACAACCTGATTTGCGAGCACCTGGATTGGATAATGTCTTTATTATTGGTGACTGTTCCATTGTCCTAAACAAAAAGGATCAATACGAGTATCCTCCGACAGCGCAAATCGCCATGCAACAGGGAATAACGTGTGCGAATAACCTCAGCAAATTAATTCGCAAAAAAGCAGATTTGGAAACCTTTGTACCTAATATTAGGGGCAGTGTCTGCTCGCTTGGGGAAAATAATGCCATTGGAATTGTCTATGGAAAGAAATTATTCGGTCCAAAAGCATTATTTATGAAAAAGGTCATTGATAATCGTGCCTTATATATGATGGGCGGCGCTTCACTTGTATTTAAAAAAGGAAAACTAAACCTATTTGGTTAATAAAAAAGGACAGAGCCGACTCTGTCTTTTATTTATTAAGAATTCTTTTTTTAAAAAAAGCTCTGTTAAAGCACAGTGTTGATTTTTTAGCAGGTTGATTTTCGTTTCAGGCACGAAGACTCCTGCAGGAGAAGCGAGACAGGCGAGACCCCACAGACACGAAGTGCCCGAGTCGGCTCGGCGGTCGCCTGCGGAAAGCGAAGTGCCTGGAACGAAAATCAACATCCAAGTTTAACAGAGCCTTAAAAAAGTAAAAAAACTATATTGTTATAAAATTGACGCTTCTCTATCCATTCAGTAAACTTAAAATGGATGGTACAGGGAGGGAAACTAGACATGCAGATGAATATTGTTGTACTAATCATATCAATGCTGCTATTTTTTGTATTATTTTATGGTATCGGCTTTATCCTCAATATGCTATTAAGAATGACATGGATCATGACGATTATTTATCCGATTATTGGGATATTCATTGTGGACAAGGTTCGATTTATAGAATATTTTACAAGCAGCAGAGACGCTTTTTCTGATTTATTTTCTCGTATTGCACATTTAGCCGCCGCAGATATATTGATTTTAGTCTCTGGCTGGGCCGGTGCCATTGCTGCCGGATACACGATTAAAGCTCTTCGTAAAAGAGGATATCAGATGTTCTAACCAAAACCTCCGCTTATGCGGAGGTTTTTTCGTTTTCTGCTCCACTTTTTACCTTCATTCAGCAAAAGTCCTCCACTTCTACAAGTGGGGGATGAAGGCAAATGGTTCTTCGATTCAGTGGGGATTCAAACCCCGGCTGAATGAAGATAAGCCTCCGGCGAGTCTTGCGATTTTTTTAAGGTAGTTTACCCGAGCGAGCTCAGGTAATCCGGACGCAAATTCGAGGGGCGAATTTGAATATTTATGAATAATTTCATTCTCCATGGGAAAAGAATAGTTTTGGGAGGAATGAAATTAACATGAAAAGTGTAAAGGTGGTAACCACCCGTTTAATGATGATGATTTTGTTTTTTACTGCTCTATCGACAACGCTCTATTCCGTAACAGGAGTGGAGGTACAAGCTCTCGTTTCTAGTATTTACGAAAAAATAAACGAGGATTCAAATCGTTTTTATCTATCTCATACACTCACGTCATTTGGAGCAGGTCTTCAATCGAATCCAAAAGCAATTAAGACAGCTGTTGAACACGATGCAGCACCGAATGAGGCAGCATCTACCAAAACTCCTGCGCTGGAGGATGCCTTCGATTGGTCGAAATATCCCATTAAGAAAGTGGTTGCAACCGGTTATACAGCGGGATATGAATCTACTGGGAAAGACCCAAACCATCCGGAATACGGGATTACCTATTCTGGAGTCATGGTCAAAAGAGATTTGTTTTCAACTGTGGCGGCCGATTTGGATATATTTCCAATTGGAACGATTTTATTTATTCCCGGCTATGGCTATGGTGTTGTAGCCGATAAAGGTGGCGCCATCAAAGGGAACAGGGTTGATCTTTATTACGAAACTGTAGATGATGTATACAATAATTGGGGTAAAAAGGAAATTGATGTATATGTCATAAAAATGGGTGAAGGCAGGCTGACAGAAACAGACCTGCAGCTCCTGAATGAAGATAAAGCCATGCAGGTATTCCGCCAGCAATACATTAAATCAGAGCAAAATTAAAAGGTGTCAGGCACCACAAAAAGACAAAGTACTTGAAATTGTCCATTTGTGGTGTCAGGCACCTTTCTTGTTTTCCATTAGTTTTACATTATAGATGAAATAGAAAGTGTAATCCTAAGGTGAGGAGTATGCCAGTCAGGCCACCAAAGAATACTTCGATTGGTTCATGACCGAGTAGTTCCTTTAATTCCTTTCGTTTCTCTTGCTCAGGGAGGTCCTGCCAGGTTTTGGCGTCTTGAACTAATTTATTAAATTCTGCTACCAGCTGGTTTAGCACAGTCGCATGCTTTCCGGCCTGTCTACGGACACCGGAAGCATCAAACATGGTTACGATGGCAAATACAGCTGATACTGCAAAAATGGGTGAATCCAGTCCGGATTCAAGTGCTACGCCTGTAGAAAGTGCGGTTACAGCAGCGGAATGAGAACTGGGCATGCCGCCTGTACTGGTCAGAAGTGACCAGTCAAATTTTTTTGTTGCGATAAACTGAATCGGTACTTTAATAAATTGAGCGAAAAAAATCGCTGCCAGTGAAGCCCAAAGTGGAAAATTTTCAAACAAACTCATGTGCAGACCTTCCTTTAATTAAAATCAAAATCGCTCGTCGAATTTGCGTGCTTTATTTGTATTCTATATTCTAACAAATATGTGATACCTTTTATAGTGAATCTCAGCTCGAAAAATATAACTTCATTGAGCATTCATCCTCCACTTCTACAAGTAGGGGATGAAGGCAAATAGTACTTCGATTCAGTAGGGGTTCAAACCCGGCTGAATGAAGTTAAGCCACCGGCGGATGTCACGGATTTTTTAAAGGTAGTTTACCCGAGCGAGCTCAGGTAATCCGGACGCAAATTCGACGGGCGAATTTGATCCCGCTTTAAGCTATAATGGTAGTATGACAAAAGGAGGGTTATATTAATGTTTACAGTTTATCAAGAAAAGCCGTTTTTAAAAACGCATGACTGTCTGATTATTGGTCTATTTGATCAGCCTGTAAAATTCACCGGCAGCCTGTCTGCTGTGGATGAAGCATTCTCAGGCGAGCTAACTGAGCTTGTAAAGAGCGGTGATATCAGTGCCAGGGAAAGCAAAATAGCAAAAATACATACGTTTGGCCGATTGGCAGCCAAGCATCTTTATTTTGTTGGTTTAGGAAAAGAAAAGGAATACTCCTTCGAACGGCTTCGGGAGGCATTTGGCACGGCGTTTAAGAGCATACAGAGTGATAAGCGCGAAGAAGCTGCCATTTACCTTGATTCTTTTATTTCGGAGCAGGTGGATGAAATGGATGCTGCTCACGCAATGAGTGAGGCATTGGCATTATCAACCTATAAGTTTGAGGGCTATAAACAAAAATCCAATGAACCGGAAAAGGAATTAAACTCCGTAACCGTCTATGCAGAAAAGGCTGATGCGGAAGAGGTTCGAGCTGCCCTGACTGTCGGCTATGTATACGGAAAAGGAACCAATTCGGCTCGCACACTTGTAAACATGCCCGGGAATTTATTAACAGCAACCGATCTTGCACAGCACGCAGTGGAGCTAGGGGAGCAATATAATTTTGAGGTTGAAATCCTCGAAAAGGAAGAAATGTTAAAGCTGGGCATGGGAGCCTTACTAGCAGTGAATCAAGGGTCAACAGAGCCGCCGAAAATGATTGTCCTTAAATATCAGGGAAAGGACGACTGGCAGGATGTCATTGGACTGGTTGGGAAAGGAATTACCTTTGATACAGGAGGGTATTCGATTAAGACGAAGGCAGGTATTGTCGGCATGAAAACCGATATGGGCGGTGCCGCTGCTGTTCTTGGTGCGATGGAAATCATTGGTGAGCTAAAGCCTGAGCAAAATGTGGTTGCCGTCATTCCAGCAACCGACAATATGATTAACGGCCATGCGTTAAAGCCTGATGATGTGATTACCTCGATGAGCGGGAAAACGATTGAAGTGTTAAATACAGATGCAGAGGGACGACTCGTGCTTGCTGATGCCGTCACCTATGCTAAACACCATGGAGCTAACTATCTTGTTGATGTGGCAACCTTAACAGGAGGTGTAATAACGGCACTTGGTACAGAAACAACAGGTGCGCTTACGAATCATGAGGCTTGGTTTGAGCAGGTACTTGAGGCTTCGTACGAAGCAGGGGAACCAATTTGGCGTCTGCCAATTTTTGAAAGCCATAAAAAACGAGTAAGAAACAGCAAAATAGCTGATTTAAATAATTCTCCGGGAAGTGAAGGCCATGCCATCATGGGGGGAGCTTTCATTGGTGAGTTTGCCGAGGATACGCCGTGGGTACATCTGGATATTGCCGGAACAGCGACAACCAATAAGGCTGGCTGTCTAGGGCCGTCAGGGGCAACGGGAGTCATGTCACGGACATTGGCATTGCTTGTGGAACGCTTTGAAAAATAGAATAAGGTGTCAGGCACTAGAAAAAGACAAAATGAACTATTTTGTCTTTTTTTGGTGCCTGACACCTTTACTTAAGTGGCGGGCCATCAACCATAGCCTTCAACCTGTTTATCAGCTCCTTTGAATGCGAAGCTGTAATGATTTCGCCATTTACCTTTGCGTATGGACTCTCTTTGCATAATTCACATTCACTTAAGCAGGTGAATTCCTTCACTGTGACCTTGTCGTCATAAAAAAATGCTTGAAATAAAAGCATCGATTCCTCATCTAAAAATTGATCTAAATTTCTTTGGCAAAATTCAATATGAACTTTTTTCCTTCTCTGGAATATTTTTTGCAGCATAGATATCATTTGTAAGGCCCCCGAGTTTGTATGCTATTTATATAAATACTATAACAGCCTTAACGATAAAAAAGTCAAGGGAAATGGTTCTTCTTTGTGACATAATGGGCGGAAGTTTCACATGTGGAAAAACTTTTGGGAAATGTTGGACAACTGCCTAGTCCCTTTTAGTCACTATATGCATATGAAATAAAGTAAGCAAGACTAAGAAGGAGGTAAACTCAGTGTACGAATACAGAGGCCCACATCAAGACCAAAGAATCTGGTTTGCTGCTCCGTTCGTTGGCGGCCTATTAGGTGGCTTTATAGGAGGCGCATTGTCATACCCGCGTCCTCGTCCCTATCCATTTTATCCACCGCCCTATTATTCCTATCCGCCATATCCAGGATATCCACCTTATTATGGAAAACCCTTTTAAATAGCCTATGAAGAGGCTGATATTCAATCCTCAGCCTCTTTTTACTTGCCCAAAACACCCAAGCAGTCATGAATAAATAAGTTGTATCATAAACTATAGCAGGAAAAATCAGCTATAATAATGTTGGTATACATAAGGTTAAATTACATCGGTACAAAGGAGAACGTACATGAATCTTCAAAAAACATTAATGCATTCACTGGGGATAGAATTGAAGCAGATAGAAAAAGGGCGCGTTACAGCAACGATGCCTGTAGATGACCGAACGCGCCAGCCATTTGGACTTCTGCATGGCGGGGCAAGTGTAGCGTTGGCTGAAACCGTTGCAAGTGTGGGTGGTTATGAATTCGTTGATAAAGAGAATGAGGCGGTAGTTGGACTCGAAATCAATGCCAATCATATTAAAGGAAAAAAGGACGGCATCGTTACGGCAGTCGGTGAGGTTATTCATAGTGGCAGAACGACAATGGTCTGGGAAGTGAAAATAACGGATGAACAAGACCAGCTAATCTGTATTTCCCGCTGTACACTTGCCGTTATTAAGATAAGAAAATAGAGAAAAAAGAGGTGAGCACGAATGAGTTTGTGCCACCTCTTTTTATGATTATAGCTGTTGCTTTTTTTCCGTTTTTAATTCATCCCTGACACTCTTTTCCCATAATGGTACTCCTGAGTAGTAGGCCGCTCTGTTAATAAGGTGACCGGAAACAGGAGATGTAAGAAAGAGAAACACAATGGCAAGGAGAATTCTTGCATTAAAATGACCGACCTCAAGGTAATAATATAAAAAGGTTGCCAATAAAATAGCAGAGATTCCGAGCGTTGTTGCCTTTGAGGCAGCATGATTCCGCGTGTACACATCAGGAAGTCTTATTACGCCAAAAGCAGCTACTAAATTTAAAAATGCTCCAAGTATGATCAAAATAAAGATAATCACGTTAACGATTTCGTTCATTTTCGATGATAACCCCCTTTTCAAGATACTTTGAGAAGGCTACCGTTCCAATAAACGCAAGAATGGCAATTAATAATATAATATCAAGGAAAGCACTAGTTTTTAATAGAATCGATGTAAGGGCGACAATGGCGACAAGATTAATTCCAAGTGCATCAAGAGCAATTACTCGGTCCGGTGTTGTAGGCCCCTTAATGACGCGATAGATTAACATGGCCATAGCGATAGCTATCATCAGGAGTGCTATGGATACAATTGTTTCCAGCATTAACGGCTCACCTCCTGAATCAGTCTTTCAAATGAGTGTTTAATACTACTAATTGTTGCTTCTACATCAGGAACATCCATTGCATGAACATATAAAATTTTATTATCGTCAGATACCTTCATGACCAGCGTACCAGGTGTTAGTGTAATCATGCTCGAAAGCACTAAGATTTCCCAGTCCTTTGTCAGCTCTGTCGGCAGGGCAAATATGCCCGGCTGCATATCAAGCTTTGGCTTTAAAACAACCTTCAAAACGGCAAGATTAGATAGGACGATTTCCTTAAGCAGAACAAGAATTAAATGAATGACCGCAACGATACGTGCTCCATAGAACCGAGAGTTGAAGAAGCGTCTAAATACAAAAATGATGATAAAGCCGGTTAAGTAACCGGCAAATAATGATCCGGCATCATACGAGTTTTTTAAAAACATCCAAGTAAGTGCAAGAAAGAAATTTAATGCGATTTGAAATGCCATCCTCACCTCTCCTTTATTACAGCATCAATGTAGATGTCAGGATTTAATAGGGTTTCCGCAGCAATCGAGATATAAGACAGAACGGTCTCAGATCCTACCCCCATGACGATTGATAATACAACCAGTATGACTGGTGCAATTAAGAGTGTTTTCACCGGGACATTCTTTTCCCCTTCATATGAACGGGCTGAGCCCCAAAAGCCAGTAACAAAAATCTTCATCACGGAGAACAAAATGAGTAGGCTTGATAACAGGACAATAACGGCACCCCAGAAAACGCCTTGGCCAAATCCACCTTGGATAATCAACAGCTTGCCGAAAAATCCACTTAACGGGGGAATCCCTGCCAGTGATGCAGCAGCAATAAAGAAAACCCAAGCAAGACCGGGATAGCGTTGAATTAACCCGCTGATCTTAGTTAAATTGCTTGTCCCTGTTATTGAAATCATAATCCCGATGAGCAAGAATAAGGCTGCTTTGATCAACATATCATGGACTAGATAGTAAATACTACCTGTTATCGCAACGGGAGACATAACGGCAACGCCAAATAGAATCACGCCAATTGCAGCAACAATATTGTAGATAATAATTTTTTTGATATCCTGATAGGCGATGGCGCCAATTACCCCTAATACGATGGTCAATAGCGCTAATACACTGATGATTTGATGCGTAAAGCTTTGATCATGGTAAAAGAATAGGGTGTAGGTTCTCATAATAGAATAAACACCGACTTTTGTCAGCAGGGCACCAAACAACGCCATTACAGGCGCAGGTGGTGCGTAATAGGAACCTGGCAGCCAGAAATATAATGGGAAAATAGCTCCCTTTAGGCCGAAGACAATTAAGAAAAGTATCGCAATCACAGTAAGAATTCCGGTTTGTCCCATTTCGCTGATTCGGCTTGAAATATGGGCCATATTCAAGGAACCGATAATGGAATAAAGATACCCTACTGTGATAACAAACAGAGCAGAAGAAATGACATTCACAAGAATGTATTTAATCGATTCTCTTAATTGAATGGCTGTTCCGCCCAGTACAAGCAGTACATAGGATGACATGAGCATCACTTCGAAAAAGACGAATAAATTAAAGATATCTCCTGTTGTGAAAGCACCATTAACCCCCACAATTAAAAATTGAACGACAGCATAGTAATAAAATTTTTCTCTTTCTTTTCCAATTCCAAAAAAGGAATAGATGATACACGAGAATAAGATAATACTTGTGGTTAGTACAAGCAGAGCTGAAAGCATATCTGACACAAGTGTGATGCCAAAAGGGGCTTCCCAATTGCTGAGATTAAGGGTTTGAATTCCATCGGTACGAACTTTCTGGACTAATAATGCTGAAATAATGATGGTTCCAAATGAAGACAGAGCAGAAATCCAACGCTGAGCAGTAATATGCCGAGCAAGAAAGAGCAACAGGATTCCCGTCAGCAATGGAACGATAATCGGTAATAGTAAAAAATTAATCATTTCCTTCTGTTCCTCTCAATCGTTCAGTATTATCTGTCCCAAGCTCTTGATAGGTGCGATAAGCAAGAACAAGGAAAAAGGCAGTAACGCCAAAGCTTATAACAATCGCCGTTAAGATCAGAGCCTGTGGAATTGGATCCGTATAAGAGGAAGCATTCTCGCCAAGGAGCGGTGCCGCTCCTCTTTTTAATCCTCCCATTGTTAGGAGCAGTAAATGGGCTCCATGGCTTAAAAGACCTGTTCCAACAATGATACGTAAGAGACTTTTAGAAAGCATTAAATAAGTGGCCGACATAAATAGTACGCCAATGACAACAGCCATTAAGATCTCCATTATTCATCCTCCCCTATCGTTTGAATAATGGTCATTGTCACACCGATAACAACCAAGTAAACGCCTAAATCAAAGAGTGTTGCCGTATGGAGTGAAGTATCACCTAAAATCGGCAAATCAATATGACCGAATGCATGCGTTAAAAATGGAACATTAAAGAATATCGCTCCTGCCGCCGTTCCAACAGCAAATAACAAACCAACGGCTATCATGATTTTATAATCAATCGGAAGAATCTTCGCCACGGTTTTCTTATCATAAGCAATCAATAGTAAAACAAGGGCACCAGATGTCATAAGACCGCCAATAAAGCCCCCGCCCGGTTCATAGTGACCAGCGAAGAAGGAATGAACCGAAAATAGGATAATGATAAACAGAACGACTTTTGTACAGGTCTGTAAAATAATATCATTTTCTTTTGTTTTCATGATTCTTTCCTCCCCGACAGGCGAAGCTTAATCATCGAGAATATACCAATGGCAGCGATAGCTAACACCGTAATTTCAAACATAGTATCAAAGCCCCGGAAATCAACAAGGATGACGTTAACCATATTTTTCCCTGCCGCTTCCGTATAAGTGTTCTCAACATAATACTGGGCAATCGAATCAAATACTTTATTGCTGTGTGCTGAGATAGCTATAAGCGTAACAACCAATCCTACCCCAATCGATATAATCGCATTGGTTAACTTAAAGCGCATTCGTTCTTCATTGCGTTTTTTCGGCAGATGATAGAAGCAAAGCAGGAATAAAGCAACGGAAACCGTTTCGATCACGAGCTGTGTTAAGGCTAGGTCCGGAGCACGGAATAAAACATAAAAAAGTGAAACCGTGTAACCGACAGCTCCTAATAGAATAATCGAGGTCATTCGGGATTTTGAGAATAGAACGGCAATACAGCTGATCACAATTAACAAAGCCAGAATGATTTCCCAAATTCCAATAGTCCCGAGGTTACTGGTATCTAACGTAAAAGCATTTTTCAAACCCATTGTCGAAAGTAATAGGACAATGAAAAACGTAAAAATATAAAGCAGGTAGGTTCGGATGGAACCATTCATGTAAAAATCGGTAAACGAGCGTGATAAGCTTTGCGAATGATTTAATAACCCATTGTATACATGATTGATAGTTAATTTCTCTGGAAAAATGCGATATATTCCCATCCATTTTTCCCTTGTTAAAAACATTATCGTTCCCAAAAGGATAACGCCTATTGTCATATAGAGCTCGATCGTAAACCCGTGCCAGGCAGCGATATGGACATGAAAGGTTTCTGTCCCAGTCAGAAGACTCGGTAGTATCGAGGCCATTGCCGGAGCAATAAGAGTATCGGCCAATAGATTTGGAAAGAAGAATATAATGATCACAAGAGATACTAATATAATCGGTGAAATCAGCATACCCATTGGTGCTTCATGTGGTTTCTTTTCCAGTTTTTCAGGCTGATATTTTCCAGTAAACGTTTTGAAAACGAGAATCATGCTGTAGATAAAGGTGAAGATACTAGCAATCCAGGCGATAATTGGGAACAGAATTCCCAATGTTTCCAGATTGAATAGTCCTGCTTCTTGAATTCGAACCATTCCAGTAAAAAACATTTCCTTACTTAAGAATCCGTTGAACGGCGGCAGACCTGCCATTGAAAAGGCTCCAATAATGGAAACCGTAAAGGTAATCGGCATGAAGGTCATTAAACCGCCAAGATTACGAATATCACGTGTTCCTGTCTCATGGTCGACAATCCCAACAACCATGAAAAGACTGCCTTTAAACGTGGCATGGTTGATAAGATGAAAGATAGCAGCGGTTGTAGCAACCGTAAAGTAGCTGTCATGGATTCCTTCGAAATGTAGTGCAGCTGCTCCCACTCCAAGTAAGGACATAATCATCCCCAGCTGACTGACTGTTGAATAGGCAAGAATCCCTTTTAAATCAATTTGCTTGACTGCATTAAAGGATCCCCAGAACAGAGTGAACAAACCGATTCCAGATACAAGCCAGAACCAGACAGAGCTCTCACCAAAGAATGGTGTAAATCTAGCGACTAAATAAATACCTGCCTTAACCATTGTCGCTGAATGTAAATAGGCACTGACAGGTGTTGGTGCTTCCATTGCGTCAGGCAGCCAAATATGAAATGGAAACTGCGCGGATTTGGTAAAAGCACCAAGAAGGATAAAGATGAGAGCAGGGATAAATAAGCTGTTATGGAAGAATGAATCCGCTCCCATATTCATTATTTCAGAAATGCTAAATGTACCTGTCATCAGATACAGGAGGATGATACCTCCGAGCATGCATAACCCGCCAAAGACCGTAATCAGCATTGATTTTTGTGCGCCATAGCGTGACTTTTCTCTGTTGTACCAATAGCCGATTAACAGGAAGGACGAAAAGCTCGTCAGTTCCCAGAACATATAAAGGACAATTAGATTGTCAGATAAGACAACGCCCAACATCGCGCCCATGAACATTAATAAATAAACATAGAAGGTATTCAGCTGTTCCTTGTTCTTTCCTAGATAGTAAATAGAATAGAGGACAACTAGTGCCCCGATACCTGTAATGAGAAGGGCGAATAACAACCCAAGTCCATCCACTCTCGCGGCAAAATCAATTCCTAAAGAAGGAATCCAAGAAAGCGTTTGAGCTGCAAATTGGTTTCCGCTTGTGATAGGGATATAGGTAAGAAAGTAACTAAATAATATCACCGGGAGCGGTAACACAAACCAGCCGGTATGTATAGGCCGAAAGTATTTATAGAAGATTGGCACGAATACGGCTAGCAGTAATGGTGACAAGATGGCCAAAAGTAATAATGACAAGTCAAAGCCTCCTTTAAACAAAATTTATTCTATTGATTTAGATTGAAAATGAATAGCTAATCAATCATTATCAACTTCAGAAAAGATTATATCGTAAAATAAATTCCTTTGCATTTAATCAACTAGCGTGCTAAGTGAGTTTTCCGCTTTGATATTAAATAGGTAGAAACATATATATTTTGTGTAAAAAAAATTTTTTTATGTTGTTCATTTTTTACTGACCAATTGCGAGTATAAAATGGGTCTTTCCTTGCCATGCTAATAATGGTGGTGAGTGAGATGATGAAAAAAGTGGCTGCTGCAATGGGGATTTTTGTTTTGTTATTTTCAGGGGCTTGGGTACTAAATCAAAAAAGCCATCAGGCGTCAGATTCTAGCTATGTGGAAAATCAGCCGGGAATCATGAATGTAACTCATACAAACCAACTGGAAAATCGACTTGTGGAACCCTTTATTAAGTTTTATCCGCGTGAATATGTTCGGATTGAGGACTGACTTCGTTTGGAGTCAGTCTTAATTTTGATTTCATTCAGAGAAGTTAAAGGGAATTTATCGAGCTCAGGTCATCCGGACGCAAATTCGACGGGCGAATTTGGTCTATATGTTTGGCACTATTTGGCAAATTAATTGAATAGAAGACTAAAAATGCTCCTTTATTTATGGTATAATAAGAGAATAATTGGATTGAAGGGACTATTTATCACTCTATTATGAGAAATAAAGGTGGTGGAGGGATGGCAGAAGATCAGCAATATCTGTTTATAGATTTTGAGTTTACCATGCCAGAAAAAGGGCGAAGGACAAGGGGATTTTATCCGGAAATAATCGAGGCCGGAATTGTGGCGGTTGTGGATAATCAAATCCTCGAAAAGTATTCTACCTATGTAACTCCAGTTCGTTTTCCGATTCTATCAGGTCATTGTAAATCATTTCTTCAAATTCAACAGGATCAGGTTGATCAAGGAATCACCTTTATTGAGCTTGTTAATAAATTTACACAACTATCACAGGGCTATAAGAATACGGTTGTCACCTGGGGCAATATGGATATGAGGGTATTAAGGCAAAATTGTGAGCAGGCTGCCGTACCATTTCCATTCAGAGCTAAGGAAGTAGACCTTTCTATGGAATATAAACGCTTTTTTGGTGATCAAAACCAAACAGGGCTTTGGAAGGCAGTACAGGAATATGGAAAAGATGGCGTCGGGAAACACCACCGTGCTCTCGATGATGCACTAACAACCTATCATATTTTTAATTTGGTAGAAAAAGATAAAAGCTATCTTCATAATCCAGAGCCAACCACGATTGGCGACCGCATTGACTTAGCACATATACTTAATAAATTTGCCTAAAAGGCCAAATCACGTAAATGATTTGGCCTTTTGTTTTTATCAAAGGAATTACTCCTGCTTAACCAAAATAATCCTGCTCTAATTGATTGATATTGTTCAAGCTTTGCTGTGCCCAGTCCGATGAATCGCTTTTTAGTTCTTCCTTCAGTACTTGAATAGCTGCCTTTAATGATCCCTCATAATCTGGTACCTCTTCATGGAAGACTTTAACCATTTTTTTCGGCACATTGGTTTGTTCTCGGAATGCAAGTGCACGTCTTTCATGAAAAAATGGTACAGCGGCATCCTTAGGGTGATGTAAATCTCCCTGCATTGGGTGCTTAATCACTGCAAGTATTTTGACTAGATAATGTTCAGGGCGGATATCGGTCACTTCTCCTATATATTTCCCTGTTTTATAAATGGCGGTCACTGTATCTCCAACTTTTAAGGTATCCAACTCTCTCTAAACCTCCTGATAGAATAATTGTGTGTGCTTCATATCTGCTTATTATGACGTACGAAAGCAGAAAAACAAAATAATAAGTTGTGCATATCCAGAGATACTAGTCGGAAAATTAGAAGGATTTGAAAAAAACTGTTATAATTGGCTAGTAAATGGCTGATTAGAAAGGACTAGTGCAGATGAATTTATCATTTATTATAGGATTATTTTTATATTTTCCGGAAGACAAATCGGAGTATATTCCAGCACTTATACAATTAATAATCTTTTCATTGCTTGCCTTTTTCGCCGTAAGGCTTTTTGTTAAGCTATCCAAAAGGGAAGAGAATCAAGCAAAAGAATTAGAAGAACGATTGCAGGCTAAGCAGGAGGAGAAGAGCTAAAGCTGTTCTGTTATAAACCGTATAACTTCCGGCTCCTTCGTCAAGACTGAATACAAAATGTCTTGACGGAGGATTTGTATTTATGAAAAGAAACGGGATTTGGATATTACTCTTATGGTTGATGGTCGGATGTGCAGAACAACAAATTACCAATATGGATGTAGAGATGCATAATGGTTCCGGTGACTCACTTGGAATAGTAAAGCTTGAGGAGCAATCAAGCGGTGTCAAGCTTAGTGTTGACTTAGAAGGGCTGCCTCCAGGAGAACATGCGATTCATATCCATGAGAAAGGAACCTGTAAAGGACCTGATTTCAAATCAGCAGGAGGACATTATAACCCGGAGGAAAAGGAGCATGGGCTGTTGCATCCAAAAGGAGCACATGCGGGTGACTTGCCTAATCTCATTGTACAGGATGATGGTACCGTTAAAGCAGAACTAATGGCCCCTAATGTCACCTTCAAGGAAGGAAAGACAACCTTATTAACGAAGGAAGGTCTTACGATTGTTATTCATAATGAAAAGGATGATGGAATGTCACAGCCTGCTGGTAATGCCGGTGATCGAGTTGCCTGCGGCGAAATTTCGAAAAAATAGTATCGTGGAAGCAGTGATAAACACTGCTTCTTTTTATGGATAAAAATATAGATTATGATACTGAATTCCTGGTCTTATTATAAAAAAAAGAGATTAGTCCTAAAAACGCCTGCGATATTTTTTTGATTTTGCATAAAATAACAGTAAAAATTCGAGAAATTTTGCTATAATGTAACTATTTAAAATACTTGGAGGTCTTTCCATGAAGTTAACGCAAAAAGAAATGGAAATAGTGGAGATTCTTGAAAAGGATGCCCGCTTAACAACAGAAGATATTGCTAAAATGGTCTGCTTAACGGTCGAGGAAACAGAGCAGGCAATTAAAAAGCTTGAGGATCATAAAGTGATTGTTAGGTATATTTCACTGATTGATTGGGGAAAAGTGGAGGAATATACAGGCGTTAAAGCTATGATTGATGTGAAGGTTCAACCCAAAAGAGGCGTTGGCTTTGATGAAATAGCGGAAAGAATCTACCGCTTTAAAGAGGTAACCTCTGTGTATTTAATGTCAGGTGCCTATGATTTATCCGTTATTATTGAAGGGAAATCAATGAACGAAATCGCAAGCTTTGTATCACAGAAGCTGTCTACTTTAGATTCCGTTTTATCCACCACCACTCATTTTATATTAAAAAAATACAAGCATGATGGAATTATTTTTGAGCCAGACAATAAAGACAAACGAATTGTGGTGTCACCGTAATGGAATTAGCTAAAAACTCTCATTTATCCAAAATTGCAAAAGACCTTAAACCATCTGGAATAAGGAAATTTTTTGACCTTGCAGCGGGAATGGAAGGCGTGATTTCGCTCGGTGTTGGGGAACCTGATTTTGTTACTTCCTGGTCCGTACGGGAAGCGGCAATACTTTCCCTTGAGCAGGGAATCACCTCCTATACGGCTAATGCAGGTTTGCCGGAATTACGGGAAGAAATTTCTTATTACATGAAAAAACAGTTCAAGGTCGAGTATCATCCGGAAAATGAAATCATAGTAACCGTTGGTGCTAGCCAGGCGATTGACATTGCGATGCGAGCTATTTTAGATCCAGGTGATGAAGTGATTGTCGTAGAGCCATGCTTTGTTTCCTATGTTCCAATGGTACAGCTAGCTGGCGGCGTACCTGTCCAGGTGCAGACCTTAAAGGAAAATGACTTCAAAATTTTGCCGAGTCAAATTGAAGGGGCTATAACGAAGAAAACGAAAGCCGTCATGCTTTGCTCTCCTAATAACCCCACAGGCTCTATGCTGAATAGAAAGGAATTGGAAGAGCTCTCTGCCATGGTTGAAAAGCATGATTTACTTGTCATTGCTGACGAAATCTATGCAGAGCTTGTCTATGATGAGGAATATACGAGTCTTCCTGCTATACCGGGTATGAGAGAAAGAACCATATTAATTTCTGGATTTTCAAAGGGCTTTGCGATGACCGGCTGGAGACTGGGGTTTGTTTGTGCGCCGGTGGAAATAGCCAGTGCCATGCTGAAAATTCATCAATATGCCATTATGTGCGCTCCAACAATGGCACAGTATGCTGCCCTTGATGCCCTTCGCAACGGGCGTAGAGATGTAGAAGATATGGTCAAAAGCTACCGTCGACGCCGTAATTTCATTGTGCAGTCCTTTAATGAAATCGGCCTTACCTGTCATATGCCCGGTGGAGCGTTTTATGCATTTCCATCGATTGAGTCAACTGGATTAAGCTCACAGGATTTTGCCGAGCAGCTTCTGCTTCAGGAAGGTGTTGCCGTCGTACCTGGAGATGTTTTTGGAGAAAGCGGCAAGGGACATATTCGCTGCTCCTACGCTACTTCATTAGAGCAAATTCAAGAAGCCGTCAAACGGATGAAACGATTCATCGACAATCTGCCAGCGCAATAATGGCTTTAAATAAAAAAAAGGACAGCCATAAAGGTTGTCCACTTCAAAAAGGGGGGAATACTAGAAAGTCTTACACTCTAAGTCTTTCCAGTTTCTCCTTTTTTATTCTTTTTTTATGTTTTTTTTTAATAAAATAGGTTAAATTCATTAGATTCTTCAAATACTATTTTTGATAAAACCAAATAGTTATGCTATAATTTTATATTGCGTATAAATATGAATAAAATAATTTTAAAATAGGAGTGTTTTCATGTCAGAAAAGATCGAAGTAGGAAGTGTACTAAAGGGTAAAGTAACTGGGATTCAAGCGTACGGAGCATTTGTTGCACTGGATGAAAAAAATCAAGGATTAGTTCACATTTCAGAAATTACGCATGGTTTTGTGAAGGATATTAATGATCATCTTAAAGTAGGCGATGAAGTTACAGTAAAAGTATTGTCAGTAGATGAAGCAGCTGGAAAAATTGGCTTATCTATCCGTGCAACTGAAGAAGCACCGGCACAAGAGGCTGAAGTAAAAGCGAAAAAGCCTCGCAAACGTCAGGCAGCTGCACCAATTACTACAGAAACAGAGCAGGGCTTTAACACATTAAAAGACAAGCTTCAAGAGTGGATTGAACAGTCTAAGGCAGAAAATCTAATCAATAAGTAATCACAATAATAAAGAAGTATAGGACATTATATAATGTTTTATACTTCTTTTTTTTTGTAAATGAAGGGAACGGAGGGACAGGATGGTCAACCAATCTACTGAAATCATAGCCAAGGCAGATAAATATGGGGCAAGAAATTATCAGCCGCTGCCCATTGTCGTGACAAGAGCGGAGGGAGTCATGGTGTGGGACCCTGAAGGAAATCAGTATTTGGATATGCTTAGTGCATATTCAGCCGTAAATCAGGGTCATCGACATCCGAAAATTATTGAGGCTCTTAAAAACCAGGCAGATCGAGTCACCTTAACCTCGCGTGCTTTTCATCATGATCAGCTCGGCCCATGGTATGAGGTAGTATGCAAGCTAACGAAGAAGGAAATGGTATTGCCGATGAATACTGGCGCTGAGGCAGTTGAGACAGCTTTTAAAGCAGCACGTAGATGGGCCTACCAAATAAAAAATGTACCAGAAAATCAAGCGGAAATTATTGCCTGTACAGGGAATTTCCATGGCCGGACAATGACAGCTGTTTCGCTATCATCAGAGCAGGAATATCAGTCAGGGTTTGGACCTTTGCTGCCTGGAATCAAGCTCATCCCCTATGGTGACCTTATGGCTTTAAAACAGGCAATCACTCCTCATACAGCCGCCCTATTGATTGAACCGATTCAAGGAGAGGCAGGGATTGTTATTCCACCCGACGGTTTCTTACAGCAGGCATACGAGTTGTGTGCACAAAACCGCGTTTTATTTATGGCTGACGAAATCCAGACTGGCTTAGGAAGGACAGGGAAGATGTTTGCCTGCGAATGGGAGCAGGTCGAGCCGGATGTCTATATCATGGGCAAGGCACTCGGTGGTGGTGTCTTTCCCATTTCCTGTGTCGCCGCTAATAGGGAGATTTTAGGTGTGTTCAATCCAGGCTCACATGGCTCAACCTTTGGCGGGAATCCACTTGCATGTGCCGTATCGATGGCCGCCCTACAGGTGATCTTAGAAGAAAACCTCAGCAGACGTTCGCTTGAATTGGGCCATTATTTTCTAAATGAGTTAAATAAAATCAAGAGTCCAATGATTAAGGAGATCCGTGGAAGGGGGCTTTTTATCGGGATGGAGCTCTTCGAACATGCGCGCCCGTATTGTGAAGCATTAAAAAAGGAAGGTCTCTTATGTAAGGAAACGCATGACAAGGTCATTCGATTTGCACCGCCGCTTGTGATTACAAAAGAACAGATTGATTGGGCAGTGGCTCGAATTAAGCGGGTTCTCCAGTAAAAAAGGTAGTGCTAGGCACTACCTTTTTTACTGGGTATAGCGCGGATTATCTAGTTGGACGTGCTTCTGGTGACCTTTCTGCTTCGGTATTGGTCTTAAATAATAGACCTAAATTAATCAATCCTGCAATTCCAACGAGACTGTAGATGATTCGAGAAAGCGTTGAACCATCTCCAAACAGGGATTCGACAAGATTGAAACCGAAGAATCCGATTAAACCCCAATTAATTGCTCCAATGATGGTAAGAAGTAATGCAATTCGTTGAATAGCGCTCAAAAAGAACCGCCTCCATTTTATAGATTGAGCTACACTATTAGGGTGTATTGGATGAAGAGAATTATTCGTCGTTTTTATTAAAAAATACTGTGAGGAGGGAGTGCTTCAAATGTCATGCCTAAAAATAAATAGTGGAAGGAAAAAAATGTGAAAAAAAGTGTCGAAATTGGGCACGCTTACAAGTAAGGGAGTTCCTTGATAATATTTTCACCTTTCGGTAAAGTATAAAGTGATTAAAAAAATGGAGGCCAACATGACACATATTCAATTTGATTATTCAAAAGCTCTTTCCTTCTTTGGTGAGCATGAAATTACATACCTACAGGACGCCGTTAAGGTTGCCCATCATTCTTTACATGAAAAAACAGGCGCAGGAAGTGATTTTTTAGGCTGGATTGATCTGCCTGTTGATTATGATAAAGAAGAGTTTTCCCGTATTCAAAAAGCTGCTGAAAAAATTAAAAATGATTCCGATGTGCTGTTAGTGATTGGAATTGGCGGCTCTTATTTAGGTGCGCGTGCGGCTATTGAGGCACTGCAGCATAGCTTTTATAATGCGTTGCCAAAGGAAATGCGTAAAACTCCGCAAGTCATCTTTATTGGCAATAATATTAGCTCTTCTTACATGAAGGACGTTATGGATCTGTTAGAAGGAAAGGATTTCTCACTTAATGTGATTTCCAAATCAGGTACGACAACAGAACCGGCGATTGCTTTACGAATTTTCCGGAAGCTACTCGAAGAGAAATATGGAAAAGCAGAAGCGGCTAAGCGAATTTATGCCACAACTGATAAGAGTAAAGGTGCTTTAAAAACAGTAGCAGACGAAGAAGGCTTTGAAACCTTTGTGATTCCTGATGATGTAGGCGGTCGCTACTCTGTGTTAACAGCGGTTGGACTTCTGCCGATAGCAGTCAGCGGTGCAGATATTGAAGCCATGATGAAGGGCGCTGCTAGTGCCCGTGAGGATTTCGGAAAATCTGAGCTTCAAGAGAATGCAGCATACCAATATGCAGCAATCCGAAATATTCTTTATAACAAAGGAAAAACGATTGAAATGTTGATTAACTATGAGCCAGGTCTGATGTTTTTCAACGAATGGTGGAAGCAGCTGTTCGGTGAAAGTGAAGGAAAGGACCAAAAGGGAATCTATCCTTCATCAGCCAATTTCTCAACGGATCTTCATTCATTAGGCCAATACGTACAGGAGGGCCGCCGTGATCTTTTCGAAACAGTTATCAAAGTGGAGAAACCAAAACATGAGCTGTCTATTGAAGCGGCTGACAATGATTTAGATGGTCTAAACTATCTTGCTGGTAAAACGGTTGATTTCGTCAACAATAAGGCATTTGAGGGTACCTTGCTTGCCCATACAGACGGTGGTGTGCCAAATCTGATTGTTTCGATTCCGGCGCTTGACGAGTATACCTTTGGTTATCTAGTTTATTTCTTCGAAAAGGCTTGTGCCATGAGTGGTTATTTATTAGGTGTTAACCCATTTGACCAACCAGGGGTAGAGGCATATAAAGTCAATATGTTCGCGCTGCTTGGAAAGCCAGGCTACGAAGAGAAAAAAGCTGAGCTTGAAAAAAGATTATAATTAAATAAAAGGTGCCTGACACTACAGAAAGACAAAATGCGATCATTTGTCCATTTGTGGTGTCAGGCGCCTTTTCTTATGTAATGATAATCAACTGGTCGTGTTTTTCGATAGAGAAGGGCTGCGGTGGGTTTAGGATGGTGGCGCCGCCCCGTTTTACTCCTAGTAGAAGTCTGCCATCCTGAAGGAGAAGAAAGCTCATTTCCGCAAAGTCTTTTTCCAGCATATCCTGCTCCGCATTGAGAAAGACAAGCTTTTTCTCTGTTAGCTGATATAATAAATCTAAAAAGGAAGTGACAATATCCTGTGAGGCTAAGCTTTGCAGCATAACGAAGCTCGACAGCATATTGGTTTGAATGATTTCGTCAGCCCCGGCTCGAGTGGCATTCGCTATTTGCTCATTTGTTAGGATTTCTACAATCGTTTCGACACGCGGATTGAGTCCCTTTACGGCAAGCAGGGTGAGGATAGTATTCATATCTGCCTGCAATTCATCCTTTGTCGGGTCGGCCGTAATAATCACCTTTATGGCTGATTGGACATTGGCCCTTGTTAGCACATCATCCTGGTTCGATCGTCCTTGGACGAAATGAACCGGGCTATGCGGCAATGGGTTCTTCTTCAATGTTTCATCAATTAAAGCGATAGTAGCAGACTTTTGCTCATTTACTAATGAGTAAATGACCTCTCTTGAGCGCTCATTCCATCCGACAATGATATAATGTCCTTCACCTTTGTATGTCATTTTCCCCTCCAAATGTTCATTTTGTCTTGCTGCAGCGGCCGTTGATAAGATTACAAAGAAGGAGGAGAGAAAGCCAGCGCTTGTAATAATTAACAGAATACCAGTTATTTTTCCAATCGTTGAATTGGGGACGAAATCTCCGTACCCAACGGTTGAGGCTGTGATAATGGCCCACCACACTCCATCAAAAATGGTCGGAAAGCTCTCTGGTTCAATAAAGTGGGCGATGATTCCGAAAAATGTAATTAACGAAACGGCTATTAAAAAGGTCCGTACTAACAGCGGTAATCGTATAAACATTAAAAGCATTTGCTGCGGCAAGCTTCTCACCTCTTGTTGATAGAGTCATTTTATTCAGTATAGACGAATAAATCAGCTTTCATAATGGTAAAGAAGCTATAAAACGGATGTTATAAAAGGGAGTTTGTCTGCCATTCTATAGCACGTGCAGTTCTATTTTCTTGCCATTTCCAATCGTTGGTGGTCTAATCAGGATATGGAACAACGACAAAGAGAGGATGAATTTACATCTCATCCTCTTTTCTATCTTCGGCTGTCCGTACCCAAACGCTAGCCCATTGATTAATTTCTTTAAATACATTTTGGAGAGCTAAGCCTTTCTCAGTTAATGTGTATTCAACACGTACCGGTACTTCAGGGAAGACCTCTCTTGAAACAATCCCCTCATTTTCCAGTTCCTTTAATCTTTCGGACAGTAGCCGACCGCTGATGGGCATGGAGGAGTTAATGGTACAGAAACGCTGAGAACCGGACATAAGCTGGTTAATGATCAGTGCATTCCAACGCTTACTGAGGATTTCAACAGCCTTGTGAAATTTAGGACAAATTGTGTTTGCCTCCATTATAACCTCCTTAGCAAAAATGTATTATTACTATAATAATAGTGATTAAATTACTTGACGTCAACTATTTACGAATTTATACTTACTTACATATAGTAAGTAATATGTGGACAGTGTATTCTTTTCCGAGAGGATGAACATGATGATTTCAAATAAAGTTAGAGATATACTAATAGATAGAATGACAATTTTAAAACAGGATCATAAACAGGATATTTGCTTAGTGGGACCGGTGAAGCTCCCTGTCCAGCTGGATGGTGAGACCGTAACCTTTCAATGGTATACATGGCTCACGCTAGACAAACTTCCATCCGATAAGGAACAACTTCTTGAATCGTTGTTAACAGCAGATTTAGCCAGTGCTCAGCAGTCTTCTGTTTTAGTCTATGGTGATTTCAACCATACAGAAGAAGCCTATATTCGGATGCACAGTATTTGTCATACCGGTGATATTTTTGGTAGTCAGCGTTGTGATTGCGGCTTTCAGCTCCGTCAATCGATGAAAATGATTGTGAAAAAGGGAAGCGGAGCGCTCTTTTACTTAGCTAATCATGAAGGTCGAGGCATTGGTTTATTCACCAAATCACTTGCTTATATCCTTCAACAGGAAGGGTATGATACAGTGGAAGCCAATAATGCTCTTGGTTTTCCAGATGATATCAGGTCATATGAAGAAGCCATCCGAGTCATAAAGGGCTTAAGGGAAAATCCAGTTACGCTGATTACGAACAACCCGAAAAAAATTGCGGCCTTAAAAGCTGCGGGGCTGACCATTCATGATCATATTCCGCTTTGGGGCGGCGAGTCCGACTATAACAGCTTTTATTTGGCAACAAAAGTAGAGAAATCAGGACATATTCTTAAAAGTGAAATGAGCATAACCAATTAAGGAGAGTTAATCATGAAAACGGATCACGATTATATGAAGCTTGCACTTGATTTAGCCTCTACTGCAAAAGGAAATACAAATCCAAATCCCCTTGTGGGGGCGGTCATTGTCAAGGATGGAATGATTGTCGGTACTGGACTGCACCGTAAAGCAGGGGAACCGCATGCAGAGGTCCACGCCTTTCACATGGCAGGAGACCATGCTGAAGGAGCCACGCTCTATGTTACACTTGAACCATGCTCCCATTTTGGGAAGACACCGCCCTGTGCCAATTTAGTAGCAGAATCAGGTGTTTCTCGAGTGGTTATTGCGATGAAGGATCCCAATCCGCTTGTAGCCGGAAGGGGTATTAGGATTCTAGAGGCTGCCGGTATTGAAGTGGAGGTTGGTGTTCACGAGCAGGAAGCAAGAAGATTAAACGAACGCTTTATTCACAACATGCTGACACAGACGCCATTTGTCATTTCGAAGGTAGCGATGACGCTTGATGGTAAAATTGCTGCTTATAATGGCGATTCAAAATGGGTAACAGGTGAAGCTTCAAGGCAGAAGGTTCATTATTTGCGGAATGAGATGGATGCCATCCTGGTTGGAATTGGAACGGTGCTGGCGGATGATCCGATGCTAACGACGAGAATACCTGAAGGGGGTAAGAACCCGGTTCGAATCATCATTGATTCTCATTTACGTACTCCTCTCGATGCAAACATCACAGAATGCTCGGAAGCCGAAACGTGGATTTTTACGCAGGAAGGGGTAGATGAAGAGAAGGAAGCGGCTCTCTTAGCGAAGGGTGTTCAGGTTTATGCCGCACCAAAAGGGGACGAGGGGCTCGATATCTCTTTCATTCTAAAGCAATTATTTGAATTAGGTATTACAGATGTGCTAGTAGAGGGCGGAGGCGAAGTGAATGGTGCCTTCTTACGTGCTGGGCTGATTAATAAGTTTCAGGTCTATGTGGCACCTAAGGTACTAGGCGGACGGCGCTCCTTAACCCCGTTTACAGGAGAGGACGTTGAAACGATGGATGCGGCACTAGAACTTGAATTTGACTCTGTTGAGACAATTGGTGCTGACCTGCTCCTAACGGCTTACCCTAAAAACAGCTAGTATAATCATAAGACAAAAAACGACGGGTGATAGAACATGAACTATGATTTTAAGACAGATGTGTGTATTGTAGGCGCCGGACCTGCTGGTGCATTGCTTGCCTATCTGCTTTCAAGTCATAATATCTCAACGATTTTAGTTGAGCGGAACGAGAATATTAACAAAGAGTTTAGGGGAGAGCATCTAAACGAGACCGGCGAGAATATTTTACGTAAATATGATCTTTTTGATGAGCTGGAAAGCATTGGCTTATTAAGAATGGACCGGGTTGAATATTGGGACCATGGGGAAGTATTTCGGACGATTATGCCAGATGAACGAGTCAATCACTGCGGCATTCACGTCCCGCAGAAGCATCTTCTCGGCCTTTTATTGAAAAAAAGTGAACCACTCACCCTATTCAAGCTGTTATTAAATACAAAAGTGGTCGAATTAGTCGAGGCAGACGGTCAATATACGGGTGTGAAGGCAGTTAAGGATGGAAAAGAAATCTTGATTAGCAGTAAATTAATTATTGGTGCAGATGGACGGTTTTCAACAATCCGCAAATTAGCTGGCATTCCCTTTGCTAAAATCAAGCATGGCTATGATCTACTCTGGGCACGTATCCCAGCTCCAGTGGATTGGGAGCCAACCGTTCGCATGGCTTTAGTGAATGATGAACAGCTTGCCTTGTTTACGCAGCAGGGAGGGTTTATTCAAATCGGGTGGAATATTGAGGAAGGCTCGTATTCTGCGCTTCGAAAGCAGTCGATTACACCATTTGTCCAACAGCTAGTGGATGCTTTTCCGCAGCTGGAAGAAACGGTCAAGGCTTCAATTCAATCATGGGATGATTTTGTTTTACTTCAGGTGCAGAGCTCTAAATGTGAGACCTGGGTGAAAAATAATTTAGTCATTATCGGAGATGCTGCGCATACGATGAGTCCGACTGGAGCCATTGGTATAAACAGTGCCATGAAGGATGCCGATATATTATTTCAAATCCTGATGGATGCAGATGTTCACAAAGCTAGCAGTCTTGAACTACAGTTATTTGAACAGCTGCGCAAACAAGAAGTGGATATACAGCAGCAAGAACAGCTACGTAAAGAAGAATCATTTGGAAAGCAATTTATCCCGGTTTAATGAGGTAGCCGGGATTTATTTATGATTGACTGTTGGCATTCCAATGAGAAAAGGAACCTGTTCCGTTACAGCCATGGCATTCGTAGGATTCTGGATAGCAATATTCATTCACAATAGGAATTTGAAAGCCTTTGCCATTACAGTCAGGACAATGCCCTAAGCTTTGCGCCTCAGAAATTCTTTTTTCATATAGACTGGCCTTCCAATCTGATAGATAGCTAAAAAGCCCCATAAAAACCTCTCCTTCACTTTTTTCTTATTTTATGCAAGTCAGCATCTTTTTGAGAAACATGACATAGTAAACATTTGTATTATGTCAAATTATCCTTGAATCTATTCAAGTTATTTAATCAGGCGATATATTAATCATTTATCCATCTAGGGGCCTCTTTATTAGGGCTTTTTTTGTTGTGAAAAAGTTAGCGTTTTTGGATAATTTTAACCCGATTAGTAAAAAGTAAGAGCAATTACGTTCATGGGGTGTTAGCGATTGGATTCTTTACATGCTCATAAGGAGAAAAAATGGATTATCATTGCCCTTATTATTCTTGCTATTTATGTCGCACCACTGTTTATTCTAGGGGAAAATGCTCATATTCGAGTCCACGACAATCTAGATTCTAATCTGGCTTGGTATAAAGTATTGCGGGAAAGTGGACAAATCTTTGGGTCCATTGATGCTGTAGTCCCGCAGGTTATGAACGGAATCCCAAGAAACGCCTATGGTACAGAGTTCAGTGGAATTGTCTGGCTTTACGCCCTATTTCCAACCATGACAGCCTATGCATTAAGTCAAACGATAACAAGAGTATTTGCTTTTATTGGCATGTATTGGCTATTACGCGACCACCTCTTAGCCGGGAAAGAGTGGGGATTCATTAACGTCGGGGCAGCCTTGGCATTTGCTTTAACTCCGTTTTGGCCATCAGGTATGCTTAGCACACTGGGAATGCCGCTAGCTCTCTGGTCGTTTCTGCATATTCGTAGCGGCAGGCGGTCGTGGAAGCAGTATCTCGTGCTGACTCTGCTCCCCTTTTATTCGAGTATTGTCCTTGGCTTTTTCTTTTTTTTGTTTGCCATGGGGGTGCTCTGGATCATTGACGTATTGAGGCGAAAAAAGCATAACCTTGCCTTTTTACTTTCTCTTATCTATATGGCTGCTGTGTATTGCTTTGTTGAATACAGGCTTGTATATTCCTTTCTTTTTTCTACTGAGCCGAACAGTCGCGATGAATACATTCACGCCCGTCTCTCCATATGGAGGGCTATTCGCCTCACCTTTAAGAATTATGTGCTTGGACACACTCATGTCATGACCGTTCACGGCTTAATCATTTTGCCGATTTTACTGGCCGGCTTTTACCTGGTCTGGAGAAAGGGCTGGTGGAGACAGGAAAAATACTTTGTCTTTTTGTTCATCCTGAACTTTGTTTTATCGCTATGGTATGCCTTTTGGTTTTATAAAGGCTGGCAGCCTCTGGCAGAAAGGTTTCATTTCATGAACACCTTTAACTTTGCCCGCTTTCACTTTTTACGGCCGCTTGTCATTTATGCATCCTTTGCCATCGCCTTGAAAATCATCTGGCAAAATAAAAAGGAATTTCGACCACTTGTTTACTTTAGTTTAATGGCCCAGCTCGTACTATTAGGTTTTTTTAACGAAGAGATTGTCTACCGCTCGAAGCCTTCCGTGAAGGAGTTTTATGCTGAGGAATTATTCTCAGAGATTAAAGACTATATCGGTCGACCTGTAGAGGAATACCGGGTGGCAAGCGTTGGACTGCATCCAGCCATTGCTCAGTACAACGGGTTTTATACAGTAGACTCCTATAATAACTTTTATCCCTTGTCTTACAAGCATGAGTTTCGAAAAATCATTGAAAAGGAATTAGCCAAAAACAAGAAAATACGCATTTACTTCGATGAGTGGGGCGGACGCTGCTATTTGTATACGGATGAATTAGGGAAGCATTATATGTTCAAAAAAAATACGAAAAAGAAGCTTAAAGCTGTCCAATTCAATCTTGAACCCTTTAAAAAAATGGGTGGAACGCATATTTTGTCAGCCGTTCCGATTGTCAATGCCGATGAGAACCGCTTAGAGCTTGAGAAAGTATTCTCAAGCAAGGAAGCGATCTGGAAAATCTACCTGTATCGAGCTATTTAACTCGAAAAATGGATATATCCGCGGAATTCGGGGGGATATCCGCGGATTTCGGCCCAATATCCGCGCTTTTGGAGTACATATCCGCGCTTTTTAACTACATATCACCGTTTTTACAGTTTCTGGGAAATATTCAATACAACATCTTGGAGGGATATAACATGAGTACACCAGTTGTTACACTTGTTGTGCCTTGCTATAACGAAGAAGCGGTTTTGCCCCATACGATGAAGGTCCTAGAGCACTATCTTCAGGAGTTAACAAACGATGGTGTTATCTCAGATAAAAGTAGGCTATTATTTGTTGATGACGGCAGCAAGGACGAGACCTGGAAGCTAATTTATAAGGCGAGCTTGAATACTGATAGGATTAGAGGGTTAAAGCTCGCCGGTAATGCAGGTCACCAAAATGCCTTACTGGCAGGCTTATTTGCAGCAAAATCTGTCTCCGATTGCGTGATTTCTCTTGATGCTGATTTACAGGATGATATTACGGTTATCCGCCAGTTTATTGAGAAGTTTAACGAAGGAAATGAAATTGTCTATGGCGTACGCCGTAAAAGGGATACTGATACATTATTTAAACGAAAGACTGCTGAGGGCTTTTATAAAATAATGGCAAAAATGGGGGTTGATTTAGTCTATAATCATGCTGATTACCGGTTAATGAGCAGACGTGCCCTTGAGGAACTGGAACGGTTCGATGAAGCGAATTTATTTTTACGCGGAATTGTACCGTTAATCGGTTTTACCTCTACATATGTGTACTATGATCGTCAGGAAAGGACTGCCGGTGAAACGAAGTATCCGTTGAAAAAAATGCTTTCTTTTGCATTTAATGGGATTACCTCCTTTTCGATTACACCGATACGCATAGTATTACTAACAGGCTGTGCTTTTTTCTTTGTCAGCCTTTTTGTTCTAAGCTATTTCTTAGTCCTGAAATATGTTGGTGAAACCGAAATAGGCTGGACCTCCTTAATTATCTCAATCTGGCTGATTGGGGGCTTACAGCTGATGGCTATTGGGTTAATAGGGGAATATATCGGAAAAGTGTATCAGGAAACAAAGCGAAGGCCAAAATATATTATCGATATGGACCTGCTTAACCTTGGTATTCCTGAGCACATGAAAGAGGGAATACCAGAAAAGGAAACCCTAATCGCAAACAGCCTATCTGAACTAAATGGAAACTAAAGATGAAAGAACCTGACATACATGCAATCAGGTTCTTTTTGCTTTGAAAAATTATACACATATAACAAAATGTAACTTCTCTATCCTTATAACTTTAAGATAACAATAGTAAATATAGTGATAATTCACGGGGCTGTAACAAACTACAGGAGATATTAAAGTATTTCAATATATCTGTTTACTTTTCATTTTTTTATGCAATAATTAACAATGTTGTTTTTGAAATCATAATCGAATTTATATGAGTTGTCGGAAGATTGAAAACCAGATTCTTCATGGGAAACGTTATTAGGGAGGCAATTGTAATGAAAGCAAAAATATCTCGAAATGAAATAATCGCCATCGGACTTATGCTCTTTGCTTTATTCTTTGGTGCTGGTAATTTAATTTTCCCCCCTGCACTGGGACAGGCGGCAGGTACCCATTTTTGGCCGTCCATTATCGGCTTTTTATTGACAGGGGTAGGCTTACCATTATTAGGAGTACTGGCTATCGGGGTGTCAGGTCATGATGATGTACAATCATTAGCAAGCAAAATTAGCCCGACCTTTTCACTCTTTTTTACTGTAACCCTTTATTTATCGATTGGTCCCTTCTTTGCGATACCACGAACAGGGACGGTATCTTATGAAATCGGGATTGCCCCTTTTCTACCGGAAATGTCCGGCGGCTTTAATGTCGCTCTGTTGATTTATACAATGATTTACTTCGGGATTGTCGGCTATTTATCTCTTAATCCGAGTAAGATTGTGGACCGGGTTGGAAAGGTAATGACACCGATTCTGTTATTATGCTTACTTATCGTCTTAGTTACTACCGTTATTAACCCGCTTGACAAACCGCTTGCACCAATTGGAAGCTATATGGATAATGCCTTTTTCAAGGGCTTTCAAGAAGGCTACTTAACGATGGATACACTGGCATCGTTCGTTTTTGGAATTATTGTTATCAACGCAATTAAAGAAAATGGTATTACAACAAAGGGCGGTATTGCCAAAGCAACCATCAAAGCAGGCTTCATAGCAGCAGGTGCGTTAGGACTGATTTATTTAGGACTGGCTTATTTAGGTGCTACGACCAATTTTGCAGCAGGAGAAGCAAATAATGGTGGAGCCCTATTAACCCATTCAGCCAATGCACATTTCTCGGTAATGGGAAATATAATCCTTGGATTAGCGATTCTATTTGCTTGTCTCACTACATCAATCGGTTTAATTACGTCGTGTGCCAGTTATTTTGCAAAAATGTTTCCCGCCTTTTCTTACAAAACATTAGCGATTATTTTTACGATTTTCAGCGCTGCAGTGGCTAACGTTGGCTTAAGCCTGTTAATTACGATATCCGTTCCAGTACTTGTTGCGATTTATCCATTAGCGATTGTCCTGATCTTTTTAACCTTCTCAGACCCTCTTTTTAAGGGGAAACGATCTGTTTATCGCTGGAGTATGCTGTTTACAGGTATTTTTAGTGTCATGGATGGAATCAAAGCAGCGGGTCTTCAGCTCGAAGGTCTATACAGCTTCTTAAATCAATATGTACCGCTGTTTGAGGCGGGGATGGGATGGGTTGTACCAGCTATAGTGGGAGCAATCATCGGCCTTATTTTACCAGCAAATCAAAAGCAGTCAGATGCCGAAACCAAACAGAAAGTAAGTTAATAAAGACAATCATTGAAACAGGAGGACAGCGAATAGAGCTGTCCTCTTTTTGATGTCTGCCCGATATTCTGTTTCGGCTATAAAAGTCCTAATCATGCCTAAAAGGTAATGGGTCTAAAATTTGCAACATATACTATAGAAATCGTTTGTTGGGGGGATTAAATGGTAACAGCTTATAAGCATGAACCATTGACAGACTTTACTGTTGAAGAGAATAAACGGGCGTTCATGGGTGCATTAAAAAAAGTAAATCGACAATTAGGAAAGGAATATCCATTACTCATTAACGGTCAGAGAATCACGAGCGGAGAGGTGATTGCCAGCTATAATCCTGCAAGAAAAACGGAATTAATCGGAACGGTATCAGCCGCAAATAAAGAGCTAGCAGAGCAGGCAATGCAGGCGGCACTATCAGCCTTTTCCTTCTGGAAAAATTGGTCTCCAGAGGCAAGAGCGCATGTTTTACTGAAGGCAGCGGCGATTATAAGAAGGCGGAAACATGAATTCTCGGCGTATTTAGTCAAGGAAGCCGGAAAGCCCTGGAAGGAAGCGGATGCGGATACAGCAGAGGCGATTGATTTCCTTGAATATTATGCACGGCAAATGCTTTGTCTTGAAGGTGGTGCACCGGTTAACAGCAGGGAGGGAGAGAACAATCAGTATGGCTATATCCCGCTTGGGGTTGGAGTGGTTATTTCCCCGTTCAATTTCCCACTCGCCATTATGGCTGGAACAACGGTGGCAGCGATTGTAACGGGAAATACCGTTCTATTAAAGCCGTCCAATAATACACCGGTTGTGGCGGCAAAGTTTGTAGAGGTGATGGAGGAAGCGGGTCTTCCAAAGGGTGTCCTTAATTTTATTCCAGGAAGCGGTGCTGAAATTGGGGACTACTTAGTTGACCATCCGAAAACACGGTTTGTGTCCTTTACAGGGTCACGTGAAGTAGGGTGTCGGATTTATGAGCGTGCAGCAAAGGTGCATCCAGGCCAGATATGGTTAAAGCGCGTGATTGCTGAAATGGGTGGAAAGGATACAGTTGTGGTGGATGAGGATGCAAATCTTGATTTAGCGGCAGCTTCGATTGTCTACTCAGGCTTTGGCTTCTCAGGTCAAAAATGCTCGGCAGGGTCGAGAGCCGTGGTTCATGAGAAAATTTATGAGCAGGTGTTAGAAAGGGCAGTTAAGCTAACGAAATCATTGACGGTTGGGAGCCCGGAGGAAGCCGAAACCTATATGGGTCCTGTCATTGATCAAGCTGCCTATAATAAAATAATGTCCTATATTGAAATTGGTAAGGAAGAAGGCAGACTTGTTGCAGGGGGTGAAGGTAATCCGGAAAGGGGGTTCTTTATCCAACCGACAATCATTGCCGATGTCAAGGAGAAAGCTCGTATTATGCAGGAGGAAATCTTTGGTCCTGTGATTGCTTTTTGTAAGGCTGGTAGTGTAGATCAGCTTCTAGAGATTGCTAATAATACAGATTATGGTCTAACCGGGGCCTTTATTTCAAAAAATCGTGACCATATCGAACGGGCAAAAAGAGAATTTCATGTTGGGAATTTATATATTAATCGTACCTGTACGGGTGCGATTGTCGGCTATCAGCCTTTTGGCGGCTTTCAAATGTCTGGAACCGATTCAAAAGCAGGTGGTCCTGATTATCTTCTTCTCCATATGCAGGCGCAAACTGTTTCGGAAACATACTAATCTCAGAATAAAACGACCAGCACAGTAACGATAGGTTATTTTCATAAATAAGGGATTCTTTTCGATACGGCTGAAAGGGTCCCTTTTGGCATAGGATCATGACCTTCTAGAAGGAGGGATCTTATTATGTTATCAGCCTTATCAAAGGGATTTTTCCTTTATTTATCAAAAAATAAAATGTTGAACAGAGCGGCGAAAAAATGGGGATTAAAGCTCGGTGCGTCGCAGGTTGTTGCGGGAAATTCGATTGAAATGATGGTAGGGAAAGTACGGGAATTAAATGAGAGAGGCTTGCTGTGTACACTTGATCATTTAGGTGAATTTGTAAACAGCAAGGAGGAGGCCGAGTCGGCAACAGCGGCCGCTATTCAGACATTAGAGGCTATCGCGAAGGAGGGATTAAATAGCCATTTATCCGTTAAAATGACTCAGCTAGGTGTCGATATCGACCGAGAATTCTGTGTTCAAAATATGAGAAGGATTTTAGAAACGGCGAGAAAATATGGGAACTTTGTCAGAATTGACATGGAGGATTATTCACATTACAAAGTAACCTTAGAAATTTTACAACACCTAAGAGAAAGCTATCCAAATGTCGGGACGGTCATTCAAGCCTATTTACGATGTGCGGAGGAGGATATGAGGCAGCTTCAGGGGGTACCATTGCGGTTAGTAAAAGGAGCCTATAAAGAGTCTCCAAAAGTTGCTTTCCAAAGTAAAAAGGAAATTGATGAAAATTTTATCAAGCTGATTAAGCTTCATTTGCTTAGTGGAAGCTATACTGCGGTGGCGACCCATGATCATCAAATCATTGCTCAGGTTATCTCATTTGTTGAGGAGCAAAGCATTTCGAGGAATCAGTTTGAATTTCAAATGCTCTATGGCTTCAGGACAGAAATGCAGCAGAATCTTGCAAACGAGGGCTATAAAATGAGGATTTATGTACCCTATGGCAATGATTGGTTTGCCTATTATATGCGGAGACTAGCCGAAAGGCCGCAGAATGTATCCTTTGCATTAAAGGGATTGCTGTTAAAATAGAAAAGGCAAACCGTCTGTTTGGTTTGCCTTTTCTCCGTTAACGGAGAAGGTGGGATTCGAACCCACGCAACGGTTGCCCGCCCTAACGCATTTCGAGTGCGCCCCCTTAGACCACTTGGGTACTTCTCCATCATATGGAGCGGGTGAGGGGAATCGAACCCCCGTCATCAGCTTGGGAAGCTGGTATTCTACCATTAAACTACACCCGCATGTTTTACTATATTAGTATATCATAATCAATAGTATTTTTCAGCAGTTAACCTCAAGGCACAGTAAAAAGTAATTCTCATCATGAAAATAGATCATTCTCATTTCTTTTACAATGAATAAGGTCTACTATATAATTATCGTATTTAAAACTAATTTTTCAGAAAAAGAATAAGAGGAGATAAACATTTATATGAGAGAGCGTGAATTACCGCTACATGAAAAAAGCATTGTTTTTGTTGGGTTCATGGGGGTTGGAAAAACAACGATAGGCAAGCTGGTTGCAGAAAAGTTAAATCGTGATTTTATTGATGTCGATGAAGTGATTGAAAAGGAGTTTGGCATGACTCCGAGAGAGATATTCGAAGCCTATGGAGAGAAGACCTTTCGTGAGCGGGAGAAAGCTTTGTCCATATCCTTGAGCAAACAGCCCTCTCAGGTTATTTCATTAGGCGGTGGTGCCTTCCTAAATGAAGAAATAAGACAAGCCTGTTTGGAGAATAGCCATGTTATTTTCCTTGATTTATCGTGGGAAGCCTGGAAGGAGCGGCTCAGCCTGATCCTCGACAGCCGGCCTGTTTTGCAAAATAAAAGCCTGGAGGAAATCGAAGAATTATTTTACAGCAGGCAAAAGGCTTATTCTCTAAGTCACATTAAGGTGAGTACGGATCACTTAAATGAAGAGGAAGCTGCTAATCATATTATGGAATCCTTAAAGCTGTCATGAGAATCGGAGGCCTAGCCATTTTAAAACACTCGTTATCATTTTAGATAACGAGTTTTTCTGTTTGGAGTTTGCTATCATTTTGGCATGAAATAACCACTTTTGGTAACGATAAGCATGACTAATGAATGAAGGTCTTTCAAGAAATTAGTCCTGTTTATAGGACCATGAAAGGGGTGCTTAATGTGAAAAGAATGAAGGATGCCCTGTCGATACAAGAGATGGTGGACTTTATTGCAGAGGAATTTGAAGCCTCCTTTGACTTCATGAAGAAAAAATTAGAAATCGAAGACAAAAGAGCCTTGCTTTTATACATTAAAACAGTTGTAAATGGTACCGAACTCCAGGAATATGTAATCAAGCCATTTTTTGAGCTACCCAACGAGCAGCATTTTAAAGCCTATATCACCTCTCTCCCACAGCAGATGGAGATAACAGGTAAGGAACAGCTACTCGATCAACTTACAAAAGGTGCTATTATCGTGGTCGTACAGGAAAGTATTCTCCTGTTAGATATGAAAAAGGTGAATACTGATTCAGTACAGCAGGTGAATCTTGAACCCACTATTCAGGGACCGGAATTAGCCTTAAGTGAGGATATCGCAACCAATATCAATTTAATTCGCCAGCGTTATCATAAGCCTTCACTTATAGTGGAAACTCAGGATATTGGTGAAAAGTCAAATCAATCCCTTGCCATTATGTATGACAGCGAATTTGTGAATGAGGATGTCCTAGAAAAAATAAAAAAGAAAGTCATGTCGATCAAGCATACTCCCTTAATACAAACAACGGCTGAGATGCAGCGGCTATTGAATGAAAAGAAACGGTCGCTCTTACCGATTTCGATGTTAACAGAACGAACCGATCGAATTATCTATAATATCGCAGGCGGTAAGGTGGTGTTATTACTTGACGGTAATCCGGTATCGCTGATTGCACCTGCTATATTTTTTGACTTTATGTCGGCAACAGAAGATAATTACCGACCGTATTGGTTGACGATTTTTAATAAATTCCTGCGGTACTTAGGTTAATTATTTGTTTAACATTGCCCGCCCTCTATGTTGCCATCACCTCCTATAATCCCGAGGTTTTCCGGTTTGAATTAGCGCTATCTGTGTCAGGTAGCCGCATCGGTGTTCCCTATCCGTCCTTCATCGAGGTACTTTTTATGTTAATTGTAATGGAGCTGTTAATTGAAGCAAGTATTCGCCTGCCAAAGGTGATTGCTGGCACGGCCACAACGGTAGGGGGCTTGATTTTGGGAACGGCTGCAACAGAGGCTGCCTTGACCTCTACGATTATGATTATCATTGTATCCGCAATGGCTATTTCCACCTTTGTGATTCCGATTAACGAAATGGGCTTTGCCGTTCGAATTATTAAATACGGTGTACTTCTGTTTGCGACGATTGGCGGATTGCTGGGATTAGTCTTATTTTTACTTGGCTTCTTTATGTATATGGCGAACATGGAAAGCTTCGGAGAGCCCTATTTTAAGCTGTATATTCAAAGGAAAACGGCTGAAATAAAGGGGGATACAACATGAGCCGCTATTTTTACTATATAACCTTTATTAATATGGTAACGAGCATGACTGCTTCGATGCCGAAAATACTATTGATGGAAAGAGACGGTGGAGCGATAGTAAGCATACTTGTTTCTGTTCCAATTGGCCTAGTGGTTTGTTATTTAATTGGGCGTTTTTATCAGAATTACCCTGGGAAGGGGTTGCCGGAATTAATGGATGATTATATACCTAAATGGATTAAACTCCCCTTTTTATTCATAATAGGTGTTGTTTGGTTTGTTGCAGGACTCCTTTCCGTTGTGATGTATTCGTTTTTTATTAAACGCTTCTTAGCACCTAATGCGAATTTAACGTATATCGTATCCATGATATTGCTCTTTATTTACTATGGAGCTTTAATGAAGTCAAAAAAAATTCTATATATACTAGAATTGATTTTTATTTTTACCGTTCCCTTTATTATGCTGTTGATTTTTAAAGGCTTTACAACTGATTATTTTGAAATAGATTATGTCATGGTTGCCGTGATGCATATACAGAATTATCCGACCTATGATTCGATTTGTGCCGCTTCGTTTATTTTTTGGGGTCCAGCAAATTTAATCATTTTTAATCAAGTACTGACAAAAAAACAAGAGATGTCTTGGAAATCGGTTGTTATTATTGGTTTATTTGGGGCGGGTGTGCTGCTAACAAGTTATTTTTCGCCAATCGGCCTGCTTGGATTTGAGAATGTCGGAACCGTGATAAATCCTGGCATTACCGCCTCCGATACTCTGCAATTTCGTTATGGGATTATTGAGCGTGTGTTATTCGTGGTGTTAACACTTTTTTTAGCGATTACATTTGCTAGCATGTTAACTCATTGGCATGTTGCGCTAGAGGTATTAAAGAATGTGATTTATTTCGAGAAATTCCAATGGAAAAAACACAATCTTACCTCCCATCTTTTCCTTGTTCTTTTTTGGATCATAAGCCTACGGGTTGTAACTTATTTATCGGAATACCAGCTTGTTAAATATACAAGCTATTTTTATAATTTGTTTCCTGCTCTTCTAACAGTAATGTTCCTATTATTCTGGATGATCAGAAGGAGGGCTAAGGCGTGAAAGTTAATCTGCGAAAGTGGAAATTCACCTTCCTTGCGCTGGTTCTCGTTGGAAATAGTCTTCTACAGACCGGCTGTGGTTTTAAAGACATTGATAAACGATTGTTTGTATTAGCGATTGGTGTTGACCAAGCTGAAGGCAAAGAAAATCGCTACAAGGTAACCTTGAAGCTAGCCTTGCCTTCTGGCTCATTAAAAGAAGCAACCGCCACCATGTATACTTATGTAACGAAAGAGAGCACAAAGCTGGCAGACGCGATCCGCCAGTTGAAGACCTATGTCGATAAAGAATTTGACTTTGGTCATCTGAAGACGATAGTGATTGGAAAGGCGCTGATGAATGATGATGTAAGTGAAATTACGGATATGTTTTTAAGAAGAAGAGACTTTCAACGAATAACATGGGTGGCGGTTGGCGATCCAACCGCTGAAAAGGTGTTAAAAACAGAACCAAAATCAGAGATGCCGGCATCGGTCTCGTTATTTAATCTTTTTGCCGAAACGGGTGTAGAAAGTCCCTATATTGTGACTACTTATCTTTTTGAATTAAGACGAAGAATGAAGGAGCACGGAATTGATCCAGTCCTGCCGGTTATACAGGTGAATAAAAAAAGCACCAGCTTAATTGTCAATCACCTTCTTATCTTAACTGGACGGAGAGAGCCGTTAGAGCTGAATCCGAGACAAACCAAAATCTATAACATGCTGAGGAATAACCTCAATAAAATGGAGATCAAGGTTAAAAAAGAGGACCTTGAATACATCATATCGATTGACTCACTTAAATCGAACTATAAAATTGTGACTTCAAACAAATCTAAGCCGGTAGTAAAAATGAACGTGGATTTAGTTGGAATCATCGAAGAATCGGATCAGTACATAAATGGAAGAAAATTAGATGAATTGGGAAGCTTTGCGGGGAAAGAAGTGGAGAATTGGGTTCACGATTTGTTTACGACGTTGCAGGAAAAGAACACGGATCCCATCGGCTTCGGACTACGTTACAAGGCAACTCGATTACATCATAAGGATCTTTTTTCGAACTGGAAACAAGAAATATATCCTAACTTAACATTAGATGTAAAGGTTAACGTAGGAATCAAGAGTACGGGAATGATTGAGTAAATGTTGAGGTGTGAAGAATAAATAAAAAAAAGAGAGGCTAGCGCAGGTTCTTAGAATCGAACTGCGGGCCTCTTTTTTTAGCCTATAGATTGATCAGCATTCTGTCCGGAGAATTGGCTGTGATATAGCTCCGCATAAAACCCATTTTGTGCTACCAATTCTTTATGGTTTCCTTGTTCAATCACCTTACCCTCATTCATCACAAGGATTACGTCAGCATCCTTAATTGTAGACAAGCGATGGGCAATGACAAAGCTGGTCCGGCCTTTCATTAAATGATTCATCGCGTTTTGAATATGTATCTCTGTCCGAGTGTCTACACTGCTTGTTGCTTCGTCTAAGATTAATATCGGTGGGTCAGCTAAAATAGCGCGGGCAATGGTTAATAATTGCTTTTGACCTTGAGAGATATTGGTAGCTTCTTCGTTCAGGATGGTATCATAGCCATCCGGCAGCGTCCGAATAAAATGGTCAGCGTGTGCTGCCTTTGCGGCTTGAATGACATCATCATCGGAAGCACCTTCACGACCATAGGCAATATTGTCGGCAATACTGCCATGAAACAGCCATGTATCCTGTAGCACCATCCCAAACAGGCTGTGTAAATCGCCGCGCTTTAGCTCCGTGATATCGATCCCATCAATCGTAATATGACCCTTATTGATTTCATAGAAACGCATCAATAGGTTAACGAGCGTCGTTTTTCCAGCACCTGTTGGCCCAACAATGGCGACGGTTTGACCAGGCCGAACAGTTAGATTCATATCCTCAATCAGTAATTGATCCTCCGTATAGCCAAAGTCAACATGCGCAAATGAAACTCTGCCCTTTGGCAAGGTAATCACTTTGGTCTCACTCGCTTCCGGAACCTGTTCCTCTTCATCCAAAAATTCAAACACCCTTTCAGCAGAGGCAACAGTTGCTTGAATAATGTTGGCAATGTTGGCTGTTTGAGCTATAGGCTGTGTAAACTGGCGTGAATACTGAATAAATGCTTGGATATCCCCGACTGAAATAAATCCTTTGGTGACAAACACACCGCCGACAATACTAATCAGAACATAGGCGAAGTTCCCGACAAATGACATCAAGGGCATGATAATGCCGGAGATGAATTGGGCTCTCCAACTATGCTGATACAATTCTTCGTTGATATCCGTAAATTTCTTAATTGCCTTTTTTTCATAGCTGAACGCTTTGATAATCTCATGTCCGGTATACATCTCTTCGACATGACCACTTAATTGCCCTAATGTTTTTTGCTGTCCGACAAAATACCGTTGTGATTTTTTAGCAACAAACATCGTGATGACCGCACTTAGCGGCAGGGTAACAAGCAGTATCAGTGTCATAACAGGACTTATCGTAAGCATCATAATGATAACCCCAATAATGGTGACGATAGAGGTTATGATCTGCGTCAAGCTTTGCTGCAGTGTTGTACTAATAGTATCGACATCATTGACAATTCGGCTTAAGGTTTCTCCTGTTGTTGTGCCATCAAAGTATTTAAGAGGTAGCCTATTTATTTTTGCCTCAGCTTCCTCCCTTAACGTATAGACGGTTCTTTGCGCAACACTGGCCATCACATACTGCTGAATCCAGCCGAACAAGGAGCTGAGTAAATAAAGTCCGGCTAACAGCCCGAGGATTCGAAAGAGATAGTCGAAATCAATTCCGGCACCAGGAATGCCGTTGAATTTGTCCATCATTCCTTCAAAAATTTTCGTTGTCGCCATTCCGAGTAGTTTTGGTCCTAATATGGAAAATACCGTACTGAGGATGGCGGCAATTAAAACCGTTAGTAATCGAAATCGATAGGGAGCTAAATAGCGGATTAATCTTTTTAACGTTCCTTTAAAATCCTTTGCCTTTTGCACAGGGAGCCCCATCCCTCCATGCGGTCCAAAACCGGGCCCCTGATGCTTAGCAGGTTGTTTTTCCTTACTCATGCTAATTCCTCCTCTGTGGCTTGAGAAGAGACAATTTCCTGATAGACTCGGCAGGTTCTTATCAATTCATTATGGGAGCCGATTCCCGCCACATTACCTTCATCAAGAACTATAATTTGGTCAGCGTCCCTGACTGTTGACACCCGCTGTGCCACAATCAATAGGGCCGCATTTCTCGTTTCACGCTTTAAAGCTGCACGCAGCTTAGCATCTGTTTTGTAATCTAACGCAGAAAAACTATCATCAAACAAGTAAATCTCCGGCTTTCTTACAAGAGCTCTAGCAATGGACAGACGCTGCTTCTGTCCTCCGGATAGATTAGTCCCGCCTTGGGAAATAGTCGATTCTAGTCCTTTTTCTAGCTTTGAGACAAACTCATCGGCCTGTGCTGTCTGAACAGCCTCAAGTAGTTCTTCATCTGAACTGTTTTCATTACCGAACAACAGATTTTCCTTCACTGTTCCAGTAAAAAGAACAGCCTTTTGCGGTACGAGGCCAATTTTTCCACGAAGAGTTTCTAGCGTCATGTCCTTGATGTCTATTCCATCGACAAGAATCGCACCGGAATCTGTTTCATAGAAACGGGGAATCAGCTTCAGCAATGTAGACTTGCCTGAACCTGTCCCGCCGATAATGGCAGTAGTTTCACCGGGGCCTGCTTGAAATGTTAGGTTTTTCAGGGCAGGAACCTCAGCACCTGGATAGCTGAATGTCACATTCCGGAATTCTAGATAGCCCTTCCTTTGGGGACTAACCGGGTTGGAGGTTTCCTGCATATCAGGCTGCATTTGCAGCACTTCCTGAATCCGCACTGCAGAGGCTGAGGCACGTGGTATCATGACAAACATCATCGACAGCATAATCATTGAAAACATAATTTGCATCGCGTACTGAATGAACGCCATTAAGCCTCCAACCTGCATATCCCCTGTATCAATTCGAACGGCTCCGAACCAAATAATGGAGATAACGGTGTAGTTCATTATCAGCATTAAGGCAGGCATTAACAGAGCCATGATTTTATTCACTTTGATGGAGGTGTCAGTTAAATCAGCATTTGCCCGTTGAAATCGCTTCTTTTCAAAGGCAATTCGGTTAAAGGAACGAATGACTCGAATTCCGGTTAAATTTTCCCGTAATACACGATTCACCTGATCCAGCCGTTTCTGAACAAGCTTAAATAATGGAATACCCTTCCATACGGTAAGTAAAATGACAGCAAAAAGAACCGGTATAGCCACAAGAAAAATTTTCGTCAATTCCGGGTCCTGAGAGAAAGCCATGATGATACCGCCTACTGCCATGATTGGCGCCGTTACCATCATGCGAAGAATCATATTAACGACCTGCTGGACCTGTGTAATATCGTTTGTTGTTCTAGTAATTAATGATGCCGTTCCAAATTGATCAAACTCCTGGAGGGTAAAGTTTTCAACATGGGTAAAAATCCTGTGACGCAGGTCTTTCCCGAACGACATTGATACTTTTGCGCTATAGTAACTGGCAGCTATCGCACAGAGAGTACCAAGAGCAGCCACCAAGAGCATGTAGCCACCTATTTTCCAAATGTAAGGGATGTCCTGGTGGACCACACCCTTATCAATAATATCTGCCATTAAAGTCGGTAAATACAATTCAGACAGAGATTGGAAAAAGATGAGGGCAAGCACAAGAACAATCAAAAGTTGATATGGCCTTAAATAACGTATTAATTTAAGCAATTTACATTCATCTCCATTTGTGATTCTCTTCAATAGACTTTATTTATAATACTATAAAAAATAGTATAGGAGTAAACTTTTGGAAGATATATCTCCGATGGGGAGAAAGGACTGTGGTGGGTTTATAAGCAGGCAAAATCATGTTGATACAAAAAGGGTGTCACTTAAGACACCCTTAAAATTATTTCGTTAATGTGCATGGGAACGTGGATGGTTACGAAACAAGGTATACCCATTCCGGCGCATATGGAAGAGAAATCCAAGAATCATTTCCAGCAATCCGATTCCCAAGAAAGCGTAATGCAGCCAATTAACTCCGCTTAGCCAATATAATTGAGCTAAAATCCACAGAACCAAAATAAATCCAAGAATCATAGTGAGCATTCCGGCATAACGATAATTCTTAAAAGCTAAATAAGAGACCATTAAGCTGCCGATTCCATTAACAAAGAATAAGAAGATAGCAGGAATTAAATAGTTCTCAAACGGGGAATTCTCTAGAAGCGCGAGCTGAACACCCATACTCTCACCGCTCGGGTCTAAAATGGCCCCCAATCCACCAGCTGCTGCTCCGATTCCCACAAACAACAATATGGCCCCAGTAACAGTAGGTAAAAACTTCCTTTTGTTCATGTCCTCAACCTCTTTCAATTAAAATTAGAAGAAGCGCAGTCAAAGCAAATGAAGTATTTTCCTACTTTTATTATATAATATTTTGGAGAATTGATATATGGCGTTCGAGGTAGCGACTCAAATTTCAGAAGAAATTGAGATACCCTCTTCGTATCCTATATAATTTTACCAATAAAACAATAAGGTATAAGTCTAGCGATAATGATCCAAAGGAGGGTTCCACAGTGAAACATCAGAACAATGAAATCATCTATTGGTCCTTACTAGAACATAACTACTGGAAAATGTATTTGGCTGCAACCGAAAAGGGGCTTTGCTTTGTCGGGTCACTTAATAAGCCCTTTGATGAAGTAACGAGCTGGTCCCAAAAGGCGATTCCGGGAAGTACATTGGTGGAAGATGCCAAGAAGCTTCAGCCCTATATCGCGCAAATCAAGGAATACCTTGAAGGTACCCGCACAAGCTTTTCCATACCCTTTGACTATCAAGGAACTGAGTTTCAACAGGCTGTCTGGAAGGCGCTTTGTGAAATTCCATATGGAGTAACGAAATCCTATTCAGATATTGCCCAGCATATCCAAAAGCCTTCAGCAGTCCGAGCTGTAGGGACAGCGATTGGGAAAAACCCGATTCTTATTTCTATTCCCTGCCATCGTGTTGTTGGAAAAAATGGTGCCTTAACCGGTTTTCGGGGCGGATTAGAGATGAAAAAGCTACTGCTAGATTTAGAACGGAGAGGTTGAACGGAAGGAGATTTATCTATTAATAAGGTTCTATGACTATATTCAAACCTTAATTCGAGCGAACAGTGACATCACTGCTCGCTCTTTGTCTACCTTAGGAAGCGACCTTAATCGCTCTACCAAACGGGACCTTTGGCAGGAATTCATCCGGTACAAGCCAAAACATTTCATAATCTACGTTTTCCATGTCCTCATAGATATAGCCGGTCACATCAGTAATATAAAATAAGGTATCAATCTTTTCTGTCTCCGCCCACTCTAATACTAAAGTGTAGGAAGCTTTTCCATGGGTTTGATATTTAATTGTATCGGCCTTCACCGGCGCAATGCTTCTTATTTTATAGTCGGCTTGCACGAGCAGGGTATCAGGCTTTACCGTCTCAAAAAGCTTGACGATATTATTAATCAGGATGGTTGGAACCTCGCTTGTAGAGGTATCGACAGCGAGTGCAATTTTTTTGTCTTGTCGAGCTTGAATCATAGATAATAAGGTCTTTTGCCATTTCAAATCAAACATCCCCTTTTCAGACATTTAGCAGCAGTTCTTATTTTGCATTTTAGTAGGAAAAATATTAGGCTGAAGTCAAAAAAATTAGCCTCGTAGAACATTTCTTGTACATAAAAAAGCTGTAAACTCCATGATAGAGAGAATACAGTTTTTATTTGTTTTCATAAAAGTAAGCCTCGTATTATGTATCAATATTTAATCTAAACAAACCATCAGTGGAAAAAATCCCCACTGATGGAGTCATTATTATGATAATCGGTTGCTATAATCCTCAAAGCCAAACTGTCTAATCACTTTAATACCTTCTTCATCATTATAGGAAGCGATAGAAGGCAGGTTTACCCCATTAAACATATGGTTTTTCACCATTGTATAGTGGGCCATGTCCGTGAAGACCACCTTATCACCAGGCTTTAACGGCTGTTTGAAGGAATAATCACCAATCACGTCGCCAGCAAGGCAGGTCATACCGCCAAGTCGGTACGTGTATTCATTCTCATTCGGCTTGCCGGCATCGATAATCGTTGGTCGATACGGCATTTCGAGTACATCCGGCATATGGCAGGTTGCGGATGTATCAAGAATGGCAATTGGCATACCATTATCAACAATATCAAGCACTGTTGTTACAAGATAACCGGTATTCAAGGCAATCGCTTCACCAGGCTCTAAATAGATATCCACGTCATATTTGTTTTTCATAAAAAGAATGGATTCCACTAAGGTGTCAATATCATAATCGGGTCTTGTAATATGATGACCACCACCAAAGTTCAGCCATTTCATTCCTTTTATATACTCACCAAACTTTTCATCAACCACTTTGATCGTACGAGCAAGCGTATCGGAATTCTGCTCACACATCGTGTGGAAATGCAAGCCGTCAATCCCGTCAAGCTCATCTGGTTTAAAGTTATCTAAGGTAACGCCAAGTCGAGAAAACTTATAGCAAGGGTCATACAGTGCGGTCTCAATCTCGGAATATTCCGGGTTGATGCGAATCCCCGCTTCAATTTTTTTCGGATGGTTCTTCACCTTGTCCTTAAATTTCTGCCACTGTGGAAAGGAATTGAACACAATATGATCAACATAGCCTAAAAGCTCATCAATCTCACCATCTGAATAGGCGGGGGCATACGCATGAACCTCCTTGCCCATTTTCTCATAGCCTAAGCGAGCCTCAAATAAGGAGCTGGAGGTGACACCCTTTAAATATTGACCAACTAAAGGAAATACAGAATGCATGGAAAATCCCTTTAGTGCGAGCAGAATACTGCATCCTGTCCGCTCTTGAACGGAGTTTAAAATTTCAAGATTCTTTATTAACAGTCTTTCATCTACCACATAGGCAGGTGACGGTAAAGCAGCAAAATCAATTTTCTTCATTTCATATACCTCAATCTAATAGCGTTGGCGAGAAGCTTTCTTGCCATGGCAGCCCATTTTTATTTAATTCGTCCATAAATGGATCGGGGTCAAACTCTTCGACATTGTATACACCAGGCTTTTTCCAGATCCCTTTCATGACAAGCATGGCACCGATCATGGCTGGAACACCCGTTGTATAGGAAATGGCTTGTGAGCCAACTTCTCGATAGCATTCCTGATGGTCACAAACATTGTACACATAATAGGTTTGCGGTTTCCCATCCTTAACACCTTGAATAATACAGCCGATATTGGTTTTCCCTTTCGTTCTTGGTCCTAATGATGCTGGATCAGGGAGGACGGCTTTAAGAAACTGCAGGGGAATGATTTCTTTTCCTTCAAATTCGATTGGCTCGATGGAAGTCATTCCAACATTTTCAAGTACCTTTAAATGCGTTAAATACTGTTCAGAGAAGGTCATCCAAAAACGAATGCGCTTAACTCCTTTAATATGAACGGCTAAAGACTCTAATTCCTCATGGTACATCAGGTAGATATCCTTAGGACCGATTTCCGGTAAATCATAGACCTTTTTTTCTGCTAATGGCGGTGTTTCAACCCATTCCCCATTCTCATAATAACGGCCGTTTGCGGTTATTTCACGAATATTAATTTCCGGGTTAAAGTTTGTTGCAAATGGGTATCCGTGGTCACCTGCATTGGCATCGACAATATCAATCGTATGAATTTCGTCAAAATAATGCTTTTGCGCATAGGCTGTAAATACGCCTGTCACACCTGGATCAAAGCCGCTACCAAGAAGTGCGGTCAGCCCGGACTGCTCAAACTTTTCTTTATAGGCCCATTGCCACTTGTACTCAAATTTCGCAGTCTCAGGCGGCTCATAATTTGCAGTATCCACATAATGTACACCTGTTGCAAGACAAGCATCCATGATGGTTAAATCTTGATAAGGGAGAGCAACATTGATCACTATATCTGGTTTGAAGCTTTTTATGAGGTCAATCACTTCTTCAGTATGGTCAGCATCCACTTGTGCTGTAGTGACTTTTGTTTTGCCGCCCTCAACTTTATTTTTTATTGCCTCACATTTTGCAAGCGTTCTGCTTGCAATACAAATTTCCTCAAAGACATCCGGGTTCTGACAGCATTTATGTACAACAACATTGGCTACGCCGCCAGCGCCAATAATCAACGCTTTTCCCAATCTAATCCCCCCTAATCAATATTGAAAAGCCAATCAGGCTGATTATACAGAAATTATAAAAAGCAATCAATAAAATACGACAAAATATGAGTCTCCTTTTTAGTAATGTCGTAATCGCTCTTGTCTATTCCTATTTTAAAAAAAAAGAAAAAATAAAACTCCTGCTGACTCGTAATCAGCAGGAGCTGGGGAATGGGAAATGCATTGAAACCATTATGCCTTTAATGATTTAATGCTTACTGCACATGCTTTAAATTCAGCGGTTCCAGAAATAGGGTCATATTCGTTTAGCGTTAAGACATTTGTTGGAACGTCACTGAAATGGAAGCTCATGAACACAAGACCTGGAGCAACCTGCTCTGTGACCTTGACTTTTACGGTAAGGGTGCCCCGTCTTGACGATACCTCAACCAAATCACCCGTTTCAATGCCAAGTCTTTCGGCATCGAGTGGATGAATATCAAGGCTTTCCTCTTTTTGCTTTATCTTCACTCCGCTTGCATAGAAACGGGTTTGTGAATGTGTGTTATAGGATTCATATCTTCTTCCTGTTGTTAGTGTAAATGGATACTCTTCATCAGGAAGCTCAAGCGGCTCGGTATAGGTAACAGGTACAAATGGTGACAATTGCGCATCTGTAGTCTTATTTTCATGGAACCGCGTGTGAAGAATAAATGTTCCTGGATGTGACTCATCAGGACAAGGATAGTGGAGACTATATTCCTTATCAAGCCGGGAATATGGCATACCTCCATACATTTCCCAGGCAAGTGCTCTTAGCTCATCCCAAATTTCTTCACTGCTTTGATAGCTCATTGGGTAACCAAGCCGGGTAGATAGATCACATAAAATCTCCCAATCATCCTTCGTATTTGGATGTGGAGTGACTGCCTGGCGGACACGCTGAATGCGGCGGTCGGTGTTCGTATAGGTTCCTTCCACCTCGCCCCATGATCTTGCAGGTAGAACGACATCAGCAAGCCTAGCTGTTTCCGTTAAGAAAATATCCTGCACAATTAACAAATCAAGCTTTTCCAGCAGCTGCTTTGTATGGTTCATATGAACATCTGCCATCAGTGGATTTTCACCGATGACATAAAGAGCTTTCACTTCCCCGCGTTCCATTCGCTCAAAGGTTCTTGTCTGCGTATCGCCTGCGATGGGATTGATGGATACCTTCCATGCCTTTTCGAAGCGGGCACGGTACTCATCATTTGTTAAGCTTACAGCACCTGGCAGCTGGTTTGGAAGACAGCCCATATCACCGGCACCTTGGACATTGTTTTGTCCGCGCAGCGGCATAATTCCACAGCCTTCTTTGCCAATATGGCCTGTCAGTAAGGCAAGATTGGCAACATCAAAGACATTGTTGACACCGCAATGATGCTCTGTAATCCCAAGTGTATAGGCAATCATGGCACTGTCTGCCGTTGCGTACTCCCTTGCTGTGTCCACAATATCCTGTGCTGACAAGCCGGTTATCGTAGCGGCATATTCCGGTGTATACCTTTCCGTCATTTCTTTTAATCTATCAAAGTCATTTGTATAGTTTTCAATAAAAGCAGGGTCATATAATTGTTCATTAATAATGACATGAATCATCGCATTCATCAGCGCAATATCTGTCCCGACATGAAGCGGCAGGTGACGATGAGCACTTTTGACCATGTCAATTTTGCGCGGGTCAATGACAATCAGCTTCATCCCTGATTTGACTGCCTTCTTCATTCGATTCGCAATAATCGGATGTGCTTCTGTTGTATTGGAGCCCATTAGTAAAAGGACCTCTGTACGATCAAAGTCCTCGAGTGTGTTTGTTGGAAACCCACTACCAAATATAGTTGCCAGACCGGCAACGCTTGGAGCGTGTCAGGTTCGGTTACAGCCGTCAATATTATTGCTGCCGATAGCTGCTCTCATGAATTTTTGCGTTATATAGTTTACTTCATTCGTACTTCTGGCAGTTGCAAAGGCCGTAATCGCCTCTGGACCAAATTCAAGCTTAATGGCTTTTAATTTATCAGCGATATAGCTATAAGCCTCTTCCCAAGTGGTTTCCACCAGCTGTCCGGCTTTACGGATAAGCGGTGAAGTTAAACGGCTTTTAGCATGAACATATTCATAAGCAAAGGAACCCTTCACACATGTCTGTCCTTTATTGACAGGAGCATCTTTATCTCCACGGATTTTGACAATCCGGTTTTCTTCTACTTCAACAACTAATCCGCAGCCGGTACCGCAATAGCCGCAAACGGTTTTAAACTTTGTTGTCTCTCCCATACATACTCCTCCCATTTGGATCATTATGGTGCTTCTAACTTCATTCAGCAAAAGTCCTCCACTTCTACAAGTGGGGGATGAAGGCAAATGGTTCTTCGATTCAGTGGGGGTTCAAACCCCGGCTGAATGAAGTTAAGCCTCCGGTGGATGTCACGGATTTTTTATAGGTAGTTTATCGAGCGAGCTCGATAAAAATCCGGACGCAAATTCGTCGGGCGAATTTGATTTCGAATTGGGGTTTATTTCATAAATGAAGAATCGTTTAGTAAGATATATTCGTAAACGCTTTCGAACATTTCATATTGAATACATTAAGCCCCATATTTATTATACAAAATAATAAAAACAGCAACGGTGACGGTTGTCACAAAAGTGTGAACAATAAAGAACCCAACAAAACAATAGAGGATGCTTGTCGGGTTCAAAGAAGAAAGGTAATAAAGCTTATCCTGCCTGATTTATTTTCGTTTCAGGTGGTAGTTTATTTTTTGTATTCGGAATTTTATTAGGTTGAAATTGTATTTCATCTGAGGAAAAGACAAGGACAATCATCATACCGTGAATTGCCTTCGCTTTAATTAAAATTGGTTCATTATATATATTCTTGAAGGTAAAGTCTGGTCCGTACCAGCTGACCGTTGCATCACGCCCAGGCGGAACATAACGGACACGTTTACTATGAGAGTACCGCTCCATTATTTTCATACCGGAACGGTCTACAGCGTTAAAGAGAGTAGAGGATACCTGGCAAATACCGCCGCCAATTCCTTCAGAAAGCTCTCCCTTGACAATGATGGGTGCCGATAAATAGCCCTTTTCCTTTGTCCGTTTGCCAACTATTTTATTAAAGGAAAATACTTCTCCAGGAAATACAACATAATTATCAATCGCTTCAGCGGCCAAAAAAATATTATGAGACCGTTCTTTATTTCGGCTATTAAAGTAAGTAACATAATGGCCAATGCGTTTGTTCTTGATATTAGACAGTATTTCACTATCAACGCGGGGATATATAGTCCTTGTTGGAGCCGGCAGGGTAGAAGCTGGACCATTTTGATAAAAATAAGTAAAAAGCTGCTCCATAAATGCTTTTTGGTTCAATTCAATGCCCGCTTGCTCCGGAATAATCCGGCCTGAATCATCAATCTCGGCGTCAACTGCTTCTCTTCTAATCTGGCTATCGAGCTGATCTGACAACTGATTGAGCTTTTGCATATCCGGAAGTGGGAATCCGGGTATAGGTGAAGTTAAATCGGATTGACTGATGATCATGATGGGTTCATTTTCATAGGTAATGGTCAGTTGATCAGAATCCTGCTGCTGCTGGAGAACAAGAAAAAGTCCTAAAATCCATGCTAAATTCACTCTATTCACCTCAACATTAGTATTAGAAGGGTGAATATTTTTATGTGAAAAAAGTGAAAATTCCTGGTGAAAAAGTCTATCAGCAAATTTTTTGAATTAATTGCGGTGAATTATTCTTTGGCGAATTAACTAAGCTAGACACCTCATAGGCTTCGATTAATTCCTCTGGAAGCGGCTTTAATAATTGATTCAATTCCCGTGTATCATGGTTCGACGGATTTAACCAAGTCTGTTCATCCTCTTTTTTCAGAATAACAGGCATCCGGTCATGAATATCCTTTACCACTGCATTGGGTGTCGTTGTGATGACAGTACAAGTATAAATTGTGTTTCCACTAGGTTCTTTCCATCTCTCCCAAAGTCCTGCCATCGCAAAAAGCTCATCTGATTTCAGCTTAATACGCATGGGTGTTTTATTCTTTTGATCCTGTCTTTTCCACTCGTAAAAGCTGTCAGCAATCACTAAACAGCGTCTTTTTTTATAGGCCTCACGAAAGCTAGGTTTTTCGGCTAACGTTTCAGCTCTTGCATTAATGAGCTTGAAGCCAATTTTTTCATCCTTTGCCCAGGAAGGGATGAATCCCCATTTTAAATAACCTAAGCGATTTCTGGTGCCGTCATTAATAACTGATAATACCGAATGAGAGGGGGCTATGTTGTAGCTCATATGATAGAGCTCCTCTTCCAGCGCTGCCTCAATTTCAAATCGATTAATAATCTCTGTAAAATCAGCTGTTAAAGTAAACCTTCCGCACATGCTCCATCACCTCTTACTGTAGATACAATAATTGTAACCTTCCTAGTAAGGGAATAGCAAAGGGCTGGAGCTGGAATTAAAGCGGTATCAAGGTAGAAGAGGGCCTGTTCCAAACATACTTGTGAAGTATGAATGATCGTGGCGTAATCTTTGGAACAAGCACCATTAAGATCATCTAGTCTATGACCAAGGCTTCCACCATTTTTTCTTTTCCTTCTTTGTAGCCGCGACTTCTCTGTAGCTTGAAATCATTTCTTGGAAAATTTCCTCTCTTTTTTGGACTTCCTCCTGTGATTGCTTGAGCTCATTAATAGATTCAATTAAATAATCCTGCTGAACATCAAAGAATTGGGAGACGCTTTTCATTTCCTCCTTGGCTTCATTCACCTTTTTCGATACCTTCTCTAGGAGCTTCTGATTGTCTCTTTCCGCCATTTTAGCATTTGCGTTAATCCGCTTAGCAATCCTTTCGTAAGTAGATTCCGAGCCCTTCAGAATATCGTAGGAAAGAGTTCCGAAGGTTTCGGAGGTCTTTTCCGAAGCCCTCACGATGGCATTGGAGATTTCCTCAACCTCTATTTTTCTTTTATCATTAGATCTTTGAATCGACTTAGATATCTCTCTTACGGTGACGAGAGAAGAATTTGAAATTTCATTTTTCATGCCATCCAGCAAGTCATGATTACTTTGCTTGATTTCATATTTAATGTCACGTTTAATTTCGCTTAACAGATCCTTTTTAAAGGCCTCCATTGCTTGTTGAAAGGCTTCTAGGTTTGACGGCTGGAGTTCATTGACTGGTGCGGGTTGAAGGGTATTTTCTTGTTGGGGCTGTGACGGTGGTGCTGCTTCGAATGCTTCGGAAGCAGGGTCTAAATCTTGGTTTAGGTGTTTTTCCAATAAGGTTCTAATCATCCCTTTTGGGACATTCTGCTCCCGCATTTCCTTTACCTTATTTAAAAGTTTAATTTCATTCTCCGTATAATATCGAGCGCCCTGCTGGGTTCGAGGGATCTTGAGAAGCCCGTTTAAATCCTTTTCCCATTGTCTAATGGTTCCGGTTGGAATATTTAAAATTTGTGATACTTCTTTAATTGAATAAGCACGTAGGATTTGTCTGTTATTCATCATTCCATTCCTTTCTGACAAATTGAATTTGGTTTTAGATATATTCTGTCTCGTGGCTACTGTTTTCCTGCTGTATGACAAAAGCTATCAAAAGAAGATGGGTTTCAACAAAAGAGCAAAAAGGCCAGGTTATGAAATGAATAATAAAGTATAGTAACTAAATATAGAATTCCAAGCGTGGAATAAACGGGATATAGAAACTCCCAATCGTCAAATTTCCACAAATTTTTCACGAAAATAGTAGAGGACGTTCTTGACATTTGATAAAATTCTAATAAATAAGATATTTAACTTCATTCAGCAAATGTTTTTTGTACCGAAAGCTTGCGACAGGTACAGAAGTTCTCCACTTCTACAAGTGGGGGATGAAAGCAAATGGTCCTTCGATTCAGTGGGGTTCAATCCCGGCTGAATGAAGTTAAGCCTCCGGCGGATGTCACGGATTTTTTAAAGGTAGTTTACCCGAGCGAGCTCAGGTAATCCGGACGTAAATTCGACGGGCGAATTTGATCGATAGCACAGGTCATCATCACTATTCCTGAAAGGATTTTTTTTTGTGACAATTCTCAATACTTTATTCAGGCATTTTCCGATTTGGATTATTGTCTGGGTAAGGAGATAATGATTTTGACAATAATACTTTTACTAAATGATTGAGATTTGAGGAGAGGTTTTATGAAAACAGATGTTCAGATTGCACAAGAAGCTTCAATAAGACCAATTAATGAAATAGCAGAATACCTTGGAATACATGATGATGAATTAGAGCTATACGGAAAATATAAAGCAAAAGTCTCCTTAGATGTATTAGAGCGTCTAAAGGATAAACCTGATGGGAAGTTAATTTTAGTAACGGCCATTAATCCTACTCCAGCTGGGGAAGGGAAAACAACGGTCAATGTCGGACTTTCAATGGGGTTAAATAAAATTGGGAAGAAGACCATTACGGCGTTAAGAGAGCCATCACTTGGACCGGTATTTGGGATAAAGGGTGGTGCAGCTGGGGGCGGCTATGCTCAGGTCATTCCAATGGAGGATATTAATCTTCACTTTACCGGTGATTTTCATGCCATTACATCAGCCCATAATTTGCTTGCTGCCATGCTGGATAATCATCTACATCAGGGCAATGCACTTAACATTGATCCGAAAAGGGTTGTATGGAAAAGAGCCCTTGATATGAATGACCGTGCTCTTCGTAACATTATTATTGGCCTTGGAGGAAAAGGGGACGGCTTTATTAGGGAAAGCGGCTTTGATATAACGGTTGCTTCAGAGATTATGGCTATTCTGTGCCTGGCAACAAGTTTTAGTGATTTGAAGGACAGGCTATCAAGAATGGTAGTGGCCTATTCAACGGATGGAAGTGCTGTAACCGCAGGCGACTTAAAAGCAACTGGTGCTATGACACTATTATTAAAGGATGCTATAAAACCTAATTTAGTACAAACGCTTGAAAATACACCAGCATTTATCCATGGTGGTCCTTTTGCCAACATCGCCCATGGCTGTAACTCCGTTATGGCTACAAGAATTGGAATGAAGATAGCTGACTATGTTGTGACCGAAGCCGGATTTGGAGCAGATTTGGGTGCGGAGAAGTTCTTTCATATTAAAAGCAGATACGCCGGGTTAAAGCCTGATGCTGTCGTTGTTGTCGCGACAATACGAGCGTTAAAGATGAACGGCGGAGTAACAAAAGCTGAACTCGGTGATGAAAATCTGAAGGCTCTCAATGATGGTTTTGTCAACCTTGAAAGACATCTTCAAAATATTAATAAATTTGGGGTCCCGGCATTGGTGGCAATCAATCAATTTCCTACAGATACTGAAGCTGAAATTCATTTACTAACAGAAAGATGCAGAGAAAAAGGAGTCGATGTTATTTTAACAGACGTTTTCACAAAAGGTGGAGAGGGAGCTGTGGAGCTGGCTGAAAAAGTGGTGGAGGTTTGTGCCACTAAACCATCACACTATCGTCCGCTTTATGCTGTAGAGGGATCTATTGAAGAGAAAATTACGACCATTGCAACGGAAATTTATCGGGCAGAACGGGTTGAATTAACTGCTGAAGCTAAGCGGCAAATAGAGGAAATCACAACGCTTGGTCTGTCTCAGATGCCAGTATGTATTGCCAAAACCCAATACTCTTTTTCTGATAATCCAGCGCTGCTTGGAGCTCCAACTGGATTTACGATAACCGTTAGAGAAATAAAAGTAAATGCAGGTGCCGGTTTTATTGTGGCCATAACCGGTACGATCATGACGATGCCCGGATTGCCAAAGGTTCCGGCTGCTAATGGAATGGATATCACGGAAACCGGAAACATTATCGGTCTTTCTTAATAACAGGAGGTAATTTATGGGAATCAAATTAGCCGGAAAACCGGTTGTCGAAAACTTAAGAGAACAAATCAAAGCAAGAGTAGCCGTTCTCAACGAAAAGCAAGTAGCACCTACATTGCTTTTAATCAGAGTCGGGCAACGTGAGGACGATATTTGGTATGAAAGAAGTATTTTAAAAAATTGTAACCTGCTTGGCATTCAATGCCAGGTAAGAGAGCTTCCTATAGATGTCACAATGGATGAACTAAAGCAGGTATTCCAGGAAGAAAACGATAACCCCAATGTTCATGGAATTATGATTTTCAGACCTCTGCCGGAACAGCTTGACCCGGAAGAAATTCGAAATCTAATCGACCCAGCGAAGGACATTGACTGCATGTCGCCTGTCAATCTTGAAAAAGTATTTGAAGGGAATAGCAATGGGTTTGCACCGTGTACGCCAAAAGCTGTAATTGAGCTTCTAAAGCATTATGATATTCCATTGCAAGGCGCCAATGTGGCTGTGGCGGGCAGAAGCTTGGTCGTCGGCAAGCCGCTTGCGATGCTGCTTTTAGATGAGCACGCAACTGTGACGATTTGTCATTCTAGAACGAAGGATATGCCGGCTGTGACAGGAAAAGCAGATATTGTCGTTGCAGCGATTGGCAAAGCAAAGTTCATGACGGAAGAGTACTTCACTGAAGGGCAGATTGTTGTGGATGTTGGGATCAATGACGACGGCAATGGAAAAATTGCCGGAGATGTTGATTACGATGCTGTGTTTGATAAAGTAAAAGGCATTACGCCCGCTACAGGTGGGATTGGTCTCATTACAACAACCATATTACTGAACCATGTCGTACAGGCTTGTGAAAATTTAACAAATGGCCGTAAGGAGCATAGTCCAGTATAAGGATGAAGCGGGAAGGACTGATATTGCCTTCCTTTCTATTTTTATTTATTTTTATTCAGAACGGAGGAATTACCTTGCTAGAAAAAAGTAGCAATCAATTTATTGAAGAGCTTTCCTCAAAGGCCCCTATTCCCGGTGGAGGCGGAGCCTCAGCATATGTCGGGGCATTAGGAATGGCATTGGGAAGTATGGTTGGGAATCTAACGATTGGAAAGAAGAAATATAAAGATGTCGAAGAGGATGTAAAAGTGCTTCTCGAAAAATCTGAAACGATCATTCGAAATTTAAAAAGTCTGGTCAGTAAGGATGCAGAGGTATTTTATCCCTTATCACAGGCCTATGGAATGCCCTCTACTACTGAAGAGGAAAAAAAGAAAAAGGATGAGGTTCTACAAGCGGCTCTAGTGGATGCGACAATGGTTCCGCTAGAAATTGCTAGAAACTGCGTTGATGCTATCCATTTACATGAAGAATATGCCCGCAAAGGAACTCGCATTGCCATTAGTGATGTAGGCGTTGGAGTGATTTTTTGTAAAGCGGCTCTTCAAGGGGCAAAGCTGAATGTCTTAATTAATACAAAGATTATGAAGGATGCAGAGCTGAAAAAGAAGGTTGAGACTGAATTAGCTGAAATCGAGAGAATGGGTTTAGCAAAGGCAGACGAAATCTATCGTGAAGTTGAAAGCATGCTGCAATCTTAAAAGAGTTGATCGTAAGGAGTGTCAGATACTACTATAAAAGTGGTGTCAGACGCTCTTTTTTGTTTAACTTCATTCAGCAAATGCTTTTTGTACCGAAAGCTTGCGACAGGTACAGAAGTCCTCCACTTCTACAAGTGGGGGATGAAGGCAAATGGTCCTTCGATTCAGTGGGGGTTCAAACCCCGGCTGAATGAAGTTAAGCCTCCGGCGGATGTCACGGATTTTTTAGGGGTAATTTATCGAGCAAGCTCGATAAAAATCCGGACCCAAATTCGGCGGTGCGAATTTGATAGGAATGAGATGCTCTAGTAATAAATAACAAAATTGAATGGACACACTTTTGTCATTGCCTTTCTCGTACTGATTGTGATAATTTCACATTGTTGGGTAAAAGCAACGGAGAGGTGGAAATATATGAGTTACTATAATCCCAAAGAGATTGCTGATATCTCTATTAAAAAAGGGGTAGAAAAAGTAGAGTCATCCAAATTATCTATGGCGATCCTTGGCTTTTTGGGAGGGGCCTTTATCTCATTAGGATATCTAGCATATATTCGTGTAACGGGCACGATGCCGCATGAATGGGGAAGTTTGGTCACCTTTATCGGGGCAGCCGTTTTCCCGGTTGGGCTAGTATTGGTCTTAATTGCTGGTGGAGAACTTCTAACTGGTAATATGATGGCGGTGAGCATTGCCTATTTTGCTAGGAAAATTAGCTTCACTCAATTAATGAAGAACTGGCTGCTTATTGCTTTTTATAATCTCCTTGGAGCACTATTTATTGCTTACTTTTTTGGACATTTTGTGGGCTTGACTGAAGGGGCTTTTTTAGAAAAGACGCTACATACTGCTGAAGCGAAGGTAAATGATCCATTTTGGGTAGCGTTTGTTTCCGGAATTGGATGTAACTGGCTTGTGGGGATTGCGGTTTGGTTATGTTACGGAGCAAAGGATGTCGCTGGAAAAATTCTAGCGATTTGGTTTCCAGTCATGACTTTTGTATTAATTGGATTTCAACACGTTGTGGCGAATATGTTTATTATTCCAGCAGCTATCTTTGCCGGACATCTATCCTGGACGGAATTTGTGTTCAATGTCATTCCTGTCTTTTTAGGTAATGCGGTTGGAGGAGCAGTCTTTGTCAGTCTCATGTATTTTCTGGTTTATCAAAAGGAAGCTTCAAAAATTGGCGCCTTTTCTGTTGATAAGGATATTAAAAAAGCCGGCTAATGGCTGTGACGCTGTTTGAAAAAATCTGCTCGATTCTTTCAAACAGCCATTTTTTACTATCTAAAAAGGCGATACCTAAGGGTACCGCCTTTTTGAGTCTATTTGATTATGATTGCTTAACTTCCTGCTTAACTTCTTCCCAATAATATTGAACAGCTTCTTTACGGACAACCTCAGGACATTCTACTTCATCAGCCCAGTCATCATAATTGTTCTTACCGTGGATATGTTGAATTTCAACTGAATAGTACTTTTCTTTATATTTAAAAATTACTACAATCATTTCATCGAAGCCAGCATCATCGTTTCCAAGTTCCTGAACAAACTCTAGACCGTAATCAGGGTGATCTTTTCTTTCTGCTACAGATTCTAAAATAACATCTTTAGGGAACTTCATTTTATTCTCTCCTTACTTTTTATCCCGCTATTGATAACGGAATTACTATCAAATATTCAGCAGGTAATGTGCCCTGACTGATGGATGTATTCTTTATAAGCGTATTTTAATACGTTACTAGACAAAAAGAAATAAAAAATATCAGAAAAAATTGTCTAATTTGTGAATCAAAGAGGGCATGAATCGAACAAGCTCACATAATTAGTATTGGATAACAACCTGAATATATCCTGAAATGAATGGCTACACATTTTGTCCTGAATTCCCTTTTTTCTTAGCCTGTTTTTTCAAGACGGCTTTCTTCATTCCCTTCACTAAGTATCCGCCTTTAAAACTTGTTGGTTCATAGGCAACCACAAAGGCCTTCGGAGCATCTTCATTTAAAATATTCATTAGTTCCTTTTCTCTATTTCTTTTCACGACAATATCGAGCCGATATCGTCTGTTACCCTCGCGACCCTCACCTTCAAAAATCGTGACGCCAAAGCCTTCGCTTCTGAGCCTTTCAATTAATTCTGTATCATGATCGAGTAAGCTTACATTAACGGTTCGATATCCTATCGCTAATCTTCTTTCTAATAATCCTCCTAAAATGATTCCACCAGAATATCCTACAGAATAGGCAACCATATTCAAATAGTTCGACAGATCTGAAAAGATGATTCCTAAACTGATTACATAGATTAGTGCTTCTACACCGCCTAATAATGAAGCGATTTTTATCTCGCTTTTTACAAGAAATATTGTCCGAAGTGTTGTGAGTGGTACGATGACAAATTGCATCAATACGATTAACAGTGCATCTAACATATATGTTCGCCTCGCAATAAAAAATACATTCACTTGATAATAAATGTAACAAAAATCTGATGTCAAATTATTTTAATTAAGATAAAGTGAATCTTGTTAGTTCTTTCTCTTTTTGACATAGAATATTCATTATTACATTTCGTAAGTTGCTGCGTAAAAAAGGTGCTTACAGAAAAACGTCTTATACGCTACAATTACGATATTGATCGATTGCGTGAAGAATTAGAAAATAGTACTATTTTTACAAAGGTTCAAAAGATATCCTATTTTTAACTTCATTCAGCAGAAGTCCTCTACTTCTACAAGTCGGGGATGAATGCAAATGGTCCTTCGATTCAGTGGGGATTCAACCCCCGGCTGAATGTAGATAAGCCTCCGGCGGATGTCACGGATTTTTTAAAGGTAGTTTACCCGAGCGAGCTCAGGTAATCCGGACGCAAATTCGACGAGTGAATTTGATTGCTAGAGAGATGCAAAACATAACGAACCATTTGAGTATAAAGAGACGGAGTGGGAGAAATTGAAAAATACAGTCGTAGTCAGGGGTATAGCAATCGGTGAAGGGGAACCTAAGATTTGCGTACCTATGGTTGGTGAAAACATCATAGAACTTGAGAACGAGGCTGCTTTTCTTAAAACAATCGATTTGGATGTTGTGGAGTGGCGTGTAGATTTTTATGAGGGTGTTGAAGATATTGAAAAAGTAAAGCAAGGATTGGAGAGAATCCGTTCTGTTCTTTCTGACATCCCGCTCATTTTCACTTTTAGAAGTGCAAGAGAAGGCGGAGAAAAGGAAGTGAGCACACAGTATTACTTTGAAATGAACAAAGAAATTTGTCGGACAGGTCTTGTTGATATGGTAGATGTTGAATTGTTTCAAAACGAGCGGCAGATTCAATTGTTAATTGAAGAAGCACATCGTCAAAATGTCTTTGTTATTATTTCAAATCATGATTTTGCTAAAACTCCTACTAAGGAGGAGATTATCTCTCGACTTCGAAAAGCACAGGAATTAGGCGGGGACATACCGAAAATGGCTGTTATGCCAAGAAATACAGGTGATGTCATAACCTTATTAGAAGCAACAAATGAAATGAAGGAAAAATACGCTGATCGACCGATCATTACGATGTCAATGGCCGGTAAAGGAGTCATCAGCCGATTGGCAGGTGAAGTCTTTGGCTCCACCTTAACCTTTGCAGCGGCAAACAAGGCCTCAGCTCCCGGACAGGTGCCTGTCACCGAATTAAGGAATGTTCTAAAGCTGATTCATTCTAGCTTAGACTAAGAATGTCATAAAAATAAAAAAACCTTGAGATATATCTCAAGGTTTTTGGTTGATGGAGAATAGGGGGCTCGAACCCCTGACCTCTTGCATGCCATGCAAGCGCTCTCCCAGCTGAGCTAATCCCCCAAAGGATTGGTACAAAAGAAATTATAGCGGGAAATGACTGTCGATGCAAGAGCTTTTTGTGATTTTTTTTACATAAAATGCTGGAGTCTCCAAACTATTATTGTAAGCCACCAATTTCCGTTCTTTTTACGCCATCAATGCTGGAGACTTTATAATAAACATCGGTAATATTTCGGCGGAAATCAACGGTGACAAGGAGTCTAATGACGTGCTCACCACCTTTTACATCCTCGATATGAATTTTCCGAATGTGAATTTTTTGTTTTTCGAAAGCCTCAATGATAGAATCGAATTTATTTTTATCGTCTACCCTTAAGTTTATATTGATTTCCTTTTGTCGTAGTTGTCTTGGCCCGACCAAGCTGAAAAAGAAGGGGATGATTTCCACGCTGATAATTAACATAGCAACTCCTGCAAGTGCTTCAACATAATAACCGGCTCCCACCGCAATTCCAACCCCGGCAGCACCCCAAATGAGGGCAGCAGTCGTTAATCCCGAGATACTGTCATTTCCTCTTCGTAAAATCACCCCGGCACCTAGAAAACCAATACCTGAAACGATTTGGGCTGCAAGTCTAAGTGGATCCATCGTAATATTAATCTGGTCATTATGGGGGAACTTATAGGCTGATTCAATGGAAACAATGGTCAATAAGCAACTTACAATCGATATAACCAAGCTTGTTTTCAGTCCTACAGGTTTTCGTTTTAATTCTCTTTCCAGACCAATGACCATGCCTAAAATTGCTGAAATTCCTAGTTTCATTAAAACATCTAATTCTATACTGATCATCTCAACCGCTCTTTTCATTAAGACTATTTTTCTGATTCATGAACTTAACAGAATTGTACTTCTATTAAAAATATAACATAAAAAATAATGTTAATATAATATTGATATATGCATTTATAGAATAATAGCATTAAAGGAGCAGACAATGAACACACCAAAAATAAATCCCTATTTTGTACTTGTGATAGGTGTTATTAGCATTTCAACATCAGCCATCTTTGTAAAATTGACTTCCGCACCATCTGGTATTACGGCATTTTACCGGTTACTATTTACCGTCCTTTTTATGCTTCCTCTGTTTACTTATAAATATATGTCAGAGTTGAAGCTTATATCCAAAAAGGATTGGTTCTTTTCGATAATTTCAGGTGTCTTTCTTGCCTTTCATTTTATCCTGTGGTTTGAATCGTTGCGTTTTACTTCGGTAGCAAGCTCCACTGTACTAGTAACCCTGCAGCCATTATTTGCTTTTATTGGCTCTTATTTATTTTTTAAGGAAGTCTTCTCCGGAAAAGCCCTTTTATCATGTGTTTTGGCGATAGGGGGAAGTGTGATGATTAGCTGGGGGGATTTTTATGTAAGTGGGACAGCGTTATATGGAGACTTATTGGCGTTAATAGCCTGTGTGCTTGTGACGGTTTATTTTTTATTCGGACAAACAGTTCGGAAAAGAATCTCGCTCATCACGTACACCTTTGTGGTCTATTCAATTAGTACAATGACCTTGTTTATCTATGCTTTAACCAAGGGAGAATTGTTCTTCCCCTACGAATCAAGGGACTGGTTGTATTTTATACTTTTAGCGGTTTTTCCAACTTTATTAGGTCATTCCCTTTTTAATTGGTCATTAAAATGGTTGAGCACCTCCACCATTTCGATGGCTATCCTATTAGAACCTGTCGGTGCAGGTATTTTGGCGTATTTTTTATTTCAAGAAACAATTAGTTGGACACAAGCCTTTGGGAGCATCATTATCATCGCAGGTATCATGTTCTTTCTCTTAGATGAAAAGAAGGTGAAGAAGAAAATGAAAATAGGCTTAAAAAAGAGTGGTTAATATAAGTAGCTATTAATAGTAGAAAAAATGGATAGACTAAAATAGTCCCTATAGAGCATAGGGGCTATTTGTTTAACTAAATGCAAATGTTAGAGCAGAGAAGACAAAGGCCGACACGGTTGTTAAAATAAATGTTCCACCATAAACCTTATCGTCACTGTCAGCAATTTTGATTCCTTCAAAGTATGAATATAAAAATAAAAATACTGCCATGATGAACGACAGGTAGAGTGCGAGCGTTTGAGCCATGGTTCATCACCTTTCAAATTAATAGGGTTACTAGAACTTATGTAAAGTGTCATCACATTATGACTTCTATGTTTAACTTCATTCAGCAAATGCTTTTTGTACTTAAAGCTTGCGACAGGTACAGAAGTCCTCCACTTCTACATGTGGGGATGAATGCAAAATAGTACTTTGATTCAGTGGGGGTTCAAACCCTGGCTGAATGAAGTTAAACCTCCGGCGGATGTCACGGATTTTTTTAAAGGTAGTTTATCGAGCAAGCTCGATAAAAATCCGGACGCAAATTCGACGGGCGAATTTGATTGCTTTCCAAAATGCATCATGAAAGAACTATTGAAATCAGAAGCAATACATGCTATATTACTTCCTATCTTATAGAAAGCTAATGTAAAGTAAGTTGTCTTGTGCGAGAATAATTTTTATGAAACCTCTTGCAAAATTTATAAAAAACATTATAATAATAAATGTCTTAAAGAGTTTGGTGACAATAGCGAGAAGGTCACACCCGTTCCCATCCCGAACACGGAAGTTAAGCTTCTCAGCGCCGATGGTAGTTGGGACAAGTGTCCCTGTGAGAGTAGGACGTCGCCAAGCATGTGAATGGAGGATTAGCTCAGCTGGGAGAGCATCTGCCTTACAAGCAGAGGGTCGGCGGTTCGAGCCCGTCATCCTCCACCATTTTTAGTAGCTAGTTATTAGTTGGTTAGGTAGAGTAATTCCCTAACAACTAAAAACTAACAACTAGTAACTAGAATTAGCCGGCCTAGCTCAATTGGTAGAGCAACTGACTTGTAATCAGTAGGTTGGGGGTTCAAGTCCTCTGGCCGGCACCATTTATGATTATAAAAACATTATTTTGAGCCATTAGCTCAGTCGGTAGAGCATCTGACTTTTAATCAGAGGGTCGAAGGTTCGAGTCCTTCATGGCTCACCAAAGTTTTTTGCATAAGCAAAATAACTTTCCATATGCGGGTGTGGCGGAATTGGCAGACGCACTAGACTTAGGATCTAGCGCCGCAAGGCGTGGGGGTTCGACTCCCTTCACCCGCATTAACGCGGAAGTAGTTCAGTGGTAGAACACCACCTTGCCAAGGTGGGGGTCGCGGGTTCGAATCCCGTCTTCCGCTCCAAATTTTGCCGGGGTGGCGGAACTGGCAGACGCACAGGACTTAAAATCCTGCGGTAGGTGACTACCGTACCGGTTCGATTCCGGTCCTCGGCACTTTGCTTTTTATCATAGTAAAGCAAATGGATAGAAGTATATGCGCCCGTAGCTCAATTGGATAGAGCGTCTGACTACGGATCAGAAGGTTATGGGTTCGACTCCTTTCGGGCGCGCTTATTACGGGAAGTAGCTCAGCTTGGTAGAGCACTTGGTTTGGGACCAAGGGGTCGCAGGTTCGAATCCTGTCTTCCCGACCATTAAATAGATGGATTATTTTGGGGCCTTAGCTCAGCTGGGAGAGCGCCTGCTTTGCACGCAGGAGGTCAGCGGTTCGATCCCGCTAGGCTCCATCAAAGTATTTTGCTAAAGCAAAATAACTTGTCATCTTCATATAGTATTGTGGCGGTGTAGCTCAGCTGGCTAGAGCATTCGGTTCATACCCGAAAGGTCGTAGGTTCGATCCCTATCGCCGCTACCACTTATTTTATTTTTTGGACCTTTAGCTCAGCTGGTTAGAGCAGACGGCTCATAACCGTCCGGTCGTAGGTTCGAGTCCTACAAGGTCCACCATATACTTTTTTGTGGAGGAATACCCAAGTCCGGCTGAAGGGATCGGTCTTGAAAACCGACAGGCGGGTTAAACCGCGCGGGGGTTCGAATCCCTCTTCCTCCGCCATAAAAAAGTATGAATATCTTAATTTCTATTATCGCGGGGTGGAGCAACGAAGCGTTCCTTCATCGAATTAGTTGCGAGTTGTACCGATTGAGCTGCTGCTTGAGTAAGCTTCCTGAGATCGGGACAGTTATGACGCATACTATGTGTCGCATAAGGTACATCTTAATATTTTTTATTGTCGCGGGGTGGAGCAGTCTGGTAGCTCGTCGGGCTCATAACCCGAAGGTCGCAGGTTCAAATCCTGTCCCCGCAATTGTATTTCTAAGGAAACTTGGAAATACGCTGGTCCGGTAGTTCAGTTGGTTAGAATGCCTGCCTGTCACGCAGGAGGTCGCGGGTTCGAGTCCCGTCCGGACCGCCATTTATCTTAAATAAGGCTCAGTAGCTCAGTCGGTAGAGCAATGGACTGAAAATCCATGTGTCGGCGGTTCGATTCCGTCCTGAGCCATCATAATGGCGGCTGTGGCGAAGTGGTTAACGCATCGGATTGTGGTTCCGACATTCGTGGGTTCGATTCCCATCAGCCGCCCCATAGTCATTTCGCGGGTGTAGTTTAGTGGTAAAACCACAGCCTTCCAAGCTGTTGTCGAGGGTTCGATTCCCTTCACCCGCTCCATAAATTAATGGGCCTATAGCTCAGCTGGTTAGAGCGCACGCCTGATAAGCGTGAGGTCGATGGTTCGAGTCCATTTAGGCCCACTAGAGTTTTTTGCGAAAGCAAAATAACTTTCCTTTATTCCGCAGTAGCTCAGTGGTAGAGCTATCGGCTGTTAACCGATCGGTCGTAGGTTCGAATCCTACCTGCGGAGCCAATGGAGAAGTACTCAAGTGGCTGAAGAGGCGCCCCTGCTAAGGGTGTAGGTCGGGTAACCGGCGCGAGGGTTCAAATCCCTCCTTCTCCGCCATCTGGCCCCTTGGTCAAGCGGTTAAGACACCGCCCTTTCACGGCGGTAACACGGGTTCGAATCCCGTAGGGGTCATACTAAAAAAGCTGTTGACATTATAGGTCAACAGCTTTTTTAGTATCGTAAATACTTTAATAATCAATCAGTTAAATGATCTTTGTCTTTTCTTTTCCCTCCAGGGTTGTTTAAGTCTAAATCTGAAAAAAAGCCAGGCGATGGACCGCGAAACATGTCAAAAGCTAAAATTTTGTTATCTGGAGCTTCAAAAAATGGCACTTTCTCTTCCTTATTTTTCAACAAAAATTCTTCCTCTGAATGACTCATTGTAAACCACCTCTCTTGAAATTATTATTTAAAACATCAGCCTATTTTTATTATTCCAACTTCTATAAAAAATATGTCAAAACTGGAATATTTATGGTATATTATAGAAAATTTTTGAAAAATTTTTAATTTGTTGTCGAAAAAGATAAAAAAATTTTTCAAGGACTTTTTCTCTTTTAGCAGAATATATAACTAAATATGGGTATATGCTGTAATTTACTTTTAGTATAGGTGGGGAGAAATTTGATTAGCACTTCATTATATCCATCAGATTATCAAGTGCATCTTTTTCATGAAGGGACCTTATATGAATGTCATAAACTCTTTGGCTCACATATTATTGAGGTTGATCGTGAAATATGGACAAAGTTTTCTGTGTGGGCACCAAATGCAAAAGAAGTAAGACTTGTTGGAGATTTTAATAATTGGAATGGAAAAGGCTATTCGTTACATAAAATAAATAAACAAGGTATATGGACGATAAGTTTAAAAGAAAACTTGGAAGGCAGCTTATATAAATATGAGATTGTAACAAATTCCGGAGAGTCTATTCTCAAAGCAGACCCTTATGCTTTTTATTCGGAGGTTAGACCTAATACTGCTTCAATTGTCTATTCGCTCGATGGCTTCAAATGGGAAGATAGCCGATGGCTCAATTATAAAAGCAAACGGAATATATTAGCGGATCCGATCTCGATTTATGAAGTTCATCTTGGTTCCTGGAAGAAAAAAGAGGATGGCAGTTTATTATCTTATCGGGAATTGGCTACGGAGCTGATTCCATATGTATTAGAATTAGGTTTTACACATATCGAACTGCTGCCCATTGTTGAACATCCACTTGATATGTCATGGGGCTATCAAGGAACAGGTTATTTTTCAGCAACAAGCAGGTATGGCACTCCTCACGAGTTCATGTATTTTATCAATGAATGTCATAAAAATGGCTTAGGGGTCATTCTTGATTGGGTACCTGGACATTTTTGTAAGGATGCACATGGGTTGTACAGATTTGATGGCAGTTTTTTATACGATTATCCTAATGTAAACGATCGTGAAAATCCTGTTTGGGGAACAGCGAATTTTAATTTAGGAAGTAATGAAATTCATAGCTTTCTGATTTCCAACGCCCTATTTTGGATTCAATATTTTCATATCGATGGTTTTCGTTTGGATGCTGTGTCTAACTTGATTTATTGGCCAAATCAACATGGTAAGGTAAAAAACAATGACGGAATAAGCTTTTTAAAAAAACTAAATACCGTTATCTTTCAATATGATCCAACTGCACTCATGATTGCAGAAGATTCAACAGATTGGCCAAATGTGACAGCGCCTGTACACTATGACGGTTTGGGCTTTAATTATAAGTGGAATATGGGTTGGATGAATGATGTTCTTTCTTACATGGAAACTCCATCAAATTCAAGATGGAAAGTACATGAGAAAATGACTTTCTCCTTACTGTATGCCTTCAATGAAAATTTTGTTCTTCCTTTTTCTCATGATGAAGTTGTTCATGGGAAGAAATCCCTCCTTGATAAAATGCCGGGAGATTACTGGCAAAAATTCGCCCAATTAAGGCTATTACTAGGTTATATGATTGGTCATCCAGGGAAAAAATTATTATTTATGGGATTTGAATTAGGTCATTTTTCCGAATGGAAAGATAAGGAACAGTTAGATTGGCATCTCTTAGATTATGATATGCATCGGAAAATCAATGAATATGTTAAAGAATTACTCAAATTGTATAAACGCTCAAAACCATTATATGAATTGGATCATTTGCAGGCTGGGTTTGAATGGATTGATGTGAATAATCGGGAGCAAGCTATTTTTTCTTTCATTAGAAAAAGTAACAAGGAAAATGATTTGCTCATATTTGTATGCAATTTCACTCCTGTCGTCTATCACGATTATCGAATGGGTGTCCCTCAGAAGGGCTCCTATCGGGAAATTTTGAATAGTGATCATGAAAGCTTTGGTGGTTCTGGCGTTATCAATAAAAAAGTCCTTCAAGCAACAGAAGAGTCTTTTCATGGAAAACAATATTCAATTAAGCTGTCAATCCCGCCATTTGGGGTTAGTGTATTGAGATTAGTAAAACATCGGAAGGAGAGAAAGGGCGATGACAAAGAAAAAGTGCATAGCCATGCTATTGGCAGGAGGAAAAGGAAGTAGATTAAACGCCTTAACGAAGGATATTGCTAAACCTGCTGTTCCGTTTGGAGGAAAATATAGAATTATTGATTTTGCACTAAGTAATTGTACCAATTCAGGCATTTCAACTGTTGGTGTTTTAACTCAGTATCAGCCCTTAGTCCTAAACTCTTATATCGGAATCGGAAGCACCTGGGATTTGGATAGAATGGATGGGGGAGTCACCGTTTTGCCCCCCTACAGCGCTTCTTCAGAGGTGAAATGGTACACAGGGACTGCCAGTGCAGTATACCAAAACTTAAATTATATAGAACAGCATGATCCGGAGCATGTATTAATTTTATCAGGTGATCACATCTATAAAATGAATTACGAGGAAATGCTGGATTACCATATGAAAAAAAAGGCAGATGGTACTATTTCGGTGATTGAAGTTCCTTGGGATGAAGCGAGTCGATTTGGAATCATGAATACGGACGAAAATCTTGCGGTTACAGAATTTGCAGAAAAACCCGACGAGCCGCAAAGTAACTTGGCTTCGATGGGCATCTACATTTTTAAATGGGAAATTCTTAAAGAATATCTTTATCTGGATGCGAAAAATACAGAATCTTCCCATGACTTTGGCAAGGATATCATCCCAAAGCTACTTGAAGATCAAAAGAAACTGTTCGCTTATCCATTTAAAGGATATTGGAAGGATGTTGGGACGGTTAAGAGCCTTTGGGAAGCTAATATGGACCTATTAGATGAACAATGTGACCTTGATTTATTTGATTATGATTGGCGTATTTACTCCGTAAATCCGAATCAAAAGCCACAATATATATCCCCTGAAGCTGAGGTTAGTGAATCCCTGTTAAATGAAGGCTGCTCCATTGAAGGAGTTGTAACTAAATCAGTCCTGTTTCAAGGTGTTACGGTAAAAAAGGGAGCGATGGTCAAGGAATCAGTTATTATGCCTGATGCTGTTATCGGAGAAAATGTATTTATTGAACGAGCCATTGTCCCTTCACATGTTCATATACCTGACAACACCGTAATAAAAGCAGGTTCAAATCGGGAGAAAATTATTTTAGTAACAGATGAGATCGTTGCAAGTAATTAAAAGGCTTATAGAAACGGGGGAGATATCATCTTTCAGCCAAAAAGGAGAGGAAACCTCATGAATAAAAAGTTATTAGGTGTTATAGATGCAACAACCTATTTTGATGATTTAAAGGACGTAACGACACATCGGTCATTAGCGGCCCTTCCTTTTGCCGGAAGATATCGTTTAATTGATTTTGTCCTATCCTCGATGGTTAATTCAGATATTCAAAGCGTAGCCATTTTCCCAAAGTATCAGTACCGTTCTTTAATGGATCATTTGAGCTCAGGGAAAAATTGGGGGTTAGACCGTAAAAGAGATGGCTTGTTCTTTTTCCCGTCACCTAATTTAGATAGTCCAAGTGCGGGGATTGGATCCTTTACACACTTTGCTGCCAATCTTGATTATTTATACAAAAGTACGCAGGAATATGCCATTATCGCTAATTGTTATACCATCTTTAATATGGATTTTCAGCCTGTACTTGATCGGCATATAGATATGGGCTGTGATATTACGGAAATATGTCAAAACGGGCAATCACTCGATATGTATCTAGTCAAAAAGAGGCTCCTTATTGAACTAATTGAAACGAGACATCAAACAGGATTCACGTGTATGAAGGATGTCGTAAATGGTGTAGTGCCATATTCTTTATGTACGTATGAGTATCCTGGATTAGCCTATAAAATTGATTCCATTGCGGCTTACTATCAAACATCGATGAAGATTCTTCATCCATATGTCTTAGAACAATTATTTACTTCATCACAGCCTATTCTTACAAAGGTAAAGGATGAACCGCCGACCCGTTATCAAAAAGGAGCCGTTATGAAAAATGCAATGATTGCTAACGGTTGTATGATTAATGGAAGAGTTGAAAATAGTATTATTTTCCGAGGAGTCAAAATTGGTAAAGGAACCATTATTAGAAACAGTATTATTATGCAAAAATGCCAAATAGGTGAAAATTGTGTAATAGATTCGGCTATCCTTGATAAAGATGTTAGGGTAGAATCAGGAACCGTTATGAACGGTGTTGACAAAAAACCGTTAGTTATTCGAAAAGGTACAGTACAGGGAGCGTTGATGAACTCGTGAAAGTATTATTTGCTGTAAGTGAATGTGTTCCATTTATCAAATCGGGGGGACTTGCTGATGTAGCAGGTTCCTTGCCGAAGGAGCTTCAAAATTCCGGTGACGATGTGCGCATCATCATGCCAAAATATGGAACGATTCCAGATTCTTATAAACAAGAAATGAAGAAAAAAGCTGAGTTTAATGTCAGGGTTGGTTGGCGGAATCAGTATTGTGGAATTGAAGAATATGTGTATCAAAACATGACCTTTTATTTTATTGATAATGAACAATATTTTAAACGAGATCGTCTTTATGGATATGATGATGATGGTGAAAGATTCGCCTATTTTAATCAAGCTGTATTGGAAAGTCTCCCGCAGCTTTCCTATTATCCAGATATCATTCATTGTCATGACTGGCATACTGGAATGATACCTTTCCTTTTAAAAAGAAAATACCAGAATCTTGAGGAATTCTCACAGATTAAAACGGTATTCACAATTCATAATTTGCAATTCCAAGGAATTATGCCGAGGGAAGCACTAAAAGACCTGTTTGATTTAGATGACAGGTATTTTCATATAGATGAGCTCGAGTTCTATGGGAATATAAACTTTATGAAAGGCGCTCTTATCGCAGCCGATAAAATCACAACGGTAAGTCCGACCTATATGAATGAAATACAAAATGATTATTATGGCGAAAAACTAAATGGTGTTTTAGCGGCAAGAAGAGCTGATTTAAGTGGAATTCTCAATGGAATTGATGAGGAAGTTTATCATCCAGTGCATGACAAAAATATCATTCATCCTCTTCGTTCATCAGTGGTGCCATATAAACAAGCAAATAAGGTACATATACAGCAGCGATTTGCTCTGCCGGTGAAAGAGATTCCCCTGATTACGATGATAACAAGGTTAACAAAGCAAAAAGGATTAGAGCTAGTGAGAGCAGTCTTTCATGACATGATGCTGGAAGATATCCAAATGATTGTTCTAGGGACGGGTGACCCGGAGTTTGAACAATTTCTCCGAGAAATGGAATATCAGTATGGAGATAAATTTAAGGCATATATTGGCTTTGATGAAGAATTGGCGCACCAGCTTTATGCAGGTGCAGATATATTCCTGATGCCATCAAAGTTTGAGCCGTGCGGACTTGGACAATTGATCGCAATGAAATACGGAACAGTGCCTGTAGTCAGGGAAACAGGTGGATTAAACGATACAGTCCAGTCTTTTAATGAATTTACCTGGGAGGGAAATGGCTTTAGCTTCACAAACTTTAACGCCCATGACATGTTAAACACGCTAAGGAGAGCGATTCATTTTTATTATGAGAAGGCTGTATGGACTCATCTGGTCGAAACGGCAATGGAAATGAATTATAGCTGGTCACAATCTGCTTCAAAGTATCTAGAGCTATATGAGAATCTTGTCTCGAGGAGTGAAATGTATGTTCACAAATAAAGAGGAGTTCAAAAGACATTTCCTGCAGAGACTGGAAATGATGTGTGGAAAAAGTTTTTCCGAGAGTACAAAAGACGATCAATTTGATACATTGGGTCATATGATCCGTGAATATGTCAGCAAGGACTGGATCCAAACAAATGAACGCTATCGCTCATCAGAAGAGAGACAGGTATATTATCTTAGCATCGAGTTTTTACTTGGCAGGCTCCTTCGCCATAATCTACTGAATCTTGGAATTGAAAGACTTGTCGAGGAAGGATTGCAGGAATTAGGCATTGACCTAAATCAAATTGAAGAAGTGGAATCAGATGCAGGATTAGGAAATGGGGGACTTGGGAGGTTAGCTGCCTGTTTCCTTGATTCCCTTGCCTCGTTAAATTTACCTGGCCACGGCTATGGGATCCGATATAAGCATGGTTTATTCGAGCAAAAAATTATTGAGGGATATCAAGTAGAGCTACCTGAACTTTGGCTCAGGCATGGACAAGTTTGGGAGGTTCGTAAAGCCGATTTAGCGATTGAAATTCCATTTTGGGGACATGTGAAGGTAGTCGAGGATAACGGACGTCTTGCCTTTCAACATAAGGATGCGGTAACCATTACAGCTGTTCCCTATGATATTCCAGTTGTTGGCTATGATAATCAGACAGTCAATACACTGAGGCTTTGGAGTGCAGAGCCTTCTCCGTTTCCATTTCATAAGGATATTTTAAAATATAAGCGGGATACAGAGAGTGTTTCTGAATTTTTATACCCTGATGATACACATGATGAAGGAAAAATCCTCCGTTTAAAGCAGCAATATTTTCTTGTTAGTGCCAGTATTAATTCTATTATCAAAGACTATTTAAAAAAGCATGACCGTCTAGAGGATTTTCACCGTCATGTGTGTATTCATATTAATGATACTCATCCAGTCTTAGCCATCCCGGAACTGATGAGAATTCTGATGGATATGGGCGGACTAGGCTGGGATGAGGCATGGAACATTACGACGCAAACTATTTCCTATACGAACCATACAACGCTGTCAGAGGCATTGGAAACCTGGCCAATTCGAATATTCCAGCCATTATTACCGAGAATTTACATGATTGTAAACGAAATAAATGAACGCTTCTGTCAGAAATTATGGCAGCTGTATCCCGGTGATTGGAAACGGATTGAACGTATGGCAATCATTGCGCATGATCAGGTGAAAATGGCTCACCTTGCTTTAGTCGGCAGCTATAGTGTAAACGGAGTAGCGGCTCTTCATACAGAAATATTAAAGAAACGGGAAATGAATGATTTTTATCAAATTTTTCCTGAGAAATTTAATAATAAAACAAATGGCATAACACATAGAAGATGGCTGTTAAAATCAAACCCAATGCTGGCAGAATTAATTACGGAAGCGATCGGCACTTCTTGGGTGAAGCAGCCTGAGGAGCTCAGTAGGCTACTTGAATATAGGAATGATTCTGTTTTTCTTACACAATTAGATCATATAAAGAAGCAGAATAAACAAAAGCTGGCAAAGCGGATTCAAGCTCAGTCAGGGATTCTAATTGATCCTTCAACGATTTTCGATGTTCAGGTAAAAAGAATGCATGCCTATAAACGGCAGCTTTTAAATATCCTTCATATCATGCATATCTATAATAGTTTAAAAGAAGATCCGCAGTACTTATTCCAGCCTCGTACCTTTATTTTTGGTGCGAAAGCGTCACCTGGTTATTATTATGCAAAAAAAATTATTAAATTAATCAACACCGTAGCAGAAAAAGTCAATCATGATGATGAGGTGAATGATCGATTAAAGGTAATCTTCTTGGAAAATTATCGTGTATCATTGGCGGAGGATATTTTTCCCGCAGCAGATATCAGTGAACAAATTTCTACCGCTAGTAAAGAAGCGTCCGGAACCGGTAATATGAAATTCATGATGAATGGTGCCTTGACAGTCGGCACCTTAGATGGAGCAAATGTTGAAATTAAGGATAGAGTCGGAGAGGAAAATATCTTTATCTTTGGTTTGAAGGCTGATGAAGTATTGAACTACCAGGGTTACCGGTCGGTTGACTTTTTTCATTATGATAAAAGAATCCGTAAAGTAGTCGATCAGCTGACAAACGGCTTTTTTACTAATGTTGATGATGAATTTGAGGCAATCTATGATTCCTTGCTCATGCAAAATGACCAATACTTTGTACTTCGTGATTTTGATTCCTATGTGAATGTTCAAAGGGAAGTCAGCCGAACGTATGCGAATCGAGAAAAATGGTTAACCATGAGTTTAATTAATATTGCTCAATCTGGATATTTTTCAAGTGACCGTACAATCAAAGAATATGTAGATGAGATTTGGAAAATGGACCAGGCAGGTTATAAGAATCTCGTGAATTAAAGGATATTCCGCTTTCGAACTTGAAAAGTCAAAAAGCTTCTGCATCATGCAGAAGCTTTTCTTACTAAATGAAGGTTCCAAGGAAAATACCAATTGATAATAGTAGTCCGAAAAAAGTATTGGTCTGTGAGGTAGCCTTCATAGCGGGCATCATTTGGATAGGTGCCGTGTTATGAATAAATCCTTTAACCGCTGTTACCGCTTTCGGTATACTTAAAATCACAAGCAGTATCCAAGGGGAAACAATTCCAAACCCCATTAGCATAAATACCCAGACATAGGAAATAATAAACATAGACGCAAGAAAGACTATGGCATTTTTTTTGCCAAGTAAAATGGCTAGTGTTTTTCGCCCGTTTTCCTTATCACCTTCTAAATCACGAATATTGTTAGCTAAGTTAATGGCACCAACTAAAATCATAATCGGTGAAGCGGTTAAGATGCTTTCGATTGAGACAAAACCAGTTTGAATAAAGAATGAAATTAACACAATTACCATACCCATTAAAAATCCAGAAGCAAGCTCACCAAAAGGTGTGTAGGCTATAGGTACAGGACCGCCTGTATAAAGATAACCAGCTAGCATACAGCCTAGGCCGATTAATGCTAACCACCAGCTTGTGCTTATACAAATATAAATTCCTATTAATAGAGAGATTCCGTACAAGCTTAAAGCTAGTTTCATAATGGTTTTGGGCTGGATACCGTCTCTCACAATCCCTCCGCCAATTCCAACAGATTCTTCATTATCAAGTCCACGCTTGAAATCATAGTATTCATTAAATAAGTTAGTCGCAATCTGTATCAGGATACTAGCAACCATCATGGCTAGGAAAAGTAGCAAATGAAAAGTAGAGTCATAGCTCATAGCCAACACGGTTCCAAGTGTAACAGGAACAAATGCTGCCGTTAATGTATGGGGTCTAGTTAATCTCCACCATACCTTCCAATTTTTTTGTTTAGGCAGTGGAGAAGTGGCTGACTGTACCTGCGAATCCATCGAAAATTCCCCCTATATTTCTTTTACTGAAAAAATAATATTATGCATAGATGATTCTATGTATCAGAAAAAAGATTACTTTCAAAATAGTCCTGATTTTGAACATTTCGTTACAATTTTAGTTTATGGAAAGAGCCAGTTTGTGTCAACCACTTTACTTTCAAATATGGAATTTTTGTGGCAAATTTACAGTGGGAAATGTTTACAACTGCAAAAACAACTATATTATAGTAATATCTTAAAAGAAGGTTTATCAGGCGTTTTTATCCTTTTTATTTAAACCCACTTACGACTAAAGCTTGAGATAATAGTCATATGTACGTTAATATGATATGATATTTGAGTGTATTTGAAGTTAACCACAATTTAAAATAGATTGACTGTTACTGGAGGGGATTTTTTTGGTTACCATTCAACGGACGGAGCTGAAAGAAGGGATCCACGCAGCAATAGAAAAGGCAAAAAATAATTCTGCCTCCATATTAGTGAGCGAGGTGCAAAAAATCGACTCATGTTTACCTCTTTCTTTTTTTGCAGCCGGAAAAGATAAGTATGGCGGTGAAAGATTTTTTTGGAAACATCCTTCAGAAGAAAGCTATATGATTGGTTTAGGAATATGTAAGGAAATTGTATCGGATCAGGCAACTGACCGCTTTTTTCATGTAGAAAAGGAGTGGAAACGCTTTATCGATCAAGCTATTATCCTTGATGATGAACATGTACAGGGCACTGGCCCAACTGCCTTTGGCGGTTTTTCCTTTGATCCATACAAAGAAAAAACCATGCTTTGGTCTAACTATGCCTCTTCCTTATTTCATATTCCTCGTTTTATGTTAAGTGTGATAAAGGGGCAAGCCTTTTTAACAACGAATGTGATATGTCATCATGACCATTCTCCTTCGCTTTATCATTTAATAGAAAATGAACGGCAAGAGCTACTAGAGCATAGTAGTATGGAGCTGAAATTCGATTTAGCTGCATTGGTGCATAAGCAGGAGCTCGAACCGGAAGCCTGGAAACAGTCTGTTACAAAGGTCGTTGAAGACTTGAAAAACGGTCCGCTTAAGAAGGTTGTACTGGCAAGAGAGCTAAGACTTCAATTTAATAGCAAGATACACATTGAAGCGGTAGTAGAACGGCTACTAAAAGAACAAAAGGACAGCTACGTATTTGCTTTTGAAGCAAATGGTGACTGTTTCATCGGTGCATCACCAGAACGCTTAGTGAAAAAAGACAGCCATGAAGTGTTTTCTACCTGTTTGGCAGGTTCAATTGCTAGGGGGAAAGATGTGGTTGAGGATGAGCAGCTTGGCTATTCCCTCTTGACAGATGATAAAAATTTAATTGAGCATCAATATGTTGTGGATATGATAAAAGCAGCAATGGAGGAATCCTGTTCCTACGTAACGATACCCTCCCAGCCAAGCTTGCTTAAATTAAAGCATATTCAACATTTATATACACCTGTCATTGGTAAAGCCTGTGAACAGACATCACTTCTTACATTAGTCGAAAAGCTTCATCCTACACCTGCGCTCGGAGGTCTGCCAAAGGAGCCTGCTGTTGCAAAAATTAGAGAAGTAGAAATGCTAGACCGTGGCTTTTTTGCTGGACCAATCGGCTGGCTGGATTATAATGGAAATGGTGAGTTTGCTGTAGCGATTCGCTCCGGTTTAATTCAGGGTCATGAAGCTTCTATTTTTGCCGGCTGCGGGTTAGTCGAGGATTCTGTTGTCGAATCTGAATATGAAGAAACAAATATAAAGTTTAAACCGATGCTATCAGCACTTGGAGGAATCGAACAATGAATCATCAGGAAGCATTAACAGGCTATATAGCTTCTTTTGTATCAGAGCTAGTACAGTCAGGTATTAAGGATATTGTTGTCAGCCCGGGTTCGCGGTCAACTCCAATTGCGATGGTAATGGCGGAACATCCTGACCTTAGACTTCATATCCAAGTTGATGAACGCTCTGCTTCCTTTTTTGCTTTAGGGATTGCAAAAGCTTCCCAAAGACCAACCGTTCTTTTATGTACATCTGGAACAGCAGCGGCCAACTATTTTCCAGCCATTGTGGAAGCCAATATTTCACGTATTCCATTAGTCGTCTTAACGGCTGACCGGCCGCATGAACTGCGGGATGTGGGGGCGCCGCAATCCATTGATCAAATTCAGCTATATGGTAATCATGTTAAGTGGTTTGTCGAAATGGCACCACCGGAAGGCACAGAGGAAATGGTCCGTTATGCTCGCATGGTTTGTGCCAGAGCGGCTGCCACTGCCATGCAGGCTCCAGCTGGTCCGGTGCATCTGAATTTCCCATTACGGGAACCGCTTGTGCCACTGCTTGAGAATGAGCAGTTATTTAGCCAAAAGGAGAGAGTAAATGGGTATGTGAAAATTCAGCAGCCAACTGTGTCATTGCAGATGCATGAATTTGATTACTATGCTGAATTAATGAATCAAGCTGAGCGGGGAATCATCATTTGTGGACAAATGGATGATGTTCATTTTTCAAAAGCAATCACAGCATTTGCCGAGAAATGTCAGTTTCCTATTTTAGCGGATCCCCTTTCACAGCTAAGGAGCGGTACTCATAGCGGGAATGCCATTATTGACACTTATGATGGCTTTTTACGAAATATTAAGGCAAAAAAGGTACTAAAGCCTGATCTTATTATCCGATTTGGATCTATGCCCGTATCAAAAGCCTTAACCTTCTTTTTAAGAGAAAATCATACAGCCCAGCAATTAGTCATTGACGGAGGGATTGGCTGGAGAGACCCAGCGTTGGTCTCAACGGAGATGATTTATTGTCAAGAAACTCTTTTCTGCAATGAGATGGCGAAGAGAGTGGTAGAAAGGCATTCATCAAACTACTTCCAAAAGTGGCTGACCATAAATATGTATACTAAAAAATTAATCCATAAGATTGATGAAGCGGAAGAGTTGAGTGAAGGAAAGCTGTTTCACCAGCTGGCTGAATTACTTCCAGAAGAAGCAGCAATCTTTGTTGGAAACAGTATGCCAATCCGTGATTTAGATTCCTTCTTCCACTTTAATGAGAAAAGCATAAAAGTGCTGGCTAATCGCGGGGCAAATGGAATTGACGGGACAGTCTCAACGGCATTGGGTGTGGGTACGATCCATCAGCCGCTGTATTTAATTCTTGGCGATTTAACCTTTTTCCATGATTTAAATGGTTTAATTGCAGCGAAGCTTCAAAAGCTCAATATGACGGTATTATTAATCAATAATAATGGTGGCGGTATTTTTTCATTTTTACCGCAAGCGTCACATCCAAAGCATTTTGAACTCCTTTTTGGTACTCCGCTGGATTTGGATTTCAGTAAGGCGGTTGAGATGTATGGCGGAGAATTTACCTCTATCTCGAATTGGGAACAGTTTCCTGATGCCCTATTACAGGATCAAAATAAAGACGGGTTGCGTGTTATTGAAATCATGACGAATCGCAACAGTAATGCAGAAGAACACCGAAAATTGTGGGAATTTGTTTCCCGGGAAATAGATTCCTTGCTTGAGAAGGAGAATTCTTGAGATGAATGTAACCATTGATGGCATTCTCTATCATGTTGATACTATAGGTAAAGGTTTTCCCTTGCTTCTATTACATGGTTTTACAGGTGATTCCACGACCTGGAAGCCTTTTTTATCGCAATGGAGCCAGGAGCATCAGGTCATTACGGTTGATATCATCGGTCATGGGAAGTCAGCTTCACCAATAGAGGTTGAGAGATATGATATTCAATCTGTGGCAAAGGATATAAAGGGAATTCTTGAACACTTAGGAATTGAACAAGCAAATGTGTTGGGGTACTCTATGGGTGGAAGACTAGCCTTAAGCTTCTCCCTACTGTATCCGCAATTTGTATATAAGCTAATTTTAGAAAGTGCCTCTCCTGGATTGGAAACGAAACAGGAACAGGATAACCGTCGAATACAGGATACAAACCTCAGTCAGTTCATTCGAAAAAATGGAATAGAGAGATTTGTGGACTACTGGGAGAATATACCGCTTTTTCATACACAAAAAAAGCTTTCATTACATATGCAGCAGGAAATTAGAAAGCAAAGATTTGAAAACTCTGTAATAGGTCTTAGTAATAGCTTACTAGGTATGGGGACTGGGGCACAGCCATCCTGGTGGAATCGATTGCAAGAGCTGAAAGCCGAGACTCTTCTGCTCACAGGTGAACAGGATCAAAAGTTTTGCTTCATAGCTGAAAAAATGGTAAAAAAGATGAAGCATGCCAAATGGCAAAAGTTTAATGAATGTGGACATGCTATTCATGTGGAACAACCTGAAAAATTTGGTACAATAGTAAGTGTCTTTTTGTCAAACTAATGAGAAAAATGATAGTCATTATAGAAGGAGGAATTCAATATGACAGTAGAATGGATTGCAGGACGTCAGTATGAAGAGATTCTGTATGAAACGTATAACGGAATGGCAAAAATTACGATTAACCGTCCCCATGTTCATAACGCCTTTACACCAAGAACGGTTATGGAATTAATTGATGCTTTCGCATATGCCCGCGATGATTCAAGTGTAGGGGTTATCATCCTAACAGGAGCAGGGGATAAGGCATTCTGTTCAGGCGGAGACCAAAAGGTACGAGGACATGGTGGATATGTAGGCGACGACCAAATTCCACGCTTGAATGTCCTTGATTTACAGCGTTTAATTCGTGTCATTCCAAAGCCGGTTATTGCGATGGTAAAGGGTTATGCGATTGGCGGCGGCCATGTATTACATATTGTATGTGACTTAACGATTGCAGCGGATAATGCCATCTTTGGACAAACAGGTCCTAAGGTAGGTAGCTTTGATGCTGGTTATGGTTCTGGCTATTTAGCAAGAATTGTTGGCCATAAAAAGGCTCGTGAAATCTGGTACCTATGCCGACAATACAATGCCCAGGAAGCATTGGATATGGGACTTGTCAATACGGTCGTACCACTAGAGCAGGTCGAAGAGGAAACGATTAAATGGTGTGAAGAGATCCTTGAAAAGAGTCCAACCGCGCTTCGGTTCTTAAAGGCTGCCTTTAATGCAGATACTGACGGATTAGCCGGGATCCAGCAATTTGCTGGTGATGCGACACTTCTTTACTATACAACAGATGAAGCAAAAGAAGGCCGTGATGCATTCAAGGAAAAACGCCAGCCAGACTTTGATAAATTCCCTAGATTTCCTTAATAGCATCGATTATAAACGGAAATACACATGATTATTTTGACAAAAACACCTCAGCTTGATGGTTAGCCCCATCAGGCTGTTTTTCTTAAGAGGGTGAAGGATATGAAGCAAACCATCCCAAATTGGCTTAAAAAACGGGCTTATTTAACGCCTGAACGACAGGCTATTGTTTTTAATGGGAAAACCATTACTTTTGCAAAGCTGTATCAAGCAGCCTACGAAATGGCTGGAAAGCTAACTGCAGAAGGGATTAAAAAGGAACAGTTTACAGCGGTACTCTTGCCTAATCATCTTGATTCTGCTGTGATTCTGCTGGCGCTTCAGCTGCTAGGGGTTCGGGCTGTTATATTAAATAACCGATTGACTGCTGAAGAACTTATTTGGCAGATTCAAGACTCACAATCCGTTCAGTTACTGAGTGAGGGTCGGTTTCGAGTTAAGCTGGACATAATCGGTGCCAGTTTGACGGCCTTACCTGTTCTAACGAAGGAAGAATTGCAGCATGCATCTTTTGCGGAGCCACAAATAATAGAAGAAATCGATTTAGATGATATTTGTACGATTATGTATACATCTGGGACTACCGGTAATCCAAAGGGAGTCATGCAAACATACGGAAATCACTGGTGGAGTGCAACAGGCTCTGCCTTGAATCTAGGCTTGCATGAAAATGATTGCTGGCTTTGTACGGTTCCACTTTTTCATATTAGTGGATATTCGATTTTAATGAAAAGTATGATTTATGGCATGAAAATCGTTCTGCATGAAAAGTTTGATGTGAATGAGACTCTTAGCGACATTTATAAAGAAAAGGTAACGATGATGTCTGTTGTTAGTACAACACTAACCATGATTCTAGACCAGCTCCAGAATGAAAGGCTCCCGAAAAGCTTCCGCTGTATGCTGTTAGGCGGAGGACCTGCCTCACTGCCACTTTTAGAGAGGTGTGTTGAAAAGGAAATACCTGTCTTTCAAACTTATGGGATGACAGAAACATCATCACAGATTGTTACGCTGTCTCCTGAGGATTGTTTTCGGAAACTAGGCTCAGCAGGAAAGCCGCTTTTCCCTGCCCAAATTAAAATTATGCAGGATGGCCGTGAGGTAGCAGCATTTGAGACTGGAGAAATCGTGGTCAAAGGACCAAATGTCACAAACGGTTATCTTAACAGAGAAATGGAAACAAATAAGGACAGACAGGATGGCTGGCTGCACACAGGAGATATCGGATATTTGGATGAGGATGGTTTTTTATATGTCCTAGACAGGCGCTCTGATTTAATTATTTCAGGAGGAGAGAATATTTATCCAGCTGAAATTGAGGGAGTGCTGACGGCTCATCCGGCTATTAAAGATGCAGGTGTTATTGGTCGACAGGATAATAAATGGGGAGAGGTGCCAATTGCCTTTTTAGTCATGAATCAATCTGTTTCCGAAATGGACATCCTTGCTTACTGTCAGGAAAAGCTTGCTAAATATAAGCTTCCAAAAGATATTTATTTTATAGATGAGATTCCCCGTAATGCAAGTAAGAAAATCCTACGAAGAGAGCTACGTAAGCTCATTAATCATTAATGCTTTTTTTCTCAAGAGACTGACAGGTAAGAATGTTGGTCTCTTTGTTTTAGAAACGAGGAAGATTATTTTTCATGAATTTGAAATCCAAATCAGATATGATAAGGATAAATGATTTTTCTGAAAAAGGGGTAGACAGATGACAAAGGATACGATATTGGTTGTTGAAGATGAAGAGAAAATCTTACGCTTGCTGGAGCTGGAGCTTGTCTATGAAGGCTATGAGGTCGGAAAAGCAAATGATGGCCTGAAAGGGTTTGAATTATATCAAAATCGAAAATGGGATTTAATCCTGCTGGATGTGATGCTGCCAGGAATTAGCGGAATTGAGCTCTTGCGGCGGATTCGCTCACAGGATGTCCATACGCCTGTTATTCTGTTGACAGCGAAAAGCTCTGTCGAGGATAAAGTATCGGGCCTCGATCTAGGGGCAAATGATTATATCACAAAGCCCTTTCAAATCGAGGAATTACTGGCACGGATTCGTGTTGCATTAAGATTGAAGCCCGCTATTGAGCCAGTTGAAGATCTAGCAGTTTTACATATAGCCGATTTGAGTGTGAACGAAAAAACAAGAATGGTTATGAGGGGGGATAACCAGCTCGAGTTGACGCCCCGGGAGTTTGATTTACTTGTTTATTTATTAAAAAATAAGCAGCAGGTACTTAGCCGAGAACAAATTATCGAGGCTGTTTGGGGCTACGATTATTATGGGGATACAAATGTTGTGGATGTCTATATCCGCTATATTCGTAAAAAAGTTGACCTTCCACACGTTAATCCGTTAATCCATACGGTTCGCGGGGTCGGTTATGTATTGAGGGAAGGAAAATGAGGCTTCGCCAAAAAATTATTTTTTCAACGACCTTTCTATTTATTGGCTTATTTATCCTTATCAATTTTTCAATCTATTTTGTTTTCAGCTACTTAATTCTCGAAGGGGAAAAGGAGCAGGCAGCAGCAGAGACAGAAAAAATAGTGGATGGAATCAGTGAGTCGATAGGGGAGATTAAGACGGATAAGCTTCTTCGTGCCTATGTCCCAATAAATGGTATGATTCAAATTGTATCAAGCGAGCAAAAGCCTCTTTCTCAAGTCACTTCGCCTTCTGAAAAAAGCTTGAGCAGCCGAGACGTACACTATTATGAGACGGAAGTGAAAGAGAAGCTCACCTATAAGGATCAAACCTATTTATTTCATTCTATTCCGACAATAGGGGCAGACGGAAAAATTGTGAACCTGCAAATGATGAAAAATATTCAAAGTGCGATGGATGACCTGGCCATCTTAAGAATTGTTCTCTTATCCGTCACCATCATCGCCATGATTCCGCTCATTATTTCGAGCCGGGTGCTTAGTAATGTGATTACCAAGCCCATTACATCGCTGATTGACACAATGACTGAGATTCGAAAAAAAGGTGGCTTTAAACGAATCCAGCTTGAATCCCGCTCAAAGGATGAATTATATGATATGGGTGAGACATTTAACCATATGATGGATTTATTAGAGGCCAATTTTGAAAAGCAGGAGCAATTTATTGCCAATGCATCCCATGAGCTTAGAACACCTTTAACGATTATTGAGAGCTATGCCAGTCTAGTTAAAAGACGAGGACAAGCAGAGCCAGAAATTTTTCATGAGTCTATTGATGCGATTCATTCTGAAGCTGTTCGCATGAAGGAAATGGTCGAACAATTATTGCTGTTGGCAAAGCATAACGAAGAATGGAATATCCAATTGGAAATGATTGACCTTGGGGAGCATGTCAGTCAGACCATCAATACGTTTCAAAGTGCCTATCAAAGGGAGATCCAGTTTCAACAAAAACCGAATATTACAGCTCTTGCCGATACTCAAAAATTAAAGCAGCTGACCTATATCATTTTGGACAATGCTAAAAAATATAGTGAGGATGCAATACGTGTTGAGGTTGGCCAAAAAGACGGCATCCCGTTTATTCAAATTGCGGATAGAGGTGTAGGCATTCCGAAGGAGGATTTGAATAAAGTATTCGATCGTTTCTTTCGGGTGGATAAAGCAAGAAGCAGAAAAATGGGTGGAACAGGCCTCGGTCTTTCGCTCGCCAAGGAAATAGCTGCGGCAATGAATGCACACCTATCGATTGAAAGTGTTGAGGGAATTGGCACAACCGTAAATATTGAGCTATCAGGGACAGTAAATAAGGGATTCTCATGAATTTCTCATTTTTCCCGTGCATAATGAAAGAAAAGATTTGAGGTGACTAAATGAATAGAAGGCTGTTTCTTTGGATTGGTTGTGGGGCTGCGGTACTAATCATCCTAATTTTTGTAGCTACACAAATGACAGGGCCGATTTTTACAAAGGCAGATATGTTAACAGAGCAGGAAGCGCAGGCAATCGCAGAAGATCGTTATGCAGGGAAGGTGCAAAAAATTAATCAAAGTAACAATGATTTTGTCATGGAATTGGAAAGAAATACAGGTGTATACGAGATTAGGATAAATAGAGAATCTGGCGAGGTAACATCCTTAAAAAGAATCAGTCAAGCTTCAGAGTCAGAGGGAGCGACGAATGAGAAAAATGATGAAGCTACGGGTGAGCCTTTGAATCCGGAAACCCCTCCTGTCGATGAGGGTTCGAAAAGGCTGACGGAGCAGGAAGCAGCAGCAATAGCACTCGAGCAGGTGGCTGGAAATATTGATGATGTGGATTATGAGAAGGTCAATGGAATGGGCTTCTATTTTGTTGATGTCGAAACGACCGACGGACGTGAAGCAAAGGTAGAAATCAATGCGATTACCGGTGAGGTTAAATCATTAACCTGGGATGATGACGATGATGATTAAAAAAAGCCACCTCCGCTTTTCTCATTTCTAATCAAATTCTAATCTTTCTTTCTCTATCCTCTCATTTACCATGCGTATATTGAAAGTGTAAGGAGCAGGAAACAAAAAAGGAGGAACTTGATTATGAGTAAGAAGATATTGATTGGAGCTGTTCTATCAGCAGTTGTATTGGGCGGTTCAATCGCAGCGGTGGCTGCAAAGGATGATACAACAAAATCAGTTGCAGACGGTAAGAAGTCATTCATTACCCTTGAAGAAGCAAAAGCCATTGCTCTTAAGGAAGTGGATGGCAGAGTAGAAAGCATTGATTTAGAAACAAAGGTCGGTAAATCCTACTACGAGGTAGAAATTGAAAAAGACAAGATGGACTATGATATTTATATTGACGCGGTAACAGGTGAGCCCTATTCTGTAAAGCAGGATGATGACGATTTTGATGATAGGTATGATGATCATTTTGACGATGATGTTCGGTACGATGACGACTCTAAATCAATTAGCGATAAATCTAAACCAACAATGGAAGTTATTACTGAAGCAGAAGCAGCAGCGATTGCAGAAAAAGCGGTGAATGGAAAGATCGTTGAAATGGACAAGGAATATGATGATGGCTTGCTTGAATATCAATTTGAACTTCATACAGACCGTGGTGAAGCAGAGGTGGATATTGATGCAGCAACTGGAAAAGTCATTGAAATAGACTATGATGATAGGGACTAAAGAGAAAGAGAGTTCAGTTAAGAACTCTCTTTTCGTAATGTATAGGATTTAGGATTATTGCAAAGCCTTTTTTAAGGCCTCTTGATTATCGGTCATGATAGAAAAATAGTCACGGTTTTTTTTCATATCCTCTTCCGTTCTGACTGATAAATTGTGAAGTGTAAGAGCTTCAGCACCAATTTCAGCTTGAACAATTTCAGTTAACTTTGAGCTAACATTCTGTTCAAAAAAGATATAGTTGCTATTCGTTTTCTTAGCTGCTTTGACAATTTCTTCAAGAGCTTTCTGTGAAGGCTCACTGGAAGTAGATAAACCGGATATACTGATTTGTTCTAAGCCGTAGCGTTTTTCCCAATAGCCATATGCTGCATGGGAAACAATAAATTCTTTATGTGCAGCCTGGTCAGCTAGTTCTAAGAAGCTGCTGTCCAATTCATCAAGCTTTTGTATTAAGGCTTCATAGTTCTTTTCAAAAGTAGCTTCATTTTCTGGGCTTTTTTCAACTAATGCATTTTTAATAGATTGTGCTAATTCTTTCGAATAGATAGGATCGAGCCAAACATGTGGATCAATATCACCATGCGAATGGCCATGCTCCTCTTCATGTCCTGCATCATGTTCTTCTTCATGACCATGATCTGAGTGGTCATCCAGTTCATCAAAATGAATAGACTCTCCGGTAGCTACCATGGTAACCTGTTCTTTTTCTAATGTATTTTTCGCCTTTTCGACAAAGCCTTCGAGTCCTAGACCTACGTATAAGAATAAGTCTGATTCAGCCAGTTTTATCATATCCTTTTGTGTAGGCTCAAATGTATGCTCATCTGCCCCCGGTGGATATATTGTTTCTACACTGACATGCTCACCGCCTATTTCCTCAGTAAAAAATTGCAGCGGATAGACCGTTGTATAAGCGGTTAATGGCTTATTATCATCTGTATTGCCTGTTTCAGCCTGTTTATCTCCGCAGCCTGCTAAAAATAGGCTGACCGTAAGGATGGCCGTTAAACTTAAAATCCATTTTTTCATTTTCTTTCCCCTCTCATCACCCTATAAAACGTATTAATTACGATTTAAAAAAGAATATCCCCCAATTGATATTAAACGTAATCATTACGATTTCAATCTTACAAAAAATAATTATAAAATGCAAGTCAAAAAAATTGTTTTATTTTGGCGATTTTTTGTATGCTAATAAAGAAAAACAATCGTGAGGGGTTTGTGTATGAGATTACTAGATGAGGTACTGACGTATAATGAGAAATTTGTTGCTGATAAGAAATATGAAGAGTTTGCTACCGATAAGCTGCCTAATAAAAAGATGGTCATTCTAACCTGTATGGATACACGTTTATTGGAATTGCTCCCACATGCACTGAATTTTAAAAATGGCGATGTAAAGATGATCAAAAATGCTGGAGCAGTATTGAAGCATCCTTTTGGGAGTGTGATGAGAAGTATACTAGTAGCAGTGTATCAGCTGAAGGCAGATGAAGTACTTGTCATTGGTCATCATGATTGTGGTATGGGCGGATTAAAGGCCGATGATATCATTCCAAATATGCTGGAGCGCGGAGTATCTCAAAAGACACTTGATACATTAGAGTACTCTGGAATCGATGTGCAGAAATGGCTGAAGGGCTTTAGTAAAGTAGAGGATAGTGTTGCACATAGTGTAGATGTCATTAGAAATCACCCGCTTTTGCCAGGGAATACACCTGTTCATGGACTAGTCATTGATCCGGCAACTGGGAAACTAGATTTAGTAGTGAATGGCTACGAAAAATAAGATAAAAAAGATGGGGGATTCCCCATCTTTTTTATTGCTTCGAAATAGATTTCTTTTTTTTTCTCATCATACCTGGCCATTTTTCCGGTACTTCATCAATTCCTCCAGGGTGGAGCGGGTGGCATTTTAATATCCGCTTAACAGCAAGATAGCCACCCTTTAAGGCTCCAAATCGTTTGACAGATTCTAGCCCATAATGAGAACAGGTTGGGTAAAAACGGCATGTGGGCGGTTTTAATGGAGATATCACCACTTGGTAAAAACGGATGATGGCAATGAATGCGGCTTTAAGCATTTGATTTAATCCTTCTTTTTACATGTATTCGAATCCTTTGATAAACTTTTTTATAAAATCGGTGATAACAATCTTGATATAGATTCCTTAAACCGAATGATGATGCTTCTGCGGTTATATTCCTGCATTGTTAATTCCCTTGATAGCTTTAGATCCTCATAAAAGCTATCTGTCAGGGCTTCTGCAATTTTCTCATCATATATAAACGCATTGACCTCAAAATTAAGCCTGAAGCTTCTCACATCAATATTGGCGGTACCAACAGATGATAAGGTATGATCAACAATAATGGATTTGGCATGAATAAAGCCGTTATCATAAATGTACACCTTTGCTCCTGCTTTTAGGATTTGCCCGATATGGGAATAGGTCGCCCAATAGACAAAGGGATGATCAGGTTTATTCGGAATCATGATTCTCACATCTTTACCGGTGAGTGCGGCGATTTTTATTGAGTCGAGTAGACTTTCATCTGGAATGAAATAGGGTGTTTGAATCCAAATAGATTTCTTGGCAGAGGAAATCATTTTGATATACCCGTATTTAATCTGTTCCCATTCTGAATCAGGTCCACTGGAAACAATTTGCATGGCAATATTACCGGATGGCGTTGTTTCCGGGAAAAGATTGGGTAAATAGGAAATATCATGCCGGTGTGAAGCTTGGTTCCAATCTAAGATAAATCTTGTTTGAATCGCATGGACAGAGCTACCGGTAATCCGGAGATGTGTATCACGCCAATAACCAAATCTTTTGTTTAAGCCTAAGTATTCATCCCCGACATTAAAACCGCCAATGTAACCAACCATTCCATCAATAATGACCAGCTTGCGATGATTTCGGTAATTCAAACGTAAATTGATGAGCGGGAATTTCGATGGAAAAAAGGCTTCGACTTCACCACCGGCCTCCAGCAACTCCTTAAAGGCACTGCGACGTAACGATCGAGAGCCAAGGTCATCATAAAGAATACGTACCTTTACCCCTTGTTTTGCCTTCTCAACCAGCAATTGAATCAGTTTTTTTCCTATATCGTCATTTTTAAAAATATAATATTGCAAATGGATAAAATCGGTTGCCCCTTCAATATCCTTAAATAAGGCTTCAAATTTTTCTTTTCCATCTGTGAATATTTTGACCGAATTATCGGTTGTTAAGATGGCATCATTGTTTGCGAGCAGCATATAAATAAGACCTTGATTATTTTCCGTTATCTCGTTATGACAGTTGATTCTCCCGGACCGAAAGCTGGAGGTTTGCTCAGCAATTATTTCCTCAATTCCAATTTTCTTCTTATCCTCCCATTCAAACAAGGAGCTTCGGGTCAAATTTTGGCCGAAAAGCAGGTAGAGAATAAACCCTAAAATGGGAATAAAGAAAAGAACCATCAGCCATGCCCATGTTGGCCCAGCATCTCTGTTTTCCAAAAAGATGACGATAACAGCAAGAATCATATTTAAAAACAATATCAGGCTGACAATCAATGAATATAAATCCAAATCCATAGGTCATATACCTTTCTGAACATCATTTTATGCATCTGTTTTTCGATCTTGGTTAGCGTCAGATGAAGAATCGGCAGGAGGATCAATGGTATGATTATATTGATATGCTTTCTTCGTTACCTTCAGACTGACGATTAACACTAGAAATATAATGATAATTGAAATTATTAATACGGTTAACATTCATATCATCTCCTTTATTCAATTGTATTTTAACATGAAATAGAAAGAAACTTTTGATAATCCTTTCGAATTCCCTTTTTTTTGGGATGAACCTGCATTAATTGGTTATGTTAATGAAGGGAGGTAGATAAAACATGAGTCAGGAATTGATTCAAGCTGTGAATAAGCAGGTAGCCAATTGGACTGTTCTGTATGTAAAGCTGCATCATTATCATTGGTTTGTAAAGGGACATCACTTCTTTACTTTACACGAAAAATTTGAGGAATTCTATGATGAAGCAAATGAGCATATCGATGTCTTAGCTGAAAGGCTGCTTTCCATTGGGGCTACACCGGTATCAACGATGAAGGAGTGCCTCGAGTTAGCCTCCGTTAAAGAAGCAACTGGAGGAGAAAATGAAACGGAAATGGTCCGAGAAACCTGCAATGATTTTGAAAAGCTCATCCAGGAGCTTCAAGAGGCTATGAGATTAGCGGATGATGCTGGTGATGAAGGAACAGGAGACGTCCTTCTTTCCATCCATGGCAGCTTACAAAAGCATGTCTGGATGCTGAAGGCATATTTAAGCTAATGGCTGGTTAAGGCGTAATAGAATGGTTCTATGTTCTTTCAGAACAAGAATTCATTCTATTTTTTGTGGAAAGAAAAAATGCAAAAAGAAGAGACTCCCTCATGATGAAGCAGCCTTTTGAATTCTTTAGCCATTATGTATGTAGTTTTAATGAAGGTTTCGCTGGTTTAAGACAGGACTTTGCTGTTGACCATAGTCTTCTTTTGCGAATTTACCTTTTAGACTTTCGATTAAGTAGAGCCCCATTAATGTATAAAGTTCCTGTTCATCCATTTCCTGAATCAAATGCAAGATGTCTTCCCTTGACATCTCCTCAAGAAATGCAAACGCTAACATATCAATGTCCTCTTCATCGCCGGTTAATTTGTTTCGGTACATTTCATAAAGTTCATCTACAAGCTTCATCATCATCACCTCCATCTTTAGTATATAATGACTCAACGATTTTTACATTATATTTAATTTTACCCATTATTATGTGAAAAAATGCTTCCCGGGCTTGTAGGAAGTTTTTCGTATAGTTTTGATTATAACATGGGGACGATAAAGGTAAAAAGGAATGATTCATAATGGACGAAAAAAAAACCTACTATATTGAAATTGCTTCCGAATCCATCTCACAGAGCGCAACGGATTCACCATGGAATTTTAAAATTGAAGCGAATGATGAAGAAATTCGTCAACTACGAGAATACTTTAATCAAAGTGAGTCAACAGAAATCGGTAATTTCATTCGTGCCCATATCCCGTTTCGTGAGTATCACAACGACCCTGACAATGATCGATATGATGAGAACCTAAAATATATTTACCAGACCATTCATAAGCTGGGTGATGCTGAAGCAAAACAGCATATTGAAAATATGGGGTTTTTGGACCATATCTAGTGCCACATTGCTCATTTTCCATATATAATAAGACTATGGAAAACACGAGGTGCGAATTAGATGGATACTTTTATCGATTATAATGGTGGGACCGTTACGGTTTCCTTTCAAAGGGACGCTTTTTTGCAAAGAGCTAAACATGTGCTGGTGATTTGTCGTTTCTCCAATCAATGGCTATTAACGAAACATAAAATCAGGGGCTGGGAATTTCCCGGAGGAAAAAAAGAAGAAAATGAAACGTTGGAAGAAGCCGCAAGAAGAGAGGTCGAGGAGGAAACAGGCGCCCTTATACAATCCCTACAATTTATTGGAGAATATGAAGTAAATACAGGGGAGAATTCCTTCGTCAAAGCGATATACTATGCTGAGGCAGATAGCCTGGAGCCAAAGAAGGATTATCTCGAAACGAACGGACCCGTCCTCATTGGCGGAGATCTATTAAGTCTCCGTTTCCAGGACTCTTATAGCTTTATCATGAAGGACAAGGTCATGGAACTCGCATTAGAAAAAATTATGAGGTGCCAGGCACCCCAAATGAACAATTAAGCTTTTGTTTTTTTGTGGTGTCATGTACCGTTTTAACTGCTTTTGATTATTTTTTTCTCAAGCAATTCAACGAGCTGGTACATGATGGTGGCAAAAATGGCGATCACAAATAGTGACAGAAAAACGAGGGTGAAATTGAATACCTGAAAGCCGTAGATAATCATGTACCCAAGACCTTTAGAAGAAACTAAAAATTCCCCTACGATGACCCCGACCCAGGAAAGACCAACATTCACCTTTAATGTAGAAATAATGGTTGGGAAGGAAGCGGGTAAGACCGCTTCCTTAAACGATTGCGCTCTTGAGGCTCCAAATGTATATAGGACCTTTACATAGTTAGGGTCGACCTCACGAAATGATGTATAGACCACGATGGTAGTGATAATAACCGAGATTAAGGCTCCCATGGCCATAATGGAAGTAAAGTTTGGACCTAGTGCGACGATTAGTATGGGTCCTAAGGCTATTTTGGGCATGGCATTGAGAATTACTAAATAGGGATCAAGGATTTTTGACAAAATGGGTGACCACCACAATAGGGCAGCAAGCAAAGTGCCAAGCAGGGTCCCGAGCAGAAAGCCAAAGATGGTTTCGCCAAGTGTCACACTAATATGCATGAATAGTGATCCGTTCTGCACATTATCAATCAGCAAAAGACCTACTTTTGAAGGGGAGCTGAAAATGAGTGGATCAATCCAGCGGAAGGTACTTGCCAGCTCCCAGCTGCCGAAAAAGGCCAAGAAGATAATGAGCTGATAAAAACGAACCCATCGTTTTTCTTTTTTCAAAGAATTAATATAGTTTTGATGAAGTTGTTGAATCTCAGTTGAGGACTTCAAGGGATTCCAACTCCTTCCAAATTGTTTGAAACAGGATCTGAAATTTTTCATGATTTCTTGCGTGAAAGGGTGTTAGGCTTCGCAATTCCTCGGGGACGATAAATGTCTTATGGAGCTGACCAGGACGGGCGGATAATAGAAAGATCCGATCGCTCATGGCAATGGCTTCACCAATATCGTGTGTGACGAGAATCGCTGTTTTGTGAAAGGATTTAAGCGTTTCAAATATATGATCCTCTAAATGGAGCTTTGTTTGAAAATCAAGGGCTGAAAAAGGTTCATCAAGCATGAGTACCTTTGGCTCTGTTGCTAATGTTCTGACCAGCGCAGCCCGTTGTCTCATCCCCCCGGAAAGCTCCTTTGGATACTGCTTCTCTACTCCTTTTAACCCCATTTTCTCTAGCAGCTGCAGTGTATATTGTTTTCTGTCAGCTCGGAGCTGTTTATTTAGCTTTAGACCAATGAGAATGTTTTGTTCAATCGTCTTCCAAGGAAAAAGATAATCCTGCTGAAGCATATATCCAATATCATTTGATTTATTGCCAATCTTTTTTCCCTCCAACGTGACTAGTCCTTCAGACGGCTGGATTAAGCCAGCGATAATGGAAAGAAGCGTCGTTTTCCCGCACCCACTTGGACCAAGCATGGATACGAACTCCCCTTCGGCGATATCAAGAGAAATGTCAGAGAGGGCAGTCGTAGCCGATGTTTTAGTAAAATACGTATGACTTACGTTTTGAACTGATAAAAAGCCCATGTAAGGCACTTCCTAACCCAATTTGCTACAAGCTACAAGGAGGGGGATTCAAGGAAAGTGTCTATTCCACCTTCCTCGAATAATATAGAGCCTCCGCTGTGTTCTAATCCATCACTTTCTCAGCAAATTCTGTATTGACTAATGTTTCATAATCAATACGTTTTGGTAGCTCACCCGCTTCATCCATAATATTTTGCAGATTATCCCATTCCTCTTCATCTAGAATTGGATTTGTGGCAAAGGAGGTTTGGGTTTTATAACGATCAATAGAGGATTCAATAATATCCAAATCTGTATTCTCGAAATATTTTTGAATTAATTTTGCTGTTTCTGCTGAGCTGTTTTCATATACCCATTGCTGTGCTTTATAAATAGCCCGTGTAAAGGCTTCAACAAGCTCCTCATTCTCTTCTATATAGCTTTGCTTGGTCATGAAGGTTGTGTATGGAACATGCCCTGATTCCGTTCCAAATGATGCTACAATGTAGCCGCGCCCTTCCTTTTCAAACATGCTGGCCTGCGGTTCAAATAATTGAACGAACTCTCCCGTCCCTGAAATAAAGGCATTGGCAATATTGGCGAAATCAATATTCTGAATTAAATTCAAATCATTATGAGGGTCAATTCCATGATTTTTTAACACAAATTCGCCTACCATCTGAGGCATCCCGCCTTTTCTTTGGCCGAGGAAGGTACTGTCCTTCAGCATCTGCCAGTCGAAGTTTTCAATTTTATCACGGGAAACAAGAAAAGTACCGTCTGTCTGCGTCAGCTGAGCAAAGTTAATAACGGGGTCTGTCGAACCTTGGGCAGCTACATAAATCGATGTTTCTGAGCCGACAAGTGCGATATCAGCACCGCCCGATACGAGAGTAGTCATGGTTTTATCGCCGCCAAAGGTTGTGATTAATTCAACATCAAGACCTTCTTCTGCAAAAAATCCTTTTTCAATCGCAACATATTGAGGCGCATAAAAGATTGAACGAGTGACTTCTGCTATCTTGACTTTTTGGAGCTTTTCAGAATCTTCCTTAGATTTCCCAAGGTTACAAGCAACGAGACTGGTCATTAACACAAGGATAACTAGCAGTAATAAACTAGCCTTCCACCATTTTTTCATGATAGAGGACCTCCCTTAGTAAAGAATATGGATTTTTTAAGCCTAACCTATCGTATGAAAGTTGAAAAAATGTGTGAATGCCCAGGTTCTCGCCATTCAGGTGTTTAAACAAAGTAAATTAAAAAAACCTCAATATCTAAGTGGCTGTAAACCATTCCTTAGGTATTGAGGTGTTAGTATTGTTATTTACCAATAAACATTTGTGTCCAGTGATGGCCACTTGCTTCATAGCCGACGCCAATATGGGTGAATTCTCGGCTTAAAATATTTTTACGGTGTCCTTCACTATTCATCCAGGCATTAACCACCTCTTGAGGAGTTCTTTGTCCCTGGGCGATGTTCTCACCTGCAGTTTTATACGATACGCCATGGTCGCGCATCATATCAAATGGTGAGCCATAGGTTGGACTAGTGTGAGAAAAATAACCCTTTTGCTGCATGTCGGTGGATTTTTTCTGTGCGACACTGCTTAATTGAGTGTCAGCCTGTAAAGCTGGTAGACCATTTTTACGACGTTGTTCATTTGTTAAGTCAATCACCTGCTGAACAGCTTGGCTCACATTTGCCGGTGCTTGCTGGGCAGGAGCCTTTTGAGCTGGAGCTGGGGCTGGAGCCTGCTGGGCCGGTGTTTGCTGTTGTGGTGCTTGCTGAGCAGGGGCTTGATTTGCCTGCTGCTGTTTTTGCACTTCTGGTGCCTGTGCTGATTCTTTATTTTGACGAAGTCTTGCCTGTAAGCGATTATCCTGATTAGGATTAACTGGAATGAACTGATATCTCGCTTCTTGAATTAATACCGCTTTTGTGTGCGGGTATTTATTACTTGATTGTGATGTTTTTAAGCTGGAAAGATTTGGACTCTCATTTGTGTTGTCGTAATTTTTATTACGAGCTGTTACATTGTTATGATCATTATTAACTTTGTTCCTTTGGCTTGACCACTTGTTGTCATTGCGATTCGTCACATTGCGGTAATGGATATTTCGATTATTGTCATTGTTATTGCGAACAGTCCGATACGGAGACCGGTTATTGTTAGTGGTTCTATTGTTATCGTTCTCTAAATAATCCTCTGTAAGAGGACCACGGTGGTCAAAGCCATACGCTGAACGGTCATCCACTTCACGATTTCGATTGTTTACCTGATAGGCATTAGTACCGCCTCTGGTAGCTGTATTGAGCTGGTTGCCATTTTGTGTATTACGGCCATTATCTCGCATATTGTTGTTATTGTTATTGCGAACAGTCCAATAGGTAGGCCGATTATTGTTAGCGGCTCTATTGTCGTCGTTATCTAAGTAATCTTCAGTAAGCGGACCGCGATGATCAAAGCCATACGCTGAACGGTCATCTACCTCGCGATTTCGATTGTTTACCTGATATACATTGGTACCTGCTCGGTTGGCCGTATTGATCTGATTGCCATTTCGAGTATCCATCGCATCATTTGTATCATTATTACAAGCCACCAGGCTTAGAATAAGCATAGGGGTCACAAAAACACTGAATTTCCGTTTTCTCAAGTTGATTTCCTCCTTCGATTAGATGGACTACTCTCTTATTATTTTTAGTTCTAAGAAAAGTATTGATGGGAATAACCGACTAATTTGGAGGAGAGACAATAGAATTGGCAACTAAAACAAGATGAATACGATAAATAATGTGCCTGTGGAGGAGTATTGTCCCCCTTGAATAGGCAATTCAAGGGAGCTGTAAATTCTGGAATGTGAATGAAACTACATTCTTGTTTCGGAGATTGTACTTCTTATTTTTTCAAGAGAACGCTGAGCCTTTTCTTTATTTAGAACGACTAAGTTAACATAAAGGGCGTCAATAAGGCTGAGTTGTGCGATTCTCGACGATAAGGCTTCTGAACGATATTCATTGTCCTCGGAGCTTGTATAAAGTGCTACATCAGCATGCTGGGCTATTGGGGATTTTGGATAGCCGGTAATGGCAATCGTTTTCGCTCCATTTCGCTTAGCTGTCTTTAAAATATTTAAGGTATCCTTATTTGTCCCTGTATGAGAAATAATAACAGCTGTATCACTTTCTGTTAGCTGGGAGGCAGATGTAAGCTGAAAGTGGGAATCAATAAATGCAAACGCTTTAATTCCTGTGCGCACAAATTTATGGAACGCATCCATAGCAATGACTGCAGATCCACCCGTGCCATAAAACTCTACTCGGTTGGAATACAGCAAGAGATTGACTGCCTTTTGAATGGCTGTGTGATCTAGAATCTCTACTGTATTTTCAATCGTTCTAATATTTGCTTGGAAGACTTTATCGGCAATGGTCTTAGCATCATCATCATCCGAGATTTCAATATCCTCTTGGATTTGTTGGTTCGGAGTGATGATTTCAGAAGCAAGGGCAATCTTCATTGCCTGGTAGCCCTTAAAGCCGATTCGTTTGCAAAAACGAAAAACAGTTGCATCTGCTATATTTAAATCCTCAGCAACTTCATTGATGGTCCCGTGGATAATTTTATCGGGATCATCCAAAATATAATCGGCTATCTTTTTTTCTTTCTCGCTAAGCCGAGCGTAATTCGAACGAATTTTTCCTATGCAATTTTGTGACATTCCGATTTTCCTCTCTATCGTGTTTACCTTCTTAGTATACCATAACCATTTAGTAAAAAATATTCCTTAATTTATATAGTATTAGTTAAAAAAAATTTATTAGTTTCATAAATATTCTTTAATAAATATTCTACTACAGAAAGTGTGTTTGGAAAGTAACGCGTTTGAGAATTTCGTGAATCCTATGTTAAAATGGGATAATGCAATGATAAAAAATAATAAATGATATGTGGATTTGTTTTAGAGAAAGAAGGAATAAAATTGATTATTAGGTCTGAGGAAGATTTACAGGGTCTGAAGGAAATTGGAAAAATAGTTGGAACGATACGGGATGAAATGATAAAAAAAACAAAACCTGGCATTACAACAAAGGAGCTTGATGACTTTGCCGGGGAGCTGTTTGAAAAATACGGGGCCCTTTCAGCACCGAAGGGCGAATATGATTTTCCTGGCTTTACCTGCATCAGTGTCCAGGAAGAGGTTGCCCATGGAATCCCGGGAAGCCGTGTTATTCAAGATGGTGACTTAGTCAATATTGATGTATCCGGTTCGAAAAACGGCTATTATGCTGACACTGGTCTATCTTTTGTCGTCGGTAACGGGAACCCGGAGCTAGAAAAGCTTTGTGAAGTGGCAAAAAAAGCATTTGAAGCTGGTTTGACGAAATTTAAGGTTGGCGCAAGAAAGAATGCAATTGGTAAAGTGGTCTATCAAACAGCAAGACAAAATGGTTTTACAGTAATTAAAAACCTAACTGGACATGGGGTAGGTTTATCATTACACGAAGCACCCGATCATATTTTGAATTATTATGATTCATGGGATAAAGAAATTCTTCGCGATGGCATGGTGATTGCTTTTGAACCATTCGTTTCAACAGGTGCGGAAGAGGTTTATCAATTAGATGATGGATGGACGTATGTTACAGAGGAGCGAAGCTTTGTTGCTCAAATTGAACATACCGTAATTGTAACGAAGAATGGACCTGTTATTATTACAAACTAATCAAAGTTAATCAGTTACATTCCTGATGGTACAGCTGTCAGGAATTTTTTCTATGCTCCTTTTCTAAATTAGACAATAATTTACTTCTTCATGTGAATAATATAAACGACTAAAAGGAACGAAAGGAGACGAGGATGAATCCTATTATTATCAGTAAACAAAAGTTTCCGTCTCCGAATCCGGAGATTGAATTATCGATTATTACTTATCTGGTTGAAGGTTTAAAGGTGAAGGGATTATTAGCAGAGCCTAGAAATGCTGACATCTATGACGGATTTCTTTATTTAAGAGGCGGCATCAAAAATGTTGGAAAGGTGAGACCGGCCAGGATCGTTCAATTTGCCTCAGAAGGGTTCATTGTATTTGCTCCATTTTATCGCGGCAATCAAGGAGGGGAGGGAAATGAAGATTTTGCCGGAGAGGACAGGGAGGATGCTTTTTCAGGCTTTGAGCTGCTTCGTTCACATCAAAGGGTTAAAAACGTTCATATTTTTGGTTTCTCCCGCGGAGGTGTAATGGCCTTATTAACAGGAATTACATTCCCAGACGCAGCCTCTGTTGTTACTTGGGGAGGTGTTAGTGATATGTCATTAACATATGTGGAGAGAAAGGATTTAAGAAGAATGATGAAGCGAGTCATCGGCGGGACTCCAGCGAAGGTTCCTGAGCAGTATCAATACCGTACGCCCCTATATGATATAGAGAAGCTAAGACCTCCCGTGTTGATTATTCATGGTCGAAGGGATATTAATGTTTCGGTTGAACACGCCTATCGACTAGAGAAGCGCCTAAAGGACCTGAATAAAAAAGTAGAGTGCTGGTATTTTGACCAATATACACATTATTTTCCTCCGGCAATAAACAGGCAAATTGTCGCTGATTTAACGTTGTGGATGAAAAAGCAGGCTGACTAATGGTAAGATATCAGAAAGAAAGGATAGATTTTCATACATGATTAAAATCTATTAAAAAAGGAGAGGGAATAGGATGGGAATGCCTTTAGAATTAAATACGATGATTGTGACAAAGGGTAAGGAACAGAGAATTGGCGAGAATGATTTTACTTTAGTAAAGGATGATTACCGAATCTACCCAATTGAAATCCCGCTCGAAGTTAGAAAGACAAAGGACAGTGAGCCGGGAGCATATGCTGTCATAAAAAGACTAGAATGGGAAAACAGCAAGACTACCATTACATATCAGCTAATATCATTGAATACAACTAACTAACAAAAAACAGCAACTCTAGAGTTGCTGTTTTTGTTTATTTATGCCATTGGTCCGCCTTTTTCGATAATATCTGTTGAAACGTTTTGGAACTTTTTAAAATTGTCGCGGAATTTTGCAGCTAGTTCCTTTGCCTTCACCTCGTACTGCTCCTGATTCGACCAAGTACGATTAGGTTGTAGGACATCATCTGGTACTCCAGGTACATGTAAAGGAATTTCTAAGCCAAAAATTTCATCCTTTTTCGTTTCAGCATTCGCCAGTTCACCTTCAAGTGCTGCTTGAACCATTGCGCGAGTATAGCTTAGCTTCATACGTGAACCAACACCGTATTCTCCGCCAGTCCAGCCTGTATTAACAAGGTATACATTTGCATTATGCTGGCTGATTTTTTCACCAAGCATTTCTGCATAGCGAGTTGCTGGTAATGGTAGGAATGGTGAACCGAAGCATGTTGAGAATGTTGCTTCTGGTGATGTCACACCGCGTTCCGTACCTGCAAGCTTAGACGTGTATCCACTTAAGAAGTGGTACATTGCCTGCTCCTTTGAAAGCTTCGCAATAGGAGGTAAAACGCCAAATGCATCAGCAGTTAAGAAAATAATTGTATTGGGATGACCTGCAACACTTGGGTCAACAATATTTTCAATGGCCTGCAGTGGGTAAGCAGCACGAGTGTTTTCCGTCAATGTGCCGTCATCATAATCGGCAATGCGTGTATCTTGATCAAGCATAACGTTTTCTAATACAGAGCCAAAACGGATGGCATCGAAGATTTGCGGTTCTTTTTCACGAGATAGGTTGATACATTTAGCATAGCAACCGCCTTCAATATTGAATACGCCATTTCCTGACCAGCCGTGCTCATCATCACCAATTAGACGACGGTTTGGATCTGCAGAAAGGGTTGTTTTTCCTGTTCCTGATAAACCGAAGAAAAGGGCCACATCGCCTTCGTTTCCTACGTTAGAAGAGCAATGCATTGGCAGGATGCCATTCTCAGGTAATAAATAATTCATAATGGAGAAGACTGATTTTTTGATCTCTCCTGCATATTCTGTTCCACCAATCAGAACCGTACGCTGTTCAAAGGAAATAATAATAAATGTTTCTGAACAAGTACCATCAATGGCAGGGTCCGCTTTAAAATTAGGGGCTGCAATAACGGTAAAGCCAGGATCATGGGCTGCTAATTCTTCCTTTGTAGGACGAATAAATAACTGATGGGCAAATAGGTTATGCCATGCATATTCATTAATAACCTGGATAGGTAGACGGTGCTTTTCATCAGCTCCAGCGAAGCCTTTAAATACAAACACTTCGTCTTTCTCTTTTAAAAATTCCAACACTTTATTGTATAGACTTGAGAATACCTCTTTCGAGATTGGCTGGTTCACAGAACCCCAGTCAATTTTGTCCTTAACAGACTCTTCTTCCACAATGTATTTATCCTTCGGGGATCTTCCAGTGTACTTTCCAGTTGTAGCGATTACCGCGCCGGTTGAAGTTAATTGCCCTTCCTTCCGTGTTAATACTTTTTCGACAAGTTGTGGTACAGATAATTGAGTAAGAATATTAGTGCCATTAAGAAATTCATTTATTTCTTGTTTCAAACTTACAGAATTCATCCGACGAATACCTTCCTTTAATCAGTTTTATTTAAATTTACATTCGGAGTGATTTAGCTCACAATTAGTATAGCACAATTATTTGAATAGTCTATACTATTGATGAAAGTTTTTGGTCTTTTCCCAAAAATTAAAATGGTTGAATACTTTGATTAAAGACTAGCAAATTTTTATATATATAGTAATTATTTGATGTGTATTCATTGACAGCCTTTCTATCGGTACGATAAGATGTTTCATTGAACGGATACTCTCTTATCCCGAGCTGGTGGAGGGACAGACCCAATGAAACCCAGCAACCTGCTAAGCAGAGCATAATTAGATATAAAACTAGCTAACTAATTATTGTAGAAAATTTTTCGTTTACAAAATATTGAGGTAGAAATGTTTTATATGTATGCGATTCTTTTAGTAAAGGTGCTAATCTGTGGCAAGGATTCATTTCCTTGAACGATAAGAGTGAAAGGCGCGAATTTTTTATTTTCAACCTTTTCACAAGATGAGAAGGTTTTTTTATGCGTCTCCAATAAATAAGGAACTAATTTACTCTGATTTTTAATAAATAGGATAAATTCACCTTATTTTTTCCAAACTACTAGGGGATGAGTTCCGTATCATAAGAGATTGTTAATGCACTGTTTCTTCGCAATCTCTTTATATATAAGGAGGAAATCAGATTGTCAAAACGTCGCTTGTTTACTTCAGAGTCAGTTACTGAAGGCCATCCAGATAAGATTTGTGATCAAATTTCTGATGCCATTTTAGATGAAATTCTTACCCAGGATCCTAATGCACGTGTGGCTGCTGAAACATCAGTTACGACCGGCTTAGTATTAGTTTCAGGTGAAATTACTACATCAACATATGTAGATATTCCCAAAATTGTTCGGAATACCGTAAAGGAAATTGGCTATACACGAGCCAAGTATGGCTTTGACTCTGAAACATGTGCCGTATTAACGTCTATTGATGAGCAGTCTCCGGATATTGCAATGGGTGTTGACCAGGCCTTAGAAGCCCGTGAAGGAAACATGACGGATGAGCAAATTGAGGCTATAGGAGCTGGAGATCAGGGTCTTATGTTCGGATTTGCCTGCAATGAAACAAGTGAGCTGATGCCATTACCGATTTCATTAGCCCATAAGCTTTCCCGCCGTTTAGCAGAGGTACGTAAGGATAATACCTTGGCATATCTTCGTCCTGATGGAAAAACGCAGGTTACAGTAGAATACGATGAAAATGATCAGCCTGTTCGAATTGATACGATAGTCATTTCGACTCAGCATGATCCAGAGATTGGTTTGGAACAAATTCAACGAGATCTTAAGGAGTACGTCATTTCTCCAGTTGTGCCAAAAGAGTTAATTGATGATCAAACAAAGTATTTTATCAACCCAACCGGTCGTTTTGTTATCGGGGGACCACAGGGGGATGCCGGTTTAACAGGTCGAAAAATTATCGTTGATACATATGGCGGCTATGCTCGTCATGGCGGTGGTGCCTTCTCTGGTAAGGATCCGACAAAGGTTGACCGCTCTGCAGCTTATGCTGCCCGTTATGTAGCGAAAAATATTGTTGCCGCTGGATTGGCAGATAAAGTAGAGGTTCAATTTGCCTATGCGATTGGTGTAGCCCGTCCTGTATCGATTTCAATCGACACATTTGGTACAGGTAAAGTAGATGAGGATGTACTCGTAGATGTAGTGAATAAAAACTTTGATTTACGTCCTGCAGGGATTATCAAAATGCTTGACCTTCGCCGCCCAATCTATAAACAAACGGCTGCCTACGGTCATTTCGGTCGTGTGGATGTGGACCTTCCATGGGAGCGTACGGATAAAGCCGAGCTGATACGTGATCAAGCGTTAAACAGTGCTTTATAATCTTATAATTCAAATGAGAAAACAGGAGTCGCATTATCATAGTGCGGCTCCTGTTTCCGTTTAAAAGAACTGCAGCAGATTCAAGTAATCAATATGAATAGGAAAAAAATTGTACAATGTTTTAGAATAAATAGAAAAAGTATAAACTGCTTATAATAGCATGATTTTCCCATTGTTTTTTTTTTCACTTCATGACATTATAAAAAAATTAGTGGTAGTATAAGAGAGTATGTTTTTTTGAGTAATTTAAGAACCTTTATGTGAGGGGCTTTTAAATAAAGAATGGAGTGACGTACATAATGTGTGGTTTTATTGGTTGTGTACATGAAAAGGCACAGAATTTTAATGAAACTGAAAAACAATTATTCCAACAGATGAATAATCTGATAACCCACCGCGGACCTGATGATGATGGATATTATATGGATAACCATATCCAATTTGGCTTCCGTCGATTAAGTATTATTGATATTGAAAGCGGCCACCAGCCCTTAACATATGAAAACGAGCGCTATTGGATCATTTTTAATGGCGAGGTTTATAACTATGTTGAATTACGTGAAGAGCTTATCAAAGAAGGGCTTTCATTTGAAACAAGCTCTGATACAGAGGTTATCATTGCTCTCTATAGTCATGTAAAGGAAAAAGCCATTGAACGTTTACGCGGGATGTTTGCTTTTGTGATTTGGGATAAAGAGGAACAAACTCTTTATGGCGGAAGAGATCCCTTTGGAATCAAACCATTCTTTTATTATGAAGATGATGAAAGAACGTTTTTCGCCTCTGAGAAAAAGAGCATTTTGCTAGCCATGAAAAATGATGTATTAAACTATGAATCCTTACAGCATTACTTAACCTATCAATTCGTACCAGAGCCAGAGACACTGTCACAAGGCATTCACAAGCTTGAACCGGGCCACTATTTTACTAAGAAAATCGGTTCGCCAATGGAAATTAAACGCTACTGGAAAGCGAATTTCCAGCCTGTTCAAAAATCAGAAAGTGATTTTATTAAGGAAATTAAAGATGTACTATTTGATTCTGTCAAAATTCATATGAGAAGTGATGTACCGGTTGGTTCGTTCCTATCTGGCGGAATTGACTCCTCTATTATTGCTTCCATTGCGAAAGAGTTTCATCCGGCGATTAAAACCTTTTCGGTGGGATTTGATCATAACGGCTTCAGTGAAATTGATGTAGCAAAAGAAACAGCTGATAAGCTGGGGTTAGAAAATATCAGCTACGTGATTTCTCCTGAGGAATATATGAACGAAGTGCCAAAAATTATGTGGCATATGGATGATCCGCTCGCAGACCCTGCCTGTGTACCGCTTTATTTCGTTGCTCGTGAAGCGAGAAAGCATGTAACGGTTGTTTTATCAGGTGAGGGAGCTGATGAGCTGTTTGGCGGCTACAATATATACCGAGAGCCGGAATCGCTTAAAATGTTCAATAAGATGCCCCAATTTGGCAAGGTATTCCTAAGTTGGATTGCCAGACTAATGCCAGAGGGAATGAAGGGAAAAAGCTTTATTGAACGTGGTGTGACACCGATGGAGGATCGCTATATCGGGAATGCGAAAATGTTCACAGAGGCAGAAAAACAGCAGCTACTGAACGTTTTCAATTCTAATCTGCATTATACAGATATTACGAAGCCGCTATATCGTGAAAGCCGTGGCTATGACCCGGTCGATCAGATGCAATATATTGATATCCATACTTGGATGCGCGGTGATATTCTTCTTAAAGCAGATCGTGTGACAATGGCACACTCACTGGAGCTCCGCGTCCCATTTTTAGATAAAGAAGTGTTCCGTGTAGCCTCACAAATTCCAACAAGCCTAAAAACTGCGGATGGTACAACGAAATATGTTCTACGTAAGGCGGCTGAGGGCATCGTTCCAGATCATGTCCTAAATCGGAAAAAACTAGGCTTCCCCGTGCCCATCCGTCACTGGTTAAAGAATGAAATGAATGACTGGGCAAAAAAAATAATCCGTGAAAGTGACACGGATCATTTGCTAAATAAAACGTATATTTTGAATCTGCTTGAAGACCACTGTCAGGGAAAAGCCGACAATAGCCGGAAAATCTGGACGGTATTAATGTTTATGGTTTGGCATCAGATCTATGTGGAGAAGAAATATGATTTTGATCAAGAGGCCGTAAAACCAATGAGTCAGGCCGTTAGAGGCTAATAAAGATACGTAATGGCCTGTTTACCCATTTGCACCCAGGAATCCTCGAATTCCGTTATGGGTGCTTTTTTGTTTTTTTCACCTGTTAAAGGGTCATTAAAGTAGACATACTGCTTATCGTAGCCAGTAACTAGCACGGAATGCTCTTTATAGGTGATTTTGACAGGACCGCTTGGTGTCTGCCAGGTTTGAAAGCGGCTGTCTGGAAGCCTGCTGTAGGCTGTATTAATGATGACCCATACAGGACGGTTGTCAGAAAGGTGAACCTTCACCTCATGAAAGTCAGCTCCGGTAAAATCAACGATCTGCCCCGGCAAGTACTGTTCGGCTAGGTTATTTATTGGTTTATGGTAAACTCCTAGTCCAGGATTATGGTAAGAGTACATATCTCCGACAAATCCGTCATTGGGGTGACCGAAATAAATAACCCCGTTTTCCTTGCGATAGGTAGAAGGCTCCTTTTTAATCTGTTCAGCAAGTGTCATTTTATCGACTTGGACACCTGCATGCTGAAGGAGCATTGCCAGACTTGTTACTTCACAGCCGCGTGGGAGCTCTGGCATTTGTTTAATAATCGGTGCATCCACAAGGGCACTGTCTTTTACCGTTATATTGGAGTGGTCAAAGGTTTCCTGGATAAAAGTATTGGTTTTGGCAATGGGTGATTGAAACCAGGTCTTGATCTGCTCTATGGCATTAACCGAATTCCTCTGTCCTATTGAATCCAATGTAAATCCACCTACTAATACAATCAAAACCACACTAAATGTAATAAATGATGTAAACAAGGTCTTTCGCTCGATTAATTTTGCGATTAGCGTAATGAGCAAGATAAATAACACAGCAATGAAAAGATATAATATTATCATAAGTACCACCTGATGTAATTTTTGGTTGATAATACTAGTATAGTTTAATTTCGGTATCTATTTACACGGTTAATATTGGAAATGAAGTTCATACTATGATTAATCATTTCGTTTATTTTGTAATGATTTATAATAGATGCCTTTTTCAACATATTCTCTACGTATTCGTTCCATATCCTTTTTATCTTCATCATTTAATTCACGAATAACCTTTGCTGGTCTTCCAAAGGCAAGTGTATTCGGCGGAATTTTTTTTCCTTGTGGAACTAGGCTGCCAGCTCCAATAAATGCACCTTCACCAATCTCGGCTTGATCAAGGACGATGGAGCCCATACCGATTAATGCGTTTTCTCTTATAACACAGCTGTGAAGAATCACTTGATGTCCAACGGTTACACCATCTTCAAGGATGAGTGGATTGTTAGGACTTTGATGCAAAACAGAATTATCCTGGACGCTGACCCTTTTACCAATTATCGTCGGCGCTACGTCTCCACGGATAGAGGTGTTAAACCAGATGTTTGATTCGTCACCAATTTCTACATCGCCAGATATAGTAACGTAATCGGCGATGAAAGCAGAAGCAGAAATTTTGGGGCTTTTACCTTTGTAGGGATAGATCATTGTTTTATACTCTCCTTTTTCAATCAATATACAATTTGACTTAGCGATATCTACTCTTAATATGTTAGAAAATTATGCTGGTCGTAGCTTAACCAAGTCATATCTGTTCTACTAATTGTATCTAATAAGTGATGAGATTTGTCAAAGGATTTGTATTTGGTCATAATAGTATTATTAATGTCTGGATTTCGTGGACCAGATAAAAAGGACATGCAAAAGAATTAGAATGATAGTAATGAGTCGATTCACTTTTTGATTTTCAGGAGGAAGGTACAATGTGGAAATGGGAAGCGGAAGGAGAAGCAAAAGCGGTAGTGGTAATCGTTCATGGGGCGATGGAGCATCACCGCCGCTATGGCTGGTTAATTGAAATGTGGCGTCTGTCAGGCTTTCATGTTGTCATGGGTGATCTCCCTGGACAGGGCATGACAACACGAGCAGGAAGAGGTCATATCGATGCCTTTGATGAATATCTTTTCGAGGTGAAGGATTGGGTACAGGCTGCCTATCAATTCAATTTGCCGGTTTTTCTCATCGGTCATAGTTTAGGTGGGCTGATTGCAGTCCGTTTATTGCAGGAAGAGCAATTGAATTTGGCAGGTGTTATTTTATCCTCTCCGTGCCTGGGATTAGTCAAACCGCCATCAAAGCTATTGAATTTATTTTCATACGTATTAAACATTATTGCTCCACAATTAAGGTTAGAATCAGGCTTGACGGTTGAGATGGCGACTCGTAACGAAGAAGTAAGGGAAGCAGATTTGAATGATACGCTTTATATCACAAAGGTGTCAATCAGGTGGTATCGTGAATTAATTGAAGGGATTAAAGAAGCCTTTGAGGAGATTAATCAAACTCAGGATGTTCCGCTCTTCCTTATGCAGGGCGGTGATGACAAAATTGTCAATAAACACACAGTTAGAAACTGGTTTAACCTAGTGCCTTTGTCAGAAAAAAGATATAAAGAATGGCCGAATTGCTATCATGAAATTTTTAATGAACCAGAGCGTGAGGAAGTATTTGAATATGCGAAGGATTTCTTTAACAGCCAGCTAAAATCAATCGGCTATAATGTATAAGCGAGGGATTGTTATGTCAGTACCAAGTATGCCGTTTAGTTTAATGTCCCAATCCTATTGGAAGATTTTCCCTAGTGTTAATAAGGAGCTCTCTTATTGGAAGGAGCGAGCACTGAATATTCCCAATCAAGAACTGCGAAAGCAAGCATTGGCAAGCATTAAAGATAAGACCTTTCATTGCGAGGGAGGTGCCATCATGGCCCTCATGGCTAAGGAACAATATGCTGAAGTCATTCGCTTTATCGTTGCCTATCAGACGATTAGTGATTATTTAGATAATCTTTGTGATCGAAGTACGTCACTCGATCCAGCGGATTTTAGTGCATTACATGAAGCGATGCGAGATGCCCTGACATTGAAGCAAACGGAAGGCCGTTATTACCGATTCCGCACGGAACAGGATGATGGAAACTACCTATCAGACCTTGTTGCAACCTGCAGGCAGGTGCTGTCAAACTGTAACCATTATGAAAAGATAAAAGACTATTTATTAGAGCTTTGCGGTTATTATTGTGATTTACAGGTTCATAAGCATGTGATACCGGATGAAAGGGTGCCTCGATTAAAAAGGTGGTTTCTTGAAAATAAAGAGTCGATTCCGAAAATGGAGTGGTATGAGTTTTCTGCTTGTTCTGGGTCAACCTTAGGTGTCTTTTGTCTGGTAGCTTACGCTTATAGCGATGATTTCCAAGGTCAGTATGCGGATGATATTCGCAAGGGTTATTTTCCATATATTCAAGGCCTACATATCCTATTGGATTATCTAATAGACCAGGAAGAGGATAAAATAGAGGGAGATTTAAACTTTTGCTTTTATTATGAAACAGAAGAGCAGCTCTTTACGCGCTTAAAGCATTTTATAAAGGAAGCGGACCGTCATACTAATAGTCTCCCACATAGAAGGTTTCATCGTTTAATAAACCGAGGACTCTTAGGACTTTATTTATCTGATGAAAAGGTAAGAAAGCAGCGGGATGTCCGCAAACTCTCAAAAGGGATTTTAAAGACAGGCGGGGGTGTTAGCCTTTTCTTTTTTGTAAATGCGATGATTTACAGGACGATACAGAAACACAGCCGGGATTTGAAGCATGAAAAGCGAAGACTAGAGCGTTTTGTATAGGTTCATTTAGTGTAAAAAGAGAAGTGCCTCCTCGATGTGCTGCGAGAAGGCACTTCTCTTATCTTTTTTCAATCGCGATAATAAATGGAGGATGGTTTGCTTGGTTAAGATAGCGATATTGCAGGACATGTGCTTTTTTCTGATCAATCGATTGGACAAATTCCATGAGCCTGTCACGTTCAATTGCCCCCTCTGGATGTCCGTGGTAAATGACTAACACAATAATGCCTTCAGGCTTCATAATGGAGAGCAGCTGTTCAATGGCCGAAATGGTTGTATCCGGCTTTGTGACAATCGATTTATCTCCTCCTGGTAAATAACCAAGATTAAAAATGGCTGCCGTTACTTTGCCATGCTGTTCATTTGGAAGGCAATTAGAAATATGTTCATGTCCCTTGTTAAAAAAGGTAACTTGACTCAGTAAATCCTGCTCTTCCAATCGCTTTCTGCTATTGATTACAGCCTCCTCCTGAATGTCAAAGCCATAGACATGCCCGTATTCGCCAACCAGCTTGGCAAGAAACAGGGTATCATGTCCGTTACCGAGCGTTGCATCAACGGCAATATCTCCTGGGGTAATGGCAGTTTCCAACAGGGTTCTGGCAAAGGGTAAAATTTGTATTAGCTTCATACCTTCACACCGCTCCATTTCTTGCCTTGCCAGCTATCGCGGCGGACCAGTTCCTCATCAATTCTATTGAGAACCTCCCATTTATTGACACTCCACATAGGGCCAATCATTAAATCAATCGGTCCATCCCCGGTAATTCGGTGAACAATCATTTCCGGCGGTAAGATTTCTAATTGATCGCATACTAGCTTTACATAATCATCGAGTGATAAAAATTGAAGCATACCTTTTTCATACTGTTTAACCATTGGTGTTCCCTTTAATAAATGGAGCAGATGGATTTTAATTCCTTGTACATCAAGCTTTGCCACGGCACGGGCGGTTTCCATCATCATGTCTGTCGTTTCCATTGGAAGCCCGTTTATGATGTGAGAACAAACACGAATCCCGCGCTTGCGGAGCTTATCGACACCCTCAGCATAGGTTTCAAAGTCATGCGCTCGATTGATAAGCACAGCGGTCTGTTCGTGTACGGTCTGCAGTCCAAGCTCGACCCATAAATAGGTTCGTTCATTGAGCTCTGCTAGGTAGTCGACAACATCATCAGGCAGACAATCTGGTCTAGTTGCAATAGAAAGTCCGACGACACCGTCGAGATTTAATACCGCTTCATATTTTTCCTTTAACACAGATAGTGGTGCATGTGTGTTGGTAAAGGCCTGAAAATAGGCCATGTATTTGCCGTCTTTCCACTTTGTATGCATTTTTTCTTTAATATCATTGAACTGCTTGATAAGTCCGTCACTACGGCTGCCTGCATAATCTCCAGAGCCTGATGCGCTGCAAAATGTACAGCCGCCATAGGCTACGGTGCCATCGCGATTGGGACAATCAAAACCTCCATCTAAGGCGACTTTAAACACTTTATGGCCAAATGTATGTCGTAAATGGTAATTCCATGTATGATATCGTTTATGGTCGCTTGCATATGGAAATGGATTATGTGGATGCATAGCGAAAAAACCTCCCTTAAAAACTCGAATCAACTTTAAACAGTGAATTTGATTATTTTACCACGAAATTTGCTCCGTTCCAATTAGTTCTAGCCCTCTGTCTAGAAATGGCAGACGACACTTGTGTAGAAATAGAAGATTTGCACAAGATAATTGTGTAAAGCTCTAATCATCCATCATTTATGCGATTGATAGAACGAGCTTTGCTTTTCGAATTTTTAAGGAGGGGTTTTATGGCAACTCGAGAATCAATGGAAGCTTTGCTTTCAAAATGTGAAGATGCACTGAGGTTTGCCACCGATCAATACCAGGAAAGCAGCCTCCAGGAGCATTATAATGGTGAAAATTATACGCAGGCATTGCAGCAATTAGAAAGCTCTTATAATGAGCTTGCCAAAATGGCTCAATCTGCAAATGGTCAGCAACGTGAACAGCTTCATCGTATGAGGCTGCAGCTACAACAGGCACAAAATCAAATGATTTTACATGATCACTAGGGGGAACAACCGTGAAAAAGCGTTCAAAGCAACAAAACCCGGAGCAGAAAACACGCAATGGGGCAAATAGTAATGATCTTGAGCTTGGCCAGGACTATGATCTGGTCAAGCAGGCTAAAAAGAAATATGAACAAAGCGGTGGCCAGCCGGTAAAGTCGAAATTTCACCCAGAGTAAGTAGAAATGCTGAGCTGCTTTGTTAGCAATAGGCTATTGTTTGCTTCAAATAAAAGCAGAAGGTTGTCATAAAAGAGCTGATTCGCAGAAATCAGCTCTTTTTGTCGAACCTTTTTATTAGTAGATTTTACCTATTTTTACAAAAATAGATTGAAATTTACCTTGGAAATTTTTAGAATATACATATATTTCTGAATATTTTAAAAAAGGAGGAAGATGAATGGATAATTTAGCAAAAGAAGGCGTTACACAGCAGAATAAGTATGATTTTGAAAAAATTGCTAGCACCCCAGAATTTAAAGACTTAATGAAAGCAAAGAAAAAGTTCTTGGTGCCTGTCTCGATTGTCTTTTTAGCCCTTTACTTCACACTGCCAATCCTTACATCCTATTCGACGATATTAAATCGTCCGGCTATCGGGTCAATCTCTTGGACATGGGTCTACAGCTTTGGATTATTCGTCATGACCTGGGTATTATGTATGGTTTATGTGAAAAGAGCAGCCCGTTATGACAAAATGGCCCAAAATATTATTGAAAAATATAGCCAAGGAGATCAAAGCCTATGAGTGGATTTGGATTAGCATTATTTGTTCTTATCGTTGGATTGACACTCGTCATTACGTACTGGGCTGCAAAACGAACGAAGACAGCGAGTGAATTTTACACTGCCGGTGGAGGCTTAACTGGCTGGCAAAATGGACTGGCTATCGCCGGGGATTATTTATCTGCTGCATCCTTCCTCGGTATTGCTGGTGCGATTGCCCTAAATGGTTTTGATGGGTTTTTCTATTCAATCGGCTATTTAGTGGCCTATCTTGTTGTCTTGTATATTGTTGCTGAACCATTAAGAAATCTTGGGAAATATACGATTGCCGATATGATCACGGCACGCTTCGACCAAAAAAAGGTACGAGCTGTTGCAGCGTTAAGCACGCTTACCATTGTTATTTTTTATATGATTGCCCAATTAGTTGGTGCAGGCGCTCTTATTCAGCTCTTATTAGGTATTGATTATTGGATAGCGGTTCTTATCGTTGGTGTCATGATGACCACCTATGTATTATTTGGCGGAATGACGGCAACAAGCTGGGTACAAATTACTAAAGCGGTATTATTAATGATTGGAACAGTTGTTATTTCATTTTTAGTATTAGCTAAATTTAATTTCAACATTTTCACGATGTTTAGTGAAATGAAAACGTTAACACCGCTTGGGGAGAGCTATTTAAACCCAGGTGTGAAATATACCGTTCCAATTGATACACTTTCGATGATGGCAGCTCTTGTTCTTGGTACAGCTGGTCTGCCTCATATCCTCATGCGTTTCTTTACTGTTAAAGATGCGAAAACAGCCCGTAGCTCTGTTGTGACAGCTACATGGGTGGTTGGTATCTTCTATATTTTAACGATTTTCCTTGGCTTTGGAGCAGCTGCCTTTGTTGGTTCAACAGATATTGTCGCTGCGAATGCTGCTGGAAATATGGCAGCACCACTTTTAGCAAAGGCACTTGGTGGAGATATGCTCATGTCCTTTGTATCTGCTGTTGCCTTTGCGACGATTCTAGCCGTTGTAGCAGGCCTTGTTTTATCAGGTGCATCAGCATTTGCCCATGATATTTATGGTCAAATCATTAAAAAAGGTCAAATGACAGAAAAGCAACAAATGCTTGCGGCACGATATGCTTCTATCGGAGTTTCTATTTTCTCTATTATCCTTGCCTTGTTTGCTCAAACAATGAACGTTGCTTTCCTTGTATCCTTGGCCTTCTGTGTGGCTGCAAGTGCGAACCTTCCAGTCATCATTTATACGATCTACTGGAAGAAGTTCAACACAGCAGGAGCTGTTACAGGGATGCTGACAGGATTAATAACGGCGCTTGTATTAGTGGCTATCAGTCCAAACGTCTTAAATCCGGTTGCGGGTGCGGCTATCTTTGTTGGAGATCCAATCTTCCCACTAACAAATCCGGCGATAGTATCCATACCGGCAGGTTTCATTGGAGCGTTTATCGGGACAGTTGTTGCCAATAGACGTGATGAGAAGAAATATGCCGAGGTGCTTGTCAAAGCCAATACAGGTGTGAAGTAAAGAAGTACAAGCCATCACGTTAAAGGTGATGGCTTGTTTTATTGCAGTAGCTTCCACAGGCATTTGAGGTATAAGTTCTTTTTTATATGGTAACAATTGTTAATATTCTAGAATATATTGTGTAGTACCTTTTCTGTTGACTTGCATATTGACGTAAAATTATATACAATATCACTATAAATTTTTCTATAATTAGAACGACATTGACAAGGAATAGTAGTGATGCTTTAAACCCGTATTAGAGAGCTGACGGTTGGTGTAAGTCAGTCGGGATCATCATGAACTCGCCTTGGAGTTGCAGATGTGAACACTTAGTAATGTCTGCCGTATTCCGCGTTAAGGATAAATGAAGCGAGTGACTTTTTCACTAATGTGGGTGGTACCGCGGGAGTAATCATACATAATCCTCTCGTCCCAATTTTGGGATGAGGGGTTTTTTATATTCTTTTCTAAGTTATAGAGAAAATGCTTCATAACCATTTGTAATGATAATCAAAAAGGCTGATTTATTAGCTAGTTATTAAATGTAGGAGGAAATTAAGATGAGCTTCAATCATCATGAAATTGAAAAGAAATGGCAGACGTATTGGGGGGAAAATAAAACCTTTAAAACAAGTGAAGATAAAGGGAAACGAAAGTTCTATGCCCTTGATATGTTTCCATATCCATCAGGTGCCGGTCTTCACGTTGGACATCCAGAGGGCTATACAGCAACCGATATTCTTTCCAGAATGAAAAGAATGCAGGGCTACAATGTCCTTCACCCAATGGGCTGGGATGCATTTGGATTACCGGCAGAACAATATGCATTAGATACCGGAAATGACCCTGCTGAATTTACTGAGCATAATATTAATAATTTCCGCCGCCAAATTAAAGCATTAGGTTTCTCCTATGATTGGGATCGTGAAATCAATACAACCGATCCAAAATACTATAAATGGACGCAATGGATCTTTTTAAAGCTTTATGAAAAAGGTCTTGCCTATATTAGTGAAGCACCTGTGAATTGGTGTCCTGCTCTTGGAACAGTGCTCGCTAATGAAGAAGTAATCGATGGAAAGAGTGAGCGTGGCGGACACCCAGTAGAGCGCCGCCCAATGAAACAGTGGAATTTAAAAATAACGGCCTACGCTGACCGTTTATTAGAGGACCTTGAAGACTTAGATTGGCCGGAAAGTATAAAGGATATGCAACGTAACTGGATTGGGCGTTCAGAGGGTGCAGAGGTTCATTTCCAAATTGATGGATATGATGCGGCCTTTACCGTTTTCACTACACGTCCTGATACATTATTTGGTGCTACTTATGCGGTGCTTGCGCCTGAGCATGAATTGGTGCAAAAAATTACCACTGCCGAACAAAAGCAGGCAGTCGATACCTATATTGAACAAATTAAGAGTAAGAGTGATCTAGAAAGAACAGATTTAGCAAAGGATAAAACAGGTGTCTTTACCGGAGCCTATGCGATTAATCCGGCGAACAATGTGAAAATTCCAATTTGGATTGCTGATTATGTATTAGCAAGCTACGGAACAGGTGCGATTATGGCGGTACCTGGACATGATGAACGTGATTATGAATTTGCCAAGAAGTTTAATTTGGAAATCAAAGAGGTTGTGGCAGGCGGAGAGATTGAGAAGGAAGCTTATACCGGTGATGGCCTTCATGTGAACTCTGATTTTCTAAATGGATTAAATAAAGTAGAAGCGATTAGCAAAATGGTTGCTTGGCTTGAAGAAAAAGGAATTGGGTCGAAAAAAGTAACATACCGACTACGTGATTGGTTGTTCAGTCGTCAGCGTTATTGGGGCGAGCCGATTCCAATTATTCACTGGGAGGACGGGACGATGACTGCTGTTCCGGAGGAGGAGCTGCCGCTCGTACTACCGGTTACAAAAGAAATTAAACCCTCTGGTACAGGGGAATCTCCATTAGCGAATGTGGAGGATTGGGTCAATGTCGTTGATCCGGTTACTGGTAAGAAAGGACGCCGGGAGACCAATACAATGCCGCAATGGGGCGGAAGCTGCTGGTACTTCTTACGTTTTATCGACCCACATAATAATGAAGTATTAGCTGATCCTGAAAAATTGAAAGAGTGGCTTCCTGTTGACATTTATATTGGAGGAGCAGAGCATGCAGTATTACATTTGCTATATGCTCGCTTCTGGCACAAGTTTTTATATGATATCGGTGTTGTGCCAACAAAGGAACCTTTCCAAAAGCTATTTAACCAAGGAATGATTCTTGGCGAAAATAATGAAAAAATGAGTAAATCAAAAGGGAATGTTGTGAACCCTGATGAGATTGTCAATAGCCATGGTGCTGATACATTGCGTCTATATGAAATGTTCATGGGACCACTTGATGGTTCGATCGCTTGGTCTGCCAATGGTGTTGATGGTTCACGACGCTTCTTAGATAGAATTTGGCGCTTGTTTATTGATGATAACGGTAATGTAAATCCGAAGATTAAGGATAATGAAACAGAAAGTAATCTTGAAAAAGTCTATCATCAAACGGTTAAAAAAGTGACGGAGGATTATGAGGGCTTACGTTTTAATACGGCCATTTCACAGCTGATGGTCTTTATCAATGAAGCAAATAAAGCAGAGGTGCTGCCAATTCATTATATGGAGGGCTTTGTGAAATTACTGTCTCCAATTTGCCCGCATATTTCTGAGGAATTATGGGAAAAGCTTGGCCACACTGCTTCTAGTATTGCCTATGAAGCATGGCCAGCTTATGATGAAGCAAAGTTAAAGGATAATGAAATAGAAATCGTTATTCAAATTAACGGGAAGGTCAAAGCAAAGCTAGTCGTACCAGCAAACACAAACAAGGATGCGCTGGAGCAAATTGCGATGGATGACGACAAGGTAAAAGCGCAAATCGACGGCAAGACCGTCCGTAAAGTCATTGCGGTTCCTGGAAAACTCGTTAATATTGTTGCGAATTAAATAATAATGTAGTATGGATTAAGGGTCATAACGGTATTTCTTCCTTGTAAGAGGAATGCCGTTATTTTATATGAACAAAGAACATTAGGGGTGTAATACATGAGTCAAATAGCAGTCATAACAACAAATGAATTAATGGAAAAGCTCGAAGCAGGGGAGAAGCTGGAGCTTGTAGATGTAAGAGAACATGATGAAGTGGCCATGGGGATGATACCAGGGGCCAAGCATATTCCAATGGGAGATATCCCGGCAAGCTTAGGTTCTTTTGACAAAGACAAAGAATACATTATGGTTTGCCGTTCAGGCTCAAGAAGTGCCTATGTTTGCGAATTTATGCAGGCACAAGGCTATAAAGTCCGCAATATGACAGGCGGAATGCTTGATTGGAGAGGTAAAACAGAATAAGCCTAGTTCAGGACCACAGATTACATTCTTTCTGTGGTCCTTTTTATGTAGGTATTTTTCGAATAATATAAAGATTAAAAAATGAAAATAATGGGAAAAATAGGGGTGATTTCGTTGGAAGGGAGGAAGCAGAATGATTCAAGTGAAGGTATTTGATCAGGAGCACGAGAAGAATTTAGAATCAGAGATGAATGATTTCTTAAAGGATTTAGATGAGAAAAAATTGCTAGATATTAAATATAACGTAGCAGCAATGCCTGATGAGGAGGATGAGGAACAAATTTATTGCTTTTCAGCTATGATTATCTATCGAGCCTGACAGAGCAGGCTCGATCACTTTTTTTACTTCAGCATTTTGCTGTATTGGGCAGCACTTTGACCTGCAAGCCTTCCTGTTACGAAAGCAGCTGTAATATTAAAGCCACCGGTATAGCCATGGATATCAAGGATTTCTCCGCAAAAATACAAGCCTGGCATTTTTTTTGAGGCCATTGTTTTCGGTTCAATTTCTTTCGTGGATATACCTCCGCCGGTTATAAATGCTTTTTCGAGAGACAGCGTACCGTTTACTGTAAATCGGAATCTTTTACAGCTTTCAACAAAGTCTCGTAGCTTATCATTTGATAAAGTGGCAGTCTGTGCCATTGGATCGATTTGATTGTACTCTAAGAGGAAAAGCAGATAACGCTCTGGCAGTAAATTTTTTAACACATTCTTTACATTCTTTTTCGGCTCTGATTTTATCAGCTGCATAAGCTCCTGAAATAGTGCCTCCTCTTTTTTCTCAGGAAAGACGTCTAGATTAACAAGCACCTTCTGCTGAGGTGATTTTTTTAATTCTTTTACAATAAATTGGCTGCAACGAAGGACAGCTGGGCCGCTTATGCCGAAATGGGTGAAAATCATATCCATCTTATGTGAAACAACAGCCTTGCCCTTTTGATTTAACACACTTAAGGCAACTCCACGTAAGGATAGTCCCTGTAATGTTTTTTCTTTAATAAAGGGCTCGTTCGAGGTTACTGGTACTTCGGTAGGAAACAGCTCTGTAATTGTATGACCTGCTTTTTGAGCCCAGGCATAGCCATCCCCTGTCGAACCAGTGTGTGGAACTGATTTACCGCCGACAGCAATGACAACTGCTTTTGTATCATATTTCTTCCCACTTTTTAAAAGAATGGATTTCATTTCGTTTTCACCATATACAATTGTTTCGACTGGACAATTGGTTTTAATTTCAACATGCAGGCTTGAAAGCTTACGTAGTAAGGCATCTACCACAGACTGTGCTTTGTCAGTGACAGGAAACATCCGTCCATGATCCTCTTCCTTTAATTCAATTCCTAATTTCTTGAAAAAGATAATAATATCCTCGTTGTTAAAAATAGAAAATGCGCTATGTAAAAATCGTCCATTTCCAGGGATGTGTTTAATTAATTCATCAGTTGGCAGTCGGTTCGTTACATTACAACGACCTCCGCCTGAAATAGCCAGCTTTCTCCCAAGCTTGTCGCCTTTATCAAGGAGTAGTACCCTTGCTCCTGATTCACCAGCTGTAATAGCTGCCATCAATCCAGAAGGACCCCCACCAATTACAATAACATCATACATATCTTAATTCCCTTCCTATTAAGTACTAGAATTCTTTATGAAAGAAGAGTAAACTACAAATAGTGTGTTTTCAAGTCAAAATGTTAATGATTAGGAAGAAAGGAATAAAATTAATCATTATTATGCTTTTTTCTATGAGAAGGATCAATTATATATTCCTACGTTGAGAAGGAGAAGGAATTAATGTCGTCTAAGCTTTTAAGAGGTACGTTTATTTTAACTCTCGGAACTATTATTTCTAAAGTGCTTGGTTTATTTTATGTCATTCCTTTTGATGCTATTGTTGGAAAAGAGGGGACAACACTCTATCAATATTCGTATGTACCTTATACCATATTTATTAGTATTGCCACTGCTGGTATTCCTCTAGCCATTTCTAAATTTATTTCGAAATATAACGCGCTCGAGGAATACGCGGTAGGAAGAAAACTATTTAAATCTGGTTTAGTAGTGATGTTGATTACGGGGGTTGTTTCTTTTTTAATTTTATATTTCTCTGCCCCTATTTTAGGTGAGATGGTGATTCGGGATGACGATCAGGAGACAAAAATAGAGGATGTCATCACCGTTATTCGTGCAGTCAGCTTTGCTCTGATTGTGGTCCCTTTTATGAGCTTGATCAGAGGCTTTTTCCAGGGACATCAATCGATGGGCCCATCAGCCGTATCACAGGTAGTAGAGCAAATTGTTCGGATTGTTTTTCTTTTAGCAGGTGCTTTTATTGTCCTATATGTCATGAATGGCAAAATGGCAACAGCAGTCAGCGTGGCTACGTTTGCAGCTTTTATTGGAGCCATTGGCAGCCTAGCTGTTCTATTTTGGTATTGGTATAAACGCAAGCCACATCTCGATGAGTTGCTTTTACAGGATAAAGGGACAGTTGATATTTCCTTAAAGTCTATGTATAAAGAAATTGTTTTCTATGCAGCGCCCTTTGTATTTGTCGGCATTGCGAATCCATTATTTCAATTTATTGACCAAATGACGTTTAATAGAGCAATGGTTGAAATCGGGCTGGCCTCGGAAGCTGACTTTGCCTTTACAACCTTAAATTTTTATTCTCATAAATTGGTGATTATCCCTGTTTCCCTAGCAACCGCTTTTTCATTAACGCTAGTACCGAATATCACCCAGACCTATGTTGAAAATGATAGAAAAGGGTTGAACCGTCAGTTGAATCAATCGTTCCAGGTTTTATTATTCCTGACGTTACCGGCGGTAGTGGGAATGTCACTATTGGCAGAGCCGATTTTTACGGCATTTTATGGACATGATGTGCTTGGCACGGAGGTATTGCGGGCATATGCACCGGTTGCGATTCTTTTTGCTCTCTATTCTGTCACGGCTGCCATTATGCAGGGAATTGATGAACAGCGTTTTACGATTCTAAGTCTATTAGTCGGGCTGCTTATTAAACTTAGTTTAAATATTCCATTGATTAAGCTTATGCAAACGGAAGGGGCTATCCTAGCAACAGCGCTTGGTTACGGAGCTGCCATTATGATAAACCTGTTTGTCATAAAAACCTATACGCAGTACTCGTTTCAACTTGTATTTCGGAGAATTCTCTTAATCATTATTCTTTCTGTGTTAATGTTCGCCGGTGCAGGGGGCACATATTGGCTACTTACGCTTTTCTTATCTCCAGAATCGGTATGGCAGTCACTTATTATCATCCTTGTTTGTGCTGCAATTGGTGCAGGTATTTATTTAATCCTTGGTTTGAAGTCTAAATTAGTAAATCGTTTGTTTGGAGCAAAAGTGGACAGAGTCATGGAAAAGCTACATCTGAAAGGATAGAATAAGGGTCTCCGAAATGGAGACCCTTATCCTTTTGCAAAATAAACAACACGGTACTTTAATAATATTGTTCTTCCTGACGAATACCAAGTCTTCTTTCAATTCTGTCTAGACGGCGATCAACTTGGTCCATTCGACGGTCTAATCTTTCAATCTGACGCTCTAAGCGTTCAATCCGTTGATTTACGTTTCCACCAGGAAATCCAGGGAAAAATTGAGCTCCCTGCTGGCGATAATCAATAAGTGGATATACTTGATCAAATGGTCGGTAATTCATCATCATTGACACATCTCCTCGCTTTTTTTTATGTGTAAATGCACTAAAAGTAGCTGCACGATTACATACTATGGTTTTTTTATGAATTGGAAATGGATAATAGCCTATAATGGGATAGAAGGAGTGATATTGTGCGTATTGATAAAATGTTAGCGAATATGGGATATGGCAGTCGAAAGGAAGTAAAGGACCTGCTCAAGAGCGGAGTTGTCCAAATAAATGATGTTATCGTGAAGAATGGGAAGGAACAAGTTAATCCAAATAAGGATACAGTAACACTACAGGGTGAAGTCATTGAGTATAAAGAGTATATTTATCTTATGATGAATAAGCCACAGGGGGTGATTTCTGCTACAGAGGATAACCATGATGAAACAGTCATTGATTTACTTGAATTGGAGGATGCCGTTTATTCGCCCTTTCCAGTCGGAAGGCTTGATAAAGATACAGAGGGCTTGCTGCTTCTGACAAATGATGGTCAGCTGGCCCATCAGCTCTTGTCACCGAAAAAACATGTTCCCAAAACGTATTTTGCTGTGATCGATCAAGAGGTGTCTGAAGAGGATGTGATGGCCTTTGCGGCGGGTGTCACATTAGATGATGGCTATGTAACAAAGCCAGGTAAGCTAAAAATATTAAAATCAGGGATTCGTTCTGATATTGAGTTAACGATTACAGAAGGTAAATTCCATCAAGTTAAAAGAATGTTTGAAGCGGTGGGGAAAAAGGTTGTTTACCTGCAAAGAATTTCAATGGGGCCTATACAATTGGATGAAAGTCTTGAACTCGGAGAGTACCGTGAGCTAACTGATGATGAAATGGCGGCATTGAGGGAAGCAACCGCAAAATAAGCTGCCCTCTTATAGAAGGCAGCTTATTTTGCGGTTATTTGTTACGATGTTAATTTTACTTTCTTTTTAGTTGTTGTCCATTTTCCTCGACTTGGGCTCTTGACTAAATCGTTGTACGCTAAGACATTTAAGTCTCTTTGTATCGTTCGAGGTGTAATTCCGAATTCCTCTACAAGTTCTTGGGTTGTAACGGTTCCTCGATTATTAATAAACATATAGACGGATTTGATACGGTTTAACATCCGGTTAGTTGACGGTTTCAATAAACCACTCCCTATCCTAATTTCAAACCTAGGACAAATTCCAGCATCCAACACTTTAGTGAAGATCGTAATCTCCGAGAATATTCGCTTCTTTTCCCCAGACAACCCCTTTTCTACTACATATAGTAAGTACTTGTTGCTTTACCTCTACCTATATAATATCCATATTATCATAAGATTTCCACTATGTAGGACTGATTTTACAAAAGTTTAACGACATTTGAAATTTATGTCAGAATAAATAGCGGGATAATATGAATATCTAAAACTACACTATGCAGAACATTCAATTAATATTAAAAGATTTCAAACATTATTGAGTACTTTTTTGCATAATCAATGCTGGTATGGTAATGATTTTAAGAGTAGGATGAAATAGAAAGCATACTTATTATATATTAAGATTATGATATGCTTTAGTTAGGTGCTGAGAAATTTCAGCAGCCAAGTTCTTGTTGTAATGGGGGTTTCAAATGGTACATATAAATTGGTCTGATGAAGTATTAAAAAGAAAAGATGCACTGCTTAAGGATACGCAAAGTATTTTACGGATTAAGAGTGTTTTAGATGAGGAAAATGCTACAAAGGATGCTCCACTTGGGAAAGGTGTAAAAGAAGCTTTGATGTTCATGCTTGAACTAGGTGAGAAGGATGGCTTCCAGACAAAGAATACGGGGAATTTAGCCGGTCATATTGAGTTTGGACAGGGGGATGATTGTGTAGGGATTCTCTGTCATGTGGATGTAGTTCCTGAAGGTGACGGATGGACAAGTGATCCGTACGGAGCGGAAATTCGGGATGGAAGGATTTTTGCTAGAGGGGCGCTTGATGATAAAGGTCCAACTGTGGCTGCCTATTATGCCATGAAAATAGTTAAAGAATTAAAACTACCTTTAACTAAACGTGTCCGTATGATTATTGGGACAGACGAGGAAAGTGATTGGAGATGTGTGGACCATTATTTTGAACATGAGGAAATGCCAACGGTCGGTTTTGCACCAGATGCCGACTTCCCTATTATATTTGCTGAAAAAGGGATTTGTGATTTTGATCTTGTCCAAACCATGAGGAAAGAAACGAATATAGATCAGGATGTGAAATTAGAAATAATCAGCTTTGAGTCTGGTAAACGATATAATATGGTCCCGGATTTTGCGAAAGCGGTTATGCATGTTCAAAAAGAGAAGACAGATGTCATTCAGAGATTTAAAGACTTCCAACAGGAGCATGGGTTAAAGGGGAAATGTTATGTTGATAACGGCAGTTTAATCATCGAGCTTGAGGGAGTTTCAGCACATGGGATGGAGCCGAATTTAGGTAAAAATGCCGGTCTTTATTTAGCTCAGTTTATTTGTGAAAACAAGCCGGATCAACAGGCTGCTCCTTACTTTGAGTTTGCTTCCCGCTACTTGTTCAGGGATTCTAGGGGCAAGCAATTGGGCTTGGCATACTCGGATAATCTTTCCGGTGAACTGACTATTAATGTAGGGAAAATGACGTACCAGAGTGAAAGGGGAGGCATGTTTGGATTGAACCTGCGCTATCCCGTCACAACTGAAATTGAGAAAACGAAGGAGCTGCTTGAACTATTAGGCAGTCAAAAAGGCTTTAAGATCGAGAATTTATCAGATTCAAAGCCGCATCATGTTGATGAAAATCATGAATTGATACAAACGCTAAAAAAAGTATATGAAGAACAAACTGGTGAGACAGCGGAGCTGTTAGCGATTGGAGGAGGCACCTATGCACGCTCGTTAACATCCGGTGTTGCTTTCGGCCCTCTTTTCCCAGGTAGAGAGGATATCGCCCATCAAAAGGACGAGTACATGTATATCGATGACTTACTGAAGGCTACCTCCATTTATGCGCAAGCCATATACGAGCTTGCGAAGTAACAGGTTTTGAAAGAAAAAGCACCCGTCATCATACGGGTGCTTCTATCAGCTTTATCGAAGAATGCCATATTTAGGCTAACAAAAAGTGAGGTAAAAGCGGTGAATACACATTACTTTTGGGCTCTTTCGATTCCACAGGCAGCAAAAAATGCCATCGCTCATCAGCTTGAAGAGGTAAGGGGGCATTTCCCGTTTAAACGGTGGGTGGATAAGGATGATTACCATATAACCTTTGCATTCCTTGGTTCTGCTGAGAAAGACTTACTACAAAGATCGATTGATTTAATAGGGGAAAGCATAAAAAGTGAAAAAACCTTTCCTTTACAGGTTCAAGGACTTGGTGTATTTGGAAATAAAAAATCCCCGCGTATCTTCTGGGCATCAATCAAACAGGAAAATATGCTTGAGAGTGTGCAATCACTTGTTTTTACAGCATGTTTAAAGACAGGCTTCACACTCGAGAAACGTCCGTTTACTCCGCATATTACATTGGCACGGAATTGGCAGGGGACTGAATTTAATCATGCCTGGTTGGTTTCCGAAAATCCATTTCAGCAGGACCCTATTACCTTTACAGCTAATGAAGTGACCTTGTATAAAACAAATCTAGAAAAAAGACCGAAGTATGAACCCATTGCCACCTTTTCCTTGGCTACTGAATAGAATATAAGAAAAAATAAGCATTAAGCTTAAGGTTGCAGGTCAAGAGTAGGCACTTGTGCATCTTACAGTACAAAGATAAACTAATAAGGAGAATGCTGATAATAGAGCAGACGGACGTTAACAAGCAATGAGAAGTAAAAGAGGAAGAAAATAATGGGACAGTTAATAAAGCTACAAGATTATGCATCACGTTATGAACAAAATATTTTTCACTATCCTTCCCGCTTTGTCACTTTAAAAAAGCAGCAATGGGAAAAGCTGCGTTACAACTGGGAAACACCGAATCATCCAATTACTATAGCTCAACCAACGGAATGGAAAATGGAAGAGAAACAGCCTTTTCTCACTAAAATAAAAACAATGTTTAATCGAAGAAATGATAGAGAAGCGACTGAACAATTGGAGGTTAATCGTGTTTTTGAAGAGCAGGAAGATATCGATCAATTCTCTGCCATGGTTCACCATGCAGACAATCTAGAGGAATTGAAGCAGCAATTTCTTAATCAGCTTTTTGATTTTCAATTGAAATGGGCAACCTCGACCCTTGCTGAAAAATCTATTATGAATAAGAAATTCTTTTTTGATGAACATTTGCGCTATTTCCTTCAGCGCTTTCCAGATACGTATCTCGTTCTATATCGACCGATATTTCTGTTAAAAAAGGCGAAAATTGAAGTAGAGCCGATATTGATAAGCCCGACAGAGGTTTGGTGTATAACCTTTCTTGAAGAGCAGGATTTATCCGTGTTTGTCGGGTCCAATCAAAAGTTTTGGGAAGTAAGAGATAAGCAGGGTGAGAAAAAAATCGTTAATCCCATAATTCCTGCTAATAGAACTGAGAAAATAGTGAAAAATATCTTTCAATTATATGATATTGAACTACCTGTTCACAAAGTCATCCTGTCAAGGAACGGTTATATTGATTATCCATTACCTCCCTATGATGTGACCCTAATTGATAAGCGAAATTACGAGGAGTGGTTTTCTAGCTTACGTGGGCTTCGTTCGCCATTAAAATCAACACAGCTTAAAGGAGCCAAGGCATTATTGGATTATTGTCAGACAACATCTATTAGGCGTATGGAGTGGGAGACAAATAGTGGAAATGACGAATGCTAGTGTTTTTTCTATTTCTTGCCTTGACTACAAGATTTTCAACAAAGAGGAAGTGAAGGGAATGAAGAAACATGATCGCGATTGAAAGGGACTATCAAGCCTATTTAGATGAGATGAAAGTGATTACCATCATTATTCCTCATCCTTTTCACCACGACGATGAATATTCCTTTTCATTGGTATGTGATGGAGGTGAATATCCTCTCACGATTGTTGAGCGTGTACAACTGAATGATTTTATGAAATACATTTGCCACGTACAGGCAGAGCTCGAAATTGGCAGTCAATATTGGATTCAAGATCAGCGGAATAGGAAGACTGATTTGCAGATTGGAGCAGTGACAAGAACAAGGGCATTTGATGAAGCCTTTTATTATGACGGGACGTTAGGTGCAGCGTATCATTCGGAATACACCGTTTTTAAGCTATGGGCACCTACGGCTACAGGAGTAAAGATAAAATTAAACACAGCTGATAAATCCAGTCAGGAAATGATGGATTTGCAAAGGGAAGATAAAGGAGTTTGGACAATAACCGTTCATCAGAATCTTGAGAATTACCTTTATACGTATTTAGTCTGTGTCAATCTCCAATGGAAGGAAGCAGTTGACCCTTATGCTGTTGCTGTTACAGCTAACGGAGAAGAAGGAGTTATCATAGATATAAATAAAACAAATATGTCAAAACACGTGCTGCCTCCAATTGAGAATGCTGTTGATTGTATCATTTATGAAACTCATATGAGAGACTTGACGATTCATCCTAACAGTGGTGTTGTGAATAAAGGTCTTTATTTGGGTGCTGCTGAAATCGGCACTAAAACCAGTAAAGGAAGCTCAACAGCCCTTAGCTATATAAAGGAGCTTGGTGTAACGCACATCGAGTTTCTACCACTCAATGATTTTTCGGGTGTAGATGAGCTCGGACAGAAAAAGGAATACAATTGGGGCTATAACCCCCTTCACTACAATGTTCCTGACGGAAGCTATAGTACGGACCCGCGGGATCCTTATCGCAGGATAAATGAGTTAAAAACACTAATTGATACGATTCATCAAAATGGACTTCGTGTGATTTTTGACGTTGTTTACAATCATGTTTTTGATAGGGAAGCCTCGAGCTTTGAAAAGATAGTTCCCGGCTACTATTTTCGCCATGATCAACACGGGATGCCCTCGAATGGAACAGGCGTAGGGAATGATATCGCTTCTGAGCGAAAAATGGTAAGGAAATTTATCCTCGATTCTGTATTATTTTGGCTTAATGAATATCAGGCTGACGGTTTTCGCTTTGATTTGATGGGAATTCTTGATACCGACACGATGAAGGAAATTAGGGCTGCTATAAATCAAGTGGATTCCTCTATCCTAATCATTGGTGAAGGCTGGGATTTGAATACGCCACTTCCACTAGAAAGAAAAGCGAATATTCGAAATCAAAATAGCTTACCCCGTATTGGACAATTTAATGATTGGTTTCGTGATTCCATTAAAGGAAGCACCTTTAATATGTACGATTTGGGCTATGTGTGTGGAAATGACCATTATTATGAAATGGCAAGGCAGGTTCTTGCCGGCAGTATTGGCATTGAAAATAAAGAAGGCCTATTTTTAGAACCGGATCAAAGTGTTAATTATGTGGAATCCCATGACAACCATACATTGTGGGATAAATTGATCGTGTGCTTACAAACTGAAAAGCAGGAAGAGCTTGAAAGGGTTCATCGATTAGCAACCGTGATGGTCCTTCTTGCACAGGGTGTCCCCTTTCTCCATAGCGGACAGGAATTTTTCCGGACGAAGCGGGGAGAAGGTAATAGCTATAAATCAAGCAATGAAACGAATTGGCTTGATTGGAATCTGCGTGAACAGTTTTGTCAACATGTCGAGTATGTAAAAGGAATCATTAAGATTCGTAAATCACATCGTGGCTTTCGCTTACCCACTGCGGCTCTAATTCGAAAGCATATGCATTTTTTGCCCCTCCAAAAACCACTGATTGGATGGGCTCTACAGGATGTTAAAGCGTATGGACCCAGTCAATCCATTGTTGTGCTCCTCAATCCTACCAAAAAAGAAGAAGGTGTTGAATTGCCTGAAGGAAACTGGGTTATTTTGGCTGACGCAGACCAAAGTGGTACACTTCCTATTAGCAGAGTGAGTCATAAAATAAGTTTAAAACCAATTAGCTCATATGTATTATATAAGGACTGAATTTCAAATTGACTGATGAAAAGACAAGGATAGTCTTGACGGCGTATAGATGTGAGGATAAAATTTAAAAGATGGCTATTGTAAAATACTTTTATATCACAATAGCCTTCTTTTTCAAAAATTCGACTATGAAATATCAGCGCAAGCTCCTGGCGTCTAGGCTTCCTCCTATCGGAAAACAGACGCTTAAAGCTATTTTAGGCAGTAATTAGAAGCAGGTGAACAGCATTGGAACACTTTTTTGGACATGATTGGGAGATTGTTCCCGCAGGCGGAGCAACTGGGGAAGCCTTTTATGCACAACATGAAGAAAATCAATATTTTCTAAAACGAAATACTTCTCCATTTTTGGCGAGCCTATCAGCGGAGGGCATTGTTCCTAAGCTTGTATGGACCAAAAGATTGGAAACCGGTGATGTGTTTACTGCGCAGCAATGGTTAAACGGACGGGAACTACAGCCCTCAGAAATGAACCAGGCAAGTGTAGCGAAGCTTCTAAGGAAAATCCATAAATCTAAGCCACTGCTAAGCATGTTGAAGCGTCTCGGGAAAACTCCTTTGCAGCCTGTGAAAATTTTACAAGCGATAAAGCAGGAGCTGGATGAAGAAATAGGTCAGCTTGATTCTGTAAAAGCTGCGCTTGTCTTTCTTGGGAAGAATGTAAATCGAATTCACTATGAAAACAAAGTGGTATGTCATTGTGATGTAAATCATAATAATTGGCTGCTTGATGAAAATAACCAGCTCTATTTAATCGACTGGGATGGGGCTGTTGTTGCAGACCCAGCCATCGATATCGGGACATTGCTGTACTGGTATATCCCGCGCAATGAATGGGAGAAATGGCTGAGTCTATATGGATTATCACTAGATGATCATTTGCTGATAAGAATGAAATGGTATGTTATAGCACAGACGCTCTCTTCTATTCAATGGCATAAGGATAAGACACGTCTGCCTGAAATGAAAAAAGAAATTGACAGGCTACATCAATACCTGTCATTATGAAAACTGGTCTATATCATCAACCCATTGCGATAGCTGCTCTTGATGTGATTCAATATGAGCATCTAAGTTGGAAGCATTAATTCCGCTTTGACTATAAGAATAAACTTCATTGAGCACCTGCATGCTATTATGATCGATATGGCCATTAACCATTAACGATTTAATTAAGCGCTCTAATTGCTGGCACTCAGCTACAGAGCCGCAGCAGTCTGTTTGATGATTAGATAAAATATCCTTTAGTAAAGTAACTTGATCATGATATTCAAGTGGCATGGTCAAACATCCTTTCTGTCAGTCTCCTATGTGAAAATATAAAGGAGAATTCACAATTATTTTGTGAGTTCTTTTTTAATTTATTCCTATCGAATGGAATTATTTTGGGCTGTGGATATATGCTAACAAGTAAAGAAATGTACGAAAAATTCTCTATAGGGGTGTCACCATGCGGTTAAGAAACAAACCTTGGGCAAAGGAAAAAATTGAGCAGTACCCACAATATGTCGTAGCTGCTCCTGATGAATTAAAAGGGAAGTGGGATACGGTTTATGAAAATAACCAACCTCTTCATATTGAGATTGGTACTGGAAAAGGCCGTTTTATTACGGAGATGGCAAAAGCCAATCCTTCTATTAATTATTTAGGAATTGAGCTGCAGGAAAGTGTAATTGTATCAGCGCTTGACCGTTTAATAGAAGCGGAGCTACCAAACGTAAAGCTTTTGAATGCTAATGCAGTCGATTTACCACTATATTTTGCAAAGGGTGAGGTCTCAAGAGTTTATTTAAACTTCTCGGACCCTTGGCCGAAAAGCCGTCATGAAAAGCGACGCTTGACCTATAGGTCGTTTTTAAAGATATATGAGGAAATTCTCCCTGTGAATGGTGAAATACACTTTAAAACCGATAATCAGGGCTTGTTTGAATACTCCCTTATGAGCTTTTCAGCTTATGGTATGCTGCTTAAATATCTCAGCCTTGATTTGCATAACAGTACCTATGAAGGCAATATTATGACTGAGTACGAGGAGAAATTCTCTGAAAGAGGCAATCGAATTTATCGCTGTGAGGTACAATTCCAAAATGAAGGTTGATCCATGGGTCAGCCTTTTCTTATTTTTATGATGTAGGTACTTTGAGCTTAAAATTTGCAATTTTGGAAAAATTATACTATATTTCTCGCATAAAAGATTATAGTTTCTGGACTGTTTTTTAAAAGGAGTGCGAAAGGATAAGGAGGGCTTTGATGGAAACATTACAGTTACGTAACAGCAGGCTGACGTGGTTAAATGGCGGTGTTAATTATCTAGATGGTGGTGCAATGTTCGGCGTTGTTCCAAAGCCGCTATGGGCTAAGAAATATCCTTGTAACGATAAAAACCAAATTGAACTTAGGACAGACCCCATTCTTATCCAAATGAATGGCATCAATCTGTTAATTGACTCAGGTATCGGGAATGATAAATTAACGGAAAAGCAAAAGCGAAATTACGGTGCAGAAGAGGAAGCAAAGCTGGAGACATCACTTGAAATACTTGGATTATCGCTCCAAGACATTCACTATGTATTAATGACACATTTGCATTTTGACCATGCCTGTGGTCTTACAAAACCGAATGGTAGTCATTATGAGCCAGTTTTTCCAAATGCAAAAATTATCGTTAATACAATTGAATGGAATGAAATGCGTCAACCTAATATTCGCTCGAAAAGCACTTACTGGAAAGAAAACTGGGAAGCGATTGCCGGGCAGGTAGAATTATTTGAGAAGGAGTGGTCATTCGGAGATGTGAAGCTAATACATACAGGAGGGCATAGTGACGGCCACTCCATTGTTGTCATTGAGGATGATGGAGAGACTGTTGTCCACATGGCAGATATCATGCCAACACATGCTCATCAGAATGTGTTATGGGTAATGGCATATGATGATTATCCTATGAATTCGATTGCTGCAAAGCAGAAATGGCTTCAATTTGGCCTTGATCGGAATGCCTGGTTTACCTTTTATCATGATTCGTTCTACCGAGCTGTCAAATGGAATCACGAAGGAAGATTGACAGAAACGGTTAAAAGAGAACGATAAAGTGTTTTACTATAAAATAAAAAACCCCGAGATCGGGGTTTTTTAGCTTAGCGGATAAGCATCAAGGATGGCTCCTGTGCTAGTATCCACAATAAATTCATATTGTTCATTTTGACCGTCAACATTTCGAGAAATACCGCCGATATAGACTTCGTACTCCAAAAATGACTTCGAATAAGGCTGTTTTTCCATTTGAATCCATGAGCCTGTTATGGGACCATGCTTTTTAAAGGCAGCTTTTGCATTTGCCAGTGCTTTTTCGGCTGAAATGGTTTTATTTTTATCTATTGCTTGATTAAGAATAATACCGATTGCAACACCGGAACCTACACCGGTTAGAAAGGTTTTCCAATTCACGAAAGAACCTCCTTATAGTTTTTGACTGCTCGTCACATAATTCTCTTCCCTATCTTATCAAAAATCTGGACAATACATAACTGTTTTCATTCATTTACATCAATTGTTGAAAAATAGTTGAAACATGGAATGGGAAGACTATGATGTGAAAATGGTGGAGAAGCAATATTTTAGGTACAATAAGGAAGAAAGACTATCATACATAATAGAATGAGTAAAATTTGAGGAGTGTGAGCCGGGTTGAACGAAAAAACTTTACAATTATTTAAAACCTTAACAGAGCTACCGGGAACAGCAGGAAATGAACATGCTGTTCGCAGCTTTATGCGAGAGCAAATAAGTCAGTACACAGATGAGATTGTTCAAGATAAACTAGGGGGCATTTTTGGTGTTAAAAGAGGCGACGATAGCGGTCCAACCGTAATGGTTGCTGGTCATATGGATGAAGTTGGCTTTATGGTCACTTCGATTACTGAAAATGGAATGATTCGCTTCCAAACCCTCGGAGGCTGGTGGAATCAAGTAATGCTGGCAACAACGGTCGAAATTATCACCAAAACTGGACCTGTCCCTGGAGTAATCGGTTCGATTCCTCCACATCTTTTAAGTGAGGAACAGCGAAAAAAACCAATGGAAATAAATAATATGCTGATTGATATTGGGGCAGACGATAAAGAAGATGCCATTAGAATTGGTATCAAGCCAGGTCAGCAGATTGTTCCAGTTTGTCCTTTTACTCCGATGGCCAATGGCAAAAAAATTATGGCTAAGGCATGGGATAATCGGTATGGTTGTGGTTTAGCGATTGAACTTCTTGAGGCACTTCAGAATGAAACGCTTCCGAATATACTCTATTCAGGTGCAACTGTTCAGGAGGAGGTTGGTCTCCGCGGAGCACAGACAGCAGCAAATATGATCAAGCCAGATTTGTTCTATGCACTAGACGCAAGTCCTGCTAATGATATGTCAGGTAAGAAGGATGAATTTGGTCAGCTTGGAAAAGGTGCTCTGCTGCGAATACTAGACCGGACGATGGTGACACATAAAGGCATGAGAGAATTTGTTCTAGATACTGCTGAATCACATAAAATTCCATACCAATACTTTGTTTCACAAGGCGGTACGGATGCAGGTCGAGTTCATGTTTCGAATGAAGGAGTACCGAGTGCGGTTATTGGTATCTGTTCACGCTATATTCACACACCAGCAAGCATTATTCATATTGATGATTATGCAGCGGCAAAGGAATTAGTAACCAGACTGGTCAAAGCATCTGACCGTACAACCTTAAATACAATTTTACAGAATAGCTAACTGACTTGAGTCAAGCATATCAATGGTTAGCTTGGAACAATTTTGTTATGATCATCATAATCATAATAGAATTCCGCTTAATGATAATAAAATGGAGGAAATAAAATTGAAGCATTTAGAGTCAGTTGAACAATTTACAGAATTACGTGATAATGGGAAACACATCTTTTTATTTTCTGCAGACTGGTGTAAGGACTGTCGTTTTATCGAACCATTTATGCCTGAAGTTGAGGCGAAATACAGTCAATTTTCCTTCATCCATGTTGATCGTAATCAATTTATCGATTTGTGTATTGAACAGGATGTTTTTGGGATACCAAGCTTTATTGCCTACGAGGATGGCCAAGAACTAGGTCGATTTGTCAGCAAAGACCAAAAGACCCAGGAAGAAATTGAGAAATTTATTGAAAACTTATCATAAATATGCACTCTTGGATAATCCCCTTCTCTTTGAGATAAGGGGATTTATCATGTAGAATGAAAAAAGAAGGCTAAATAAGGAGATTGCATAATGAAAATGGATAGTATCAAAATGAAAAACGAGTTGCAAAAACGACTTGCTCATCCTGACCGCAAGTTTGATTTTGATCGAAAAAATGATCAGCTTCGTATTGAACATAAACAAACTGGAAAAGGTATAACCATTTCATTGCCAGGAATTATTGCGAAATGGCAGGAACAAAAGGAAAAGGCTATTGCTGAAATTGTTTATTACGTAGAAGAAGGTCTGAAGGCAATGGAGACAGATGCCGAAATCTCAGGGAAGGAAAAGCATATCTTTCCCGTTATCCGATCTACTTCTTTTCCAGTAGAGACAAATGAGGGAAATTCATTTATCTATGATGACCATACGGCAGAAACAAGAATTTATTATGCGCTTGACCTGGGGAATACATATAGATTGATTGATAGAGCACTTCTTGTGAAGGAAGAATGGAATGAAAAGCACGTAAAAGAAACGGCCTTATTTAATGTTCGTTCCTTATCAACCGAAATGAAAATGGATGCTGTGGCAGGAAACACCTTTTATTTCCTTAATAAGAATGACGGCTATGATGCCAGTCGGATTCTCAATGATTCCTTTTTGAAAGAGATGGAGCAGAAAATAAAAGGTACAATGGCAGTTGCGGTTCCGCATCAGGATGTGTTAATTATTGCTGATATTGAGAATGATACAGGCTATGACATCCTTGCTCAAATGACGATGAGTTTCTTTGCAGCTGGAAGAGTGCCCATCACCGCTTTATCCTTTTTATATGAGAATGGAGAGCTAGAACCCATTTTTATATTAGGGAAAAATAAAAAAAGTGATAAATGAATGAAAAGGACCATTAAAGGTTCTTTTTTTGTACTGTATAATGACATATAAGTGTTAATATCACATACCCCGTCAGCTCAGTTTTGAGTTTTTCATAATTTTCCATTTCGTCTTACCATAGCATCATTCTTTTATTTTAACTCGTATTTTTAGGAATTACTGATAAAATAAGAATGGTAGAATGAGAGAATAAGAAAGAGTGATAAAGTTTGAATTGGATGAAAAGGTTATTACGCCTGTTTAAGGAAGACGTTGAACACATAGATGAAGACAGTGAACACACCCATGATAGTACAGAGAACAAATTAGAAATGAAACAAAAACGAGAGATAGGAAAAGAAGTAGACGCTAAAATTGTCTACCAATATCCAAAAGGTGCCTTTCGATTTCCGTTGGTGCCGGATGATGACAAACAAATGAAAAATCGTTCCAATCGTCCTGTCCGCCCTGACAGAAAACAGGAGCAGGAATTGAGCCATGAACCACCTCGCCAGGAGAGGAAGAGACGACACAGTCCGCCAGTAAAGCAGGAGCCTGTTACTCGAAAGAGAGTGCCTGAACCTGAACAGGAGCATAGAAATTCTAGGCCCTTTAAACCAACTGATATTCCCTCCCCAGTATTTGGTTATAAGGAGCGTCCGGAAATACGAAAAGGCTCTTTACAGTATGGAGTGGAGAAGATAGAAAATAAAGTTGATGATAAAAAGGACCCAATCAATAGAGAGCTTTATCATCGCTATTCACAGACCTGGGGCGGTGCACCTGTCATTGTCAAACCGAGTGATAAGAGGTTTAATCCACTTGATCTAAGTGTAGCGAAGAGACAGGTTCAAAAGGAGGAACTGAGTCCACCGGTTGTAGAGCCAGAAGAAATAAAGGCTGAATGGACAGGAGAGCCTGAAATAGTAAACGATGAAGTTGTAGCAGACCGAATAACAGGTCAAGAGGTACAGCAAATCGATGTTTCACAGACGGAAATATCTGTGGAAGAGCCAATTGACTTAAACGACTTCAAGGAAGAAAATAATGAACAACTAGTTTTAACTAGAGAAGACAGTGATGCGAGTCTAATTTCAGATGAAGAACAAGAAATGGTTAAAGAAGAACAAGTGTTGGAGGAACTAGAGTCACCCATTATCGAGGAGTCAGAGCCATTAGAATTGGAATTAACGGAATCGTGTGTAGACGAACCTGAACGAATCATTGATGAAGAATTTGTAAATGAACTCCCTTCCGTGGATGAAAATCAAGTTGTAGATGAAGAATCTAGGAGCCAAACTGAAGCTGATGAGGGGATAAAAAGCGCAGAGGCAGAGCCAATCCGTTCTGCGATTCCTTTTAATGTCATAATGCTCAATCAGGATAAGCTAAGACTAATGGAAAAAGAGCTCAATAAAACAACGAGCAGGGCAGAAATGGACGAGTCTGTGGAAGCAGATGTTAGCGGTAGTAAAATGGACCAGGAAGTGAACTCACTAAAAGCGGATAGCAATGAAGATAAAACCGTCGTCATTGCAGACCAATCCTTTCAGGTAATGGCCAATATGGCTGAAACAGCAGCCTCTGCCCAACGAACTCAGGATGATTCTAGCCATGAGGTTAAGCTGCAAGTAACGGAACAAAAAGATCAAGAGACGTCTTTTTCATTCCCATCGATTGACCTGTTAACACCTCCTGTCATTGTAGAGGATAACAATCAATGGATTGATGACCAGAAAGAGCTACTTAATACAACCTTAAAGAATTTTAATGTAGGTGCTACGGTTGTGAATGTCACACAAGGGCCTTCTGTAACACGTTTTGAAGTCCAGCCAGAACCTGGAGTAAAGGTAAATAAAATTACGAATCTATCTGATGATATAAAGCTGAGTCTAGCAGCCAGAGACATTCGGATAGAAGCTCCCATCCCAGGTAAGCACACAATCGGTATAGAGGTACCTAATAATAAAAGCAGGCCGGTTTATTTAAGTGAAATTGTTAGCAATCCTGAATTTTTACGACAGGATTCACCGCTCACCGCGGCATTGGGATTAGATATTTCCGGAAAACCAATTGTGTCTGATTTGAGGAAAATGCCGCATGGATTGATTGCTGGGGCGACAGGCTCAGGGAAAAGTGTTTGTATCAATACCATTCTTGTCAGCTTCCTTTATAAAGCGAAGCCGGAGGATTTGAAGTTGTTACTAATCGATCCAAAAATGGTGGAATTAGCACCGTATAATCATATTCCACATCTTGTCAGTCCTGTCATTACCGACGTAAAGGCTGCAACAGCTGCGTTGAAATGGGCAGTTGAGGAAATGGAACGGCGTTATGAATTATTTGCACATACGGGTGTCAGGGATATTGGACGCTTTAATGAGCTGGCTGTGAAGCATAAACAATATAGCGATAAATTACCCTATATTGTTATTATCATTGATGAGCTGGCAGATTTGATGATGATGTCGCCGGCTGATGTAGAGGAAGCGATTTGTCGCATCGCCCAGAAGGCGCGCGCCTGTGGCATTCATCTAATCATTGCGACACAAAGACCTTCAGTAGATGTTATTACGGGCTTAATAAAGGCTAATATTCCGACCAGAATTGCCTTCTCTGTTTCCTCACAGGTTGATTCACGAACCATTATCGATGTGAGCGGTGCAGAAAAGCTACTTGGTAGAGGTGATATGCTGTTTTTAGAAAATGGCTCATCAAAGCCAATCCGTCTGCAGGGGACCTTTGTTTCGGATGAAGAAATTGATGAAGTGGTTGCCCATGCGAGAGAGCAGGGAGAGCCTGATTACTTATTTGAACAAGAGGAATTACTCAAAAAGGCAGAAATCAATGAAGCAGAGGATGAACTCTTTTTTGAAGCCTGTGAGTTTGTTATTGAAAATGGGGGAGCATCCTCTTCCATGCTGCAAAGACGGTTTAAAATTGGCTATAACCGAGCTGCTAGATTAATTGATATGATGGAAAGCCATGGCTATATCTCTGAATCACGTGGTAGCAAACCGAGAGATGTATTCATTACTGATGCAGAATTAGAATCATTACAAATGACGAATAAAACCCTATAGATGTATTGATTGAAGAGAGAGGGTCAAGAACCGATTGATTGTTTTTTTCCTTCTCTTTACATACGTAACCTTTCATTTATCCTTTTTGGGTAAAAAAAATATGAAGTTTTCTTTAGAAGTTAATGGTGATATAATGTTTGAATATGATTAGACATACGTTAAAGGATGTCCATTCTGACAGGATATCGATATCATGAAGCATAATGAGCAAAAATAAATTAATAATCATATACTGTTTTTACAGTTAGACGATGGTTGGAGGTTCTTTATATGACTAATTACCATTTCGTAGGTATAAAGGGGTCCGGGATGAGTGCGCTCGCACAAATTCTTCACGATATGAACTTTCAAGTTCAAGGCTCCGATGTAGATAAACGATTTTTTACGCAGGTTGCACTAGAGCAATCAGGAATAAAGATCCTTCCTTTTCAAAAAGAAAATATAAAGCCTGGAATGACAATTGTAGCCGGAAATGCTTTTCCAGATACACATGAGGAAATTCAAGAAGCGATGAAGCTAGGGCTGCCCGTTATCCGTTATCACCGGTTTTTAGGTGATTTCATGAAACGTTTTTCAAGTATTGCCGTTACAGGTGCCCATGGTAAAACATCAACAACTGGTTTACTAGCTCACGTTATCTCAGGGGATAAACCAACTTCATATTTGATTGGTGATGGTACAGGTAAAGGGGAGGCAGATGCGGAATATTTCGTGTTTGAGGCATGTGAGTATCGCAGACATTTCTTATCCTATTTTCCTGACTATGCCATTATGACGAATATTGACTTTGATCACCCTGATTATTTCGCGAATATCGATGATGTATGTGCAGCCTTCCAGGAGATGGCCTTACAGGTGAACAAGGGGATTTTTGCCTGTGGTGATGACGAGCATTTACAAAAAATACAGGCAAAGGTTCCTGTCTTGTTTTATGGGTTTGGGGAAGAGAATGATTTTCAGGCGCGGAATGTGATAAAAACAACGGAAGGAACAACCTTTGATGTTTTTATTCGCAATACGTTATTTGATACGTTTACCATTCGCAGCTTTGGTGACCACAACATTTTAAACTCCTTAGCGGTAATTGCTTTATGCCATTATGAAGGACTAGACACTGAGGTTGTCCGTAAACAGCTATTAAATTTTGAAGGGGTAAAAAGACGCTTTTCAGAAAAAAGAGTTGGCACACAAATATTAATCGATGATTATGCCCACCATCCAACAGAGATAAAGGCAACCATCGATGCTGCCAGACAAAAATACCCTGAAAAAGAAATTGTTGCAGTATTCCAACCACATACGTTTTCAAGGACGCAGGCATTCCTTGGGGAGTTTGCTGCGAGCTTAAATCTGGCTGATAAGACGTATTTATGCGAAATATTTGGTTCAGCTCGTGAAAATCATGGGAAATTGTCTATTGAGGACTTACAGGCAAAAATTCCTGAATCGGAGATTATCACGGAAGAGGATATGTCTTCTCTTAAGAGTCACGATAATAGCGTGATTATTTTTATGGGAGCTGGAGATATCCAGAAGTTTCAAGCTGCGTATGAAATAACTCTATAGCTGTATAAGAGAACGAAAGTATTTAATAGACAACTTGTCGACGAGTACTTTCGTTTTTTGTTCGAAAAAATGTCGGGATAATATTTTTACGAGGAATAAGCTGTAATGAATTACAGTTCTCTTGTAGTATGGTAAGATTTTAGGTAGGCTGTAGATAGGCTTTGAAGTAAAGCTTCTTTCATGTTTATATCCTTTCATTAGCGGATATAGATAAAATAGACAGGGAGGTGTCAGTTGTTTTGATTATCATTTTATATTTAAGTGCAGCATTGATTGCTATTGCCTTTTTTATTTTAGTAATTTATCTCTCCAAAACATTAAAGTCCGTACAGGGCACACTCGACAATGTCTCAAAGACTTTATCGGGTTTAGAGCAGCAATTAGATGGAGTTACAAAGGAAACAACTATACTTTTACATAAAACAAATGAACTGGCTAGTGATGTGCAGAAAAAAGCAGAAGATTTGAACAGTGTTGTGGATGCAGTTAAGGATGTGGGTGAGTCCGTCAAGAAATTCAGTGGTTCTATCCAGTCCATTACCCATTCAATGAACCATCAGCTTGAAGAAAATAAGGATAAAATGGCACAGGTCGTTCAGTGGAGTAATATAATTTTAGAATTAAAGGATAAATGGCAGGAAAGAAAGCATAAGAAAAATACAGAGCGGAAGCTTGAGGAAGGCTATGATTTTAAAAAAGAGAGGGCAAGGTATTAAGGAAAGATATGAGGAGGCATACAAATGGCAGGTAACGAAAGAATGAATTATGAAAAAAAGGATAAGACTGATTCTCGAATAAGTACAAAGGATTTTATCATCGGTTCTCTTATTGGCGCAGCAGTCGGCTCACTAACAGCATTACTATTAGCACCAAAATCTGGTAGGGAAATACGGGATGATTTAAATCATCAAGCCTATCGATTAAGAGAAAAAACCGATCATATTCGCGAGTCTGTTACGATTAAAGGAACAGAATTAACGTCATCAGTCAAGGATAAGACAAGTGCTATTTCTAAAAAAGTGTCAGAGCAGTCAGTTGACCTTGTAAAAAAAGTAAAAGGACAAAAGACTGATGAGGAGGCAGATGCTTCTACAAATCCAGTTGATGAATTATTTGCCCAAAATAATCATTCGGAGTCTGATATTCAGAAAAAGCTCGAGGAAACCAAGCGGGCATTTGATGAGACAGAGAGTAAGTTCAACCCACAATAAACAGAATTAATTCAAGTCGTGTGAGGTTGTCTAGTTAGAGGAAAGCAGAGGAGAAGAAATGATAAAACTACATTCGATCGATGAATTCGAGCGTGTTCTCGAGAAAGAGAATGCTCTCCTAGTCTTGAAGCATAGCATCACATGTCCAATCAGCCTGGCTGCCTATGATGAATATGAAGCATTCACAAAAGAACAACAAGAAGTACCTACATATTATTTAACTGTACAAGAATCACGGCCATTATCCAATTATATTGCCGAGACATTTCAAATCAAGCATGAGTCACCACAGGCGATACTCTTTTCCAATAAGGAACCAGTTTGGCATGCTTCGCATCGGAAGATTACAGTTACAACCTTAACAGAATCAATAAATTAGAAAACAGTAAAAGAGGGTGTCCTATTAAGGAATCCCTCTTTTTGTTTTGAATTTAGTTTTGCGATAGAGGCCAAACAATTTTTAAATCATCGCCGGGCTCTATTTTTCCATAAAAAGTGGTCTGTTGATTATTTCTTAATAAAGTAAAGCGCCCGCTAGCTTTTTGCGGTATATTGACTTGAACATGATTAAATAAATCCTGAAAAATAAAGGGCTCCATTTTTTTTTGTTTGTACACAATCTGGTCCCCGTCTGCAATCACTTCATTTTCTGATAATACCTCTTGATTTCTTGTAAACTCGGTGATTCTTTTCGTCATCGTAAGCGGTTTTCCATTATACGAAACAGGGATGCTTTGTGAAAGAAGAATTTGCTTTACCTCTGCTAGCTCTCTTACTGTTGGCTGTTTTTTATCTTCGATGATTAGGACATCCAAGTGCTCAAAGCTGCTTCCTGGTTTTACCTCTATACCATTTCGAAAAAGCTTGCCGGAAAAAGGAGGAATAAAGGTTTCCTTACCATTAAGATTAAGATGAAACGGACGTAATTTATCAAGCTCAGCTTGGAGATCCAAAGCGGTAAGTAATTGTTCGATGGTTTCTGGAAGCCTGCATTCAATCTGGTCACGATCTGAGATTAATTGTTCACTATTAGCATGAAGTCCATTACAGATAATTTGTGCATGAACCGTGTAGGAAGTTCCATTTATCATGACCGTTTTATGTGGGATACCATCTAGTAGATCTTTAATATAGATAACTGGCTTTTTTCCATCCCGACCGGGAATGACGGTTAACTGATCCTCATGTTCAATGGGATCATCAAGGCTCGATAGGATTCCATTTTTATATAGTAATGGAGCTTCCCCATGCTCGCCTGGAAACGTAATGCTTTGCCCATTGAGGGAAATAATCATGGCCATCCCTGGTTTACCATATAGCTTATTTAATTTTATTCCACTCGCAAGCAGACTGTCGCCGATGGTTAATTGCTTGACTTCAAAAAGTCGGACGGGCTGCTCGTTAACATAGACGGTTCGATAATGGACAGGTGATTTTTGCGCTGTAATGGCAATCCCGATTGGTGTGACTAGCTCTGGTCCTTTGTCAATATGGTCGGCAATGGAAACAGCAGGTATAGCGTTTAAGTCTCTAATGGCGACTCGATTTTCCGGAAGCTGCATTGTTTGTGCGAGCATTGCCGTTATATTGGGGGTTAGGCTGCCACCGCCGACAAGCATAATCGCTTTAGGTGTCTTTTGATTATTTAGACGCAAAATTTCTTCGCAAATGGATTGAGCTAATTTTGCAATCACAGGTGTAATGGTCGTAACCACGTCTTCTCTGGTCATTTCAGTCTCAAAACCGAGTATATCTGTTACGGTAAGGACACCCTCTTTGAGTAATGCTCTTTTGGCTTGTTCTGCTATAGGGAAGTCCAGCAGATATTGATCACTGATCGCTTCGGTCACTTCATCACCGGCAATCGGAACCATTCCATAAGCAATGACGGTTCCCATATCAGTGATCGCAATATCAGAGGTGCCGGCACCAATATCAACAAGGGCAACGTTTAATCTGCGCATGGAAGGCGGGATTAGAACATTGATAGCAGCAATTGGCTCAAGTGTCAAAGCCTCCATTTCTAAATCAGCTCTATGAAGAGCGGCAATTAAGGATTCGACGACAACCCGTGGCAGAAAAGTTGCGATAATTTCAACTGAGGCTTCTGTTCCCTGTTGGTCAATTAAATTGCCAATCTCTTCATGATCAAGCCTATAATGAAGAACAGAATAACCAACACAATAATAATACTGATGGTTTTCAGCATTATGCTGCTTCTCGGCAACAATCGCTTGAGCCTCTTGAACAGCACTTAACTCTAAATGGAGAATGTCTTCTTTTTGAATCATAGGTTTTCCAGCAATCGGAACAGTTACACCAGCGCGCTCAGTTTTTAAGGCTCTCCCGGCAGCTGCTACGTTTACTTTTTTAAGCGGTCCATGTGTTCTTTCAAGCTCCGCTTTAATGTCAGAAATAATCCTAGAAACCGCGACCACATCATGGATTTGTCCATCCAGCATGGCACGGTTTGTATGCTCTTTTATGAGAATATCGATAACCTGGTAGCTTTCTTCGCTAACTTCCTCCAATATAATACCAACAACAGAGCGAGTTCCGATATCTAAGGCAAATAGTTTCTTTTGTTCTTCCAAGAGGATGCACCTTCTTATTGATTTATACAAATTTACTTTAGTGCTTAAAAGCGTCTAAGCAGAAAAGAAATAGTTCGTGACATTGACTGATAATTCATATATAATAACCGTAATCATAAAAAATGTATCACATTTTAGTTAGTCGATAAAGAAGTGTTATTATTTTGTTATCGACAGAGAAGGGGCGGGCACACATGAGTAATAATCAGTTAGATGAATTAAGACAAAAAGTGGAAGAACAAAACCTTCAAATTTTACAATTAATTAATGAGCGGGCTAAAACAGTTCAGGAAATCGGACGTGTAAAGGAAACACAAGGGGTAAACCGTTACGATCCTGTACGCGAACGTCAAATGCTCGACCAAATTATTGAAAATAACCATGGTCCTTTTGAGGATTCAACTATTTTACATTTATTTAAACAAATTTTTAAAGCGGGACTAGAGCTACAGCAGGATGATCATCGTAAAGCACTGCTCGTTTCACGTAAGAAAAAATCAGAAGACACCGTCATCGATCTAAAAGGTGAATTGGTTGGAGCGGGAACCCCTTCCTTTGTTTTCGGACCTTGCTCTGTTGAATCATACGATCAGGTAGCAGCGGTTGCAGCCTCGGTAAAAGCAAAAGGACTTAAGCTTCTTCGTGGCGGGGCTTATAAACCAAGAACTTCTCCGTATGACTTTCAGGGTCTTGGGGTTGAAGGCCTAAAGATATTAAAACGTGTGGCTGATGAATATGATTTGGCTGTGATCAGTGAGATTGTCACACCAACCGACATTGAAACGGCACTTGATTATATCGATGTTATTCAAATCGGGGCCCGTAATATGCAAAACTTCGAATTACTCAAGGCAGCAGGGGCAGTTAACAAACCAGTCCTCTTGAAACGTGGTCTGTCGGCAACGATTGAAGAATTCATTAACGCTGCAGAATACATTATGTCACAGGGAAATGGTCAAATTATTCTTTGTGAACGTGGTATTCGGACATATGAAAAAGCAACAAGAAATACATTAGATATTTCAGCTGTACCTATCTTAAAGCAAGAAACCCATTTACCAGTTATGGTGGATGTGACCCATTCAACGGGCCGCAGAGATTTATTGCTTCCATGTGCAAAAGCAGCTCTAGCAATTGGTGCAGATGGTGTTATGGCTGAAGTTCATCCAGATCCAGCCGTCGCACTTTCTGACTCTGCACAACAAATGGACCTAAAGCAATTTGATGAGTTTTATAATGAAATTCAGAAATCTGTTTTTATAAAAGCATAGCAAGCTAGGTCAAGAAAGCTTTCCACAATAACGTGGAAAGTTTTTCTTTGTGAGACTTGATGGTCAAGAAGAATTCAAAAATGATGAAATGTGAGATAAAAAAACAATTGACATTGCGAGATGTGGCTCTCTATCGTATGATTAATAACAGAAGTAATATTATTGAATTCTTATCATTAATTGGATTAAATTTATTCATTTGACAATTCGTTCGTGAATTTTAGAACAAAGTAATATAATAGAATAAACATCCGAAAAATTGATTATGATTAAGAGCATAAAGGAGTGTTACATATGAATATTACGATATATGATGTTGCTCGAGAAGCTAATGTTTCGATGGCGACTGTATCACGGGTAGTAAATGGCAACCCAAATGTCAAGCCAACAACAAGGAAAAAGGTTTTAGAGGTTATCGATCGTTTAGGTTATCGACCGAATGCGGTGGCAAGAGGGTTGGCAAGTAAGAAAACTACAACGGTTGGGGTGATTATCCCTGATATTTCGAATGTCTTCTTCGCTGAGCTGGCAAGGGGAATTGAAGATATTGCAACCATGTATAAATACAACATTATCTTAAGTAATTCAGACCAAAATAAAGATAAGGAGCTACACCTGTTAAATACAATGCTAGGCAAGCAGGTTGACGGTCTCGTCTTTATGAGTGGAAATGTTACGAAGGAACATGTGGAAGAATTTGAAAAATCACCTGTGCCGATTGTATTGGCGGGTTCTATTGAGGAAACAGAGAAAATACCTTCGGTTAATATTGACCATGAACAGGCGGTATTTGATGCGGTGAGCACATTTATTGAAAAGGGACACAAATCTATTGGGCTGGCAATCGGTCCTTTACATGATCCGATAAATGTTCATAAAAAGCTCGCAGGCTATAAAAGAGCGTTAGCTCATGCTGGTATTGAATATAATGAAGAACTAGTAGCTGAAGGGGACTATACATATGATTCTGGGATTGAGGCTTTTGAAAAGCTTCTTGAAGCAGGTAATCGCCCTACAGCCATAATGGTTGGTTCAGACGAAATGGCCTTGGGTGTTGTTCATGGTGCCCAAGATAAAGGCTTTAGTATCCCTGAGGACTTTGAAGTCATCACCTCAGATAATACAAGATTATCGATGATGGTGCGGCCGCAGCTTACGACGATTGTACAGCCGTTATATGATATTGGCGCTGTAGCGATGCGTTTATTAACAAAGCTAATGAACAAAGAGGAAGTAGACGATTTAATCGTTGTTCTGCCACATCGGATTGAGGTGCGGGATTCAACAAAATAGGCTATAAATTAAAAATAACGGGGGAGTTCAAGCTAGAACTCCCTGTTATTTTATGCTTTTTTTTCTTTTCGAATCGAATATAATGCTTTTTCAAGTGTTTGTTTGTTTTTCTCAGTAATTTCTTCTTTTCTTGGAATGGCTTCATACAAATGCTCATTATCCTCCCAGTTAGTTGGGAGAATCACATCCGATTTTTCCTGCCAACGTGTCACCCATTCCTCTGGAAGAATTCCTGTGTTGGTTTGGTTTTCCGTCATTTCAAACCAAATAGAGGCCCAGGCCCTTGGAACAACTCTCCATATATCGTAGCCTCCGCCACCCACAGCAATCCATCTTCCATCACAAAACTGATGGCTAAGTTCATGGGCAAGCTTTGGAATTTCCTTAAAGGTAGCCATAGTTGAATATAAGTGAGTTAAGGGGTCCAGATAATGAGCATCGACGCCGTTTTGTGTAATAATGATATCTGGTTTGAAAAACTCTGTTACCTCAAAGGCCGCATTTCGATAACAATCCAAAAACGATTCATCCTCAGTGAACGCATCGATTGGAATATTAAAGGAAAAACCATAGCCTGCACCCTGTCCTCTTTCGCTGATATTACCAGTTCCGGGAAATAAATAGCGGCCCGTTTCATGGATCGAAAGTGTACATACATTTGGATCATCATAAAAGGCCCATTGTACCCCATCACCATGGTGTGCATCTGTATCAATATAAAGGACACGGGCTTGATATTTTTCCTGAATATATTTAATCATGACAGAAATATCATTGTACACACAAAAACCGGATGCCTTCCCACGAAAACCATGATGAAGGCCGCCGCTAAGATGCAGAGCATGCCTTGCTTTTCCGCTCATCACATAATCCGCAGCCGTAAGGGCTCCTCCGACTATTAAGGAAGTAACCTCATGCATATTTGGAAAAATTGGCGTATCCTCGGTACCGAAGCCATAGCTTTCAGCAAGTTGGGAGGAAAGCTTCCCATCTCCTGCTAGCTGTACTGCATCGACAAATTGTGGATCGTGAATCAGAATTAATTCCTCTCTTGTTGCTGGTCTTGGTGGTACTATTTGTTTACTATTAATCGCATTACATTTATCTAATAGGTCTAACGTTAATTTCAAGCGCAGTGGACTAAAAGGATGATGTGCATTAAATCGATAGTTTAATAGCTCAGGTGAATAGATAAAGATTGAATCATCATTCATCTTACAATACCCGGTAAATTTGGCCAAAGAACTTGATATCCAGCCTTTTTGATATGCTCTATTAAACTAATAGGGTTAATGGTCTGTGCTCTAATCACAATGATTTTATAGCCTTCATCCTTTTTGTCCTGGTAAATAAGTACGCTTAATATATTAACCTTTAATTCACGAAAGACAGCAGTTATTTCATTCAGAACACCGGCACGATTCGGAGCTTTAATTTCAATTTGCGATGCAGGCTGATTGGCCCCGGTAAGTTCTATCAATGTATGTAATAAATCGGTCTCCGTGATAATTCCAACTAATTTCTTATCCTTTACAATTGGTAGACAGCTTATATGATGTTCATAGAAGATAGCGCCAATTTCCTCCACAAAATCGAGCGGGTGTCCTGTAATCAGGTTGGTTTTCATGATAGTTTTAATCGGTTTCTGAAGGACATCCTTTTGTTCCTCTGGATCGGTTAGAATGGAAGGTGTTGCATCACGGATATCTCGGTCAGATACTAATCCGATTAAATATTGGTCATCTGTGACAATTGGAAGATGTCTGACTTTATGCTGTAGCATGAGTTTCGTTGCTTCTAGGATAGGTTGATCTTGAGTTAGCGTAATAATCCTCGTTTTCATAATTTCTTCGACGATCATGTTAATTTCCCCCTTTTCTACCTATATTTTAATACATAAAACGATTCATGAAACGTAAACTATCAAATTTTTGTATAGATTCTGAATTTACTCGCTTCCCGATTCGTACCATGAGACAGTTGGCAGGATGTGAGCAAATTTCAGGGTCATCTGTGGCGTACCATTCCAGATTTCCAACGTTCATCATTTTCCCCATAATATTACGGTATTCCCAAACATTTAGCCCTGTCCCTTTTAAATCCCAATGCCAATAATATTCAGTTGTAAAAATAATATAGTCCTCCATAGCATCATCCATCATGGAGACGGTTAACAATGCTTCGCCAACCCCAAGACTACGATAATGGGAGCTCACTTCAATTGCCCCTAATTCAATCAGGTTTTCCATTTTTATTTCTGACCAGCGCTCAAGTGGATCAGGGTACAGGAAGGTCACATAGCCGACAATGGTTTTTTCTAATCTTGCAATGATAATTCTTCCTTCTGGTAAACTAGCAATCTCAATGACTGCTTCATGCTGTTTGTTAGGAGGGCGAAAGGCAACAAGACCGGTATCGAATTCAAGTTCTGACAATTGCTCTGGAGACATCGGTCCTTCAACAATTAAAGTGCCAACAGGGGTTGTTAATTCTTTTGAATAGTAAGTTTTTTTATGTTCCATAAATTTTTATTCACCGCCATAAATATTCTTTACCCCTTAATACTCTTCAATAAAAATCGGTGGATAAATCTTTATAAGCTGGGATTAAAAGGAATTAAGGATGTACTAACACCATTATACAATATTTTTAACTAATAAATGTTACCTTAGTCTATTTACATAATTAATTATTTTTGAACATAATAGATAAATATATTTAAAAATTTTTTTAATAAATAATATTTTAAAAATTGAGAAAATTTTAAATTTGTTATATAATAGATTTGAAATTACAAAAAGGAGGAAAAGATAGATGAAATTGGAAGTTTTGCCATCTCTAAAAGGGGACTATAATCTTACTAGTTATGAGGAAGTGTATAATAGTTTTGATTGGCAGGAAACAGAGAAGATGTTTTCTTGGTATGAGACTGGAAAAGTAAATATTGCTTATGAAGCAATCGACAAGCATGCAGAAAGTGTCAGAAAAAACAAGATAGCCTTATATTATCATGAAGGATTAAGAAAAGAGAAATATACGTTTAAGGAAATGAAGGAGCTTTCCAATAAGGCTGGTAATGTTTTCAAACAGTATGCACAAGTTGAAAAGGGAGACCGTGTTTTCATTTTCATGCCAAGATCTCCAGAGTTATATTTCGCTGTTTTAGGAGCGATTAAGCTTGGTGCGATTGTTGGTCCATTATTTGAAGCATTCATGGAAGGTGCTGTACGTGACCGTCTAGAAGACAGTGATGCAAAAGTGATTGTGACTACAAAGGAACTTTTAGCGCGTATACCTGTTGAAGAATTGCCATCATTAAAACATATTTTTGTTGTCGGTGACGATGTAGAAGAAAATGGTCAAATTATCGACTTCAATAAAAAATTGAACGAAGCAAGCACACAGCTTGATATTCAATGGGTTGACCGTACAGATGGGATGCTATTGCATTATACGTCTGGTTCGACTGGAAAACCTAAAGGTGTCTTACATATTCATAATGCAATGATTCAACAATATCAAACAGCTAAATGGGTTCTTGATTTAAAAGAAGAGGATGTATATTGGTGCACGGCTGATCCAGGCTGGGTAACAGGAACAGCCTATGGAATTTTTGGACCGTGGCTGACAGGTACGTCAAATTTAATTGTCGGCGGTCGCTTCAATCCTGAAACATGGTATAAAATGCTTGAGGATTATGGTGTAACCGTTTGGTACAGTGCCCCAACTGCATTCCGTATGTTAATGGGTGCTGGTGATGAAGTGGTTAAGAGATTTGATCTTTCGAATTTAAGACATATTTTAAGTGTTGGTGAGCCATTAAATCCAGAGGTTGTCCGCTGGGGAATGAAGGTATTTGGTTTAAGAATTCACGATACTTGGTGGATGACTGAAACCGGTGCACAGGTCATTTGTAACTATCCTTGCATGGAAGTGAAGCCTGGTTCAATGGGTAAGCCAATTCCAGGTGTAGAAGCAGCCATTGTTGATGATCAAGGAAATGTTCTACCACCTAATCGTATGGGTAACCTAGCGATTAAAAAAGGCTGGCCATCCATGATGTATACGATTTGGAATAACCAAGAAAAGTATGATTCTTACTTTATGCCTGGTGACTGGTATGTATCTGGAGATTCGGCATATATGGATGAAGATGGTTACTTCTGGTTCCAAGGCCGTGTTGATGATGTTATTATGACTGCTGGTGAGCGTGTTGGACCGTTTGAGGTTGAAAGTAAGCTTCTAGAGCATCCAGCGATTGCTGAAGCCGGAGTAATCGGTAAGCCGGATCCTGTCCGTGGAGAAATCATTAAGGCATTTGTTGCCCTTTTAGATGGATATGAGCCATCAGAGGAGCTTATCGAAGATATTCGTCAATTTGTAAAAACAGGACTTGCAGCGCATGCAGCGCCGAGAGAAATCGAGTTCCGTGATAAATTGCCGAAGACAAGAAGTGGTAAGATTATGCGCCGTGTGTTAAAAGCATGGGAGCTAAATTTACCAACAGGTGACCTTTCTACAATGGAAGATTAATGAGACATGAAAAAGCGGGTATCCCATTTATTGGGATACCCGCTTTTAGCTATTGAACAGGAGGTGTTTCAGTACCTTGTTCCCCTGTTTCAGGTTCATTAGGTGGAGTAGCTGGCGGCTGGGTTTCTGTATTCGTTCCATCATCAGGAGCTTCAGAATCAACCGGTGTTGCTGGTGGCTGGCCAACGGTAACTGAGTTAGATGGTGCCGATTCATTTCCGGCGATATCTACGGCAGTGACATAATAGGTACCAGTTCCTGCCTGGAATGAGTAGGAACCATCTACTTGAATCGTCCCAACTCTACTTCCACCATTATAGACCCTATAGCCAACGATATCGTATTCTGAGCTGCCTCCCCATGTAATGGTATTTCCTGAAACGGCAATACCTGGTGCAGAAGGAGGACTTCCGTTATCCTGGAGGCTGGAACTTGGAACAATTGCATTTGCCAAGCCGTTGCTGTACGATGCCAATTGATTTGCTGAAATTCCGAGCATTTTTTGAATCGCAGCAGAGTCTAGGATAACGCCTGTTTGGACAAATTCTGCAGGTGTTGAATCAAGGGCTAAATATTTTTTGCCACCAATTGTAACAAATTTTCCACTATCAAAGCTATGGTCCGATTTAGTAGGAACAAACTTAGCATTGAAGAGATCGGTGCGGACAAGTCCGGCATTTGCACATGCCTCAGTTGCTAAGCCGCCTGATACCGCACAGAAGGTTCTTGTTACAATTCCCTCCGGCATTGGTTGTCTTTCGCTAGGGTCTACCAATTCTGGAGCAATGTCATAGGCTGCATTCATTAAATCTGCCCAAAGATAAATATTTCTTACACCATATGAAAGTCCTTTATAGCTTAGCTCTAATGGTTTTGGTTCATCGTAACCATTCCAAACTCCAAATGAGACATTTGGATTTGTTGCAACAAACCATGAATCCTTGTAATCCTGACCTGTACCTGTTTTCCCTGCCCAGTCAGAGCTGAATTTTAAGCGCCCGTTTAAGGATGTGGCTGTCCCACCGCTAATAACATCTCTTAACAGATCATAGGTTAAATAGGCGGTTTGAGGACTGAAAACCGGTACCGGATTTACTTCATGCTGAAAGATAATATTTCCTTCTTTATCCGTAATTTTTTCAATCATATAAGCATCGATAAATTGACCGCTGTTGGCAAAGGTGCCATAAGCGTTCGTATTTTCTTCAACAGAGACGCCGTTTGTCAGTCCGCCAAGGGCAGCTGAACGGTTCACATAGTCACCCTCTGTTAAAGAGGTAAAGCCCATTTTTTCGAGGTATTGAGCCGGTTTCGTATCAATAATATCCACATATGCTTTAACTGCAGGGATATTGTAGGATCTAGTTAACGCTTCCCTGGCTGTTACAAGCCCATGAGTCCCACCGCCGTAGTTGGTAGGCCAAGGTCTGCTTGACCCAGGATTTAATCTTAATGGCACGTCAGGTAGGATGCTACCTGGAGAAATGGTTCCCTGTTCAAAAGCAGGTGCATAGACAAGCAAGGGCTTCATCGTGGAACCATTCGACCGTTTTGCGCTCGTTGCATGGTTGATCTGCTCACGATGATAATCACGTCCGCCGACAAAACTGATGATTCTACCTGTTTTGTTCTCTATCAAGATGGCTCCAGTTTCTACTGGGTCACTAACCGTCTTTACTTCGCCTGTCTCAGGATCAGTATACGTTTTAGATTTATCGCTTCCATAGTATTGGAAGTTATTTACAACCTCTGTAAATCGGTCATAAATATCCTTATTTATTGTGCTGTGAATTTCATAGCCATTTTGACGGATGTCCCTATCAGCTAGGGCAAGGTATTTTTCTTTTAAGACGGCGTCACCATCCAGCTTGTCCTTCGTGATACCGTCTTTTTCTGCCAACACATATGACATGACTTCCGTAGCCCGTTTTTCAATTTCGAATGTCACCCATGGATATTGCTCGACTGGATTTTCATGAATCGTAATAAAATCCTTGGTAATATCGTAGGCGAGGGCCTCTTCATATTGCTGCTTTGAGATTTTTCCGTCCGTATACATTCTGTTTAAGACGGTTTTCATTCGCGAAATCCCAGGATTAAGATTTTGTTTAATTTCACCGCCGTTCGTATACGGTGTATATCCAAAAGGACTTTGTGGCAAACCAGCGATAAACGCAGCCTGTGGCAGGTTCAAGTCACTTACATCCTTGCCGAATATTCCCTTTGCCGCCGATTGTACACCGGCAATATTTCTCCCCGATGAATTACGTCCAAAAGTCGATACATTTAAATAGGCTTCAAGTATTTCCTCCTTTGAAAAGAACTTTTCGAGCCGGAGTGCCAGTAGTATCTCCTTTGCTTTTCGTTCAAATGAGACTTCATTTGTTAAGATTTGATTTTTAATAAGCTGCTGGGTAAGTGTACTGCCTCCTGTCTGGACAGAAGAATTGGTGACCTCTTGAAAGATTGCTCGCAGGATTGCTTTAGGAACAACCCCACCATGCTCGTAGAAATATTCATCCTCTGTTGCTACAACCGCGTTAATCAAATCCTGTGATACATCCTTTAGCTTCACTTCCTCCCGTTCGAGGTCAGTGTAGAGCTTACCAAGGTAGACATCATTAGCGAAATATAGTTTAGAGGTTTCTTCATAGTTATAGATATTTTTTTTCATGTTATCATAGGAGCGTATGGGTTCATTTTTTACCAGCGATGCAAAATAACCTGCTCCTAGACCGCCTGCAAAAAAGACTCCAAGTACAACTACAATCATAAAAATAAGGGCAAGATTCCATAATACTTGGTAGGTAATGCGGGCTTTCTTGATTGTTTGTTTATCCTTCAACAGATTGATAAACCTCTTAAATTTACTGCTATATTTCGATTTTTCAATTTTCATTCATTGATCCCCTCCAAAATCACCCTTCATTATAGCATAAACAAGAGGGGGAAACCGAAAAGATTGTTGCTATTTGCGGAATTTTACCGATATCATTTGACATTATTTGCTGACTATGGTAAAAATGCAATATTACTATCTAAAAACAAGCAAAGATGGGAATCTAGTAGTGCCTCTATCCCTGCCTAAGAGAGCCAGCGGCTGCTGTAAGCTGGTGCATATAGAAGGAATGAATTACCTCCCTGAGCTTTCACTATGAATTGGTAGCGAATAATCCATGCTGCTTTAGTATTAGTGAACGGTTAATCCGTTACCTTATTGAGTGGGAGACTATAATCTCCAATTTGGGTGGTACCGCGCATAATGCTTGCGTCCCTGCATGTTTGCAGGGGCGTTTTTATTTTTTTATTAGGAGGAAACATCGAAATGACTTTACTTGAAGATTTACAATGGAGAGGTATTATTTACCAGCAAACAGATGAAGAAGGTATTAAAGATACATTAGAAAAGGAGAGTATTTCCTTATATTGCGGTGTAGATCCGACAGCAGACAGTATGCATATCGGTCACTTATTACCATTTTTAACGTTAAGGCGATTCCAACAGCACGGACATCGTCCAATTGTTTTAGTGGGCGGAGCCACAGGGATGATCGGTGACCCAAGTGGAAAAAGTGAAGAGCGTAAACTGCAAACAACGGAAGTGATCCAGCATAATGTGGAATGCATCCAGAAACAATTGAGTCACATTTTTGATTTTGAGGGCGAACAGGGCGCCATTATGGTCAATAACTATGACTGGGCTGGCTCCATGGACATCGTGACATTCCTGCGTGATTACGGCAAGCATGTTGGGGTGAATTACATGCTGGCAAAGGACACGATTGCTAATCGCCTGGATACAGGAATTTCATTCACCGAATTTACATATACCATTTTACAGGCAATGGATTTCTTACACCTGTATGAAAAGCATGATTGTAAGATGCAGGTTGGCGGCAGTGACCAATGGGGAAATATCACTACAGGTTTGGAATTAATTCGAAAAATGGCACCTGAAGGCTCAAAGGCATTTGGCTTAACGATTCCGCTTGTGACTAAAGCAGATGGAACTAAATTTGGTAAAACGGAAAGCGGAGCAGTTTGGCTGGACCCTGAAAAAACATCTCCGTATGAGTTCTACCAATTCTGGATCAATACAGCTGATGCGGATGTCATCAAATATTTGAAGTTTTTCACTTTCTTATCGAAGGAAGAAATCGAAGCGCTGGAAGCATCTGTTCAAGCAGAGCCTCATTTACGTAAAGCGCAAAAAGCGTTAGCAGAAGAGATGACAAGATTAATTCATGGTCAGGAATCACTTGATCAGGCAATGAAAATTACTGAGGCGTTGTTTAAAGGTGAAATTCAAAACCTAACAGCAGCGGAAATTAAACAAGGCTTTAAAGATGTTCCATCCTATGAGCATACAACAGGTGAAGACATCAACATTGTTGATTTATTAATCGCTGCAAAAATTGCACCATCCAAAAGACAGGCACGAGAAGATGTGACAAATGGGGCTATATCTATTAATGGAGAACGCGTAACCGAAACAGATTATCTTGTGACTGCAAAAGACCGGATTGAAGGGCAGTTCACAGTCGTTCGCCGTGGTAAAAAGAAATACTACTTAATAAAATATTAATCCAACATGTTGCCTGACAACATAATAAAAAACCTTGCCAAATGGCAAGGTTTTTTAACGTATCATTAACGAGAGTAGAACTCAACGATGAATGCTTCGTTAATTTCAGCTGGTAATTCAGAACGCTCTGGTAAACGTGTGAAAGTACCTTCTAATTTGTCAGCATCAAAAGTTAAGAAATCAGGGACAAAGTTGTTCACTTCGATTGCTTCTTTGATGATGTCAAGGTTACGTGATTTTTCACGAACACCAATTGTTTGGCCTGGTTGTAGGCGGTAAGAAGGAATATCAACGCGCTTTCCATCTACTAGAATATGACCGTGGTTAACTAGCTGACGAGCTTGACGGCGAGTACGAGCTAAACCTAAACGGTAAACAATATTATCTAAGCGAGATTCTAAAAGAACCATAAAGTTTTCACCGTGGATACCAGCGATTTTTCCGGCTTTATCAAAAAGATTGCGGAATTGACGCTCGTTTACACCATACATATGGCGAAGCTTTTGCTTTTCTTGTAATTGTAAACCATATTCAGATAGTTTTTTACGTTGGTTTGGACCATGTTGTCCAGGAGCGTAAGGACGCTTTTCTAATTCTTTACCAGTGCCGCTTAAGGAAATACCTAAACGACGAGACAGTTTCCAGCTTGGACCTGTATAACGAGCCATGAATGACTCCTCCTCTATGTTTTTATTTTTGGTAAAATAAAAACAGATGTGAGACCTTCCTTGGACATTTTGTTTTCATGTACCTTCGCCCTAGCAGCAGAGGGTTACTCAATACACCATCGAATGCATTTGAGGAACAAAATGATGCCAAAAAACTATTCACATATGCTGCAATATTTTACACAAAGAGTATTATATAATTATTGTGGATTGAATGTCAAGTGCGGATCATAATAGCTTTCGCCTTTATATAAAGAAAATGATAGACATTCATAGTATGTTTGGTAAATTTATCTATGTACATGTATAATATATCATAAGAAATATGTACGGCTAGTTATAAGAATCAGGATAAAAATTAGGTGAGGTTTACTATGGAATTGCTCGAGGAACGTATCATTCTGAATTTAAAAAGTCGTTTTTTTGATATGATCTCTACAGATTACCATCAATTGCGATATGATTCTATATTGGAAGAAATGCTTATGACAATTAAACAGTTGATGCAGGCTGAAGAGGTAACGCTTTTTCATTTTGATGAAAAAAACGAACAGCTGGTTGTGGAGGCTTCCACCCATTCAGAAAGGAAACGAAACCTCGCTGCAGTTCATTTTACCTCGGAAATTCATCAAGCATTAGAAATGCATCAAAAAGTCTACCGAAGACCTTTCAATTTTGAGGCCTTTGACCAATATGATTTATTGATTCCTGTTAGAAATAATGGTACTATCCAAAGCTATCTCGTCTTGAAGGAAGAAGGCATGTTTTGTTCAAAATTAACTGAGAAAGTTCTTGAAAAGTTAAGTATTGAATGTGGGCTGTTTCTGCAAAAGGCTCAAAAGCTTGCCAAGCTCATTGTTGAGGAAAAACGATACAGACAGCTGTTTCGTGTTACTGAAAAAGTGCATTCTACTATGAATATGAAGTCGGTGCTAGGTGAAATTATCGACTCATTAAAGAAAGTCTATCCATCCTTTTCCTATCTTCTGTTTCTCTCACAGGATCATAAAGGCTACGATGGCTTACCCATTAAAGAATTTAATTATACAAATAATAACATAGCGATTATGCAGTCCTATGTGACTGGAACCATTCAATTTGAAGTGTCTGTCACCGAGCGACAAGCAATCTTATACGCACCGTTAAAAGGAAAACAAGGTGTCTATGGAGTCCTGCAGGTAACATCACCTAATACGCTTGTTTTTCCAAAAAATGAAGTTGAATTTATTACTCTTCTAGCAAATACTGCTGGAGGAGCTATTGAGAATGCTCAGCTGTATGAACAGTCTAAGCGCTTAATTTCAGATTTACAACTGATTAATGAAACGAGTCATCATCTAAATTCAAATCTTCGTCTGACTGAAACCATGGCTTACATGGCAGATCAAATTGTGAAATCTCTTAAGGCTGAAGAAGTTGGGTTTATCCAATTTAATGCCGAAGGTTCACAAAGACATATTCAACAAGGTAGTACTCGTTTCTTTTTTACAAAAGATGCCAAATCCTATATTGATTATTTCTATGAAAAAATACAATCAGAGCAAGATTCTTTATTTATCGGTGATTTAAAGCTGCCGAACGAAATGAAGCATGTGACGCTCTATAAGTCGGCAATGGCTGTACCGATGAGTCAATCTAACGTCTTAAATGGATTTGTCCTTGTTCTTCATCGAGATTCGTATGCTTTTTCATTTGATACATATAAGCTGTTTCTCTCTCTTATACATCATTCAACATTAGCGTTCACTAATACGCTTTTAAGAGAAAAGCTAGAAAGATTAGTGGTCACTGATCATTTAACAAAGCTGTATTCGCGTAAGTATTTGGATGAGCAGATTCATCAGTCAATGCAGTTTGATGAGGGAGCCGTCTTCATTTTAATTGATATTGATAATTTTAAAGTGGTGAATGATACGTATGGTCATCAAGTGGGAGATGAAGTAATTATTCAAGTGTCCAATGTGATTCATGATAATATACGTGGTACGGATATCGGAGCCCGCTGGGGTGGTGAGGAACTGGCTGTCTACCTCCCAAGAGTTCCACTTGAGACAGGCGTGAAAATTGCCGAGCGTTTAGTCCGAAAGGTAAGGGAATCAACCGATCCATCGGTCACGATTTCCTGCGGTGTGACCTGCTGGAAAAAGGAGGATGGGGATGATTATCGAAATCTATTTAAACGTGCCGATAATGCCCTCTACATGGCCAAGAAAACAGGTAAAAATAAAGTAGTGACCGAGCCCTGCTAACATCATTTAATAGAAAAAGAAGTATCCTTAAAACAACTCCTTATTAGCGGAGTTGTTTTTTTATGACTACCTATTGTGTAAATTCTACAGAATAAGACCCATCAATCTGCTAAACAAAGCGAATGAGCATGAATACTCATAACATTTGTCGAGTTGTTTTAAAAGGATTGCAGCACAGAAAGGCGAATTTTGTATAGATAGAAAAGTTTCGCCCTTTTCCACTTGTAGAAGTGGAGGACTTCTGTTATATGAAGTTAAATCAATAATAGTGAGGGATTTATGATGAAAAAGAACTCGAAAGAGGAAATCATCCAAGCTGCTATTTTCTTATTTAATACGAAAGGATTTCAAGGAACAACGGTCAGAGATATTGCTGGTAAAGCTAAAGTGAATGTGGCGAATATATCCTATTATTTTCAAAATAAGAATGGTCTTTTAGAATATTGTTTTACTGATTATTATGAGAATTATTTAAGTGAGTTTGAAAAGGGGATGTCTGTCCTTGAGTCAGATGCCTATGTTTGTATGCAGAAGGTTATTGAAAATATACTTCATTTCCAAAGTGAAAATTTACATTTAACAAGGTTTATTCTCCGAGAGCTATCCTTGGATACACAGGTGGTTCGTGAAATGATGTCAACTTATTTGACGAAAGAGCGCTATCTGTTTTCAAAAATACTGGAGCATGGCATGTCACGGAAGGAATTTAAAAAAGTGGATATTCATTTTTTTATTATTCAATTAAAAGGCTTACTGTCGATGCCGTTTTTAAATAGCCATTATATCTCGGAAGTACTGCATATTCTGCCTCACGAAAGCTATTTTGCTGATAAATATTATCTTGAGGTTAAGAAATGGCTGGAAGGTATCCTGATTCCTTCTCAAGTGAAGAGAAACTATCATGTAGCGCCGCCTACGGTGAATCATGTTCCAATCCGAAGGACGAACAAAGTCCATGCAGGCGGCGCTGGTCTTCGCTATATATTAGAACGACACTAACAGTTGTTCGCTTCCTTGTCCCAGTTCCTTTACTTGATGGGCATCAGACCCATACACAAGTGGAATCTGTAGTTTCATTGCTTCTTCAATTACCCAATTAGGAGGATAGGGTTCTCGGCATAATGGCTTTGCTGTACCTGCCCCGTTATAATCAAGTTCATAACCTGCCTTTTTTATTTCTTGTAATAATGGGGAAATTGCCGTTTTCTCATTTCCATGAAAGGGAAAGCGGTTTTGGAATTTATGCACAAGGGTAATATGGCCGATTCTTTTTGGTTTATAGGGTCCTAAATCGGCTTCTACAGATAATCGCACAGTATTGTAGTACCTTTGGTAGATTTTTTCGACAGAGCCATAGACTGCAATCATTTTCTCAAAGTTCTGTGGACTGTAATCTAAGCAATCATATCTTTCTTCTTGTTTGATAAAATGAACAGATAAAATGGCATCATCTAACTTCGGTCCTAGCTTATTAAGTGCCTCTCGCGTTTCTTCTTCGAAACCCTCGATAAAATCAATTTCAAGACCGCAATTAATTTTGATTTTCCCTATATATAGCTGTTTAACACGTTCGACTTCTTCAACGTAATGTTCCCAATCTTCCCACGACATAGCGCTGTCCTGTGTAGGTGTTGTATCAATAAACCCCTCAGGGAGTGGTGCATGCTCTGTAAAAGAAATTTCTGTATATCCTAAAGAAAGGGCTCTTTCTATATATTTCTCTATGCTGTCTTTTGACCCATGCGGACAAAATGGAGTATGTATATGACCGTCTTTTTTTACCATGTGAATCCCCCAAATTCTATTTTAATAAGAGTTTAATTATTTAAAAAATTTGTACTTTTGTGATAATATAAATAATGTTTTTTGAAAGAGATAAAAAGTCATTAATATTACGTCGAAAAAAGTCATGTAAATAATTCTACAAAAAATTAAATTTTAATAGTCAAAAATCGTCGTTTACATGGTATCATAAAAACATTGAAAAGAACATGCACAGAGCCTCACATAGATTTATGAGAACCTCGGCTCTTCATACTTCTTCCTTAATCCACTTCAAAGCTTGTTTTCATGAGTGTAATCTATGTTAGAGTATTTATATGAATCTAAATCTATTAAATAATAAAAAACTTTTAAATGAAAATACAGAATCAGCTCGTTATAGAACAGGGGGCTTACAATGGAATACATAATCGGGGGAATTGCAATCGTCATTTGTATATTCCTAGCGGGATTTTTTATGAAGAAAAAACATTATAAGGAAACAGATCGGCTCGAAGCGTGGAAGATAGACATTACCACTCGCCCTGTACTTGATGAGTTGCAAAAGGTAAAGCAATTAAATATGAACGGTGAAACAGAAGAACGGTTTGAACGCTGGCGAAAGACTTGGGATGAAATCATTACAGTTCAGCTGCCGGACCTTGAAGAGCTACTGTTTGATGCGGAAGAGCATATTGATAAATATCGCTTTAAAAAAGCAAAGGCTGTGCAAGCTGAAATCAGTACTGTTTTAGGAAATGTTGAAGCAAAAATGAAGGAACTTTTGGATGAATTACAGGAACTGGTAGGCAGCGAAGAAAAAAATCGGACTGAAATAGAGGAACTGAAGGAAATCTATCGTGAAAGCAAAAAAACACTTTTAGCCCACCGCTATTCCTTCGGCAAGATGGAGAAAAGTCTAGAAAAAAGGCTTGAGTCAGTATCAAATCAGTTTGCTGATTTTGAAGAAAAAACGAGTAACGGTAATTACTTACAAGCACGTGAAATTGTCATGACTATACACGATAATTTAGAAAAAACAAAGAAGGATATGCAGCTTATTCCTAATTTGCTAATGGAATGTCAATCAACCATTCCTTCCCAGCTTCAGGAGTTGACCGAAGGCTATAAAGAGATGCTTGCTGAAGGATATGTTCTAGACCATATTGAAGTCGAACAGGAAGTAGAAAGAATCTCTCAGGAATTAGCTGAAATAATGATCATCATCGAAGAAGCGGATATGGAAGAAGTTCAGGAAAAAGTGGGAAAATGGAAAGAAAGTATTGATGCTGTATATGATTTGCTGGAAAAAGAAGTAATGGCAAAGCATGAAATTCATCAGCGCGACCAGGAAATTTTAGAAAAGCTACAGTCAGCTAAAAGAATGAATAGTGAATTAAATCACGAACTTGGCCATGTTCAAGCTAGCTACCATCTACAAGATGCTGATTTAGAGGTTGTAACATCATTAGCCAAACAGTTAGATCAATTATTTAAACGCTATGAGCTGTTAGAATATAAGTTGGATGAGAATCTTACCGCTTATTCACATTTGAGCAAAGAAATGGCAGGCGTCAAAGAGATGTTGGATCTGCTTGTTGTTGAACAAGCTGCTTTCAGTCAAAAGCTACAGGCTCTACGTAAGGATGAATTGGCTGCACGTGATAAAGTAAGAGAGCTTAAGAAAAAGGTTGCCGAAACCATTCGTTTAATCTCTAACAGCAATATTCCTGGTGTGTCGGAGGAATATAAATATCTGTTAGAGGATGCACATGATAGCATTAAGGATGTAATGAAAAAGCTGGAAGAAAAGCCGTTGGATATACCTGTTGTGCAGGAGTTTTTAGAGTTGGCTGTACTGACGGTTGATAAGGTAACGAAAAAGACAGAGGAACTGTTTGAAATGGTTAAGCTTGCTGAGCAGGTAATCC